>CAZKCG010000005.1:0-156478 GCA_964551445.1 uncultured bacterium | reverse complement strand
CATAATATCATAATCTTTTTGCCGTGTCAAGAAGTTTTTAAACTATTTTAAATAATTATTTCGTCCCTATATATAACTTAAATCATTTTAAATAAAAAGAAAAATACCCCGAAATATGCCAGGGTATGAATAAATATCTTTTAAAAAAATCTTTCAGACCGGCGGGCGGAAATAAAAAACACATTCGTTACACAAAACATTTACCCGCCGGCCAAAAAACGCCCCTTATATTAAAAGCGCCAAAGATACCGGAAATAAAGAGGAACGATGGATATCCATGACCGAATAAATACGCTTAATAGTGAGCCGGCTGAAGACCGGCAAGCCAAAGATCACTGGAATCCGCTGCTTCAGCGTTCTCTGACCGCGTAATATTTTCGCCGCCGTGCATAGACCGGTATGCGACACAGGGAATAAACGCGCTCCGGAACATCCCGCCGCCAAATGAGTATGTATTGCCGAAAACACTTATTTTTAAAAACAAGACATATGCCGTGAAAACGGCAAAACTGAAATGCCGGCCGCTGGAACGGCAAATATAAAAAAGCGTTTTAAAAAAGTCGGACGATTCGGAAAAAGTTAATTCAAGTAATAGAATATTTATGTATGGATTCGACTAGTTTATCCACGGATACCGGCTTTATAAGAATACCGTCGATCCCTGATTCGGCTAATTTTTTATTCATATCCGGGCCAGAAAAACCGGTAAGGGCGATTATAGGTATCCTTCTTTCAATTTGTTTCCAGGCGCTTCTTATCGCCGCGGCGGTTTCAAACCCGGTCATATCGGGAAGCTGTATGTCCATGAAAATGAAGTCTATCTTTTCCGTTTCAAGCATTTTAAGAGCGTCCATTCCGGTATCAGCGAAATGAGGAACTCCGCAATTTCTTATCGCGATCATCTTTGCTATCAGCTTCCTCAAAGCCGGATCATCCTCTACGATAAGTATCGCCTGCGAAGCGCGCCGTGCGCCGATATGTATTTCGTCTAACGCTATTTCCGTCCGGCCGCCGGGATTTTTTTCATTATCACCGGCCGCTATTTCATGACGACGGACCGGAAGTCTGAAATAAAAATCGCTGCCGGAACCGACAACACTCTTTGCGCCGATCACGCCGCCATGAGCCTCGACGAAGGTCTTGCAAATGAAAAGACCGAGCCCGGTGCCTTTTTCTCCGCCGGTGCCCGCGCTTCTAAACTGCCTGTACCTCGTGAAAAGCTCCGGCATCGATCTTTCCGCTATTCCGACCCCTTCGTCCATGACATGGATCTCGACTTCAGATGAAGCGTTGATAAAGCAGGACACCGTGATTTTTTTTCCGGGTTCGGTGAATTTCATGGAGTTGGAAATGAGATTATTCATGATCTGCTTTATTTTAGGCGCGTCAATCTCGATCTCAGGGAACGATTCCGGCAGGCTGTTTAAAACAAGAAGCTTTATACCCTTGCTTTCGACCAGCCGCCGAAGGCCTTCCACGCACTCTAAGATAAGCGTTTCAATATCCGCCGGACGAAGTTTCAATTTTATTTCGCCGGCTTCCAGCTTCATAACGTCGAGTATGTCGTTAACATATTCAAGCTGGGTTTCGGCGCTGTAATTGATTATGCGAACCATTTCACGCTGCTCGTTCCCGAGGGTTTTATCGGCGAGCAATAAGCCGCAAAAACCCAGAATGGCCGTGAATGGAGTTCGAAGGTCATGCCCCGCCACGGCCAGGAATTCGTCTTTCATCGCTGAAAGCTTCTCGAGTTCAAGCTTTTGGGATTCGATCCTCGCGAACGATGATTTGAGATCGGCCGTCATTTTGTTGAAGGAGGCCGAAAAGTCGCCCATGAAATCGACCCGCTGCGCGAAGTCGCCGCCCGCTATGCGCTGCGTTTTCCAGGTAAGATGGCGAAGATTGGACTGGAGGCTTTTTAAAGCCTGAACGACGAAAAGTTTGTTGGCTGCGGGGAGCTCATGGCCGAGTTCTCCTCTTGAAATAGAAAAGATATATTCCGAAAATTCATTATAAGCAGATATAAAATCGTTAAAATAAGAAACGACCTGGCAAACCTCGTTATCTTCGGCTGTAACAGAAATTTTAAGGGGCGCGGTAACCTCGCCGCGTGTCATCTTATGGAGCGTTTCGGACAGGCTGTCCAGAAGTTCTATGTCTCTTGAGCTTAAAGTCATTATTACTGCCTTTTAAAATTTACATGAGCAGGGCTTCGAAGCGGCAGACGCGGTCGCCGGAGCACCAGCAGTCGATCTCTTTAACGGCGAAGCGTTTTCCCGTGAATTCGAGAAGGATGCCGCTTATAAAACCCTCGTCATAAGTGCATATCTCTTCCGAACAGACGGGGATACCGGAACAGTCAAGATCCTCGGCCACCGTGAAAACGAAACGGCCCGTTTCCGGGTCGGCCGATTCAACCCTGAATATGCCTATTTTAAGTTCCTTCATCTTATCCTGGATGTCGGTGATCAGATCGTTGAGGCTTCCTTTGCGGGTCAGCACGTTTTTATAAAAGGCTTTCCCGGCTTCCTCGCCCGCCCTGAAAAATATCTCGTCGGTTTTTGCGACGCCCAGTTCGCATATCATGACGTCCCGCAGCGTGAACTGCATGAGCCTGTATACGCTTAAGTCGGTCGTTTTCCCGAGATTGGGCCTTCCAAAAGATATATCGCCTATCTGTTCCCATGAAAAAGCAGGCGTTTTGCGCTCTTCTTTAAACATTTCCAGCTCCATTAAAAAACTTTTCGCGGCATGGCCGCGGGCGGTAATTTAACCGCGATAATTGCATTGATAAATATGATCTTGATATTTATTTTATACAATATGCATAATCAAGTCAAGAAAAATAACGCTCCTTGAAAAAGGTTGTTGTTGAAAATGCCGGGATTTTAATTTATAATGATGATATAGAATTTCATGAATATCGTTAAAAGGAAACTCATCATGATATACGGAATAGGCACCGACATCGTTAAAATATCCCGCATCGAACAGAGCCTCGGGCGCACGGAAGGGTTCGCCGAACGCATTTTCACCGGAGCGGAAAATAAATATTGCAGTGAAAAAGCCCATCCCGCTCAGCATTTCGCCGCCAACTTCGCCGTCAAGGAGTCTTTCATAAAAGCTTTTAAAATGGGGCTTGCGGATGGAATGAAATTCCACGATTTCGAACTTTTACACGAGGAAACAGGCATGCCCTATATCAATCTTTCGGGCGCCACAAAAAAAATATTCGATGAAAAGAAACTTTCCGTCGTTCACGTAAGCATATCCCATGACGCTGATTACGCAGTAGCGACGATCGTTATCGAAAGGCTTTGAAATTATGGCGCGCGTCAATCTAATAATTAACGCCGACGATTTCGGCCTTACCATAAGTATCTGCGACGCCGTAGAATCCGCTTTCAGAAACGGTATCCTGACCTCCGCCACGCTTCTTGCATCATCCGCGCACGCGCTTTACGCGGCGGAGATCGCCGCAAGGAACCCCCGCCTGTCGGTCGGAGCGCATCTTCAGCTTGTCGCGGGGAAACCCGTAACTTCGAATCTTTCAAAGATCAGAACACTCGTTACGGATGACGGCGAATTTTATCCTGGCTACCTTGATTTTTTCAAGAACTGGCATCTCGGAAAAATTTCAGCCCGCGAAATAAAGATAGAACTTATTAATCAGGTCAAAAAGATCATGGCATTGGGAATAAATCCGTCACACGCCGACTCCCACCAGCACATACATATGCACCCTTCGCTTTTGCCAATATTTATAGAGGTCCTGAAAGATGCCGGGATCGGAAAAATGAGAGATCCCGTCGAACCTTTTAAATTTGACCTTCATAAAGGCCTTTCGCCTTCGAAAGGAAACGCGATAAAGATCTTTTTCATGAATTCTTTTTATAAAAGCTGGTACGGCCGCAAGATCGCCAAATCGAAAATTTTCAGCCCCGGCTCGTTCTTCGGCCAATTCTATTCCGGCGCGATGACTGAAGAGAAGGTCGCCTCTTTCATAGGTTATCTGGAGCGAAGATATGAGACCCGGAAAGAACATTCCGGAAAAGAAATATTCGTCGAGCTCATGACGCATCCGGGCGAATCGGCCGAGGAATATAAAAACATGCCTGAATGCGACGCTGATTTCATGAAATACAGATGGCGGGACGAACTTTCGATGCTTCTTTCGCCGGGATTGAAGAACATGATAAGCGATGCCGGGATCAAGCTTTGCGGCTATTGATCCTGTATTCATATCATAAGTGAACGACATTAAAAACTTTACAAATGTAACCCTGAACACACACCGCTGTTAGAAACCGATGTTAAGAAATTAACGTCTTTCACAATAATTTAAAATGCAGGCAGAGGCGCTTCCGGCGAGATACAGCTTCCTATTTTTCAACGCCGTTCAAAAAATTATGGATCGTTTTGTTGAGCTCTTCAAGTCTGAAAGGCTTCGATATAAAGTTTTTAAATCCGAACTTCCGATAATCGCCGGTGACCGGCCCGTCGAAATATCCGCTAAGCGCGATAGCTGACGCGCCCGGATCTATTTCAATTATTTTCGCGACAGCTTCGATCCCGCCCATTCCGCCCGGAATGGTAAGATCCATTAACAAAAGATCAAAAGGCCTCCCGGCCATAGTTTCATTTTTGAATATTTCGACGGCTTCGTTTCCATCGCATGCGGTCAGCGCGGTCAATCCCCATTTGGTAAGGATCATGCGCATCGTATCCCTTATATCGATCTCATCGTCCATTATCAGGATGCGGCCTGAAAGTGGTTTGAAAATTTCAACTTTCTTAGGCTTTTCATCGGAAGAGGGTTTATCTGAAGCCGGAATATAAACGGTAACGGTAGTTCCGGCGCCAGGCACCGATTCGACGGAGACGGCGCCGTCATGATTTTTCATTATTGAATACACGGACGCGAGTCCCAGCCCGTTGCCTTTAGCTTTCGTAGTAAAATACGGATCGAATATCTTATCCATGTTTTCAGCCGGTATTCCAACGCCGGTGTCGCGTATCGATATTTTAACATATCTTCCGGGTTGAAGGAGTTTGTGGCCGGCATCGATATTGACGTTAGACGCTATAGCGTGTATCACGCCGCATTCATGCATAGCCTGTATTGAGTTTATGACCAGATTGGCGAAAACCTGATTCATCTGCCCTTCGTCTATATTAACTTTCCACAGGCCTTCAGGTATGTCCATCTCGCACTTCACTCCCGAGCCTCTTACTGAAAATTCCAGCGAATTTTTAAGCGTTTCATCGATGCCTGAAACCTTTCTAAGAGGTTTTCCGCCTCTGGAGAAGGTAAGAAGCTGAGCGGTGAGTTCTTTCGACCTGAAAACGACGTCCTCGGTGCGTTTAAGGGCTTCGATCAGTTTATCTTCTTTGTCCGTGTACATCCGCGCGAGAGACAGATTGGTCATTATAGCCGTAAGAAAATTATTGAAGTCGTGAGCGATACCTCCGGCGAGAACGCTTAGCGAATCAAGTTTCCCGATCTTTACTATCTCCGCTTCCATTCGGTTGCGTTCTTCCATCTGTTTTTTAAGTTCCTCGTTGGCTAAAGCGAGTTCCCCGGTGCGCTCGACGATCCTGGCTTCCAGTTCTTCATGGGCCAGGCGAAGTTCGGCTTCGACCCTTTTCAGTTCGCTTACATCGAAGATCATGCCGCGAAGACCGACGGGGCTTACATCGGCAAAAACGGCATATGAGTGAATTATAGCATGAAAAGTGCTTCCATCTTTGCGTTTCATAACGAATTCATTACCGCCGGCTTCGGGCTTGTGCACATTTCTTAAAATTTCGCCGAAGTTTTTCCTGACCTTGGGAACATATTCGGGAGCGATGCCGTCAAAGACGTTCAACCCTCTTTCGAATTCTTCCGTGGTATATCCGAAAGCTTTATAAGCCCAGCGATTAACGAAAAGAAGGCGGCCGGAAATATCACACTCGTAGACCGTCTGCGGTAGAGAATCCACGAATTCACGATATTTTTGTTCGCTTTTCAAAAGTTTTTCCGCGGCGATATTTCTTTCAGTAACGTCACGCGCGATACCGTGCGATTCGACCGGAATGCCGTTTTTGTATTTTATCTGGGCGCTTATCTCGAGATCTACGACGCGTCCCGATTTGCTTTTCATTTTTATCTCATACCTGTCGCTGTATCCCGCGCCTTTTATCTTAAGCTCGACCTCTTTTTTTATAACGTTAACATATTCCGGCAGAGTCAGATCAAAAACGTTAAGGTTTAAAACCTCTTCCCGGGTATATCCCATTATACTCTCGCACTTCCTGTTAACGGAAAGAAATTTCCCATCCAGGCCCGCTATGTATATTATATCGTTAGCAGACTCGAAAAGTTCGCGATAGCGCTCTTCACTTTCCCGAAGGGCCTGTTCAGCCCTTTCTCTTTCCCCTGATTCTATCTTCAGCTGGTTAGCCTGCCTTAGATCATGCAGGCAGATGACGATCCCGAGCATATCATCGAATTTATCGTAAACCGACGCGAGGGAGACCGAAACCGGTATCATTCCGTGAAGTTTAGAGCGGAATTCAGCCTCGAAATCGACCGGCTTCTCAAGCGCTTTTCCTGCCGACGCTAAAACCTCTTCGAGCTTATTCGAAAAAATAAAACCGGTAACGCTATTGTCAATGATCTCGGCCTCTTCATAACATCCCAGTTCGAAGAATCTTGAATTCGCCTTGATGATATTACCGCCGGCCGAGGTCAGAAGAAGAATATCGTTCACCTTTGAAATGATAGCGTCCGAAGCCGACTGCATGGTAAGATCCATAAAACGGTATTTATTTCTGGCGTACCAGATCCCCGCGATCCATATAAGAAAAATGATATGCGAAACGAGCGGAAGATCGGTAAGTTTAAAAACCGGAATTATGATATCGGTGAAGGAACCGGCCACAAAAACGATAATCGCGGCATTAAATACAACGCGGGATTGATTTTTTTCCTTGTTCAAATTTGAAGTTTTACCCCAGCGCCATGCGAACCAGATAGCGGGAACAGCATAAGCGAGATAATAAAGATTGAAAAGGCCGAATAAAATAAAACTTCCATTATTCATAAGGGTCCAGGCGCCATAGCTGGTCCTGAAAAAGTCTATGTCAACGCCCGGCGTTCTTGAAAAAAAATCAAAAAGAAAAAGAAATGCTGGAAGATATAACGCCGGGAAAAAAAGAGGCGTTCTTACGCGCGCATCCCGCCCGGTCATCTTCATAAAGAAATGAAGCATTACCGGCGGGAAAAAAGCCCACCCGATAAAAGAGTATTTGTACCACTGAAAACAGAGTTCCTTCGTTTCGGCGCCATAGAAAAAAATAATAAAGAAGCTTCTTATAGCGAGGGCCGTGCACATACCGATAAAAACACCGCGAAACCTGAAACGGGTCCATAATGAATTAATGATGAAATGAAAATATATCAGAAACGCCATCAGCGACAGCATTGAAAAAATATTCATGATTCCCGCTAACTCAATATTTCACCGCGAAGGACGAAATTATATCCTTCGGTGATCTTAAGATTGACGAATTCTCCGGTAATATCCGTTTTCGCCCCTTCGGGCCTCGGCACGATCACGACATGATTATCGAATGTTCTAACCGAATATTCGTCGGGATTTTTCGGCGCCGCTCCCTCGACTATACCCTCGTGAAGCTCGCCAGCCATGTTCCTGTTGATTTCAAAAGTTATATTCATCTGAAGCTCTATCAGTTCTTCAAGCCTCGCTATGCGCTCCTTCACCGGCACCGCGCCCTCGATCGAAAGAGCGTCCGTTCCCTCGCGCTCCGAATAATAAAAAAGATACGCCGAATCGTAACGCACCAATTTTAAAAGCGATACGGTATCCTCGAAATCCTCACGCGTCTCCTGGGCGAAGCCGGCTATGACATCGGTAGTGAGAGAAACGCCGGGGATCTTCGCCCTGATCTTTTCGATCAGCGAAATATAATGCTCGCGGGTATATTTGCGGTTCATAAGTTTTAGTATCTTCGACGAACCGGATTGGAACGGAAGATGAACGTGAGGCGCGATGTGCACGCCTTTCGCCATGACATCTATCAGTTCGTCCGAAAGATCTTTCGGATGCGACGTCGTATAACGCAGGTAAAATTTGCCGGGGATCTTATCTATCGCCGCGAGAAGCTCAGGAAAGCTCCTGTTCGAGCCGCCATTGTAAGAATTGACGTTCTGACCGAGAAGCGTTATTTCCTTATATCCTGATTTTATGAGCTCTTCGACCTCGCCGAGTATAACTTCGAACGACCGCGATTTTTCACGGCCGCGCGTATGAGGAACGACGCAGTACGAACAAAAGTTATTGCAGCCCCTCATTATGGTCACGAACGCCTTGAAATTCGACTCTCTTGAAACGTCCTTTTCGGGGAGATTATCGCCGGTATTTTCAAAATTTCCGTATATTCCCGCGCCGCGGAACCTGCTCTTTAATTTTTTGTCGCCTTCGAGTTTTTCCATCTGGCGTCTTTTGTTGCCGACGACCTTAAATGCCTGTTCTATCAAAACCGGCAGTTCCCCGATGGATTGCGGCCCGAACACCAGGTCCACGAAAGGGGCCTTTTCAATTATTTTTTCCTTTTCTTTCTGCGCCATACACCCGCAGATGCCTATCAAAAGGAGCGGATTCTTTTCTTTCAGATGCTGAAAATTCGAAAGCCTTCCGTAAACTTTTTCCTCCGGTTTCGTTCTAACCGCGCAGGTGTTCACAAGCAGAAGGTCGGCGGAATTCATATCCTCGACCTCAATAAATCCCATCTTTTTCAGCACCCCGGATATCATTTCACTGTCGGCCGTATTCATCTGACACCCGTATGTCAATATTTTAAATTTGCGCCTGTCTTGCATTCATGCTCCTTTATAAAGGTGAAAATCTTCCCGGTAACGTTTGAATTTCGCTCGACGATCTCGAGCAGTTTTTTGCCGCCAAGCGATATCAGCATGGCTTTTTCAGGATCCATTATCTTTAAAATAGCGTCAGCCAGATCCTTGGCGCCGCTAAATTCAAATACGATCTGAGAATTTTTGAGTTCGGCCGCGACGTCTCTGAAGTTGCGAACGCTCGGGCCGTAAAGAACGGGAATACCGAAGACGGCCGGCTCGATTATGTTATGGCCGCCGATATCTTTTTTACAGAAAGTTCCTCCGACGATCGCGGCGTCAGCCATCGAATAAGCGCTCATCAGATAGCCCATTGAATCCATTATCAAAAAGTCGATCCCGCCGTCTAAAATCTTTGATGGCGAAGCGCCGGCGCGAATAGAAACATCTGAAAAAAGCCCCGCCGCATATTTTTCAGGCACAAGCGACAGGATATTCGAAGCGCGCGATATATTACGGGGAGCGATAACGCAGAGCAGCCTTTTCCCGGGATGCTTTTCCGCAGCCTTTTCAAGCGCGCTGATGATCGTTTCCTCCTCGTCCTCATGGGTCGACCCGCAGACGAAAGTATGATCGTGCCCTTCGCCGAAAAAAGAGCTTACTTTATCGTATAATACGGCGTTTTTTTCACGATCGGCGAAATTTTGAACTATGTCGAATTTCATATTTCCGATAACAATAACCTTTTTTTCATCGGCGCCCATGGCGACCACGCGTCTGGCGTCCTCTTCGCTCTGCATAAAAAAAAGATCAATAAAAGAAAGCATGGCGGCGGTGAAACTTTTTACCTTCGAATAAAAAGCGAGCGTTTTATCGGAGATCCTTCCGTTGAGAAGATAAACGGGAACGGACCGCATGGCCGCGGCTAATATAAAATTCGGCCACAGGTCGACCTCGAGTATATAAACGGCGACCGGCGATATGCGCTTTAAAAAAGAGCTCGTAAAATAATAAATATCCAGAGGGAAAAAAAGCGGCAATACGCGATTTTCAAAACGCATTTTCACGGCCTCTGCGAAACTGTCCGGCGAAGTCGTGGCAAGAGCGAAAACCGCTTTCGGATCGGTTCTTAATATCTGTGCCATCGCGTATTTCGCGAGTTTTATCTCGCCAACCGAAACGCCGTGTATCAGATAAAAATTCATTCCGTTCTTTTTCGCGCGCGCCACGAAATCACGCTGGGCTGGAAAAAGAAGCCCGAAGTAATTCCAGAATCCAAGTCGAAAACGGCGGACAAAGGGCATCGCCACCGCAAAAAATGGCAGCAGCGTTATAAATGCCGTCACCATAAAAAAATTGTATATGAATAAAATAAGATTATCCATTTTTCAACGCCGCCTCTTTGATGTAAGCGGCCACATGCCGGCGCTCTTTCCACCTGTCATACATCCACAGCCATTGATCGGGGAACTGAAGTATTATCTTTTCGTAGATCTTTAAAAATTCCCGCGTATAGCTGTTTATATCTTCTTCCTTGTCCGATGTTTTTTTCAGAAATATCGGCCTTTGGATAACCATTGTGTAGGTATCGTCCGCGTTTCTGACGACATACATTGGAAGCACCGTGGCGCCGGTTCTTCTCGCAAGCGACGCGGGTCCGCGCGGAGCGGAAACGGTTTTCCCGAAAAAATCGGTATAAACGCCGTTCTCGCCTCCGTCCTGATCGGCTATGACGCCTAAGAGCGCGTTGTTCTTTAAAACCTTGACGGACTTTTTCAGCTCGGCGCGCGCTATCAGTTTAATGCCTTTCGATTCGCGGAAACTGTTCAAAAGTTCTCCGATCGAATCGATCCTGGCGTCCAGAAAAAACGAATAGACGTTGTATCCGAAAAGTCCGAGCGTCGCGCCGAGTATCTCCCAGTTGCCGAGATGGGGGACCAGAAGTATGACGCCCTTTTCATTAAGAAGCGCCTTCTTGAGATTTTCAAAACCCGAAAATCTGACCTTTCTCGATATTTCTTTTTTGTTGAGGCCGGGATAGCGGAGAAGCTCCACGAAATTTTTAGCCTGATGAACGAATGCGCCCTTCGCGATCCGCTCCGCATCGCCCGGGCTGATATCCGGAAAAACGACGCGGATCGAATTAAGCGTCGATGCCTTCGTTTCCACGGCAAAAAAATAAAGCGCCCGGCCCAGAGCCGAAGCAAGCCGAAAAGAAGCCTTTTCTCCGATAAGGTTGAAAAGCAATATCAGCGACTTCAATAAATTTACAAGCAGAGATTTTACGCGGTCGTGGGTGAGGATCCTGTAAGCCAGCGTCGGCTTTCCCATTTTTATTTTCCTTAGCTACATTTATTTTCCGGCTGGATTCACGGGTTCGGTTTCGGGCGTCATCGCCGATTTCAAGTCTATAAGAGTATTCGTTCCGGTCGGAACGACCATTACCTTTATTTTATCGACGAGCTTGTTGACCTTTAAATATTCCAGATAATTGCGGTTGTTTGCGAGAGCCTCGTTGATTATCTTTATGGACTTGGCCTGGCCTTCAGCCTCGATAACTTTTCTTTCGGCCTCTTTCTGTTCTTTTTCAAGTATATATTTCATGCGTTCGGCGCTCTGCTGAGCGACCTGTTTTTCCTCGATGGATTTCGCGAATTCAGCGGGAAATCTGACGTCCCTTAAAAACAGATTGTCGACTATGATGTTATCCGGGCTGAGAGTTTCCCTGAGTTTTTTTATTATGGTCTCCTGTATGGATTCGCGTTTGTCGGAATAAACGTCCATTATGGAAAAACCCGAGATAACCATTCGGACGGTAGCCCTTATAGCGGGACGGACCGTGTTTTCAGCATAGGTCTTGCCGATCTTCTGATGAAGGTTCTGTACTTTAGTGGGGTCTATCCTGTACCAGGTAGTAACGTCGAGGCCGACCTGTAAGCCTTCGCGGGTCGGCGACCATAACGAATCGTCGTCCTGAGCCTTGACGCCTTCTCCGCGCTGGCCGGACATGGTGTATTCCTGACGGCGGACGTCGTAAATATGGACCTGGTTCACGACTGGAATGACGATATTCAAGCCTTCGTTCAAAACGTTACTTGAAAGGCCTGAAAAAACATTGAAGACCACTCCGCGGTGACCCGGCTGGATTATGACGATGCCCGAAACGAGGGTGGCGGCGATGATAAATATCACGACGCTTACTCCGATGATGCTCAGCGCTTTTCCGCTCTGTACTTCCAGCGAAGGCACTATGGTTTCAACGCCCATCGAATTAGTGACTATTTTGGATTTTTTCTCGGTGGCGTGATTTTGAATGAGGTAACTATCGATCATGACAAGCGCCACGATCAGGATAAGATATAATAATTCCATTAGAAAACTCCTTTTATTCCCTGTATTTGCTGACATGTTAAGGACCGGCGGCGGCTTTACGGCAACCGCTTTATCGAAAACCTATTATACCAGTTTTCCAAATTTTTATCAACTTTATTTATTGAAACATTTTAAATTTAAATTGACTATATAAAAAAAATGCGGTAAAATCAAACTTCTATGCTGCATGCCAAAAAGCCTGTTTCAAAGGCGGTAGGGCGAAAGATAACTTTCGTATGCGCCGCCGTCATAGCGATATTTTTCGCCGCTTTTTTCATATACGCTGAAAAAATAGCGGGTTTAACGCCTTACGAAAAATCCATGGTCTTTGTGCCATGCTATATTTTTGTCGTTTTTTTCATATCGGTCGCGTCTAAAAAAATCCTGCGCAGAAATATCGGCGACCCGCTTAACAAACTTTCCGCCGTGACCGACGAAGTGGTGGCCGGAAATTATTCCGCGAAGGCCGACGCGACGCTCGAGAACGAAGCCGGAAGCCTCGCCAAAAACCTTAATTTCATGATCGACATAATAACCCGCCACACCAACGAACTCGAGGAAAAAATAGAAGTGCAGACCGGCGAGATAGGAAAGATAAGCGCGCGCGAAAAAAATCTTGGAAAGAAACTGGCCGGATTTAAAGCTATATTGAGCGAATACGACTCCATGCTGTCGAAAGATTTTAAAACTCACGCGGCTATAGCGCTTAACTATTCCGAAAGCCTCCTCGCCCAGTTCGTCGAAGAGGAATTTCCGAACAAGAAATATTACATCGAACAGCTCGCCTTCATTTCATACTGTTCCCGACAGTTCTTCAACGATATTCTCACGGCCGACCGCTTCGATAACGCTGAAATTTCGGTCAGGTCTCAAAAATGCAACTTCATGGAACTAATAGAAAAATCGCTTTATTTCTTCAGGCCCAACATAGAATGCAAGAAGCTGGTCGTAAAAAAAGAGATCTCACAGGAACTTTCGACCACCTTCATCGACTCCGACAAGATGCTTCTGGTGCTCAACAATCTCATCAGCAACGCCGTAAAATTTTCTCCGTCCAACGGCGTCATACTCATAAGGTCGATGTTCGAGGGCGAGAACATCTTTTTCTCGATCACGGACGAAGGAGCCGGAATAACCAATGAAGACCAGCAAAAAATATTCTCTGAAAAAAAATATGCGTCCCCCCTCGTATCTTCCGGAACGGCCGGAGAATCAGGATTCGGCGTCGGCCTTCGCGTATCCAAAATTTTTATCGAAGCTCACGGCGGGCTTTTCTGGTTCGAATCCAAACCCGGCCACGGTTCCGTATTCAACTTCAAGATAACGCAAAAAGCACTGGATTAAAATAAGAACGACAGAAACACAGATTCATTCATGGTTGACGCGGATAATAATTTTATAGCGTAAACAACTCAGGAATAGAGAATAGCTGAGGCCGCGGCCCATAACTATACTAAATGAAAGGTAAGTACGGATCTTGGATATTATAACGATTTTCTTCATAGCTGTCGGCCTTGCGATGGACGCCTTCGCCGTTTCCATAGTCACAAGCCTGAGCCTTAAAAGCGTCAATCCGAGACAGGTATTCCGCCTGTCGTTTCATTGCGGGCTTTTTCAGTTTTTAATGCCCGTCATTGGCTGGTACCTGGGCGCTTCTTTTTCAAAATACATTTCAAGTTACGACCACTGGATAGCGCTCGCGCTCCTTTCGATAATAGGCGGCAAAATGATACACGAGTCTTTTGAAAAAAAAGAGGGGGAAGGCGATAACGGCGCGGCGGTAAAAGATCCCACGCGCGGCTGGTCGCTGATGTTCCTCGTCGTCGCAACCAGTATCGACGCTCTCGCGGTGGGCGTAAGCCTTGCCATGCTCGACATCAACATCTGGTATCCGGCCGGCGTCATAGGCGTCGTAACGCTGGCCCTTACGGTCATCGGAATGAAGATAGGCGAAAGGCTCGGCGTTGCCTTCAGCAACCGCATGGAATTCATCGGCGGCCTCATCCTCATCGGAATAGGCCTCAAAATAGCCATAGAACATTCGTTATAAAAAGGAACTTGAAAATTGGCGAAGATCCCGGCGGCAATATATTCCATATTCTTAATATACATTATTTCCGTTTATCGCGCGGGCCATCCGCTGCCGTTCGTCAACCCGTCCGCTCTTCTTTTCTTCCCTTCGGTCGAACCCGCGAAATATCTTTTTTTTATTTTTTTTCTTCTGTCGGCGCATAACTATGGGGCGGTCCCGCTTTTCATTCCCCTTGCGAGAGCGGGTTTTAACGGTTGGCTTGAAACTACGCTCCGTCTCGGCGCCGGGTTCATCATCACCGCTGCGCTCATACTCTCGGCGCTTGCCGCCGGTTTCTGCTCGCTGACCTCCTTTTCATTGATCCTGATATTTCCTTTCCTGATACAGGCCGCCGTAAAAATCTTCGTTAAAAAGGGCGGCATGAATTCGGGCGCCTTCATAGAACTGGATAAAAACTTTTTTACGCCGGCCCTCTTAAAAAAACTCCTGCGCGAACTTTCGGAAAGCGTTTCCAGATCAGCCGCGAACGACAGGACCGCTCTCGCCATAGACGCGGCCGTTTTTTCCGCCATAGCGTTCGGATTCGTATTCTCTGCCCTTCCGCAGACCGGCTGGGACGCTCTGGCTTATCAGATGGAGATCCCGAAACAATATCTTCAGCATGGAAAGCTTTTCTTTACGAAGGACATATTTTTCTGGGGCTATCCACAACTTTTAAATTCCATATATTCACTTTTTATTTTCTTTAAATTCGACACGCTCTGCGCCTCATTTCACGCCCTGTTCACTTTAATGACGGTGACGCTCGCGCTCAATTTCCCTTTCGAACGGGCCGGATTCAAAGAGATCGGCGCCCGAAGCGCAAAGATCGCGGCGCTTTTAATTGCCGCGCACCCGCAGATCCTTTTAATGGCCTCTTACGCTTTCGTGGACCTCGGCCTGATGTTTTATTTCACAGCCGCCTGCCTTTTTCTTCTTTGCGGAGAAGTTTATCTCACGGCGGTCTTTCTCGGCGGCGCGCTTTCGGTAAAATATACCGGCCTTGTGATGTCCGCTATATTATTTTTCGCGATAATATTCTTCAGGCGCGGCGATGATCTGAAACGGCGCGCGGTCATAGCCGTTCGAACCATGCTGATAGCGTATTTTATATTTCTGCCGTATTGCGTTAAAAATTTCGCTTTTACCGGCAACCCCTTTTATCCTTTCTTCAAATATTATTTCACGACCGAAACCGTTTCATACGATAACCTGGAAACCTATCTCGGCGTATTAAGCAGCCTCGGCCGGGAAAAGACGATTTCCAACCTCGCTCTGTTTCCTCTGACCATAACGGCCGATTCGCAATTTTATGGAATAAAATATTATGACGGCCTCATGGGCGTGGCCTTTATTCTTATGCTCCCGTTTTATTTGACCGCGATCGTTAAATTTTTCAATTCAGGAAGCGGCGAAGCCCGAAATTCAGCCAAAACGATATTTTTCATTTTCGCTCTTTATTATATATTCGTTTTAAGGGCGCAATCCACAAGATATTTCCTTCCCGCGCTGCCTCTTTTTTTTATTATCGCTTCTCACGGTCTCGACTGGTTCGCGCAAAAAAACTTTAATACTAAAGAGGTATCATGGCGGACGGCGGCAGCCATAGTCCTTGGCCTTTCCTGCTACGGCGCTTATCCGGCGTTCGTCGAATACGCGAAAAAAGAACCCGCCGGTTATCTTTCAGGCAGCGAACCCCGCGATACTTATCTTGAAAGAAATTTCCTTCCATATTCATGCGCGAAAGTTTATAACGAAATTTTAAGTAATTCGACCGGCGAGGTTCGGCTTGCTCCTCTTTACGAACCGCGCACATATTATTTCGATAAGAATTATACATGGAACGACGACTTTGAGCCGACGCCGTTCGAGGATTGTGAAAACCTCGATAAAGATGGCGATATCATAGATCACTTTCCTTTCAGGACCACGATCGAACTGAAAAAACATCTATCTTCGAAAAAGATAACACATATCCTTACGGGTGAAAAACAGCTGAAGGTTTTTCTCTCTTATATTGAAAAGCCGGACTATAATAATCCGGCCCGGCCTGAACGAAAAGAATTATTCATTAAATTTTTAAAGGAAGAAACGCGGCGGCTGCATCAAAAAAACGGTTATATTCTTTATTCGATAAACCTTTGATGAATTGAGCCGATAACTTTAACGAAATGTATTATAACATAATAATCTTACTTATTTTAAGCGGTGTTCTCGCCTACGTCGGAGATGTCCTCGGACGCAAGATAGGCAAGATGCGCATTTCATTTCCGGGCCTTCGCCCCAAAACCACCGCCATAGTCATATCCATAATAACCGGAATGCTTATAACGGTAGTTACCATGGCGGTTCTTACGGCTATTTCCGAGGAAGCGCGGATCGCTCTTTTTAAAATAGACGAAATAAGGCGCGACCGTGAAGAGCTTACAAAAAAACTCGGCGAACAAAAAGCCGTTTACGATTCAATAGAAGTAGAATATTCAAGAGCCCTTGACGTTTTGCGGGACATGAATGAATCGAAGGAAAAACTCAAGGCCGAGTCGCTGTCGCTCGAAAAAACGCTTCAGATCAAAAAACTCGAGAACGTAGTGTTCCAGCCGGAAGAACTGCTCGACTTCGTGGTCATATCTTCCGATTCCAAATCCGTTGAAATAGAAAAACAATATACCGACCTCATCAGCCGGATCAGAAGCGCGAGCGAACAGATAGGCGTGAAAACCCGGCCTTTCGAATCGATTTGGGGCCAGCTTCGCGAACCTTTGATGAACATCTCGAAAAAATTAAGGCCTAAAGAGGAACTTGTCGTTTATCTTAAAACCACTCAGCGCGTGATGGTAGGCGAATATCTCGAAGACGTCAAGGTCCAGGCCGAAATGAACCGTATAATCTATAAAAAGGGCGAACAGTTCACTTTCGAATCGCCCGCCGAAGGCGGCGACACTGATAACGTAGTGATCGACGGCACCAAAAGCCGCGAGTTCATAAAAATAGAGATCATAAAATTCTTCGACAAGGTCAGAAAAAAACTAAAGAATGACGGTATGATCATAGAGCCGTTCTCCGGTTTCGATTCGATAACCATGCACGATATGATAAACGATATCAAACAGAAAAACTGCAAAATAAAACTTTCGCTCGAGATCACCGGCGACGTTTCCATCGTCGGCCCCTTCGCCTTCCGCATCAAATTTTTTAAAATTTGACAAATTCACCAAATTACTTTATAATGAAACCACCGCGTCAGCTTTTAATCCGGCGCGATTTTTTTGAGTGTTTAAATAATGAATTCATTTTTTTTTCATAGAGTCGCGGCAAGTTTCGCTTTCGCGTTTCTGGCCTCTATAATTTTAACGCCGCTTGCCATAAGGCTCTCGGAATACTTTAAAATACTCGACAAGCCATCTCCGAGAAAGATCCATCTCGAACCCAAAGGCCGGCTTGGCGGCCTCGCCATCTATGCGGCTTTTCTCATAGGCATTTTCATTCCTCTCGAAATGAGCTGGCCTTTAAAAACGGCCATTTCGATCGACGGCACCATCATCGGATTTCTTTTATCCTCGGCAATGATAACGATACTCGGCATCGCCGACGATAAATACGACCTCTCTCCCAAATTCAAATTTCTCGTACAGATCATCGCCGCGTCCATCCTTGTCATCTTCGGGCTGAAGATCGAGATGGTCTCGGGCCTGCAGGTTGGAACACGATTCGATCTGGGGCTTTTAAAGATACCGGCCACCATTATCTGGGTCGTCGCGATAACCAACATGATAAATTTCATTGACGGGCTCGACGGACTGGCGGCCGGAATAACAGCGATCGCATCCATTACGCTCATCGTCATAAACATTTTAGACAAGCTTTCGCCTAATTCATGCGTGATGCTCGCGGCGACGGCCGGAGCGTGCATAGGTTTCCTGAGATATAATTCCTATCCCGCCAGAATATTCATGGGCGACTGCGGCGCGACATTTTTAGGATTCACACTCGGCGTGACATCCGTCATGGGCGCTTTTAAAAGCGCCACGCTCTCGATAGTGCTGGTCCCGTTCCTGGTCCTTCTCATTCCCATACTCGATATGGTTTACGCTATAATAAGGCGCATATCCAAAGAAATGCCGCCTCACATAGCCGACAAGGAACATCTGCACCACCAGTTCCTCGAACTGGGGCTTTCCCATAAACAGGCCGTTTTTATATTATATTTGATAGCTATATCGCTTTCTTTCTTCTCCATCGGAATGTCGAAGGTCAATAACATCAAAGCTATCTTCCTTCTTCTTCTTATCTGCATTCTTTTCGTGATAGGCCTTATCAGGCTTCGCCACGTTATCAATTCCAGACGGATCCAAAACGGGCAGAACGAAGGATGCGACAATGATAAACATTAAAAGGACCATTTCACCCCTCGGCCATGAGGACGTTATCGGCCTCATCCGTTCGGCGGCTTCGGGACGCAGCGCCTCGCACTCCTTTCTTTTCCAGGGTCCGGAACATATCGGCAAATCCACCTGCGCGGACCTTCTGGCCATGTCGGTCAACTGTCTTTCTTTAAAGAACGGCCTGGCGTGCGGCGAATGCGAACGCTGCAAAAAGATAGCGGCCGGAAATTTCCAGTTCGTCACAAAACTTAAATATAAATTCGGCGAGATCCCCATCGACGATATCCGCACAAAGATCATCGCTCCGGGCAGCCTCAAGGTCCCGGAAGGATTCAGGCAGGTTTATATAATTAACGACGTGCGTTATTTTAACCAGGAATCCGCGAACTGTTTTTTGAAAACCCTTGAAGAACCGACGCCGAACGTCCTTTTCGTTTTAGTGACATCTGCGCCGAATTCGATCCTTCCAACCATCCGTTCCAGATGCCAGATAGTTAAATTCAGCGATATCGAAAAAGAAATGACCCGAAGATACATTGCCGGATTGTGGCCGGAGATCGGCGAACGGGAATCTGAATTCATAGTGAACGCGTCGTCATCCATCGGAGCTGCGATATCGGCCGCGGAAGAAGAAACTTCAGAGACCGGCCCGCGCGCCTCCAAGGTCATGGCCGCGCTTGAACGGATATTGAAAACCCCCGGCCCCGAGGAAGTTCTGGAACTGTGGAATATGGCTTACGGCAGACCGGGCGCCGAAGATAGGCTCGCGGAAGAAAATAACTTGCATTTAAACGAAGCATTTGATAAAATAGAGGCGGCTATCCTGTCAAGACAGTATATCAAAACCGCCGGCGCTTACGCCCTGCTGCTTCTGGCCAAAAAATCGGCGCGGCGCTACGTTCAGGTCATGGCTTATGAACTGGCCGGCAGGATCGACGCTTATTTCGCGGCATGCCAGCAGGAACTGGAAAAATTCATAGAGCCTCTTCATCTGAAAAACCAGGAACGGGTGTCCGCCAAGATCTTTAACGAAATGATGGACATCATCAAAAAAGAGAGCACCAGGACCCGCCGCGACGAATACGTGAAAATGGTAGCCGGCCTTTATGTGGCCTTTGAAAAGATCTTTATACTGAAAAACTCCGGGCCCGAAAAAAACGGGAACGGCATTATTGAACGAATGGCGCTCGACGCATCCTTGCTTTATTCATCAGGCGAGATCGAGCATATTGTAAAAAAGATAGGCCGCGGATATTACCATGACATGGCCGCTAACATAAGCCCTGAAGCGTATCTTGAAAATTATTTTCTCAATATAATAAGGAAAAAACGGTGAATGTAACTAATGCACGACGATAACCTCAATATAACTGAAAACACTTCGGAAGAGCCGAAGGAAACCGCTGGAACGATACCGGTCAATGAAAATGAAAACACTGCCCCGGCTGCAGCGAACGCCGAAAAAACCGAAGACGCCGGATTTATAGCCGCCGAACCGGAGATCGTCTCCGTCAGCACCCGCGAAACGGTCAATGACCCGCCTCCTCCCGCAATACCAGCCAATTGCAAGCTTGTCGGCATAAGATTCAAAACGGCCGGCGAATTATATTATATCCCTGACGAGAACATGACCTTCACGCTCCATGAACGGGTGGTCGTCAAACTCGCCAAAGGGCGCGACATCGCGGAAGTCGCTCTTCTCAATCCGCTCGCCGGAACGAAAGTGAACGACCCGCATATCCGCATCATAAGACGCGTCAACGAAAGCGACATCGCTCAGGAGGAACGCAACCACCAGCGCGAAAAAGAAGCTTTCGCCATCTGTAACAACAAGATCAAAAAATTAGAGCTTCCGATGAAACTTCTGAAAGTTCAATACATATTCGACGGAAGCCGCGTAACTTTCTTTTTTAAAGCCGACACCAAGGTCGATTTCAGAAAACTTGTCAGAGAACTCGCCTTCGTTTTCAGAACCCGTATAGAACTTCGCCAGATAGGCCCGCGCGATGAAACCGAAATGCTGGGCGGGCTCGGAATATGCGGAAGAAGGATCTGCTGCAATTACTGGCCGTGCAGAACGAAAGCCCTTATCAACGTGGATAATCAGAAAAATCCGTTCCTGAACGTAATAGGGCTTCAGAGCAAGGTCTCCGGACTCTGCAGCCGCCCGCTCTGCTGCCTCAGATACGAAGGCGAGGCCGAAGCGTGCAAGCTTCAGGTGCCGTCAGTCAACGCGAAAATTTTCATAGACGAACAGGTGGGCATACTTAAAGTGATCGATGAGAAAGCCAACCAGGTCGCAGTGGAGATCGAGGGCGAAGAGGCCGCGTTGAATCTTTCATACGAAGATTTCCTTTTAAAGATCCAGGAAGGAAAGGTCAAGCCTTACAAAGAATATAAACCCAAACAGGACCTTCCGTTCCTGAAAAAAGACGGCGCCGAGAACAAACAGGATAAGACGCCTTCCGATAATAAGGACGGACAGCAGCAGCCGCGCGCGGTGGATACGCGGGACAACCGGCCTCGCGAGAACCGGGATAACAGGACCGATAACAGAGACAACAGAAATCAGCGCGATAACAGGCCGCCACGCCCCGCAGGGCCGAACGACGGCAAGCCTAAAGATTTCAAACCTTCCGACAACAACCGCGGCAGGGATAACAGAGATGGAAACCGCGGCCGCGATAATCGCGATAACAGGGATAATAAAACCGGGAACCGCGATAACGCGGGAAAAGATAACAGAGATAAAAATACCGGCGGCCCGGCCGTGAACCGGCCCGTGAATCCGCCGCCGCAGGCGCCCGTGAAAGAAGCGGTCCCGCCGGCTCCGGAAACCATCGATGCCGGCAGCAATGAAATTAAAAGCAATTAACGTCTGTTAGGAGGCAATTTTAGTGGATAGTTTTGGATTGATAGCGGGCGCAGGGAGATTTCCGCTGATATTCGCCGAAGAGGCTAAAGCGCAGGGCATAAACCTTGTCGTTGTGGCTTTAAAGGATATAGCCTCGCCCGAGATCGAAAAGATAGCCGACAGGGTCCACTGGATATCGGTCGGCGAGCTGCAGCGCCTTATCGACGTGCTTAAAGCGGAATCCGTAAAAGAGGTCGTCATGGCCGGAAAGATACAGAAAACTCTGCTATATTCAGGAACCATCGTTTTCGACGACCGCCTTAAATCGCTTCTTTCGAAAATAGACAACAATAACGACGATTCTATTCTTCTTGCCCTGGTCAACGAGATCCAGTCGGAAGGCATAACCGTTTGCGAGAGCACTAAATACGTCAATAAACTTCTCATACAGGACGGCGTTCTCACAAGCGACGAACTTCGCGAAAGCGAATGGCAGGACGTTTATTACGGTTGGAATATGGCCAAACATATAGCGGGCCTTGATATCGGCCAGACCGTCATAGTCAAGAACCGCGCGGTCCTCGCCGTCGAAGCCATCGAAGGGACCGACGAGGCCATCTTTCGGGGCGGCGCGCTGGGAAAAGGCGGCGTGGTCGTGGCCAAAGTCTCAAAACCTAATCAGGACAAACGCTTCGACATGCCCGTCATCGGCATGAACACCATCACGGTCATGCTCAAGGCCGGCGCTAAGACGCTCGTCGTCGACGCGGGCAAGACCATATTTCTCGACAAGGAAAACGTTATAAATTTCGCGCGGTCTAACGGCGTCAGGATCGTCGCTCTTTAAAAAATGAAAAAAGCTATCGATATAAAAAAAATTTTCATATCGGCCGGAGAGGCTTCAGGGGATATTTACGGAGCCGAACTCGCCGCGGCGCTGAAAAAACATATCAAAAACGCGGAACTGCACGGCATCGGGCTTTCCAGGATGAAAAACGCCGGCGTCAGGCTTCTTTTAAACATGGAAAAACATTCGGTCATGGGAGTCACAGAGATACTCACATCGCTTTTTGAAAACTATAAGAACATTAGGCTGGCCGGTAATTTTTTCACGAAGGCCGGTATAAACGCTCTTATTCTCATCGATTACGCCGGATTCAACGTAAGACTCGCTCAACTGGCGAAAGCCGCGGGCATTCCGGTTTATTTCTTCATACCGCCTAAATTATGGGCGTGGGGAGAGTTCCGAGTTAAAAAACTCAGATCGTGCGTGGACCGCATATATTCTATTTTTCCTTTTGAAAAAAAGTTTTTTGAAGAGCGCGGCATAGAAACGAAATTTTTCGGACACCCTATATTTGATATTATAAAGGCCACGGGCTTCGACTTTAAAAAATATCTCGACGGCGAAAAGCGCGGCGGCCGAATATTAAAAAACAAAATTATTCTAATGCCCGGATCGCGCAAGGCTGAGATCGAGAACCATCTTCCGCTGATCAAAAAATGCGCGGCGTCCCTGAACGAAAAATACCGCGAAACGATAGAAGGCCTTGAATTTATTATTCCCGTAGCGCCGTCAACGGATACGGCTCTTTTAAAAAAGAAATTTAAGAACGCTGATTTTTCTTACAGGTTCGTTGAAAACGACGAAATGAAATACCGGTGTTTCAGCGAGGCAGCCCTCGCGCTTGCCACTTCAGGCACGGCGACGCTGGAGCTCGCTCTTTTCGGAGTGCCTATGGTCATATTATACAAAGTGGCGCTTCTGACAGAACTCGCGGGAAGGCTTCTGGTGAACGCCAGATTCGTGGGCCTGCCCAATATCATTCACGGAACGGGCGTCGTTCCCGAGCTTCTTCAGCGGGAAGCCAACTACGATAATATTATGTACCACGCTTCGAAAATAATTGAAAATACCAGATACGGCGAAAACATGAGACGGCTTCTCCTTGAAACGCCCGAACTTTTAAAATTCAACGCGGCGGGATCGCCGATAGACCAGATAGCCCGCGATATCGCGGCAAGCTAAAACCGGAGGAAATTTTGTCCGTAGTTAAACGATTTTATAAAGATTACGCTTTCGAATACTACTCCTATTTTATTCTCATTCTCTTATGCTCCGTCGTAGTTTCGATCGCGACAGCGCTTCCTGCGGGCATTATGAAATATGTCGTCGACAAGGTGCTCATCGCCAAGGATCTTTATTACCTCATACTCATATCGGTCGGACTTATAGTGCTTTTCATAGTAAAAGGCGTGTTCTATTATTTCCAGAATTACTATACCGCCTTCGTCGGCCAGAGCGTATTGAGAAAACTGAGGCATAATATTTACGCTCACATAAACAGGCTTCCAATAAGCTATTTCGAAGACCGTCAGACGGGCCATATAATGTCGCGCATAACGTCGGACGTGGTCATGCTCCAGAATATGATCGACGCCAGCATCGGCGTGGTTTCAGACCTTCTGACCGTTCTCGGCCTCGTCTGCTGGATCGTTTATATCCACTACCAGCTCGCGATGGCCGCGTTCCTCGTGATCCCCTTCATCGGCTTCATCGTTTCAAAATTCTCGCAAAAGGTCAGAAAGACCACCTACACTCTTCAGAGCAAGGTAGGCGATATCACATCTATTCTCAACGAAAAGATCTCCGGAATAAGGACGGTCAAAGCTTTCTCAAATGAGGGCATGGAGAATGAAGCTTTCGGGAAGGAAGCCGACGAGAATTTTAAAATCGCCATGAAATACAGCCATCTCATAGCTCTCATTCTTCCGGTCATAGAATTTCTCAACACGAACGGCATTGTTATAGTGCTCGGCATCGGCGGTTATTTCGTCATAAAATCCGATCCCGCTCACCCGAGCCTCACGCCCGGCGAACTTATAAGCTTTCTCACGGCGCTCGGAATGCTCTTCACGCCGATCAAAAGGCTTACCAATACCACGACATACTATCAGCAGGCGCACGTCTGCATCGAAAGGATATACGAGATACTCGACGAAAAGCCTGAAGACGAAAATGACGGTCAACTCATCGAAATGCCCGAAATAAAAGGCGGGATCGAATTCAAAAATATAAACTTCAAATATCCTAAATCCGACGGCGGGATATTCAACTTCTCGCTTTCGGTGCAACCCGGAAATATAATAGCGGTCGTCGGGCCTTCCGGATCCGGCAAAACAACTCTGGTCAACCTGCTTTTAAGATTCTACAAGATCGATTCCGGCGTCATTGAGATCGACGGTCTGAACATCGAGAACGTTAAATTGCGCTCGCTGCGCACGCAGATAGGCATAGTTCCTCAGGATACGGTCCTCTTCTCGGGAACGATACTTGATAATATTAAATACGGAAATCCGGGCGCGTCCGACGAGGAAGCTCTTACGGCGGCCAAAATGGCTAACGCCGCTGATTTCGTCGAAAAATTCCCGCTTGGTTTTTCAACGAAGGTCGGGGAACACGGCGTCAAGCTTTCAGGAGGCCAGCGCCAGAGGATCGCCATAGCGCGGACAATATTACGCAATCCTAAAATACTCATACTCGACGAAGCGACCTCCGCTCTCGACTCCGAATCCGAATCGCTCGTAAAAGACGCTCTGGACCGGCTTATGCAGGGCAGGACCACCTTCATCATCGCTCACAGGCTTTCGACGATAAAGAACGCGAACGAGATAATAGTTCTTGAAAAAGGTCTTCTGGCCCAATACGGAACGCACGAAAAACTTATCGAGATCGAAGGCGTTTATCAGAAACTCTATCAGACCTACTTTGAAAAGGAGGTCGTAACAGTCAATGGCATTTAGCATCTCGAACAGCTTGAAAAAAAACGTGGTGCCGCTCGTTTTAAAAACGGTGATCAGCTCCATTTCCCCGACGCTTTCCATGAAGGTCGTCGGATTTGAAAATTATCAGTTTCTAAAGGAACGGGGAATGCCGTGCGTTATAGTTTTCTGGCACGGTCAGCAGTTTTTCCCCATATATTACTTCCGCGACAGAAAGATAGCCATTTTGGTCAGCCTTTCCCAGGACGGCGAAATGCAGAACAACATCCTTTCTTCCTTCGGATACTCCATCGTGCGCGGCTCTTCCAGCCGCGGAGCCGTTTCCGGGCTCATCGGCCTCATAAGAAAGATCCGTGAGGGATCCGACGTGGCTATCGCGCTCGACGGCCCGCGCGGGCCTTATCACACGGCCAAGGAAGGCGTCAACTATATCGCCATTAAAGAAAATTGTTACGTGCTGCCGGTGGCGTGCGGGTTCGTATCATACAGACAATTAGGATCATGGGACAAATTCGTCATTCCCCACCCCATGACGAAAGGCCTGATGATGATCGGGAGGCCTTTTTTACCGAACGCTCTGAATATACCCATGATGACGCATAAATATCTCGAAAAAATATTGAACTCGATGACCGCGGAAATTGAAAATACTCTCCATGCCGAAAACCCGGATATGAAAAAAATTATCCACGTTCCGACCGGAACGGAAGCGGAAATGGTCAGTGAAACCGCTGAAGATATTCAGGCCGTTGAAAATGAGACCGGCGCCGGGCAAAACGAAAGCGAAACAAAAGAAAATAAAGACACGGGAAAAGATGATGGAAAATAACAACAAAAAAATTATGATCATAGCGGGCGAAATTTCCGGAGACCTTTACGGTTATCCGCTGGTTTCCGAAATATACAATTCCGCTCCCGGCGTCGAAGTTTTCGGCGTGGGCGGCCCCAAGATGAAAAGCACCGGAATGAAGATATTCTACGATTCATCTTCGTGGGGAACCATCGGTATGATCGAGGCCGTAAAGAAACTGCCTCACCTTTATTTCGTGCTTTGCGACATTTATAAAAAACTCGCCCAGCTTAAACCTGACCTGCTCGTATTGATCGATTATCCGGGTTTCAATATGCGCCTCTGCAGGCACGCGAAAAAACTCGGCATTCCGACCCTTTATTATTTTCCGCCTTCGAAATGGACATATAATCCGGTCGACGTAGCCGATGCGTCACACAACATAACCAAGGTGGCTGCCCCTTTCGCGCACACCTACGATATCTATAAAAAAGCCGGAGCGAATGTCGAATTCGTCGGCAACCCGCTCTTAGAGATCGTAAAACCTTCCGCTTCGCGCGAAACCATAATGAAAAAATTAAATTTATCCGAAGGCGGGCGTATCGTCTCGCTCCTTCCCGGCAGCCGCGCGATGGAGGTCAAATATATGCTTCCTATACTGATCGGTACAGCCGAATGTATGGCCGATAAAATGAAGGATATAACCTTCATAATGCCGGTCTCTTCTTCGACGGTATCCGCCGGCACCGGAATAACTCTCGAATATATAAGAAACAAGATATCGCTGTCTAAAACACCTATAAAACTGGTTCTGGACCAGACCTATGACGTTTTATCAGTTTCCGATTTCGCCGTTATAACATCCGGCACCGCTACTCTTGAAGCCGCGTGCCTCAAGGTCCCGATGATAATAGCATACAAGGTTTCGCTCCTGACCGAGATATTCGCAAGGACCATCACATCGCTGCCAAAATATTTCGGCCTGCCCAATCTTATTTTAAACAGGGTGGTCGTGCCTGAATTCATTCAAAAAGACGTCGAACCTGAGCTGATTTCTAATTCGGCGATCGAAATACTTAATTCGCCGCAAAAATTAGCCGATATTAGAACCAGCCTGGATGAAGTGGCGAAAAACCTTGGAGAACCCGGAGCCACTAAAAAGGTCGCTTCGCTTATCCTTCAGATGATAGGCGGTAAAGCTTGAAAAACTTTGAAGAACTCAGGACCGGAGCTAATTCTCCGGAAAAACTGATCGACTCCATGAATATATTCAAGGGCCGCGTACTCCGCCTCCGCGTCGACGAAGTAGAGCTTCCGGACGGCAAACACTCCACCCGCGAGATCGTCGAACATTCCGGGGCGGTGGTCATAATACCAGTCCTTGACAATGGAAACATCCTCCTCGTTAAACAATACAGGCATGCCGTAGGCGATTTCCTTCTGGAACTTCCGGCGGGCAAGGTCGAGGAAGGCGATGGAGAACTTGCGGATTGCGCGAGGCGCGAGCTTCTCGAGGAAACGAATTATTCCGCGGACGAGTTTGAAAAAATGATCGAATTCTATTCTTCGCCGGGAATGACCACTGAAAAAATGCACCTTTTCATCGCAAAAGGGCTGAAGCCAAAAAATCATGACCGGTGCGATTTCGACGAGTTCATATCGAGAGCGGAATATTCGCTGAATGAAATACTCGATATGATATTAAAAAATGATATCACCGACGCCAAGACCATTATCGGGATACTTTTTTATAATAATTACAGAGTTTCAGATAATTGAAAATTTTAAAAGATCTTGCCATCAAATCTCTTGATGGCGATTTTTATACTTAGAAGGGGGAATTTAACAATGGCAGTCAAAGAAAAAGAAGCCTTAGAGTATTCCATATCGACGACCTACAAGGTGAACGATACCATCTATCACAAGGTGTTTGACGATACGGGCACGGTGGTCGACATCGGCATCACCAAGGACAACGAGAAAAAAATGGTCGTAAACTTCAAAAAAGGCGGCAAAAAACGCCTTATCATGGGAGTAGAAGCCAAAAAAGCGAAATAAGCTTTTTAAAAAAATACACAAAATACACACATCCTTTTCAGCCATTAATTTTTCAAACGAATAATGGCAGGGGGTGTGTATTTCTTATTTAAGGTGAAGGCCCGCAATGAATCTTAATAAAAAAAACTTTTCGACCTATGAGGTCGGCATCATGATCGCGAAACTTTCAAGAGCCGAAAAACTCGGCCTGATAAAAAACAACCCCGAAAATAACGAATATCTTCTCCGGGGCTTTTGCGGCGCGGGCGAAAACATATCACAAAAATGGAATATTAAAATTTATAAATACAGCGAGAAACGAAGCAGCCACTCGGTCGTATGCACCGACATGGAGGTCCTGCGAATACTTCTTTCCGACAATTTCAACTTCAACCCGCCGGAACTTCCGATAATTAAAATAGACGATTCCGGCTGGGGCTTTCCTCTCTGCGGCGTTATGATAGGCGTTACCGACGAGATAACGCTTTATACGGCCGTGGTTCCGGTAGAATTCTTCCAGGGCGCGAATTTCGCCGAAAAAAAGTATCTGCGTGAATATACCAGGAGCGGGGTCGAGCTTATCGCAAAGTTAGGCGCCACTCCAAAGTCACACCGCATCGAGATATGCAGCGGTTTCATCAACCAGCACCTGCGCGACGAGCTTCGAAAGCTCGGATTTCACGTGCGCATCGTCGAAATAACCGGAATGCTTCAGGACTCGCTCGAGGAAGAATACAGAAAATACGCCGCGGTCGAGCTTAAATCAGACATTTATTACGATCCGAAAGGATATAAAAAAGAAGAGCTGCCGAAAAAATTCTCCGAGGTCTTAGAATTCGGCAAGAAATTTTTTCCTGAAAAGCTTAAGACCGGATGGAAATCCATAGGTGAAAATCCGGCTTGACCGCGCCGGTAAAAGAAACGAAATAAATGGAAAATTGACAATAAAAATGGCTTATGTTATAATTTGTGCGGCCAATTTTTTATACGGGGTGAAAAAAATGATCAATCATATAATCGACGGCGAACTGGACATCCTTGTGCAGGCTTATAGAAACGAAAAGAAGGAAATTCAAAAATATAACATAGGACTTAAAGCTTTCAAAGATGAACGAAGCCAGGATTTTTTCACGAAAATGATAAACGACGAAACGCTTCATATGAAGATGATAAGAAAACATATCGAAGAGATCGACACGGATTTCTTCAAAAAGTTTTCCGAACCCGAAATAATAATTTTAAAACCTAACGACGCCGTTAAAGACGGCTTGAAACCTATAGATTTTTTAAAGTATTCCCTCTTCGAGGAAAAAATGGGCGCAGTTTTTCACTACTGCGTGGCCAAAGAACTGAAACTCAAACCGCTCAAGGATATGTTCACTGAGCTCGAGGCGGCCGAGGTGGCTCATATAAACGCCATCAGATACGAAATAGACTATCTCGCGAAGAAATCGTAACAATTTTTTTTCGGGACGCCGCTCATTGCCATCCATGGCATCGCGGCACGTTCCGACTCCCTTCGGTCGCTGGACAAGGGCTTCTAAAATTCGGCGTAACCGAATTTTGAATCCCTATGCCGACCTCCTGTGGGTCGCGCTTAGCATTTAGTCTAATGACCACCGCCCCTTGGACTCCCGCGAATTTGCGCCGCTTTTCTCTCGGAGGCTCTCGACCCGTCGCTTCTCGCCATCCTTGGCTCCAGCGACACTAGCGCCTCAGGCGCGTCGTCACCATCTTAGGCTCCTCCGAGACATCCCGAAAAAAAAATTGTTACTCCTAAAAAAAAGGTGATACTACTTTCAAGAAAAAACAGGAGCGCTTAAATTATTGCGCTCCTGTTTTGTTTTATTATTTACTGTTATTACTTAACCTTTTTTCGCGAGCCGTCCCGGCCGCTAAAATCCCAGCGTCATTATCGCCGTGTCTATAGATACCACTTTATCGCTTGACGGATCTTCCTGTTTCGCTATCGCGATCTGCTGTTTGGACAGCGTGTCCTGGTTATTGTAGTAATAAAGCGTGGCTAGCAGGGCGTGGACCGACGCGTTCGATATCCCCGTGCCTACTTCCGAAACGTATCTGAAATTAGGGTCTACGAGCGTAACGTCGCCGGTGCTGCTGATCCCCATGCTTTCAAGAAGGGTTATTGCTTCCTTTATTTTCGGACTGTCTTCCAGAAGATAAGCCGCGGCGAGGCCGACCTTGGCGTCCTTAACGCTCGAGCGCGCGGCGTATCCCGACTGAAAGTCATTTTTGCCGTCGCTTATCGAACCGCTTTTTTTTACTTTTGACCAGCCTATCCCCGAGTAAGCAATGGACATTTCTTCCTGGTTTGGATTGGTCACAAGCGTTTTTTGGAATGATGATATCGCTTTATCGTAATCCTTCGCCGCAAAATATTTTACCGCCTGGGTGATGTTCTGCGACGACTGAGTATAGGTTATAACGCTGGTACCGTTATCCACGCCGCCTATCTGCTGAAGTATCGATGTGGACGAATCGGTCGATTTGGTCGTGGTGCATCCGGCGCCGAGCGTGGTGAAAAGGCACGCGGCAAGTATGGCTGTTAAAAATATCCTGTTTCCGTTTTTTGTCATTATTTTCGACCTCCGATCAATTTATTTCAATATAGCTATTTTTCCGTATTTTTCGAGTTTGTCGCCGTTTGCGTCACGGGCCGTCATCTTGTAGAAATATACGCCGTTGGCAACGCGGTCGCCGTTATCGTTTGTTAAGAACCATGCCGGCGTGGTATGTTTTCCGGCGCTGAAACTGTTCATCGGAAGATCGCCGAAGTCATATACCATATCGGCGTTTGCGTCGTATATCTTTATATTCAGCTCCGATATAGCCTTTCCAAGAGTATAGCTTATGTTAAGCCTTGACTTCGCCGGGTTCGGATATGAAACGAAATTGACTATGTCGAAGAAACCGGCCGCGGCGACCTGCATATCCGGCGCCGAAAGCTTGTTTCCAAGCCTGTCGTTGACCTCGAGCGTTACGTTGTGGATGCCCGCCATGGTCTTTCCGGGAATGTAAAGCGTCAATTTACCGTCTTTTTCATTGTACTCGGTCTTCATAAGCCTGCCGCTGAGGGTCGCTTTAATGCTTGTAATATCAAGGCCCGAACCCCGGTCGGTAAGCTCTACGTCGAATTTATCGGATATGACCTTGTCGAAAAGATCTTTGGGAACGTTAAGCGCCGGCGGGGTAATATCTTTAAATACCGCTACCGATGATACGCCGTTGGTCTTAGCCGTCATTCTTCCGTTTTTAACTTCTTTAGACGCGAACTCCCACATTCCGCTTTTCGCGTTCATTGTGAAAAGCCCTGTGTTCTCTATCTCTTTAGTGGAATATTTCGAGATGTCACACGAAACGTCTATAGGAAGTTTCGAAGCGAGATTTTCGGGATACACCCTGAAGATCTCCGTCATAGGAGTAAGCTCGGCGGACTGGGCCGCGGCGTATAGCCTCGGGGCTTTATTTTCGGATCCGTCGTATTCCATCATCTGCGAGATCTTCGTGAAATCAGGCAGCAGCACAAGCGTGACGTCTCTATCAAAAGCGCCCTTAGGTATGACCATATTAAGTTTGGCGTCGCTCGATGCGAGCGTGCCGCCGGCATCGCTTTTTATGAACTGGGACTGAAACTCGACGACCGATTTACCGTTTATAACCGTGCTGTCCGGTCCTACGCGGCCTTCCACTTCTATCTGAGCCTTGCCCGAATAGTCAGGGCTTATCGTGTAGAAACCTTTATAAAGGTTGGGACGGGCGACTGCGTTAACGTTAGTGAGAAGCGTTTCGTTAGTTCCATCCTGCCATACCCTGATAGTAGGATTTGACACGAGAACTTCCGTGGTCACCGACTGTATGTACTTGGTGTTTATCATGAGCGTCTTCTCGTCCAGCGGGTTCATAAATGCCGAAATAAGGAACTTCGGCGAGAACTTCTGCCTGACCGTCAGCGTGTTGACGTCGTTACCCATATAATCCTGGGCGTTATACACGTTCAGCAGATATTCTCCGTTAAATCCGAACGCTTCGAACGGAACTATGGCGTAACCCATATATAAACCGTCAACGAAAGACATTAAAGTAACGGTCTGCTCGTTCTGAAGAGTATAAGTTGGCTTAAATGTAACTTTTGGAGGTTTTTCCGCGTTCATATCGAAATTGAATTTTATCGAGAAAACTACTTTCCAGAATGAAGGCGTTATAACTACCTTATCGGTTACGTATTTTACCTTGATGCCCATGGTCGTGACCTTAAGGCCGTCCGAATCGCCCGTTATCTGATTCACGTTCTCTGCGGTCGCGGATACGGCTGCAGGGTCCTTGGTGTCATCGACCTTAACCGCAAAATATTTGCCGAAAGGATCGTCTTCGAATTCAGGAACGGTAGCCCTGAAATTGACTTCTATCGTCTGGATCGTCGTATTCTGATTTACACGCTCGCCCAGAAGTATGGTGATCTCCGAGGTGGTCGTGTCATATGTCATTACGACCTCGCCGCCGTTAGGAGTGCCGTTGAATCTGGTCGTCGCGAGCCTGCCGTTTATTATTACCGTGCCTTTTGAAATGTCCACGTTCGTGAAATTCGTTTTGTCCGTGGTCGCGGACGATCCTTTCGGGACGGTTATCACTATCTTGTCCATTCCAGTGTCGTAACTTCTGAAGCGAGGATTTAAAAGCATTTTGAAGTCGCGCGCACCGGATTTTCTAAGCACCGTGGCGGGAGTTATTTCAGCGCCTACTTTTTCGACAGGCATGATAACCGATACGTAAAGGCCGTAGGTGCCTATGTTTCCGGCTATATCGATAGCGCTTACCACTACCTCGATAGTTCCGCGGACGTCAGGCGTGTTTATGCTCGCCCAGGTCGCGGTGCCGTTAATGTAGGACTGCGCGGCGACCGCTTTGCCGAGGCCGAAAGACCTGAGATCGGCCGTGATATCGCTTGCGCGTAACGACGGATCGTCTATAAGAGCCGTCAAGGTTATGCTGTCGCCTCTCGCTTTTATAATGTTTTTGCCATGAGCGCCCTGGGATTCGGCGGAAACTATTTTGGGCGGGACCATATCGTCCGAAGTTATGTCGATCGCGACCGGGTGAGGCTTGGCCCCTATGCCGGCGAGAGATGTTATCGTAGTAAGTATCTTCGAAAGGTTTACGCCTGAAGGCGAATTCGTCGCGAGAAGTCCGGGCGAGAATTGGCCGCGAACGGTGAAATTAGCGCCATCGCCAAGTATAATGGCAACGGCTTTCTTATCGGTCATCGCGGTGACGACCGCGCCTGCGCCGAAACTGTCGCCGGAAACGGGAAGCACGAAATCTGTCGATCTGGCGTTAGTTTCATCGACTATCACCGCTTTATTGAATGTGACCTCTATCCTGTCTCCGCGGGTTATGCCCATATTGTCGGCATCAACGAATTTTACGCCGGCGATCGTCGGAGCTACCGTATCGTTAGACGATACGAGAACTGGTACGCCCGAAGGCCAGTCGTTTCCGGAAATATCCATCATATGACCCGTCACGTAAGTTGATGGATGTCTTCCGATGGCCGTCTGCTGAGCGCCGAACATCGAGAAGAGCGCGTTATTGCCGAGGGTGACTATAAGCTCACGGCCGCTGGTCCCGGCCGCGAACTTGACGCCGTCGCCGAAATTGCCGTTTAAAAGCTGGAAATCGGCGAGCGATATCATATTCGAAAAGAGCATGTTCTCGGAAAAGGTAAGCGTGATCTTATCGTTGACCGAAACGCCGTTTCCGTCAACGTCCGTATATATAGCCGAAACGAGCGTCGGAGCTACGAGGTCTGAACCGGTTATGTCCACCGCGGAAGGAAGCGATCTGGCGGGATTTCCTGAAACGTCAGTGATGGTGGAAGTAGTTCCGTTTATATTGACGCCTGAAGGCGAACTTGGAGCGGTATTGCCCGAAAGGAAAGTTCCGGCTATCGTAAGCTGCGGAGCTCCGCCGAGCGTAACGGTTATCTCGTTGGAACCCGAGGACGATATAGTGGGACTCGTTCCGAACGTGTCGCCGTTGACCGGCAGTACGAATGTCGAAGTGCTTGGAGCGGCTACGACTATCGTTCTGGAAAATTTTATTCTGAGCTGATCGCCCTGGGAAACGCCGTTAGCATTAACGTCATAGTAGGTAGCCGAAACTATTACCGGCCCGCTGACGTCGCTTATATCGATGTATCCTACCGATGAAGGGCTGTTTCCGACGATGTCGCTGATATGCGAAACCACGAAGGCGTCAGCGAGATCTATAGCTGTCGCGTTCGGATCGCCCGGATATACTCCTTCTACCACGAGCGTCGGAGCGTTTCCGAGAACGAACGATATTTCATTTGTGCCGATCTGCGACGCCGCAAGCGTTCCGCCGACGCCGAAACTTCCGTTTATTATTTTGAAATCATTTTTATCCACGCCGTTTATGACTATCGCCTTTGAAAAGACGACCGAAAGAGTATCGCCCGCGTCAATTCTTCCGTTGTTGTTAGCGTCGCCGTATCTGGCGGCCGTTATTACTGGACGGGTAGTATCGGTTGAATATATATCCTTTGGCGTTGTCCGTTTCGCCGAATTCGACGAGGAATCCTTTATATGGTCGGCGACGAAATTCAATGAAAGATCGAGACCGGAAGAACCGGCGTCCGCAGGATAGATACCGGCGATCTTGAATTTAGCGTTCCTGCCGAGAGTTATTATCAGCATATCGGTATCCGACTGGATAACGCCCGCGAGATCTCCGAACGAGTCAAGCGCTTCGGTAAGCGCGAAATCGGTTATGGCAAGATTCGCGGTAACTATCTGTTCCGAGAATTTAACGTAAAGCCTGTCGCCCGCGTTGATCCCGTTATTGCCGACATCCTCGAAACGGACGGTTGAAACGTAAGGCGCGAAAGTATCGGCAATGTCAACTACCGTTCCGCCGACGACCATGTTGCCTATAAAGTCCTGTATAACTGCGCATCCGGCGCGAATAGCGATGCCCGAAGGCGATCCGGAAGCTATCGTCGCAGCATTGAAAGTTCCATCCACTCTGAATTTAACGCCCGTCTGAAGCCCGACGAAAACCTCCGTCGAATTAAGCATATTCACTTCATAGGTCGCGTTAGCCCCGAAAGTATCTGAATTTACGGGGAGAACGAAATCGGTTACGGTAAGTCCGGGCGGTATTATTTTTACCGGTTTATTGAAAGTAAGCACCATTCTGTCGCCCGCTGAAATGAAATTATCGCCGTTCGCGTCGTCTATACGCGCGATGAGAAGTTGAGGACCGGCGAGACTCGCGGTTATTATATCAACGGGATCCGTTGCCTGCGGCGGATTGCCTGAATAGTCGCTGAGCGCGCCAGCGGTTCCGTTGCATCCGATACCGGAAGGCGAACCGGCAAGCAATACCGATGAAGTATATGTGCCGGCTATCGTCAGGAAGGGATTTAAACCGAGCGTCACGCGGATATCCGCGGCAGTGGTTCCGGCCGCGAATGTAGCTCCTACGCCGAGGCTGTCGCCGGGGATCGGAATTACGAACTGTCCGGCGAAACTCGTTCCGGTTATCTGAAGGCTCTTGTCGAAAACAAGGCCGAGCACGTCGCCCTGGGAAACGCCATTATTGGAAGTATCATAATAAACTGCGTTGATAAGGATCGGACCGGCCGCATCTCCTCCTGTGATATCTTTAACCGAGGAAGGCATCGCGGCGTTTCCATAAACGTCGGTTATCCCGTTGGTCGTCGTCATGTTATTTGAAATATCTATACCGGAAGGCGATCCGGCCGTCGTCACTCCGGCGTTAAACACGCCGGGGATCGTGAGTTTCGGAGCCGTTCCCAGAAGTATATTAAGGTTGGTTTTATCCACGGCGTCAACCGATATATTCGGGCTGAAGCCTAAACTGTCGCTTGTAACAGGAAGGTTATAATCCGCGGGCTGGTAACTTCTGAAGGTGATAGGTTTATCGAAATGAAGCGTAAGCCTGTCGCCGGCGTCCACGCCATTAGCGTTCATATCAGTCCATCTGGCGGTTAAAAGGGTGGGCCTGACAAGGTCTGACCCGGTTATATCGACGGCCGAAGCGGTCCTTATGGCGTTATTTAACGCCATGTCGGTTATGTGGCCGTTGGCGAGAGTGGCCGATATGTTTATGCCCGAAGGCGATCCCGCCGAAAGGTTCGTCGGAAGATAGGTACCCGCGATAAGAAGCACGGGATTGGTCCCGAGCGTTATCGTAAGCTGTGTGCTCGTCGGCGCCACCGTGAAGGCGGGGCCCGAACCCAATATATCGCCGGGGATCGGAAGCTGGAGATCCGACTCGACCACGTTCGATATCTGTATCGGCTCGGTAAAGGTAAGAACGACGGTATCTCCCTTATCGATACCGTTATTATTTACGTCGGTGTAAACCGCCGAAACTATCGAAGGCCCTACGCCGTCATCTATATCGACGCCGGCTGAAGCGGTCGCGGGATTGCCGTAAATATCAGTTATGGATGTTATATTGGGCTGATTGACGTCTATGCCTGACGGCGCGCCTGGAGTGAGAGCGGTCGGCGAGAAAATGCCTACTGGTTTTAATACAGGGGCCGAACCGAGAGTTATCATTACCTCGCGGTTATTGTTGCCCGGCCCGAAGGTAGCTCCGCCGCCCAGCGTATCGTTGGTAACCGGAAGCCTGAAATCGGTGACAACGGGATTTGACATGATCACGGTTTCATTGAAAACCGCGTAAAGCCTGTCGCCCTGATCGACGGCACCTGAAGAATTGGCGTCAACGTACCTGCAGCCTATAACGGCGGGAGGCGTCGTTTCAAAAGGCCCTATATCGACGCCGGCCGGGGCGTTCGGAACGGACGGGTTTCCAGAAATATCGGTTATCTGGGTTATCGTTCCGCTTACGTCGATCCCGTTCGCGCCGGGGGTTGTGGGATACACGCCTTTTATGGTCAGCGCGGGAGAATTTCCGAGCTTTATTATGAGCTGCGCGGGAGAGGTCGCATACCATTCAAATGAAGGATTGGCTCCGAGGTTTCCAATGCCCGCGGGAAGGAGTGAAAAATGAGCGGCCTGTACCGCGGCGAGACCCACGGGGGCGGTCACGTTCTCGTTGAATGTAAGCCATACGCGGTCCCCGACAGTGACTCCATTGGTATCGACATCCTCATAGACAGCGGTTATAATGTGCGGGCCTGTGGCATCGTTGGATGTTATATCGACGCCGACGGGAGTGTTGGCCCTGGCGTTGAATCCGAAAGTGTCGACGATATGCCCAGAAGCTGCGCCGACGGTTGAAATATCAATACCGGAAGGCGAGTTGGGAGTAACGGCGGTCGAAGCGTATGTTCCGATAATGCTCAGATACGCTCCGGTTCCAAGCGTCACGACTATCTCGCGGGCGTTGCCGCCGCCTACGATATTTACCCCGACGCCGAGAGTGTCGCCGGTGACGGGAAGAGTAAAGTCGAGAGGCGAAGCCACTCCGTTTAAAATTATGTCTTTATCGAATGTAAGCCTCAGCGAGTCGCCTGCGGAAACTACTCCGGCGGGCGCGTTATCGATCCACTGGGCCGTTATTATGCGGGGACCGTTGCCGGCGGACTGAACGGTCAGGAATTTCTGCGTTGAAGAGTGGGCGAAATTGCCTGAAACGTCAGTTAATGTACTTATTGTTCCATTTATATCGACGGAAGAAGTAGTGGCGCCTATAAATGTAAGCGCCGCGCCGGCGTCGATCTGAACGATAAGCTGCGTATTGGCGCCGCCCGGAAGGAACTGCGGCGCGTTTCCGAAATTGCCGTTTTGAACGTTGAAATTAGCCTTTACCGGAGCGTTTATAACTATAGGCTCGGAAAAATTAAGCGTTACGCGATCGCCTGTATCGACGGTGTTTGAAGCGTTCGTATCGTTGTAAGACGCTGAAACGAGAACCGGACCGGTAGTATCCGACGAACCGATGTCGGTTATCGTCGAAGACGGAACGGCGAGGTTTCCGAGCGTATCGGTTATAGAGTTGGGCGTGATGCCGCCGCCAGCAATATCTATGCCGGAAGGTGACCCGGCCGTATTCACGTTCGCGTAAACACCGTCAACGCGGAAGCGGGCGAGGTTGCTTAAAGTAAGCGTAAGTTCATAAGTTCCGGTCTTGGCATAGGTGGTAAAATCTATATAATCGCCTGAAACCGGAACGTTGAAAACGGTTCTTGTAAGGGCCGTAGGCGGCGGAGGAGCCGGAAGAGGAACGACTATGGCCTTATTGAAAGTTATCGCGAGAGTATCGCCTGCGTCAACGACGCCGTTATTATTAACGTCGCCCCATGAGCCTTTCGTTATCTGAGGTCCCGTTCCGCCCGAGGCGCCGGCTATGTCTATCGGGACGGCCGCCGCTACGGCAGGCTGGTTCTGATTATCAAATATCGCGCCGGGATTCGGATTGGCCGGATTCGGAGCGACGCCGTCATTGATGTTTATACCCGTGGCTGCGCCAGTGGGTCCCGAATAGGTCCCGACCACCGTAAGCCTCGGGGTAGTGCCGAGCGTTATGCGCAATTGATTCGCGGCGAGGCCCGCCGTCGCGAACGCGGGGTTCACGCCGAGAGTGTCGGTGCCGTTATTGCCGTATATCGCGAAGTTCTGAGCCAGAGGATTATTGATATTGATATTTCTGCTGAATGTCAATAAAAGCGTATCGCCGGCGCTTACGCCGTCGTTGGTGACGTCGGTGTAGGTGACGGAAGTGATAACCGGGCCGGTCGAAGACTGAGGCATGATAGATACGGGAGGCGCCGATTTATGAACCGCTCCGAGGCCGGAAACATCAGTTAAGGATTGTATCGCGCCGCTTCCGTCGTTAACGTCTATGGTCGAATTGGTCGCCGGGTTGGCCGTGAATTGAAGCGTGGCGCCCGTCCCAAGAACTATTTCGATCGTAGAATTGTTCGTATTGGTATTGAAAGCCCTGAATAAAAGGCCGGTGGTCCCAAGATTACCGCCGTTTGTAAGAGTGAAGTTCCCGGCGGATATAGGCGTCGTTCCGAACGGATTAACGAGCACGGGTTCCGAAAATCCAAGCCTTATGATGTCGCCGGCGTCAACGCCGTTGTTGTTGACGTCTATATAAACGGCTTCGCTCGGGGTCGGATTAACTATATCAGTAGTTCCGATATCTTTAGGCGTCGAAACGTCGGCCGTATTTCCATAAACGTCCGTGATCGTCCCGGCCGGTATGGCGTTGGCTATATCGATACCGGAAGCCGATCCCGCCACTATGTTCCCGTTATACACGCCAGCCACCTTGATCGATGGAGCAGCGGTAAAACTGAGCCTTATCTGAGTCGCCGTAAGAGCGGCGACCGGAAGTATCGCCGTCGTAACGTTGTCGCCGGGCTGAACGAGCGTGAAAGTAGCGAGAGTATCGTTATTAACAGGAGTTCTGAAAGCGTTAGCCGCGATAGCTGCCGAGGCCGTGACCGCTCTGTCAAAAGTAAGAGTCAATATGTCGCCGGTCAGAAGCCGCGGGTTTCCGCCGCCCGCGGGATTTCCGGTTATGCCGTCAAGTCTCGCGAAGGGTGCCGTGCTCGTTCCGGTATCCGTGTATGCTATGCTTAAAAGCGTGGGACGCGTGGTAACGGTTCCGGCCAGGTCCTTTCCGGCAGGAGCGTTCGCTTCAGCCGCGTTGCCTATCTGATCCTCGATGTTGGTGGTTCCGGAAATAACGTCGATGCCTACCGCGTCGGCGTCGGTTCCGAATACGCCGGCTATCGTCAGATTAGGATTGGTTCCGAGTTTAATTCTGATCTGCTGATTCGTAAGCCCGGAAGCGCCCGGAGCGTCAATACCCGCCAGGGGGGCGGTTCCAAGCGACGGGACATTCGCCGGATTCGTAACGGTTCTTATAAGCTGGAAAGTGGCCGCGGGATTAGCGATAATATTCGCCACATGCGTAGCGTCGCACGATATTGGTTTATCGAAAGTCAAAACTATAGTATCGCCTGAGGTTATACCGTCGTTTGTAACGTCGGTGAACGCTGCCGTAACTATTTTCGGACCGGGCGGAGTGGTTCTCACGGGATACTGAGGACCCGCGACCGTGCCGGTTCCGCCCCAGTTCTGAATGCGCGTGCCGGCGGCAAGACCGATCCTGGACGAACCGTTGACTATGGCGCTTCCGCCTAATGTCGCTCTCAGCATTCTTCTGTTAACGCCGTTACCCGCGGCTGCGTTGTCTATCGTCGCGAAGGTCGGACCGGAACCGAAATTCAGACTTGTAATATTAAAATCGGCGGCCGTAACTGCCCCATTTAACACTATCGGTTTATCAAAAATAATATCTATGAAATCACCGGAGCTCACTCCCGCCGGAGCGTTGTCGGTATAGACGATCATATCGGTGCCCGAAGTTTTTATCGCGGGGCCCGGAATTGTCGCTAAAAAACCGATATCTTTTGAAGTCGAAGCGACCGCTTTGTTACCGTAAATATCCATTATTGTAAGATCGTTCAGAGACCCGGAAATATCCGCGCCGCTCGAACCGGCTCCGGTCCCATAAACGGTAAGTATCGGAGCGCTCGTATAATTCATATAAAGTCGCCCGCCGCTAACCGCGAATGTCGGGTTATCAAGGCTGTCGCCGCCGACCGTAAGGTTAAAAGCCGATCCGACGGTTAAAGCGCCGTTCCCTAAAAGGACAGGTTTATCGAATACCACGCTCATGGTGTCGCCCGCCGAAAGTCCGTCACGGATACCTGCGTTGTCCACATCGTTATATTCGAAACTTGTGACGCGCGGCCCCTGAGTGGACGCGCCGATTATATCCAGCACGGGACCGCCGCTTCCGGCAGGCCTCTGCTGCGCGCTGTTGCCGAAATCATCGACTATATTCGGAGGAACGGTGTTGGCGGCGTTCTGACGAACGTCGAAGCCCGAAGGCGATCCGGCCGTCGTGGTGCCCGAGTTATAAACGCCGGCGATCGTAAAATTCGAACCAGCCGCAAGCGTGATGTCGATCTGATTATTCGTCGCGCCCGTAAGAGCCGCGCTCGTAACGTTAAAAACGTCGCCAGTTATTATCTGAGGCGCCTGAACGAAGTCGCCGCCGTTTAATGACGCGGTGTACAACATAACGGGTTTGCTGAAAGTCAAAAGCAGTTTATCGCTTGCGTTAACGGTGCCGGAATTATCGCTGTCCGTAAAAACAGGGCTCGTATTTATGAACGGCCTGGGCGCGTTGGGAAACTGACCGGCCGGAGCGCCGCTCTGATTATTTCTGACAGTGAAAACAGCCGTTCCGTCCGCGTCGTTACCGGCAAGATCTTTTATCGCCGTAACGCCGACGTAACGAAGCGTGGAATTGGCGCCGCCCACGAATTTAAGGATCGGGCCGGTGCCGAGAACCATCGTTACCTGCGTATTAAGAGGTCCGCCAACTATGCTTCCGCCGGAGCCGAAGTTTCCCGCGTTGCCGTCCGCGTTCGTGATCGAAAAATTCGTCGAACCGAGAGCGGCCTGTCCGCCCTGACCCGTCTGAAGATCTTCGGAAAATGTGACGATGAACTGATCTCCCGCATCGATACCCGCCAGAGGGCCGGTTTCCATATAGGTGATCGAGGTTATCGTCGGAGCGACCGTATCTAGTATCAAAGTTCTTGGATTCGATGCAAGCATGGTCGGGGTAATATTACTTGTGGTATTATTTCCATTCGGGTCGGAACATTCGATCCAGTAGCTAATGGTATTTCCATCTACGAAGGCCGCCTGATTAAGATCCATCGTTGCGGTAAGATTGGTTACAGCCTGAGGAGTTACGGTTCCGGCGGGACGGTTGAAGGGCGTCGTGATCGTGGTCGCGCCGTTTGAATATCTTAAATTGAACTGGCTTACCGAGTTACAGTCCCAATCAACGAAGTTAGCTCCAACGCTTATCGTGAACTGCGTTTTCCTCTGTTTCGAAGCGTTAACCGGAGCTCCCGTCATAGTGGTTATCTGAGGCGCCTGAGCGTCGCACCAGTGAAGCCTTACCGACGCCGTAGTAGCGTCAGGCGTATCGGTATTTGTAAGACTGTCCGCGTTATCTATAGCTAATATAACGTATTGATAGCTTAACCCGAATCTATTATAGGTGGCGTCAAAGGTCGTGCCGTCTTTGGCACCGCCGCCGCCGTTCTCCCATGCGTCGGAACCTATAGTATCCGTAACGGGACCGCCGTTGGTGAGCTGCTGGCCGATCCTTACGAACGCCCCGCCCACGGGTTTTCTATAGACGTCATATCTTATGGGGCCGACGCTCGGCGCAACGGGCGTGGTCGTCGTCCATGTAAGAGTTGAATTACCGCCGGCATTGCTCGTAAGAGTGAGCGTCGGTCCGGTCGTCGGACGCGCGGACGCATCGGTAAAGAACATGAAATTGAAACATAAGGAAATGAAAAATAAGATCAAAAGAGATCTGACAAACCCTGAACCTCTTGCGGGTTCTTTCCCCAAACGTTGTAACATAAGAACACCTCTGTATTTTTTATATATTTTTCTATGAAATTGTATGCGCCGCGGCCTTTTCTGCCGTCTTTCCGCATTGAGCGGCGGTTCTCGCTTTCGGCGATAATTCTGCCACTTTGTAAGTTTTATCGGAAAAATCCTGAAAATCTTTATATATATAAAGAAAAAATGCGGGTTTCCGCAGTTCGCGGGCGGCATATCGAATAAGCTTAGGACCGGTGACCTCTTTTTTCCGGCAAAAATTAATTTTTTAAGTTTTTTTAAGAAAGCAATTGGCATCCAGTTCGGAAACGGTTTTTCAGACCCGGTTTTTAACCAGATATTAATATATCTATCCGGTATTTTTGCGCATTCATCACACCGGCCTCGATAAAAAAGAGGCTCTTCCTTAAATAGTGTGGGTAAAATTGGTTCATTTCAAGTGGAGAGTTTAGAACTAAAGGACCTCCGTTCTCAACTCTTCACTTGAAAAATTACCCATACAAAACTCGAAAGAGCAAAAAAAGATTTCGTGCGAGGCGGCAAGCGGCAGAAAGCCTGTGAATTTTTTTCAAGCTTAATAGTTCTAAAATCCTTTCCGACTGACAATCTCCGCATTCGTAACCATTCCGGTCCGCTTCAGATCGAAAAAACCTTTAAAAACATTGATTTTCATATAAAACTCTGTTACAATTAGTATAGGACATATTCATAGTACGGACGCAGTTTTTTTTACCAGGGATGGGAAATTTACCATGGAGGGGTGTGACTGTTATGATACTTAAGTCCGATCCGTTTTCAGTGAACAGACGCAACATCCAGCTTACGAGCTCGGCTATCGCGAAGTCTTTCGAAAAATTATCATCCGGAAAAAAGGTCAACGGCGCTTCAGACGACGCCTCGGCTCTTGCCATCATAGGTCAGATGGAAAGCCAGCTTTCGTCTATCAATTCTTCTCTTTCCAACGACCAGTTCAATAAGGCAATGTATCAGGTAGCCGACGGCGCGCTTTCTCAGGTGAGTCCGATGCTTTCGCAGATGCAGGCGCTCTCGATCAGGGCCAGCAACTCAACGCTTTCATCGAGCGACCGGGCCGCGATAAATTACCAGATGAACGAACTTTCAAGCCAGATCAGCATGATGCAGAGCCAGACGGCCTTCAACGGCCAGCCCGTATTCAACCAGAATTTCCAGGTAATGGCCGATAAAACGAGCCCGGCCGGGAATTCTTCGGTCAAAGGCACGACAACAGGCGGCACTCAAAAAACAGACCAGTATGAAGCGACAATAAAATACAATCAGGGCGAAGGAAGCGCAAAAGTCCTTCAAAACCCTGTAAATGTTACCTCCAATGCTTCCTTAATGGTCTCTACCCATAGGTTTCAAGTTGAAGAGCTTTTTAACGACTATGGCGGTAAAAACTCGGTTTCCAAAAGCGGCAATATAACCATTAACGGCACGGACATATCAGTTCAAAGCGGCGATACGCTTGACACGGTTGTTTCAAAGATCAATTCGGCCAATTCATCCACTGGCGTTGTCGCCACCACCAACGGCCGCAACAGCGTCTCACTGGTAGCCGGAAAACTCGGGCCTGAATACGCCGCTGAAACTTCATACCAGGATTCGAAAGGCAAGTTTACTTTTGGAAGCGAGGGAAAATTCACTATAGGCGGCGATTCACAGATACTCAACGACCTGGGCTTTGGCGCCTCCAACCTCACTTCAAGGCAGCTAAGAGACGCACCCGTCTCAGGACTCCAATATGACATGGTAAGCAACAGCAATAAAACGACTGAGTTTACCTCTTCGCCAGGTTCTAAGAACGGCGAATATATTTACGAAGTGACCGATAAGAACTCTGATTTCTACGGATTGAAATTTTCCATCGACTATAATAAAGTGGAATCCGTAATAGGCCCCGGTATGGATAAATTTTATCTTCCTCACCTCACCACTTCATTCGATATTTCATTTACTAAAACCTCTAACGCCGAAAATTCGTCCGCTTCATCCACCGGCAACAACGGTGTCAGAAATTCCAACGCCGGAAATTCATCAGGCAATTCGCCGTCATTCATGGATAGTCTTCAAAGCATAAACCTCTCGAGCGCATCGGCGGCTTCTTCGGCCATAAACACGCTGGACCAGGCCATGAACGAGATCAACCGCATCAGGGCAGGCATCGGCGGCAATATCAACCGCATCGACAGCAACACTTCTTCGCTTATGATCAAGCGCGAGAATACGACTGCCGCTCTTTCAAAGCTTCAGGATGCCGATATAGCCATAGAATTATCAAATTTAACAAAGAATCTGATCCAGGACAAAGCCGGGATGGCGGTCCTCGCTCACTCCATGAGCAGTATGAAAACCCTCAGCCTTCTTTCCTGACCGGAAATATAATTTTTCTCTGCTAAATAATAAATATCGAATATAAATAAACCCGCGGCAACCATGATCATGGCCGCGGGTTTATTTTAAGTATAATGAGCGGTAGCGCCCACCACAACTCTACACTCTCAACTCTGAACTTTAAATATGCGCGACAGCGCCACCGCATCTTTTCTCTCTTCTATTTCCACTATTCTCTGCATAAAAAAACAGGGCCCGCCTTTTTGAGAGACGAGCCCTGTCAGAGTATATTATTATATTAGCTTATAGTTATATTGCAAACTATATCTTGGCTTTTTTTATTCCGTCGATGTATTTTACGAAATCGACTTCGTTTGCGCCCATGCCGTATTTGTAGATATAGGTGCTGGCAAGCTGCGTTCCGAATATCGCGCGCAGGTAGTTCACGGGAACTCTCTTGATTATCGTTTCGAGACCGATCTCTTTTAAGAGTATCTGCGGGCAATGGTTCTTTATCGCGTATTTCCATATGTGTTCATCTTCGTAGAGCGACGATTCGCGGAGAGAGTCCGTGATCTCGTTGATCTTGTTGGAGAGAAGGTCGCTCAATATGGTCATCGGCGTGCCGCTCTTTTTGTGTTCGGCCCACATAGCTTCGAATTCCATGTGCGCGTTAGCTTTTATTTTTTCGATGATCTGGCTGACGTAGGTCATTCTGAATTTTTTCTGATCTTCTTTGTTAGGATCTTCTACCATCATCCATTCTTTGTACTGTTCGTCGGTGAGAGCGAGGCCTGAGAGAACTTCGAACGATGAGGAGGTAACGCCGCCCTTGTTGGCCGATGCGTCTTTAACGGAGGTTACGCCCTTCTGTTCGAGGCGGAGTCTGGCTTCCTGGGTAATGAAAAGGTTCGCGCCTTCTGAGATTACTCTCCAGAAAGGTCTGCCTTCGCTGTCTAAAACCTGGTTGCAGTTATTGATGTTGATGGCTTTCGGACGGCCGCCGCACGGTACGAACATGTCGGCTTTCGCGTATTTCGTAAGGTGGAACATGTTTCTGAAGGTTTCGCCGTTCGGAACGAGTTCGCCGTTCGGGAGTTTTACGTCTTTTTCTTCGATGAGCACTCTGAAGCCTTCTTTCGAAAGTTTCTTTGTGTCGAAGTGGTTTATCATTTTTCTTTCTTTAGCGAGTTTGGTGAGCTCTTTTCTGTCGAGGCCCTTAGGATCGTAGATCGAGCCTGAACCGTCAACGATAGCTATCGTTTTGTCTTTCGACATCAATATTTCGTTGCAGCCAAGGTCGCCGTCCGGTCCGCCAGTCTGGAACTTGGTGATGTTTTCTTCTTTCATGCCGAGTTTATTGAGCATCTGCAAAGCGAATTCGTGAACGCCGATCGTGGTCATGCCGTAACGGTCGTGAGGGATGCCGCCTATCGACAACGGTTTCCCGGTCGTGAAGCCCTTCCAGAATTTGTAGCCGCGCTGTCCCGCGCGTTCGCAGGCCCAGAGCATTACGTCAGCCGTATTTTCGTCCGGTCCGAGGAAGAGGATCTCTTCTTTTCCAACGTAGTCGACTATTTCAGGCGTGAGCATGAGAAGGTCGAGGATACCGTCGATATATTTTTTGCATGCGGGTTCGGCTTTGTCCTGTGAAGCCCAGTTCAAAAGGATAGTGCCTTTGGAGCCGCCTTCAGGGATGTCTTTGTTTTTTCTCTGCTGTGTATGAGCGAGATTGTAGTTCTCGTCGAATATGAAATCGGCTTTGAATTCGAAATCTTCGAGAGTTCTCGATTTAACGAGACGGATACCGCCGCGAGCGATGTCGCGGAAGCGGATGTGATAGCCGACGAATTCTTTTCCGTTGAGGAAGAACAGGCCGTAAGGCGTATCAGGGTAATCTACTTTATTGAGGAAGGTAGGGTCGAGCCTGAATGAGAGGCTGACTTTTTCCGTTTTGTAGAAATTGGTTTTCAGAACTTTCGTGTTGAAAGTGATGAAAGTGTTCAATATAGCCGTGTCTACTTCGTTCGTAGCTTCGGTCTTTATCATGTCGGCGGCTTTCTGGTTCATTTTTTCGAAGTCGCGTTTTTTCAATTCAGGATTGAATTTTTCGTTGAACGCTTTGTAGGCCGCTTTTATGTATTCGGGACGGTTGATGAGAAGATCGATGATCTTGGCGCGGGTGAAAGTGTCTTTCACGAGGCTTGTTTTCAGCGTTCCGAGCTGGCCGAGCATTTCAGGCTGGTCTTTGAGAGCTTTCGCGATGTTGACGTATTCTTCGTTATGAGCGGTAAGGAACTGATGAGCGAATTCGGCTACCGACGAAGCGTAAAGCATCTGCTGAGCGTTCAATATGTTTTTGTAGAACATCTGGTTCAACGGGCTTTTCGGGAGAATTGCGACTAACGTTATATCTTCGATTATGTTGTCGATCGTTTCTTTGCTGGATATTTTATTTACGTAGAATGAATATATCGTTTTTCCGTTCGAGAAAGGAACGACATATTTTCTGTTGGTGTAAACGCCGTATGTCGAGAGGACGTCAGAGAATTTCGAGATAAAGGTCTCGTTCGAATCTGAGTTCAAAGCTACCATTATTCTGGTCTCGTTCGAATCTTCGGACGCGGTTACTTTTACAAAGGGAGCTTCCATTTTGAGGGAGGCTTTCCATGCTTCTTCATAACGCTTTTTGGTGTCCGCCTGAGCGGTTTCAAAGAAGGTTACTTCGCATGATGATCCGAATGTCGGTTCGCCTTTGGCTTTAGGGAATGTAGGCGTATAAACGAAATAAATTCTCATGTGTGATTTTTTATTCGTCATACCGGAAGTTCTGTAGCATTCGAGGCGGTAAACGGGATATTTTGCTTCGAAAGCGCGTTCGGTCTCGACTGCTCTTTCGGCGTAGTCGTCGATCATATATATTGCGCGGTCGTTCTGTTCGCTTTTCAGATTGATGCCAACGTTTTCCTGCGGGAAGTTCTGGGCGATGATCTCAGCGGCTTTTATCGATTCGATATGTTTCGCGATATCTTCGATAGGAGTGGTGTCGAAATAGTATTCGTGGAGGCCGAGATTGTTGAGATACCACTGAAGGGTCTGGCGGATATTTTCATTCGAGAAATTTCCGGCTTCGACAAGCAATTTTTCGAGTTTTTCGACCTGTTTGAGTTCGAGTTTCGATTTTGAAGCGATATCTTTCAATTCAGGAAGTTTTGACGAGGATTTCTGTGTGTTCTGACTCATTTTTTTCCCCCGATTATTCATTTTACTTCATACCAACTTTCTTTTATACTACCCACAGCACAGTGTTGGTAGAATTATTATACCAAAAAAAATATGAAAATGGGGAAATTATTTTATTTTTTCAGAAATTTTTCTTAATTTTCTAGAAAAAGGCCTTTTACGGCAGGCGTGACCTCATTGACTCCCCTTACAAGATCAAGGAATTTCGCGGGAGCAGCGGTTTTAATAGTGACAATCTGAGGTTTTGAAATATTTTTGGATGATCCGGCCTGAAATGCGCGGATAGATTCATCAGTGGCCGAAGACGGATACCTGACAAAAACCGCATCCAGATTATTACCCCAGGATTTAAAATCGCAAAGTCTGGTATCAAAGCGCGCGTTATAATATTCGGCGTCACAAACGGCATAAAAAGGCTTCTTTTTACCCGCAAAATAGCGGCGCATATCGACGACGAAGCTTTCGAACCTTGATGATATATACTTTTTAAAGATATCTTCCTGTATTTCGTTGAGCGAGGATATGGAAAGTTTCGTATTTTTTTCGAATTCCCTGACGATGGAATCGTTAAAGGCGAAAATGGTCCGCATGTCGTTGTTGCTTCTTAAATGGTTGGGAAAGCGCATATCGTCTATTATTACGGCATCGAAATAGCCTGAGTCCATTACGGTATCGAGATATTCGAACATGATATCGCGCACCTCGGGATTTAAAAAATCGACGAAATATCTGTCGGGTTCGACGGCGTTCGAATATTCGCCAAAAGCGTTCTTCATGAAGAGTTCTTTCCGCTTTTGAAAAAGAAGTTTTCCGAAGTTTAAAATATCGACGACGGCATACCTTTTCATTTTCCGATAACCCGTTTCCTCTTTAAAAGCCTCGAGAATTATTTTGGAATTTTTTTCATCCATGAGTTCGAAATACTTATTGGGCAGAAGGCTTTTACCGCCGCGAAAGACGTCGATGGCGGCGCCGTCGAGATTTGCGGTCTGAAGTTTTATTATCCTTGAAAGGGTTTCATACGAAACAAGCGAATTATAGTCGTTCGGAACCCTGCCTATGCGCCATTTCAAAGGATTCTTCGAGTTGAGCACCTCGCACTTGTTGGCCAGGTCGGAAGTCAGGGCGCGGAATTTGGCGAGGTATTTTTCGCCCTCTATCAATTTCCCCTGTTTGATCTCATAAAAATTATACTTGCTGTTTTTGACAAGGCAGTCTGAAAGGGCCGAGTAGGTCTCGTTAAGACGAGTTATTTCTTTTCCGAAGGTCTTTTCGAAATTGGAAAGCGCCGCTTCCGCTGTATCGGATGAGACCCTGGCGTTATCTCCGGCGAAACTTTTAAAGACGGGAATGTTTATATTCACGCTGCCTTCGCTTAAATAGCCAGCCTGGCCGTTATCGAGCTTAACGTAGTACCAGCCGCCCGATTGCGATGATACATTAAAAGACGCTCCCTTCGAGAGATTGGCCACGCATGTGGAATCGGATGTCGGTTTCTGCATGAGCCTGGCGCGGGCGGAATTGACGGAGCCGGTTATATCGTGCTTTATGTAATATTCATCGCTGGAAGTTATGCCCTCTATTATAAGAAGGCGGCTCGTGCCCTGACCGAGACGGTTCACCCATCCCGTCATCTCGCGGTCGGAAACGGTCCTGTTCAGAAGCATCTTATATATATTTCCGATAAAAGTTATGTCGTCGACGGAGCTTTCGCTCATGTCTTTGAGAACATCGGAGCGGCGGGCATATTCAGCCTCGCCTTTTTTCAGTTTTTCTTTTATTGTTCCGGCGTCGGATGCCTGATTATCCTGTGATAACGCTGAAAAAACCGGTATATAGCAAAAAAGAACCGCTAAAACGAATAGCGGCATTGAATTCAATGCTCTTTTTATAACGGCATTAAAGCTCGGAGACACTTTTCCTCTTTCCAACCGCAACAATGTTTATTGCGTGATCTGAAGTTTTTCGCGTTCATTATATCAGAATGCCGCAGCAAAATCAATAGGATAGATAACATGATAAAGACCTCGCGACGGTTCGCGCCGGTTTTATTTAAAGAAATTTTTCTGACCGTCATACTTTTTTTGACGATAGACGCCGTGGCTATACCTCCATAAACCCGGGTATCAGGATGTTCTCATTGCCATAAAATGGCGTGGCATCCCGAAACCGGATAGCCCTGTCACTATCCGGAAAAAACGGGGATTTAGAAAGAAATTGACTATGCGCCTTTAATTTGTTAAACTGACCCGCTTTCAGCCGTCAAAATAAAGGGAGGGAAAAATGTTCAAACCCGCTTTTCATTCAATATTCTCAATCGTTTTATGCCTCTTAATACCGCTTTCTACAGCTCTGGCGCAAACGAACACGCAGACCATCGCGCTCAGGGACGGATTCAACTTCGTAAGCCTCACTCTGAAACCGGTATCAACGGCGGCCGATATCAGAACTCAGACACCGGCTGTTTCCGAAATATATGGTTACAGCGCTTCCAGCGGAAGTTTCTTAAGCGTAGGCGAAGGCACGCTCGCCGCTTTAAATTACGCAAAAGGCTACATTATCAAAAGTAACGGCCCGGCCACGATGACGATAGCCGGAACCACGCCGGCCATATACGGCGATATCGCTTTAAAAACCGGATTTAACCTTCTCGGGTTTTCCAAAACACCTTCTTCCGGGGCAACCTTCAGTCAGCTCATGGTTCAGAGTCAATTAATAGAAGGTATATACAAGTGGAGCGCGGCTTCAGGTTCATTCATTCAGGTTATCAGGTCCGGCGGCCAGATAACTCAGCCGGACGGCTTCGACCCGGCCGTTAAACAGGGCGAATCGTATTTCATTAAAATGACCGACGGAACCACGTTCAACTACGACGGCGCCGTCATTTTGATCGGCGGAACCGGCCCCGCGGCGCTCAAAGTGAAAAACATCAATATCGGCGATTTTGTGAACACTTCAAAGGGTTTAGAATACATGATCGTCAATGCAGCCCAGGGTGAACCGACACATGCGTTTATGCAATTCACCGGCCCCCAGACCATCAACGGCAAAAGCGTTTATATCCTGAGCCGTTATTTAAGGACCTATTCGGGAACAGTCATGACGCTTAATAAATTATCCAGCCAGGAAAAATATCCTGCGGACTTTTCCAACGGCCTGGCAAGTATTGAATCATCTGAAGACATGGAGACTCTGACGCCGGAGATCTATTATTTTTCTCCGTTTTATCCGGGTTTAAAGCCGGCTTATGAGGAAAACAAAGATTATACGACAGTGGTCGGAGCTACTAGTTCAAAAGGCAAGAATTTTTCCATGACCATCGTCGACAATTTTTCGAGCGAAACCATTACGGTCCCCGCCGGAACTTTCAACTGCATCAAAATGAGAGAGTCGCAGCTCACTAAATCTGACAATGGCCCGAGCGAATTCTGGTATGCCGCGGGCGTCGGCATCGTGAGAATGATCGAGTACGATCTTGCCGGAAAAGCCACTAGCAACGGACATTTGGAATTAAGCAGCATAAAATAGGATAAAACCGCGATCTCTTAAAAATATCAAAACGAAAAAGAGAATTACAACGGGAGCGAAATTATGCCGAAGTCATATAAAACTCCCGGCTGACATTATTAAAAAGGGCTCTTTCGTGTTTGGTATGGGTATTTTTTTTAGTGAAGAGTGGAGAACGGAGAGTGGATAGTTGTGGTTTTGCTCGCTTCGCGAGCCTTTACAAATAAAATAATGCCTGAAAGACGGAATAGACTGTCTTTATTGCCAAAAATTCCTTTAGTTCTACACTCTCCACTCTGAACTCTCAACTTGAAATGAACCATTTTTACCCACACGATTTAAGGAATATCCTTAAAAAGCGCCTGTCGTTATAAATACCGGGCGCTTTTTTGTTTCCGGAAAGATCCCGCTTGTTCAGCGACAGGCGCAATGGTCATTCCGCGACCGCCAATAATATCAAGACTGCCAGTGCTGCAATATTTAAGACCCTTGATGCATTTGCGTTTTTGAATATTCCAGTCCGGTTATGTTTCCGGGTTCTATCTTTATTGAAATTCAGGCGGAGTTATTTTTTTGCTTTTATAAAACAGATATAGAACGAATTGAAAATTTTCAAGGCGGCCAGCATGTCGCATAACGCTTTGGAAAATCCGAGCAGCGGCCGTAATATCCATGGATTTAAAACTATCCTGCTGCATTCGCGGGGACGGGCATGAAAAAGTTCCGCGATCTCGGAATATCCCACACCCTTCAAATTCGGGTTGAATGGGTTCGTATGGATCATATCGTACCAGATGATCGTTCCGCCGGGTTTCACGACGCGGCGCATTTCCGAAGCGATAAGGCTCTTCATTTCGACGCTCGTTACCGAGGAGAACACCGTGAACTGTGAAACTATGTCAAAACTCGAATCTTTAAGCGGCATGAAAGCGGCATTGCAGTTAACTATGCCGCCCGCGGCGTTTCTTTCAGACGCGGCTCTTGCCCTGTCAAATATAAGATCGGCGCCGAAAATGTTCGACGGATCGAACCCGAGCGCCGCGAACATCGCGAGCATCGACCCGGAACCCGTTCCTATATCCAGTATCCTCAGATCTTTAACGGACCTGTTAACTCCGCCGCCTGACGGACCCGGCCTGCCGAATTTTCTGAACAAATGATCGGCGATATAAAACTCCACCTGCTGCCTGATGTAAACACCGGCCGGATTCGATGGCGAATACGCCGCGGCGAGCGCCTGACTTGAATCGCGTTTTTTATATTCGTTTTTTATTCTGTCCGTTTCGAGCTTAAGTTGTGACATGTTTCCCCTTATAGCAGTTTCCTGATCCATTAAGCGGAGCGCTTCACAGTTAACATTTTTAGCTGCAACCCATTATTTTTCTAAAGTGCGTATCGTAATTGCTAACAGGAGCATTAAATAGGTGACATTGTTTACAATACGCGCTTCAATAAAAGCTTCGGTTTAACGTCAAAAAAATGCAAGCTATAAAGTGCTCAGGTTAATAACATTATCAAGTTATTATTTATAACGCGCTGCATATTTTATAACATTTCATCTTTAAAATCAAGCGAATCTCTGAAGCGCCGAATTGATAATAAACAAACGGTTTCAGCTGTTGACGGCGCTTCCTGGATTTTTTTAAATATTAATATTGATCTCCGGTCGAAGGAGCGAAAGCAAGCCCTACATAGAACCACAATATCCTGCCGACCTCGTTATGGAAAAAATTATATTCCGTAATGCCCATAAGGCACATCGAAACAAGCGCAGCAAAAACGCCGGCAGCAAAACACCTTTCCACGGCCGTTGAGACGGCGCCGGCTTCGGCTGTTTTGAATGCCCTTGCCCACAGGCCGGAAAGAGAATAGAATATCAGCCACAAAAAGGAGATTATGCCGATGATGCCGCATTCGGCCCATATCTGCATATAAACGTTGTGCAGGTGGCCGTAAACGACCTTCTGACCGAGAATTATGTTTTTCCTTATCTGCGGCAGAAAATCAGCCTTTTCAATATATCCGGGATAATTTTTCTCAACGCCGCCGATGCCGAGCCCCGTTAAGGGGTGGTCCATGATCATCTTCAGGCCGACGCGGTATATGATCTCGCGCCCGCTCGAATCTCCCGAAACCGTCAATTTAATGCGGCGGTTGATATCGTTTATGAAAGGAGTGTTCTCCCCGAGCGGCGAAATAATGAAGGCCAGCGCGAGGACCGATATGGCCAGAAAGCCGGCTATCGCCCGGCGGCTGAGCCTCAAAGAGATTATGAAAAAAGCCATGACGAGCATGGCAAGCCACGCGCCGCGCGCGTAAGTAAAAACAAGACCGAGCATATTGACGGCCATCAAACCCATAAATACGGCTCTTCCGGTTCCTTCCGGCACGGCGCCTCCCGCGAGGAGCGCGAGCGAAACGCACTGCATCATCACGAGAAATCCCGCATAGGTGAGCGAGATGGAGAAAAGGCCGGAGTATTGATTGGTCCAGTTGGCGAAATCGCAGAAAAGGTAATAATCCGAAAGGCCCGCGGCGTTTATGAGTATGGCGCCTGCGAGAAGGCTTGCGTTGGTCGCCTGCATGATGAACATCATTTTGAACCGGTCCTTAATGAGGCCGGCCTTTTCAAAAGCGATCATGAAGGCCAGAAAAGACATAACGTTCTTGACCTTGTTGATATCGCCCAAAGTCTTTCCCGCCGTGAAAAGCGAGAGGATATTGACGGCGGCGAAAAGAAGCATGATGGTGTATATTCTGTCGAAATGAAATGGTTTCCTGCGGGTGATATATTGTACCGCGTAAAGTGTAACGGAAAGATAGAGGAAAAAATTCGATAGAAATATCGAGAATGAGCAGGTGAAAATAAACATCCAGAGCGAGAACCGGACCGCCTTTTCGAGTCCGCCGGAAACGCCCTGCGGCTGAGATATTTTTTCTTTCATATCATGTCCTTCATTTTTATTTCCGGCGGGCCGGGACTCCATGAATTATTTCGCGATAATATCTTTAAGCTTCGCCGCGAGATCGGCCGAGATCTTTTTTACGCCCGCGCTATTGAGATGATTATCGTCCTTGAAATCGGCATCCGTAACGACGGTATCTTTCATAACATTGTAATCGATATAGGCAAGTGAATTTTCATGAGCCAGTTTCGCGAAATGATCGTAGATCACCGGGTAATTTTTAATATATCCAAGGGATGTCGGCGGAAGCGGTGATTTGACGAGTATCAGACGGATCGACTTTTCACGGCAGAGCGATATTATCCTTTGAAAATATTCGAGATTTTTCGGGCCGAGCATATCGTTTTTAAAAACATAACCGCTGAACTGGTTATTTTTTTTAATGTCGGCGGCCGACGAGTTCTCCACGAAACCGCCGGGCCGATAGCGGTCGGCAAACTTTGAAAGCCATTTTTGTTTATCAAGAGCTATATTGACCAGGTCTCCGAGATTATTCCTGTAGCGCACGGCCGGCAGAATGAAATTGATGTAATCCGATGGCGCATAACCATTCATCAGGAATTCACGCTTGACGGCGGGATCTTTCATGTATTCATAATTATATGAAGCGTTCACGAACTGCGGCTCGTCGCGAAACACCATCCAGTAAACCTCGAACACGACGGTCTTTGGTTTTTGCGTGCAGAGCGCCTCACGGAGAGCGTAATATGCCGTAATGGCCGACTGGGAACCGCTTCCGAGATTGAACGACGAAATATTGAGCGCGCCGTCGAAGACGGCCGGATCGAAACTTCTGTAGCAGTGGGAAGATCCGAGAAATATCAGGTCTATCGAATCGGGCTTTTTCGAATGGAATTCATCCCAGCGAAGTTTTGGATCGAACAGACCGGCGTTGATTAGAACTTCTTTGGGAATTGAAAGAACGGCTCCCGCTATGAGATTGAGAGCGTAAAATATTATTATGAAAAGTAATGACCTTAAAACGAATTTCTTCAAGCTTAATTCTCCAGGGATCAAAATTGAAAATATATGAACTGGTTCTGGCCGAAAACACCCAGAATGATTATCCAGAACAGAAGAATGTAATATACGCTCCACCTGAACCATACGGGTTTTTTATTGAAGAGGCTTCTAACGCTGCCGCTTCTCTCTGTGAGATGGACCGCCTCCATCAGAAGGACGGAGATAAATACGGAAACAAGTGCCAGCGGAGTAAGATCTATGCCCGCTAACGAGGCCGCCATCGCCCCCGCGCTTTCAAGCTGGCCGCCGAAATTAAGACAGTTGGCGATGACATAGAACGCGTCGGAAACACTGTTGGCCCTGAAAAATATCCATGCGAAATCGACAAGAATGAATGTCCAGACTATATTGGCGATCTTAATGACGAACGGATATTTTAAAAGCCCGGTAAAATTGAGGACGCGCTTTCTGAGCTTTGCCGTAAGCGAAGCCGTGATTATGTATATTCCGTGCAGCGCGCCCCATATAACGAAGGTCCAGTTAGCGCCGTGCCAGAGGCCGCTTACCATGAAGGTCATGAAGATATTGAAGCGCCAGCGGCCGTCGGATACCCTGCTGCCGCCGAGGGGGATATAAAAATAATCCTTGAACCAGGTCGATAGCGATATGTGCCATCGCCTCCAGAACTCGTCGATAGATTTGGCGTAGTAGGGCCTGTTGAAATTCGTCATCAGCTTGAAACCCATGGTCTGAGCCGCGCCTATGGCGATATCGGAATAACCGGAAAAATCGCAGAATATCTGAATGGCGAAAAAAACCGTCGCCATCAAAAGCGGAAGACCTTCATAACTTTGTGGGTGGTTATAGACCGCGTTCACGAAAATAGCGAGACGGTCCGCTATAACGACCTTCTTGAACATGCCCCATACCATAAGCTTCAGGCCGTCCGTAAAATTACCGTAATCGAAATCGTGTTTTTCGTAAAACTGGTGGAGCAGGTTCTGCGGCCGCTCGATAGGCCCTGCCACGAGCTGCGGATAGAACATCACATAAAGCGAATATATCCCGAAATTCCTTTCGGCCTTCTGCCGGTTCCAGTAAACCTCGACAACGTAGCTCAGGCTCTGAAAAGTATGGAATGAAAGCCCGATCGGAAGAATTATGCCGAGCGACGAGACCGGATAGTTCCATCCGATAAAGCCGGCCAGCGCGGAGATGTTCGAATTGAAAAAATTGAAATACTTGAAAACGAAGAGCACCATGCAGGTCGCGACAATGCTCGCGCCGAGGTATATCTTCTTTTTCCGGGGGTCCTTCGAGTCCTCTATCCACATTCCCGCGAAATAATCAATAAGGATGGTCACAAAAAGAATAAGGATATATACCGGAATAAAGGCCATATAAAATACGCAGCTCGCGGCCAGAAGAAGCGCCCAGCGGAAACGGTGCGGCAGGGCGTAGTAAAGCGCCGTCACGAGAGGGAAGAATATCAGAAACTCGAACGAATTGAAAAGCATATCAGCCGTTCACCGGCGTTTCCATCTCCGACGGGGCATACTGTGCGTATTTTTTTATTTTTATACTATCGAAGCGGCTCATTGGTATTTCTTTCGGCAAAAATTTCATGCGGCTATTTTATATTTATAAGGGTCCTTTGTCAAGAGGAACCGCTTAAAAATTATTTCACGAATTTGACAAATCAAATGCAATATATTAAAATAACCCCGGAAAATTTTGAATAAATAGTTCGGGAGAGTTAAATTTGACGAAAAAAATAATTAAAAAGCCTAAGATAGTAACCATTGTCGGCAACCGCCCCCAATTCATAAAACTGGCTCCTCTGTCGGCGCAAATAAGAAAATACGCCGATGAGATGATCGTTCACAGCGGCCAGCATTACGATTTCAACATGAGCGATATATTTTTCAGCGAGCTCGGCATACCATCGCCGGACCGCAACCTCGAAATAACCGAGAAGCTCCACGGAGCGCAGACGGCGAAGATATTAACGGCGATCGAAAAAATACTGATGGACGAAAAACCAAAAGCGGTAATAGTTTTCGGCGATACCAACACCACGCTCGCGGGCGCCCTCGCCGCCGTAAAGCTGCACATACCCATTGCGCATATCGAAGCCGGGCCGCGCATGAACGATAAATGCGAAAGCCCCGAGGAAGCCAATAGAATAATGGTCGACCACGTCTCGAGCCTGCTGTTCTCCCCGACCGAGTCCTCGCTTCAAAATCTCGCAAACGAAAAGGTGTGGGGAAAAGCTTATTTTTCAGGCGACACGATGTACGATACCTTCATGAAAATGAGGCCGCTTTTTAAAAGTCCGGAGATCATCCGGAAATTCGACAAGATAAAAAGCTTTCAAAACGGCGATTACGTCCTGGTCACCCTTCATCGCCCCCTCAACGTGGACGAACCGGCGCGCCTTGAAACGATAATGCGCGGAATGATCGATTCCGGCGAGAAGATAATTTTCCCGGTCCACCCGAGAACGCGCACGATGATATCGAAATGCCCTTCCCAAAAAGAGATCTTAAGCTGCGACAGAATAAGTTTCATCGATCCTCAGGGGTATATCGAACTCGGCGCGCTTCAAACGCGTTGCCGCAAGATAGTCACGGACTCCGGCGGGGTCGCCAAGGAATCATATTTCAACAAAAAGCCTTGCATAACGATATATCCGGAAACTCCATGGCCCGAGACGCGGGACGCCGGGACGAACACGATCCTTACGAAGATCAGCGTCCGAAGCGTTTCAGCCGCCATAAAAAAAGATGATGCGGATCTCGATTTTTCGCGTAAATATTTCGGCAACGGAAAAAGCTCGGAATTCATAGCGAAAAAAATAATGGAATTCTTGAAGTGAAAATTTTTATTATAGAACGCCGCAGCATCTCGTGCACGCCGGATACATTTTTTTTTCGCGAAGCATCTTGCGGAACGCGCGCATTTTTTCGCCGTTCCATATGGCCGTAAAACTCTGTTCCCGAATATTGCCGAATTTCAGGTTGAAACAGCGCGTGAGCGGTATGACATCGCCGGAAGCTATGATCTGCGTCGAAAACCAGGGAACGAGACATTTATTTTTGCCCGCTATATATGAGTGGTCGTTATAATACTTTGCGACCTCGCCGGGCGTCGAAAGGCGCGGCGTGAAAAAGAACGGAAGCGCTCCGTTTTTCGAGATAAGTTCCGATTGCTCGAAAAGAATTTCAGTGTCTATCTTTTTAAGATCATCCTCGTTCGCGAGCGACGACTGTCCTACGTGAATAATTGGCGGCGAAACACGATTATGCGTTTCGGCCATCTTCTCCGTTATGAAATTCAAATGAGAAAAAGAGATATGAGAAAGCGGATATTTTGAGAAATAACGGTAAAGATCGTATATCGCGAAATAATTATCGGGAGTTATGGTGCAGTTAAGTGAAACTTTAGGCCCTGAACCCTTAGAAGCGGCGGCGTCGAAAAGAAGGTTCAGCCCTTCGATAACGCGGGAGAAAGTCCCGGAAACGCCCCGTATTTTATCATGCAGAGAGCCGAGAGCGTCTACCGATATGGTCAGGGAATCGACGCCGGAGTCAATTATCTCATTATAAAATTTCGGGAGCAGAAAGCCGTTCGAAGTTATGTGAAATGGCATGCCGGAAGATCTAACGATGCGGGCGAATGAAAAAAGATCGCGGTATAAAAGCGGCTCGGTCGATATAACGGCGATCGAGGGTTTGTACGGAGCCGCTTCCAGGACAAGTTTTTCAAGGATATCGAGCGGAAGCTCCGAAGCCGTATCGCACCTCAGGTTTTTAGCGAACGCAGTTTCCTCGTTCTTCTGGCCGACGTCGCACATGCGGCATCTCAAATTGCAGGACGAATTAACTGAAATAAATATCGTGCGGGGAAAATTACCCGAAAGATCTCTCGACAGGTAATACGGAGCGAGTTGTTTCAAGTGATTATAAGCGGCTGAAAAATTCATGGGCATATTTTATCAGAATCCAAACGGAAAATCAAATTAAACTTTTCACGGCCGGTCGATGAACTTGCGGAACCAGTTCTCGACCGATGCCAGGCGCCATATCTCCCAGGACCGGTCGCGCCTGGATTCATTGTGTTCACGCAGGATGGAGGCGGCATATTCAGGTTTTATGATATTTCTCGAGCCGAATTTTTCCGAGAGCAGCAGATCAGAGATATAATCCCGGCACTCTTTTTTGATCCATTTGTAAAAAGGAGCGGGGAACCCCATTTTATCGCGGCGGGCCAATACTTCCGGGCAGACCGTGCCGGCCATGGCGTCGCGGAGAACGGCCTTGGTCTCGAGGCCCCTGAACTTAAGAGCGGACGGAAGCGAGAGAGAAAATTCGGCGAGGCGGTAGTCGAGAAAGGGCGTGCGCGACTCGATGGAAAAGGCCATGGAATTTCTTTCCTCATAGCGCAAAAGCGGGGGAATGGATGAAACCGTAAGAGAATAAAGGAGCGCGGCCGAAAGGTTGTCGGGCATTTTGGCTATAATTTCGGAAAGATACGAAGGAAGTTCGCCCTTAAGCCTCGCCGCCGGAGGAATAAAGGTATTGGAGCGGCCGGAAACCGCTGGAACGGCGGGAGTGGATGAACATCCGGAACTGCCGGGGAACGAAGAGCGCCCGCCAAAAAGATCCGAAAAATCAAAACAATTCTCATTTTGACGGCGCTTTTCAAATTCTTTTGTGAAGATGTGATGATCGCCCCTGAATTTTTTATAACCGCGGGCGAAAGCGGTTGATTTCAAAAGCAGTGTTCCGAGAAGCGTTTTGGGACTTATATTTGCGGAGGCGTCACGGACTGCCGCTAATATTGCAGCTATTTTTCGAGGGTTGAAAAGCCCCGTGCCGGAATTCATATATGCATTAAATAGCGAGATTATATGATCGGCGTAAAAATACGAATAACCGCCCAGTATCTCGTCGGCCCCCTGGCCGTCAAGAAGAACCTTGACGTAGGGCTGCGCGAGTCTCATAACGAACCACTGCGAAACGAGGCCGGGGCCGTAAGCCGGTTCATCCTGAAAATACGCCATTTTATCAAGGACATCCGGGATCTCTGAAGCCGCGGGGCGTATCTCGCGGGCTTCGGTCGAACAATCGTCGCAGACGGCGTCGATATATTTCTTTTCATTGCAGTCCGCTTCATCATAAACCGAGGAGAAAGTAAGGACGCGGGCGTCAAATTTTTTAGACATTACCGAAACTATTGCGCTGGAGTCGAGGCCGCCCGAGAGGCAGGTTCCGACCGGAACATCTGATCGAAGACGGAGCTTTACGGCGCTTTCAAAAAGTTCGCGGAAAGTTCCGACAGGGTCCGAAAAATCATATTGCGAAAGAGCCTTTTCACGGTCATATTCCCAGTAACGCCCGAAAGAGTAAGTCTCAGCGGCAAGATCCACCGTCATGAAATGGGCCTGCGGGAAAGCGTATACGCCCTCGAAGAAAGTTTCGCCGCGGTCGGGCATACGGCCGTTATCGTAAAAATGGCCGATCCTTCTCATGTTAGGGCGAAGACGCATTATTTTTGACAGTGCCTTTATCTCGGAAGCGAAGCTCATTACACCGTCGTTGATGGAAAAATAAATTGGCTTTACGCCGAACCGGTCCCGGGCCATAAGCACTTTCCCGCTGCGCCTGTCGTGAAGGGCGATCGCCCACATGCCGTTAAAGCGCGGAAGCATAGAAATACCCCACCGGTCATAAGCGCACAGGATCACCTCGGTGTCGGAGCTGGTTGAAAATTTATATCCTTCAAGCGACAGTTCATCGCGAAGCTCGATATAATTATATATTTCGCCATTAAAAACTATCGTCAATCCGAGATCGGGGCGCTCCATGGGCTGGGCGGCCGACGCTGAAACGTCAATTATAGAAAGACGCCTGTGCGCGAGGCCGATGCGGGAATCTTTCGAAAGATAAAATCCCTCGCCGTCAGGACCGCGATGAGCGATCGCAGCCGCCATGAGCCGCAGCTTTTCGGCCGACACGGCGCCGCGGGCGGAATCCCCGCCGGATATGTTGATGATGCCTGCTATACCGCACATATCTGATCATTCCTCTTTTATCGTTGAAACGGATAATTACGAGGTTAAAGAATAACATATTTTATTCATTTTTTCTATATAATCTTATTCAAGTTCAATTACATTGACAATTAAATAAAAATATAGTAAGATTTATAACACGAAAACCGTTGATTTCGGGTTTTTCGAAATCACCGGACATACATTAAGGGGGGATTCATTTTGAAAAAAACGCTCTCGATCCTGATCATTGTTTTATTCCTTGCCGGTATCGCGGTATCCATGTTATACGCCGAGGACGGTTCTCCAACCAATTTAACCGCAAAATCCAAAGGCAAAGGCATTTTCATCTCCTGGTCGAAGGTCTCTGGCAACGACTACGGTTACTATGTGCTTCGCACTGAAACACCCGGCAGCGGACACGAGGTCGTCCAGTTCATATCAAGCCCGGATATCACAACTTATCAGGATAATGAACTTAAACGCGGAAACAAATATGGTTATATGATACAGAACGCTGAAAAAAGCGGCAAGCGCGGCGCCAAATCTAACGAAGCCGTAGCCGTCGCCGGAAGACAAAGCTACTCTGAAAATTCGGGCGGCGAAACCGAAAAACCTACTAAAAAACCCAAAAAGACGACAACCACAACCGCTAAAAAAGGCGTTCCCGAAGTCCCGACCAAAATTAAAGCCAGACAGACTGAAAATTCAGTGTTATTGTCATGGAAAGCTTCCAAAAACGCTGACGGCTATTACATACACAGAAGCTCGAACGCCGCCGACGAAGATTTCAAACAGATAGGCGAAGCTAAAGACGAAACCACTTTTGAAGATACCGAACTCAATAAAAGCGCTTCTTACTTCTATTACGTCGTCGCGTTTAACCATAAAGGCCAGTCCGACCGTTCGGAACTTGCTTCCATAGGCGAAAGCGAAGAAACGCTCAGCCTTTCAAAAGTATCGAAGAAAAACGTATTCCTCGGCTTCGAGGGTTTCAGAGACGGTTCTTATTCGGTCAACGAGGCCGTTTGCGTCAGACTCGACGACAAAACCGTATGGATAGGCCACGCCGATAACAACATTCCGAACTATCCTCCGATGGTGAATACCGGAGCTCTTCCGACCTTTCCGGAAAAAGACGACTCGGCGATCCTCGGATTCGGCATCAACAAGGCGTTGCGCTTCATGTTCTACTATCAGCCCGATAAAACAGGAACCATATATCAATCTGCTTCGAAATTCCAGAATTCATGGGCCGAATGGTCGAACCTTGGCGAACTTCCTCCGCCGACCGGCTACAGAAAAGGCAAATTCAAATTCGCGTTCGGCGTTTCCCCGACATGGTTCTGCTGCGTGGCTTTAGACACTCAATCGATGCAGGCGTACGAAGCCGTATGCCAGGCCGACGGCCGTTCATGGTCGCCATGGAAATCGATCGGCAGAGTTGACGCGCCGCGTTTCGTAAAGGGCGACTATTTCATGGGACTCGCCTATGACGACAGAATGTATTACCTCGTCATGATGCAGCCCGAAACTAACGGATTCATAAGCAACGTTTATAACGGCACGGCCTGGGGCGGCTGGAACGAAGGGGCACAGAGGCCTCAATATCCGGAATGGCTCACAAGATAACTCCGGGTCGCAAATAAGATAATTCGAATTTTCGAATATAAACCCGGCCGGGGCAAATTCCCTCGGCCGGGTTTATATTCGAAACCTCCATAAAGGCAATAGATATGAGTTTGCATAAGAAAAACTTTTTTTATTCATTCCTGCTCAACGTCCTTCTCACACTGACCAATATCGCGGCGAGCATACTGATCGTAAGGTCTCTCGGACCGGGCGGACGCGGGCTATATTCCGTAGTGAACTCGATCGTTTCAATATTTACGATAATAATAAACCTCGGCCTCCCGTGGTCGAACACTTATTACTCAAGCAAGAACCGCGACAGGATACCCGTCATATTCATGAATTCTTTTTTTTACTCATGCCTGGTCCTCATCGCCGTATGGGGCATCCTGACATTCTTCGATCAAAAACTGCAATTTCTGCTGAACAAACAGATTCCGCCCGGCGCAATAGGCATACTCATCTTTCTCATCCCGTCAGTATCTTTTTTTCAAATGATAAACTCCATACTTCTGGGCATGAACCGCGTCATACTTTACACGCAAATGAACTTTTTCATATATCTGGCGTTTCTATGCTACTGCACGGCCTGCGTCGTCGCGGGAAAGTTCACGAACCAGACAATGTTATTTATGTTCCTGCTTTCATATCTGACGGTCATCGCCATAGCGTCGCGAAAGATACTTAAATATTACAGGGTAAGGCTCCGATTCAATGCCGGATACCTTTTCAAAAACTTTAAAATGATCGGTTTCAAAGCGCAGACCGTGAACCTGATGGGGGCGCTTATGCAGCGAGCCGACGTATTGATAATAAATTATTTTCTCGGCCTTGAATATGCCGGATATTATTCACTGGCGCTTCTTTTAGGACAGATCGTCTATCAGATTCCGGCGATATTAGGAAATATAATCTTCCCGCTTTCAACCGACGATACGCTGATAGAAAATACGAAACACAAGATCGTAAAACTTTCTCATTTCATTATTTTCACCAATATTTTTCTGTTCGCCCTCGTGCTTTTATTCGGCCGCCATGTCATTGGAATATTTTACGGGCCTGATTTTTCAGGCTGTTTCGAGATCCTTCTGGTGCTCTATCCCGGCTTCATATTCTGTTCGCTTGCGATCATATTGAACAGCTTTCTGGCAGGACGCGGATATCCGTGGGCGGTCTTCGCGTCTTCCGCCACGGCTATCGGTTTGAGCGTAGCGCTCAATCTCATCCTCATTCCTGACTTTAGCATCATCGGTTCAGCGATGGCTTTCACAGCGTCTTATTTCGTTATGTTCCTCATACTCGCGGCACATATGTCGAAAAACTACGGCGTGGGGCTTTTGGCTTTCTTCCTCGTAAAAAAACATGAATATGTCGATTATGCCAGATATATATTCAATCTCGGTTTTTTGAAAAAAACGGCTTAAATTAACTTAAATATGGAGGTTTCAAATGCGTTCATCACTTCACACAAAAATCACCGTTTCGGCAATTCTCCTCGCCATCGTTATCATGTTCATTCCGGGTGTCGTCCGTGAAGCCGCCGCGCGCTCCGGCCGGGATCTTTTCGATCTCGAAAATCTGACGCTCGACGCCGAGAACGATCCGCCAAATATGCGGATGAAAATATACGCGCGTTTCAAAGACGCCGTTAAATATTCCGGCGATATCGATTTCATTCACGACATTTCGACCGAAAAAAATCCTTCTCGCGGAGAGGAAACTTTTACATATTCGTTCCAGAAAAGCAGCGAAAGATCGGTCAATTTTTTTTCGATCAATACTAAAGTGCCCGCGGTCTATATAATACGCGGCAAATTCAAATGCGGCGAAGTCGAATCGGAAGAACTTTCTTTCACATACGCCATAAGCGGAACCGCGCAGGGCGGTTCCGAAAAAAGAGCTTCGGCACCTCAAAATTACGCGGCCGCGAACTTCGATTCTTTCTGGGAGAAGACCATGGCCGAGATAGACCAAGTGAACCTCAATGAAGTTATAGAGCTCGATCCGGTCCGTTCGAACAGGAGCATAAAAGTTTTCAACGTTTCCTATCGCTCGCTGGACGGCGTGACGATCTACGGTTATCTGTATTATCCAGTTCTTGAAAACAAGGATAAAAAAATGCCGGGCATGCTCTTCATACACGGATATAACATGATAATTTCGGAACCATTCATAGATTACTGCTTCAATATGGAGGTCGCCGTGCTTCAGATCGAACTGCGCGGCTGCGGGAGATCCGCCGCCGGATATAAACTGGCCAACCCGGAATATATACTAAACGGTATAGACGATCCCGAAACATTCATTTATAAAGGGGTCGTGGCCGATTGCATATGCGGAACGAAACTTTTGCAGAAGATCGGCGTGGTCGACAATGACAGAATAGTACTCAACGGCGGATCGCAGGGAGCGGGCCTCGCGCTTATAACGGCCGGTCTTATGGGAGATTCGATCGCGGCCACCATGGCCGACGAGCCCTTCATGTGTAATTTCAAGATAGGCATAGGATCGGCGGAATCCGGCCCATACAAGAAGCTGCGCGACCATATAAGCAAAAATCCGCAGGCCGCTTCGAATATATATAAAACCCTTTCTTACTTCGACGCGATGAATTTCGCCGAAAATATTAAATCTCCCGTTTACATCTCGGTCGGCGGAAAAGACACGATCTGTCCTCCCGCGACGATAGATCCGGTTATCCGAAAGATAAGAGCGCCCAAAGAGGTCAAATCTTATTCGGAAGCGGCTCATGATCTTAGGGCTCCCGCGTATCTTAAACAGCGCTTCGACTGGCTTAAAAAGACCCTGGCCGAATAACGACGGAAAAAGGTCGGAAAAAGATCGACGATGAAAAAAATGATCAAAAAAAACTTCAGGGCATTTATGGTCACGAGCTTGTTCGTGGCCGCGGCTCTTTCCGTTTTTTTTCCGCCGCTTCCGTTTTTAGCCGCCGCTATTGTCCTTTTAAATTTGACCGTCTCTTTCGCGCTTCGCGGACGGAAATTTTTCGCCGGAGATATGAAGATCGAATTGCGGCGGGGATCAGAAAAAGACAGGCCTTATCCGCTGGAAGGCGACATATTCCGTTTCGCGGAAAGGCCCAGGTTTACTTTCGATGTGAACGGTGTTATAATGTATAAGCCGTCGCCCGATGCAGATTACGCCTATAATCCGGCGTATGTCGGCTATCAGGCGCTTCTTGCGTACAACAGGCTCGTAACGACGCGCAATGAAAACTACATGGTCATCTTTGAAAAGTGCTGCGCATGGATCCGCGAAAACGCAAAATCAACAGGGGAAACAGCATGCTGGCCATACGGTTTCGATTATGATGAGGGCGGAAGGCGGATCGTGGCGCCGTGGAATTCATGCATCGCCTCGGGTTTTTGCATATCGGCCCTGCTTCGAATGCACTGGCTTAACGGAACCCCTGAGGATCTGAAGCTTGCCACGGCTGCCGGCGAAAACTTCTTTATCAACCAGGCGGAAGGCGGTTTTTTATACGAAGACGAAAAGACAGGCTTTGCGTTTCTCGAAGAATATCCCCTCGATCCTCCGGTTCATATATTCGACGGATTCGCTTTCGCTCTGGTCGCGCTTCGCGAACTAGGGATCGCTACAGGAAAAGATATTTATTCAAACTTATGCGAAAAATTGACGGCGTCGCTCGAAAGAAACTTCGCGATCTTCGACGCCGGCGGAATGTGGAGCAGCTACGGAACGCACGGGATACTTTCAACAGGCGCTTATCACAGGATAAATAAGGCGCTGTTATATGTCATAGGCGGCGCGTACAATAAAAAATTTTTCATTCAAAAACACTCCGCCTGGAGCCGTTACGAAAGATCGACGGCGATAAGGTATATGATCTATCTGAACTATCACATCCGCTATTATATTTTTTTGATAGCGAAGAACTGGAAGAGAAATGAGTAAGATATTATTTATAAGCCACGCTTTTCCGCCTACCGGCGGGCCGGGCGTTCAAAGAGCGGCCAAACTAGTCAAATACCTTTCCGTAAAGGGGCACGAAATAGAGGTAATCTCATCTCCGCAATGGGCTTACGACATTAAGGACGAAGGCCTTTTAAATGAAATACCGCCGGAAGTGAAGATACACAGGACCTTCTCCCTCGAACCGGCCTGGCTTTTAAAAAAGCTGTCAATTATAAATTTCGAAAAAAAGACCATTGGAACCGCGCGCGAAATAAGTCCCGATGTAAGCGCCGGCCGTTCGTTCTTCCGCGCGAAAATCTTGAGGCCGCTCTACCTCGCGGCAGAGGCGGCCGCCTTCACTCCCGATATCTATTCATGGTGGCTCCCGTTCGCCTTCGCGCGGGCCGCTTTGACCGTAAAAAGATTCAGGCCGGACGCTATCATAGCTACGGGCGGGCCCTTTTCGGCTTTCGCCGTCCCGTATCTCATGAATAAAATATTCAATATACCTTATATTCTCGATTATCGCGACGCGTGGACGCTCAATCCTTACCGCGTTCATAACAATCCTCTCAAATTCAGGATCAATTGTTCCATCGAACGAGAGTTCGTGAAAAATTCTGCCGCCGTCGTCGTCGTAACGAAGCATATGCTCAAGGACATGGCGGAAAAATTTCCGGAATTCAGCGGAAAATTCAAGGTGATAACCAACGGCTTTGACCCCGTGGATTTCGATTCGCCGGTTTCCACCCCGACGCAGGCTATTGATGGAAAGATAAATATCACCTACACGGGTACATTTACCCAGAGCAGAAGGCCTTACTTTTTTCTGACGGCGCTGAAAAATCTTATTGAAGAACGGCCTGAGTTTAAAGACCGTGTCCGGCTCACTTTCGTCGGCAACACCGGCGATGAATGCCGCTCGCTCGTTTCGGAATACGGATTCGACGGCATAACCGAGTTCGCCGGATACGTATCGCATTCGCGGTCGGTCGACTTCCTCAACAGGGCCGATGTTCTCCTTCTGGTGACGGGAAAGGACAAAAGCGAAATGACCGGAAAGGCATTCGAATATATATATTCAAAAAAGATCATATTCGCTCTGACCAATCCCAAAGGCGATCTGGCTGAAACGCTTTCTGAAACGGGAACATCCCTGACCGCGTGCCACAGTGACATCGACGAGATAAAGCGAAAGCTTAAAGCTCTTCTTACAGGCGATTTCAAGCCGCATCCGGACGAAAAAGCGATATCGCGGTATTCGCGGATCAGGATCGCGGACGAATTTGAAAAAACGATCAACGATATCATCAACCGGGGGATAAAAAAACAATGAATGAAAAAAGCAGACGGATCTCAAAATTTTTAACGAAAGTCCGCAACCGTTTCTACGGTTTTTTATTCGCGATTTATTACAGGATCTTAAAACCGGTATATTTTAAAAAGCTCGGCGGGTCATTTTACTGTCACGGATTCATAAGATTCAAGCACCTCGCGGCCGATATTTCGGTCGCGAGCGGCGTCTACTTCGGGCCGCGGATGACCCTCGACGTATGCCCCGAAGGCCGGCTTAAGATCGGAGCGGGAACCGCTTTCACGGGCGACACGGTCATATCGTCGGCGGCCTGCGTTGAAATAGGCGAAAACTGCCTTTTTTCCGAATTCGTAAGTGTCCGCGACGCGAACCACGGCATGGCCCGAAACGCCATAATGGCAGGCCAGCCTATGACCGCGGAGCCAATAAAGATCGGCGACGACGTGTGGATAGGCCGCGGCGCCGTCATACTGAAGGGGGCCGTGATAGGCGACGGCGCGGTGATAGGAGCCAACTCTGTCGTCCGCGGAGTGATACCTCCTTATTCGATAGCGGCCGGAGCGCCGGCCATAGTAATAAAAGAAAGAAAATAAATATGAAAAAACTGCTCTATTTCGCCAACGCATCATCCGCCCACATGGTTAAATTCGTCGAATATTTTCACGATTTGTACGACACCGCTGTCGTTTTCATCGGAGATGCGCCTCGCTCTTATCCTGAAAATGTTCATTTATACAAACTTTACGATTTCACTTCCACCAGGGCTGACTATATTTTAAACCTTCCACGCGTCAGAAATATAATCCGCGAATTCAAACCCGACCTGATCCACGCTCACTACGCGTCTTCGTACGGGCTTCTGGCTTCGTTCTTCAAGAGCGCCGCGCCAGTAATAGTCTCGGCATGGGGAACCGATATCACCGAGTTTCCCCGCCGTTCGGCGTTGAACGAATTCCTGCTCAAAAGAACCCTTTCGCGTTCCGACCTGATAATGGCCACTTCCAGACATCTTTTAAAGGAAACGGCAAGATATTCTCCCGCGGTGTCCGAAATGCTTCATACGCCGTTCGGTGTAGATACGGGGCACTTCAGAGCCCGAAACAGCGAAAAGCTCCCGGGACAAGCCGGATCCGGGACCGTAAAACTTTTTCTCGCCAAGGACTTCGAAAGATATTACAACCATGAATTCATATTCGAGCTCGTTTCAAGGTTCAAAAAAACCTTTGCCACGCCGCGCCTCGAAATAACGTTAGCCGGAACTGGACCGATGGAGTCATGCCTGAAGGAAAAAGCGACGGGGCTCGGTATCGCGGAAAGCGTAAAATTCATAGGCCGCGTTGGAAGAGATAGGGTCGCGGAAGAATTGAGCGGAACGGATATCGTTCTGATGCCCTCGATCGTTGAAAGTTATGGAGTTTTCGCCCTGGAAGCGCAGGCCGCGGGCGTCCCGGTCATAGCCTCCTCATGCGGCGGCCTTGGCGAGGTCGTACTGGACCAGAAAACAGGTTTTGTGATACCGCTTAAAGACCGGGAAGCATTTTTCGAACGCCTTCGTCTTCTTGTTTTTGACCGCGAGTTAAGGGAAAAAATGGGACGGTGCGCCGCGGCGTTCGTGAAAAACAACTTTGAACTCTCACGCTGCATGGAAAAAATAGGCTCTATTTATGAGCGTGTCCTTGAACTGCCGCGGCGCTAAATTACTTCGTCACGATGATACCAATTTAATAATTTCCTTGAAAATCGGCCCGATTTATTTTATAATGATTAACTAAAATTTAACGATCAGGAACCGTCGAATAAAATGAAAAAAAGAATATTATTTCTAACGCCTTATTTCCCGCCTGAGATCGGCGCCCCGCAGTCAAGAATATCGGAACTGGCCAAAAAACTTTCGGAACGCGGCCATGACGTAAAAATACTCTGCGCCTTTCCGAACTACCCTTCCGGCGTGATACCGAAGGAATACACCGGAAAATTTCTCCTTAAACAGAAGGTCATGGGACTCGACGTATACAGGACCTATATTTACGCCACAGCGAACAAAGGATTCATCAAAAGGCTGGCCGCCCACCTTTCATTCGCCGTATCATCCTTTTTCGCCTACGCGAAACTGCGCCGGGAACTTTCTCCCGACATATGCATAGTCGAATCCCCTCCGCTTTTCATGGCTTTCACGGCCATACTCATGAGGATAATATTCGGCGTCCGCTATATATTCAACGTCTCCGACGTCTGGCCGGACTCCGCGGTGGATCTCGGCATGCTGAAAAACAAATTTTTGATCCGGTGCGCTGAAGCGCTTGAGAACGCGGCATATTTATTTTCAGCCGGCGTTGCCTGCGTCACTCGCGGCATAGTCGATAACATAAGACGCAAGGGCGTCCCTGAAAAAAAGGTCCACTTCCTTCCAAACGGCGTGGACATGAATTTTTTCAGCCACAAAAAAATTGCGGACGGCGCCTATGATGCCGACCGGGGCGAATTCATCAAAAAATTCAAAATTGAAAATAAATTCGTGGTCCTGTATTCGGGAACGATCGGAATATCACAGAATCTCTCGTTTTTGATCGACGTTGCCCAGAAACTTTCCGAAGAGCGCGGCATTATATTTTTGATCGTCGGAGACGGAGCCGAACGGGAGATGCTCGAGGAAAAGGTCAAAAAGCTCGGCCTCGAAAATGTCGTTTTCGAAAGACTTATACCGAAAGCGAAGATGCCGGCCCTCGTATCCATTTCAAACGCCTGCGTCGTATCGCTTTTAGATATACCCGTATTCAGGGGAGCCCTGCCTTCGAAAATGTATGAATATATGGCGATGAGAAAACCGATACTGATGTTCGCGGCCGGCGAATGCGCCGAACTTCTGGAAAAAGCCTATGCCGGGCTCGCTTCCATTCCAAACGACCTGGACTCCGCGGTTTCGAACCTGCTTAAACTTTTCAGGGAGAACGATAAAACGGCCGCAATGGGCGAGAGCGCCGAAGCGTTCGTTGGCGCTAATTTTTCCCGCGAAGTTATTTGCGACCGCTGGGAAGAGACCCTCAAGGTTATTTAATTAAATGAAAGATGGTGTGAACCGAATTGACACAGATAATAAAAGATAGAAAAATAAAATTTGCCCTGATAGGATGCGGAAGGATATCCGCCCGCCACTTCGAATCGATCTTCGGCGATCCGGGAAATGGTATCGCGCCTAACGCAGACGCAGCGCTTTCAGCGGTTTGCGATATAGACGAAAAGGCTCTTGCGGCCGCATCTTCCAAATACGGCGTTCCAGGCTTTACGGACTACCGTGAAATGATCGAAAAAACGAACGCCGACGTTATCGCCGTATGCACTCCGAACGGCCTTCATTACGAAATGGGCATGGAAGCGGTGACGCATAAAAAACACGTACTCATGGAAAAACCTTTCTGCACCGATACCATGCAGGCGGACAATCTCATAGCCGCCGCGCGCGATAACAGGCTCCACACATTCGCCGTTCTGCAGGTCAGATACAACAACACCATTCAGCACCTGAAGCGCCTCATACTCGATAAAAAACTCGGCAAGATATATTCCGCGGCTGTTTGCGTCCGCTGGCTCAGGCCCCAGAACTATTTCACCGGCTGGCGCGGAACGCGCGAACTCGACTGCGGAACGGCGCTGAACCAGGGCATACACTACGCGGATATACTTCAATGGCTTCTCGGGCCGGTTAAAAAGGTCGTCGCTACGAGTTCGACCATAGCTCACACGATCCCGCTGGAGGACCAGATATCGTCGCTCGTCGAATTCAAATCCGGCGTTCAGGCCACTTTCGAATTTTCCGTCAACACATATCCCAAAAACAAGGAATGCTCGCTCTATATTTCAGCCGAAAAAGGAACGATCGAAATTTCCGGCGATGCCATGAACAGGATAGATTACTGGGAGGTCGAAGGCGTTCCAAGGCCCGACCTCGAGGTCCGCGAAGGAAACGTTTACGCCGGCGGAATGTATAAAGGGTCCTGCCCGAACCATCCCTTCATATATAACGACGTAATAAGAGTTTTAAAAACGGGCGATGTTAACTACATCAACGGCGATCAGGCCAGAAAATCACTTGAACTGATACTCACAATGTATAAATCCGCGGAAACCGGCAAGTTCATCGAATTCATTTAACGGCAAAGCAGCTCATAAGCATCTGAAAGTAAAGGCGTACCGGACATTACGGGCGCCTTTATTTTTTAGCTTCCTGATTCTTTAAAAGCTGATCTTCAGGAACTTCCCTCATAACCTTCGCGGGGACTCCCATCACGGTCTTTCCGGCTGGAACGTCTCTTGTCACGACGGAACCTGCCGCGACCAGCGAATCTTCGCCGAGAACAACCCCCGGAAGTATTGTAGCGTTGGCGCCGATCCTGGCTCCGCGTTCAGCAGTTATCCCTTTTATTTTATCGAAGCGCTCTTTCGTGCGGCCAAGAAAATTGTCGTTGGAAGTGCAGACGTTAGGCGCTATAAAGCAATGATCGCCTATCTTCGAATAAGCCGTTATATAAGAATTGGTCTCAAGCTTTACATAGGAGCCGATCTCGGAAAAATTCTCGATCGCGACCCCTCTGCCGACTATCGTAAAAGATCCGACCGTCACGTTCTCACGGACAGTAGCAAGATCTGCGACCAGAACCTTTTCGCCGATAACGCATCCGGCATATATGACCGTGTTCGAGCCGATAATGCAATTATCGCCAACGCGCGCCGGTTTTAATTCATCCGCCGCTTTAAAGATCGAATTGGCCGCCCTCATGGGCAGCTTGCCTATAGAGGCGTTGTCGTCTATCCTTACCGACCTTCCGATCACGCTGTCCTTATAAATAACAACGTTCGATCCTATCTGGCAATTATCGCCTATGACCGCGCCTTCCCTTATGACCACGTTAAAACCCATTTGAACGGCGGAACCGATACGGGCCGTTTTATCTATGAACTGAGATTTCATCTTTACCTCCGCTTTATTTTCAACCATTATATTTTTGACACGCGCCGATGAGAGCATCCGCGGCTTCTTTTATATGCCCTTCCGTCATTTCTGGATATATAGGAAGCGATAATATGTCCTTTGAAACCGATTCCGAAACCGGCATATCTCCGCCGGCATAGGCCAGATCCTTGAAGCACGCCTGAAGATGAAGCGGAAGAGGATAATAAACGCCCGCCTCGACGCCCAGTTTTTTCAGGTGTTCAAGTATCATATCGCGGTTTTTCACGCGCACCGTATATTGATGGTAGATATGGCCGCCGTGAGCCGCCTCGCGCGGAATCGTAACACCCGCGCCTTCAAGAAACGAATTGTATGCGGCCGCGATCTCCCGCCTGCGGGCGTTCCAGCCCGAAATATATTTAAGCTTCACACGAAGGACCGCCGCCTGTATCTCGTCGAGCCTTGAATTTATTCCGACCATGCTATGAAAATACTTCGGCTTCGACCCGTGAAGTTTCAAGACCCTTATCTTTTCGGCGAGCGCGTCATCGTTAGTCGAAATCGCTCCGCCGTCGCCGTAGCAACCGAGGTTTTTCGTCGGAAAAAAAGATATGCAGCCGATATCGCCTATCGAAGCTACCGGCCTTCCTTTATATGACGCGCCGAAGGCCTGCGCGCAGTCCTCTATAACCCTTACGCCGCTTCCGCCGGCGGCCCGGACTATAGGGTCCATATCGCATGACTGGCCGTATATATGAACGGGAATGACGGCTTTTGTCTTTTTATTTATAAGTTTTTCAACCGCGGCCGGATCGATATTATAAGTGTCGGTTTCTATATCGGCGAAAACGGTTCTGGCTCCAAGACGCGCTATCGCGCCGGCGGTCGCGAAAAAAGTGAACGGCGAGGTTATAACTTCGTCTCCGGGCCCGATATCGTAAGCCATCAGCGCCAGAAGAAGAGCGTCCGAACCCGACGCGCATGTTATCACCTGACGAACGCCAAGATGCGCCGCCATTTCTTTTTCAAAAGCGGAAACGTTCGGCCCCATTATAAAATGACACTCATCAAGAACGCCTGCGACAGCCGCGTCGATCTCTTTTTTTATCGACGCGTACTGCGCTTTAAGGTCTAAAAATTTAACGCTCATAACATTCCTTCTATTCTTTTATATTAAACGCGGGGTCATAATTTATAACATATTTTAATATTTGTCAACGCAAAAAGGGGTCGAAAAATATTTGCGTTCCATTCCAATCCGGCACCGGCTGTAAAATCACGGCGCTCAAGTTCCAGTAAAGAAAACATAAATAATTGTCAATACCCGCGAAGAATGCGAGCCGGATGCGGCTCAAGAACCTTATTTCGAGGACTTTCTTCGCGCCTCATCGATCCTTTGCATAATCTCCAGGGCACCGGCGTGATCGCTTTTCAATTTAAGCGTTTCAGCCGCGTTAACCCTGGCGGCGTTAAAACAGCCGCTCATTTCAAAAGCCCTCGCCAGATCGAACCTTATGTCCGCATCCGCCGGCGAGAGATAAGCCGCTCTGGCCAGTTGAAACTTAGCCTCTTCAAATTCGCCCCTGCCCAGAAGGCGCCTTCCTTCGTCGCGGGCTTTTTGCGAGACCTCGTCCGTGCCCGTAAATTCGAACGAATCGATAATGTTTTCAGCCGTAGTTTGCGATATCCCGGCGGTATAACCTAATAAAACCCTCGCGGTGCCGCCGGACTTTTTATCCAGCAGCTCATAATAATAAGCGTCTGAAAAATTCCCGAGGCCGAAGCTTGACATGGCGCGATTCATCCTCGCAGGGTCCTTCGATTTGAAATAGCCCTTTACGCGACCGGTGTCGAACTCGAAAAATCCGTAATTTTCCGTCATGCCTTTTATCATGAGCGGGACGAGCCCGGTCCTCTCATTTATTAGAAATTCAGCGAGACCCGATTCGTCCGCGAATAAAACCTCGATCCCCATTTCCCGGGAAAGGTTCATGTATATGCCAAATATCGACGAATCGCTTAACACCACGATCTCGTCACTCTCTTCGTCCGACAAAACGGCAAGCGTATACTCCGCGCGTTCCGCGCCGCCCGGCGAGTAGTTCACAAGCCGCTGCTTCGACGGGAACCACGCCTCGAAGTTCAATATTTTTCTCTTTATATAGTTTTTCGAATATTCTTCGGAGGCCGATCTTTTCAAAACCATGGCTCGCGTTTTTTCGCGCAGCCCTGGATATTTCAAGTCCAGTTCCCTTAAAAGATAAAAATAGCCGCAGCAGACCAGCGATAAAAAAACAAGACCCATAATAACCCCGATATTATACCTCTTATTTTCCGCCTGACTTATTTTGTAATGTTCCCTTACGCCTTCAAAATTAAGGACCGCGATGAAATAAACCGCTATAATGATGTACGGCCAGGCCCCTTCGATCGATATCCGGCCGAAGATCATCAGCGCGAGGCAGACCGCGTAAAGCGAAAGCCATGAAAGCGTGAGTGAAAAACCGCGCCCTGATTTTTTTCCGAAAAAAGAGGTTAACCCGGCTATAAGATAAAAAGAGCCGATGGCCATGAGAGGATATCTGACGAAAATATATAATCTGGCGAAACTCGCGAAAACGGGAAGGCCCGATACCGCAGTTATATCTTTGAATGAAAGGAACAATTTAAATATACAGAAAAGGCCAGCGGCAATTCCGATCATAGCCGTGAGCTTCGCGGTCGTCTCGCGGTCGTTGAATTTTATTTCTTCTTTCATTACATTTCGCAGCCTTCCGCTTGCGCGTCAATTCCCCGTCCAGCCTGCAAAGCAGCGGTTTTGATGAACCGCGGCCGGGCATGAGAGGGCCGCAACCGCCGCATAAAAAAAACGCCGGATGATCCAGGACGGTCCCGCCCAGACTCTTACTTATACCATAAAAAAAGCGAAATATAAAGTATGCCGGAGAAAAAATATATACAATTTAAGAATAGAACAGTGATCCGGTCTTTAAACGCGATTGTTTCATCGACATTTTATTTTCACCCCGGCTTGTTAGTAAAGACGGAGCGCAAACGGGAAATCGATCCCGAACTTACGGCCCGTTTAAACGCCCGGCCCACTATTTCACAACATTTTCGATGTCAATGCCGGCGGTTATAATGAATTTAAAAATACTATTGACTAATAAGAAAAAATTTTATATAATCAATACACAAGTTTTTCAAAACTCAAAATTATATTTTTCGATAATCGGAGTGAAAACATGCTAAAAACAAGAAGATTATTCCTCGGCGCAATATTAATAATTAGTATATTATTTATAACGAATATGTATTCTTCAGCCTGCCACGCGCAGTGGAACGGAAAACCCGTCCTTCTCGTCCTGTACGGCGCGGCCGATAATTATAGCCAGTATTATATAAAAGCGCTGAAAGACAACGGCATAAAATTCGACATCTGGGATATCCAGGCCAGCGGCCAGCTCAATATCGACAAGGCCCTCGAATATCAGAAAGGCGTCATAATAAGAGCCACCAATCCGCGTTTTGCCGCATCTTCCGCCATCACCGAAGAAGAAGCCGGCGTAATAATGGATTTTGTCTCATCGAAGGGAGCGCTGCTTTTATTCGGGCAGGACCTTGGCGACGCGGCCTACAATTCACAGCTTCCGGGCTACCTGAGGGTCAATATCACCGAAAAGAACTACTATCCCAAACACATCTACGGAGTGAACCGCGACTTCATAACCAACGGAATGACGATCGATTTCAACAGCGAAAAACCCGGCGCTGACAGCGCGGCCGATCTCACTCACTGCGACGCGATCGAACCCGTCGACAACTGCGAGCCGATATTTTATTACGACGCCGCGCAGACGCTCGTCGCCGGGATCAAGGTCCAGACATGTACTTTCAGAGCCTGCTATATGGGTTTCGGCATCGAAGGCATAAGCGGCGCCAAGAACCGTTCCGAAGTTATGTACCGCTCGGTAGACTGGCTTATGGGAAACAACATGATGATCGGCGTGAAAGCGCCTGGATTCGTTATGAATAAACTCGACGGAACCGAAGTGGCGCTTCACACGGAAGGCATAAACTGCGCTGAAAACAAGATATGGCTCGTAGAATTCTGGGCCACATGGTGCACTGACTGCTCAGCGTTCAGGCCGAAACTCGCCGAAGTATATTCAAAATATAATGACGATATCGAAGTTTTCGCTATCACCTATAAAGAAAATGCGGCGGTCATAAATAAATACCTGGCCGCTCATCCTGAAGTAAAATGGCGCATTTACATGGAAGACTCGGGACGCGCCATGCAGAAGTACGGCGTAAAAAGCATTCCAGCGGTATTTTTGATCGACGCAAAGGCGCGCGAGGTTCAATATATCGGTTCCGGCTCAAGCGTCGCAGAACTCTCATCGGAGATCGAAAAGATCAAAAAAGCCGCAACTCAGAAAGACCGGTTCGACGCGTTGAACCAGAAATAATTCCCGCGCGTCTTTCAGTACCCGGAAAATTTCGATCCGATCATATTCGCAACAAATTCAGCGCGTTATATAAACGGCAAACACGAATTGCCGTTGTTCCGCGTCAGTTTCTATAAAATCAGGAGATAATAAATGAGCTCGCAAACCGATATAAAATTCGATCACCTTATAAAAGAATTCCTCGCCGCGCGCGCGTTCGCGCTTGCCGGCGCCAGCAAAAACACAGAAAAATACGGCAATATAATCCTTAAAAATCTTGTCTCAAAAGGCTATAAAGTGGTTCCGGTCAATCCTTCCGAAAAAGAGATCGAAGGCGCAGAATGCTACCCTGACATAACGAGCCTTCCGGCCTTCGTCAGATTCGTGAATGTGGTTCTTCCGCCCGCGCGATCGCTTTCGATCATCAAACAGTGCGCCGAAAAAAATATTGAAACGATATGGTTCCAGCCCGGAGCCTATGACGACACGGTCGTCGCCGAATGCGAAAAACTCGGAGTTAAAAGCATTTATGGACCATGCATCATGGTCTGCGCGGCCACGGGATGCTGACAATATAATATCGATAAAATCAGCATTGACCCGTCCTAAACTAAATAAACAATACTCAAAAAATAAAAAAAGGGCCGTTTCGAAATTATATTCCGGGACGGCCCTTTTTTTATTTTACTGTTTACCCTGCCGCTGATACTTAATTCGCGCTGAAGATCATCCAGGCCATTCTTTTAAAAGCCTGAAGTTTTTCCGCCGCGCTAAATGCCGTTTCTATAAAGTTCGAATTCCATTTTTTCATTTATCTTGATCACGTCTTTCATGCCGCGGTGATATATCTCCATATCCTGGCCCGGCTTATCCGCTTTAAATTTAATGGTTTTGGTAAGAGCGCTGAAATTGTCGTCCGAATTTATGAAATAAAAAAGTTCGCAAACTCTAAACGGAGCCTTGGCCAGGCTGACGGAATTGATAACGGTCGTGGATTCGCTCACGATCCCGTATTCCGGGGAATGCCATCCCATGAAAGGCTTCTGCGATCCCCTGTAGAAGGAAGTCGTGACCTTTTGAAGGGAATTGGTTATCATCACGATCCGCGCCTCCGACTTGCGGCTTCTTAGAACGACAGGATGCGAATGAAAGAAAGAATTCGACTCGGCCGTTATAACGTCAGGCGAGAGGTGAAAGTATATTTCCGCGTCAATAAGCGAAGGGCGCTTGCGCGAACTTAACACGTCATCGACGACCAGCAGATAATAAGGTTTTACGAAAAACATCATTCTTCTGACGGCGGCTTCGAGGCCGGCGGCTTCATAGCCGTCGTGGGTGCACGAAAAACTTGCCTTTTCAGCGTCGTCGGAAAATTTAACGTTATGCGGCATCGGCATTTGAAGCATCCCAAGGTCCCTGTCTGCCGAATAAAAAGCCGACTTGCCGAGTATGACGACGTTATGCGCGCGGGCCGACCTGAGGTGTTCGCCGTATTTGTTTCCGCCGTGGACGATCGAAGGGCCCGCGTCGCAGATAAAATCGGTCCCGCCGTGATAGATCCCGAAAGACTGCATATCCGCGTGCGCCAGAGCGCATTTCCATGGATCATCTCCATCGGGCGACGGATGGACCCCGGCGTCAAAGAATATCTTGGTGGCCGAAGCGGTTTCAGAATAAGGACCGAAGGAACTCGATGAAACATAATATCCAGTTCTTTCGAACGCGGTCCTTATTTCACCGGCCGGAGAAACCGGCAGCGCGGCAAACTTCGAAACGCCATCTTCACCAAAAAGCATCATTATTTCAGCCATTTTGTGGTTGGCGGTAAGATATTTAAGTTCCTTTTCACCGGTGATAAAAGATACCAGCTGAAAAAGCGGAAGCAGATCAAGGCCTTCTTTATAACTGAAAGGAAGATGAAACTCCGGAAAATGGTCAGATATCAAAGGCAGCCGCCCGTCGGGAAGAGCCATGGACCTTAAAAAATTCGAGACGGAAAATATTTTCCCGAGAAAGGCCGGATCGGCCGAAAGTTTGCGCTGAAGCGCCGGGGCTGATGGCGTTCCCGCCTTGAGCGACGAAGCCAGCGCGAACACCATTCCCTGATAGATAGAGTAAATCGCGGGCAGCGAACCGTCAAGATATGAACCTTCGGAATTTATCAGTTCCGACAGATATCGCTGGATATCGCCAAAAACTTTTTCAAGCACTGATCTTCTTTCAGGAAAATCAGGATTCAGAACAAGAAGGCCGTACACCGGAAGCAGGCTCATAATTATCTCGGCCGGGCACAAAATGTTCTCGCGCGAAGAAACGCGGCCGAGAGCGTAAGAAACCTCGGCAGCGAGCGCCGGCATAAACTCTTCGTTTTCAAAAGGGTTTCCTTCCGGTTCATATTTGCTGAAAAGTTCGCGGCAAAGCGCCCATGATACGGCTCTTTGCGCTACGGCCGAGGGACTCGAATATGATATTCCTCTGCCGGCCGAGGTCTTTTGGCGGAAACGGCTGAAAAAATCAAAAGCCGCGGAAGCGTATTTAGGATCCGAAGTTAATTTAAAGGCAAGGCCGAGCGTAATAAGGAACGATTGTTTCGAAAAATGAAAAGCGGCGAGGGGATCTCCATTAGAATCGTTTTTTTGAGCCGGGGTTTTCCAGACCGGGTAAGGAACTATTTTCAAATAAAGGGCCTCGGAGTCGAAATCCGGCCATGTTCCGCCGCTAAAATCATTATTGAAATCAAATTTTTCTCCGATCTCGAAAGTTTTGTTCATGACGCCGAGACGGCCCGCCGCGATAATATCGGCGCGTTCGATAACGCCCGAGACGAAAACGGGGTCCAGCTCCTTCAGTTTTAAAGGCCAGGAAGCGTCATCCGAGAAAAAATACGGCGTAAAAGGTTTTTCGGTTTTAGACGACTTGACGCTCCCGGCGGAAATCGGTTCTTCGTTCGCCGGCGGTTGTAGCGTTTCAGATGGCGCAGTTTCAACTGAGCTCTTCTCAAGCGGTTTTTCCGGTTCGTTTTCCGGAACGGCTTCTACTTCGGCGGCGGTTGATATAATCCCGTTTTTCTTTTCTTCGCCGGTTTCAGCCTCGTCGAGCGGAGCCGCGGAGCAAGCGTTATCCGCAATAGCATTTAAATCAGCGGCATCGGTTTTCACCGTCCCGCTATTTTCCGGCAATTTTACCGAAGGGGCCGCCGCGGGAAATGAAAGCGGAAATCTGGCGGAAAGCGTTTCTGCTACCCCGCGCATCTGAAAATATCCGTCACGCCTTCCCTCATTTGAAACCATAAGACCGAATACCGGGCGGCCTTCAAGAATAAAACGGCCTGTCCATCCTGAAATAGCGGAGACCGATCCGGACATTTCATTAGCGGCTCGGACGGGATCCTCAATTTTATTTAGAACGGACGCTCGCAATGGCGCCTCGAATCCGCCGACGAAATATACCAGCGGGTCTATGTCGTATCCGGCGTAAAGACTTATGGAAGTGAACACGACGGCCCCCGGATGCCCCGAAAGCGGCCCGGAAAGACGAAAAACAAGCGGCAGTCCTGCCGCGCACGGAAACCTTTCGATATCGGCGCTAACCGTCGCCTCAAGCCATTTATAGCTTCTCGCGGAGGCGAGAAACCCGAATGTCGAAAACCCCATTTTTTCGTGATCGAATATCTCTATTTTAAGATGGCCGAAGTCGGAATCGAAATAGCGCAAAGCCAGCGAAAAAAGACGCGGAGTTTTTTTGGACAGCGAATAACGAAGATAGGTCTTGCGAAGTATCCTTTTAAATAGATTGTACAAATCATTTCACCTTTCAGAAAAATTAGCGCGGGCCTGGAAATATGAAGTATATTTAAATTCTCGAATATTCAGGGATATACGAACCGTCGCCGATGACCTTCAGCATACCGCCTTCTATTGAAGCGAAAGGCATTATCTTGCAGTTCTGGCCGATTATGGAATTTACGATCCTGGCGTTCTTTCCTATAAAAGTATTGTCGAGTATGACGGAACCAAGTATCTGAGCGCCCTCTTCGATTATGCAGTGGTTTCCTATCACCGAATGGTCGGTGACGGTGGCATTGGCCTGAATTATGGTTTTATTGCCGATCGCGGCCATCGAAAGCATTCTGACCTTTTTGCTGATATTGACGTCCTCGCCGTAAAAAACGGTGCCGGACCTTTTCATATCCGATATCCTTATATTGACCCTGTCCTCGAGAATATCCTTGTTGGCTTCGAGATATTTCAGCGGCGTACCGATGTCTATCCAGTAATCGTCCGGGGCTGAATATGCGTAAAACGGAATTTTCTTTTCAAGCAGGGAAGGGTAAAGGCCTCTTTCCAGTGAATAGTTAACTCCGGGCGGTATCATATCGAATACGTCATTATCGAAATAATAAGCGCCGGCGTTTATCATGTTGGTCGTTATCTCGCTCTGGCCCGGTTTTTCAACAAATGCCCTTATAGCTCCGCTATCCAGGGTTTCGACAAGGCCGTATTTACTCGGATCCGCCACGGGCACAAGCGCGACGGTGACCTTGGATTTTTTCGCTTTATGAAGTTTATGAAGCTTTTCAAGATTTATGTCGGTAAGAACGTCTCCGTTTAAAATGAAAGCGCCCTCGCCGTCGATGTGCTTTGAAGCGAGTTTAACAGCGCCGCCGGTTCCGAGCGGTTCTTTTTCGAGGGAATAGGTAAGTTTAACTCCATAATGCTTTCCGTTCCCCAGCGTTTTTTTAATATAGTCGCTCAAATGACCTATAGCAAGGACTATTTCGGTGACGCCATACATTTTGAGAAGTTCAATTTGATACAGCATAAAAGGCTTATTGACTATTGGAACCACGGGCTTGGGTATATTCGTGGTAAGAGGCCTCAGGCGGGTACCATAACCGCCGACAAGAATAATTCCCTTCATTTTGAACACTCCCCTTTAATTCACCGCGCGGCTTTTTTGTTTGCCGCTCTTTCTATATTTTCAAACCGGTTGTAAGGCAATATAATAATAAATTAAATCGAGTTTGTCAACAAATGTCGGCGATACTAATTTTAAATTTGTCATTGCCGCCTTTTTAATTAGTATCCGGCGCGGACAGCCGCGCAAAACCTTCTTGACTTTTAGCCGATTATAAAGTAAAATTTACCGGTTAATGAGCTTCTTTCAAGCCTCAATTTTAATAACGGAGAGCAAATTGTCAGACGGCAATAGTTTTAAAAAGAACCAGATAATAACCTTTTTTTGTGACAAGATATTAACTCACGGCCCTGAAGATATTCCGGAACTTTTTTCCGGATTTTATCTTCTCCTCGAAAATTTCTCGGTAGCGCCGGAAAAAAAGTTTTTTCATGTCGACTTTCTGCAGAAGCTCTCCAGCGAACACATAAAAAGCGACGCGCCTGATCCCGGCATCATGTCAGCTTTCATTTCTTTCCTTAACTCGGAACCGGCTTACGGCAAAATAGAAAAAAAAACCGATGCGTATCTGAAAGCATACTGCGGCGACCTTCTGAAGTTATTCGACACCGCCATCCGTGACAGCATATCTTTCGACGCCAGGACCCGCGACGGGCTTTTAGACGCCATCCTTGCCAGAGTAAAAAGCTTCTCTTCGGTTATGCTTGCCAAACTCGGAGCGATTGACCGCGCCGGCGAAAAAAATGAAAAAAACGACTGCGGAGTATGGCGCCAAAAATTTTCTGAAAATTTCACGCTTTTCATGAACGGCCTGCGCGCCTTTTTCAGCGATTGTGAAATGTCCGACTTCATAATAGACATGAACGATCCGGCAAGGCCCGAAATAATGTTTAAAAACGAAAAAATAAGTTCTCTCGCGGGACGCGGCGATGACTTTTTATTCGAACTCGCTTCGAAAGCCGAAAGATCCGAACGTGAACTATTTCAGTTCGAAAGCGGCCGGACGGCGGCGGTCAGGATTGAGTGCGCCCATAGAATAACCGGCGTTCCGCCGTTTTTCCGTCTCGTTCTTATAAAGTCTCTTAAAGACAGGCCACTGCCGGAGCATGACCTCATTTTTATCGAAACCGCCGCGGCCCGTCTCAAAGCACTGGATCTAAACACCGCCTCTGAATTCGAATCTCTCGTCAGCGAAAAGGTATCCGGAATAATCGCGGCCATACCAGCGGCGGAAACTCCAGCTGAAACTTTCGAAGATTATCTCAAATCGCTTATCAACAATCTATGCGCCGTCGCCGGAGCGAAATACGGCGCGGCCCTTACCGCTGAAAACTCGCTTTCGGTTTCAGGCGGCCCCGGGTTCGATCCGAAAAACAAAGAGCATATAGAAACCGTATTAAAGACCCGGGCCTACAGGATAATAATTTCCGCGGCCGCGGCAGGCCGGAGCGTAGTAACCGTTGACGGAGAATGTTACTCTTTTCGCAAGGGAAATGCTCACGCCGCATCGGCGCTTATAATTCCCTTGTCAGACGGCTCCCTGAACGCAGGTGTCATATTGTTATCGCATGATGAAAAAGATTTTTTCGACGCTACGGCGAGGCTCGCGTTCGAAAAGACTTCCCGGGTATTATCCAATGCCGTGATATCGGCCGGGAACTATTTCGAAATAAAAAGATCCGTTATCACGATGCAGAACAGTCACGAAAACACTATAAATGAAGTTAAAATAAATCTTCTCGGCGAGATAGCGAAGGGAATCGCGCATAACTTCAACAATCTTATGGCCGTTATACTCGGCCGCGTCGGCCTGCTTCAGCGCAACGCGAAAGATGAAAAAACCATAGCCTCCCTGAAGGTGATAGAAAACACCATCAAGGACGGCGAGGACATTATAAAGCGCATGCAGACCTTCATTCCCAAACACTCGGCCTCCTCGCCGCTCTCGATGGTCAACGTCAACGCGGCCGCAAGCGGAGCCGTAGACATAATAAAAATGAGATGCCATGCCGAAGAATACCTCAGGAACATATCGCTTACGATCCACTTCGAGCCCGGTGAAATTCCGGATACTTCATCAAATCATGAAGAGCTTCAGGAAGTATTCATAAGCATCGCCTTCAACGCCATAGAGGCAATGCCCAAAGGCGGAAAACTTTTCATTAAAACGGCGCTTTCGGCCGACGGAAATATCCTGATATCTTTCCGCGACACCGGAATGGGCATGAGCAAAGACATACAGCAAAAAATATTCATACCCTTTTTCAGCACCAAGGGACAACTCGGCACCGGGCTGGGGCTTTCTTATTCTTACGGCGTGATCTTGAAACATAACGGCAACATAAAGGTTAAAAGCTCGATAGGCCAGGGCACTGAAATCACGGTTTTCCTGCCCGTGACCTCGCGCCGGGAGAACGGCGTTTCTGCCATACTAAAAAGCCGGCCGCCAGTTCATTCAGCCAGCATTCTCATCGTAGATGACGACGAAAAGATCCGCACCGCCCTCGAAGACATGATCAAACTGCTCGGCCACAGCGTCCGATGCGCATCTTCAGGCGGAGAGGCGCTGGATATCCTGAAAAAAGACGAATACGGTTTTGAAATAGTCTTTACCGATCTTAAAATGCCTGATATATCGGGCTTTGAAATAGCGAAGTTCATAAGAAAAGAATTTCCCGCCATCAAGGTCGGACTCATAACCGCTTACAGCCATAATCTGGAAAAAGACGAGATCGACAACGGAGTATTCGACGTAATAATCGGAAAGCCCTTCAATCTCGGAATGATAGAAAACACTATAAACAGCTTTATGGATCAAAAGCCTTAAAGAAAAAGGCCGCATCTTCAAAAAATCACGGAGGAAAAAATGATAAAAAAACTTTTTTTAACGGTTTTATTTTCAGGCATGTTGTTTTCCGCCGATATTCTTTTCGCCGCCGAAGCAGTCAAGGCAGGGCCGCTTGTTTATGAAAAAATTATAGCCGATTTCACGATGCAGGAAAATTTCCCCGATATTATCTTTATGCCGCGGGCGGAGATCGGTGAAAAAGAAACTCACACGATAGACGTGACCCCTTATTTAAAACCCGGTTCGCTCATAAACATAAAGTTCAGCGACCCGCTTTCATGTTTCGACCTTTCACAGAAGGACGGCATTATCGAATTCCGGCTTTCGCGGCCGGCCGCTTTCAATATGACGCCGGCCGATTACGCTATCAGCGTTAAAAATTCAAAGCAGGGCCGCGGCATTCTATTATCGGGAACTCTTATGGCCGTTAAAAAAAACTACAGCGCCAGGATATCTTTCAACTTCGCCGATTATCCGCTGCTTGAAGAAACCGCAGAGGTCTACATCGCCGGCGATATGAATTCATGGAACGCGGGTTCCATGAAACTGAAAAAAAACGGAGAAAAAAACCTCTACGAATTATTCATTCCTGAAATAAAAAAAGGCTCCTACAAATATAAATTCGTGGCCGGCGGAAAATGGATATGCGACAATGCCAATACAGTCCGCGAAGATGACGGTTTCGGTTCATTCAACTCGGTTTTAACGGTAGGCGAAATACCACGCAGATCAAAACTGTTTCCAGGCGATCTCTTTTCCAGGCCCGACCGCGTGAAATTCACGGTGAGATACGCCGGAGCCTATAAAGATCCGGTGCTTTCATGCTTTTATAAAGGCGTAACGATCCCGCGGGAATACATCCGCTTCATTCAGCGCTCTTCATCCTTCGAGATCGACTTTCCCACTGCTATTCTTGATGGGCGCGAAACAAATTCCGCCGCCCTTAAACTTTATTGCCGCTACGATTCAGCGGACGGCCGCGTCCTTGAATTGTCGGATGAAAGCGTTTTTTACCGCGCGAACTCAAGGGTATCTCCCGCGGCTTTCCGCGATTCGCTGATATATTTCGCCATGACCGACAGATTCCAAAACGGCGACAGATCCAACGACCGCCCCCTTAATGAAAAAGGGCTCGACGCCGCGTGCGATTATCAGGGCGGCGATTTCGCGGGCATATTGAAGGCCGCCCGTGAAAACTATTTCGGCGGGCTTCTGGTCGACCTGCTCTGGATCTCGCCGGTACTGGAAGGTCCCGCAAGATCATACCGCGACTGCCTTCCGCCTCACCGCAAATTCTCGAATTATCACGGATACTGGCCTGAAAAACTCGACCGGATCGAACCGCGCTTCGGCGACTGGAAAACGCTTCGCGCAATGACCGAAGAGCTCCGCGGCCAAAACCACATTGAACTGATAATAGACGCCGTATTCCGCCACGTAACCGATAAAAGCGCCGTTTATAAAAGGAACCGGGGGCACTTTCTGAGCCTCCGCCTTAAGGACGGTTCTAAAAACATCAGACAATTCGATAAATTCCCTGAAACGACATGGTTCGACGAATTCCTTCCCGCGATAGATTATGGAAAAACCGAAAGCGTCGACCTCATGGTAAGATCCGCGGAGGCGTGGATCCAAAAAAGCGGCGTGCGCGGTTTCCGGCTTGACGCCGTTAAACACATCCCAATGAATTTCTGGTCCGCTCTCCTCGGGTCCCGCCACATGTTCTTTACGGTCGGAGAGACGATAGACTCGCGCGAAAAAATAGCGTCATACATCTCCAACGGGCTTATGACGGCGCAATTCGATTTTCCTCTCTACTTCGCAATTCGGGACGCGTTCGCGAGAGGGACAATGGACTTCAAAAAGTTCGACGCCGAGGTCGAAAGGTCTGAAACTATTTTCTGGTTCAATCATAAATTGACTTCAAATCTTATCGGAAATCACGATTTCCCAAGATTCATGGCATACGCCGACGGCTGGCTTCCGGCCGGTGAAAAGTTAGACGAAAAGGAGCTCGGCTTCTCCTCGCCTCCCATAGTGCGCGACCCCCGCAATTACTCAAAGATCCGCCAGGCCTATGCTTTTTTAATGGCCACGAACGGCGTCCCGCTCATATATTATGGAGACGAATACGGCGAGACCGGCGCCGGCGATCCGGACAACAGAAGAAAAATGAGATTTTCCGGCGAGCTGAATTCCTTTGAAAAAGAAAACCTTGAGATCCTTAAAAAACTCATATTATTAAGAAAACAGCACCCGGCCCTTTTCGAAGGCGCAAGAGAAACCATAGCCGCTGAAAAAGAAAATTATGTTTTCGCTAAATCTCATTTTAACGAAACTATCCTTATCGCTTTCAACTCCGGGACGATGCCTTCTTACTTCAGCTACAGGCTCCCGGAAAGCATTACCGGCCGTGAACGGAAGCGTGACAGGATGATGTGCCTCTATGACATGATAAGCGGAGAACGCTTCCTGGTGACCGACTCCGGAAAGTTCGGATTCGCGATGAAACGCGGCGGATTTCGTTACCTTAAGCTTTTAAAATAAAACTCAGGGAAAGGCGACTTTCAAGATGCATATCGAAGTGATCTCGGCTTTTTTCGGAACGCTTTTTTTCTCGATAATCTGTAACGGACCGAAAAAATTTCTTTTTCTGTCAGGTTTGAACGGGCTTATAGCCATGTTCGTTTACGCCATCGTCAAAACGAGTTTCGGTTCGCTCGTCTTTTCTAATTTCGCGGCGACAGCCGCGGTGGTAATATTTTCACATGTCATCTCCATGAAAAAACGCGTTCCGCTGGATGTTTTCCTGGTCCCCGGCATCTTCGTCCTCGTTCCGGGTTCGTCCATATTCAAGACGCTTTTCTCTTTCATATCAGGCGACGATACCGCCGCTTTCGCCGCGCTTAAAGAAACACTTTCGATCGGGTTCAGCATCTCGATGGCCATCTTCATCTTCGTTTATCTCTTCGAACTCATCAACAGCCAGCACATCGACATGATCAAACAAAAAGGCGCCTTGCGGTCCATGTCAGATAACGAAAAAATATTCCAGACTTCCGTCAACATCGGCGAGATAATGCTTAAAAGCGGAGCTGAAACGCACAAGGTCGAGGAGACCATAAACACCTTCTGCGCGTTTAACGGCATGCCGCGCATACAAAGTTTCGTCATCCCCACCGGCATAATAGCCACCCTCCTTTATAAAAAATATCACCCGCTTACGGAACTTGTAAGAATTACCGGACGCAGCCTGAATCTCGGCAAAATGACCAGGATAAGGGAACATCTGAACGATTATTTCGACGGCCTGACGGGGTTCGACGAGCTGACCTCTAAACTCAGTCTCATAAAAGACCTCGTTATATATACCAGGGCCGAAACCATATTAGCCTCCGCCTTCGCGGTTTCATTCTTTTCGGTCCTCTTCGACGGGCGGCCTCTCGAGTTCGCACTGAGTTTTTTATGCGGCTTTCTATCGGCTTTCGTTATCAGGCGCCTCACGGTCCTTAACTTTCCCGACCAGCTGATCAATCTTTCAGTTTCCGCCTTTATGGCCTCGCTTGCGCTTCTTGTCACAAAAGCGGCCGGCGGCGGGGCCAGGTTTGACGTGCTTATAATAAGCTCCGTAATGCTTCTCGTTCCGGGCGTCACCATCATCAACGCCCTTCGCGAGATCATAGCCGGCGATCTGGTATCCGGCTCCGCTCGAGGTTTTGAAGCCCTTATAACCGCAGCTTCCATAGCGTCCGGCGTCGGCTTGATAATAAGACTTTTCGTTTAAAGTCCGCCCTTATAAAAAAATAAAAGGCTTTCAAATCTTTTAATTGAACAAAACAATTATTTTTGATATAATTTTAAAAACAATAAAAGGCTTTTTTTACAGCCATAAATCCTGAAAGGAAAATCCTTATGAAAAAAAATAATGAAAAAAAGATCGCCCTGACGGGCGAAGGGCTTCACATCCAGGACGTTCACGAAGTGGTCAACAACGGCCGGCAGATAGAAATTTCTCCGGCGAGCCTTAAAAAGATAGACAGATCCAGAAAATACGTCGAAAAACTCGTAAGCGACGAAAAGATCGTTTACGGGATAACGACCGGTTTCGGTGAGTTCTCATCGGTCCATATAAAAAAGGAAAACGCCGCGGCGCTTCAGAAAAATCTCATAACAAGCCACGCCGCCGGCTGCGGTGAACTTTATGAACACTCATTCGTAAAAGCCGCGATGCTTCTGCGCGTCAACGCCCTCGCGAAAGGGTATTCCGGCATAACTCTTGAAACGCTTTCCACCCTGGTCGAAATGATAAACCACGACGTGATACCCGACGTTCCGGTTCATGGTTCAGTGGGCTCTTCCGGGGACCTCGCCCCCCTTGCGCATATCGTCCTCGGCATGCTCGGCACCGGCCGCGTCAAATATCGCGGCGAATCGATGGAAGCCGCCGCCGCGCTCAAAAAAGCCGGCATAAAAAAAGCGACGCTCTCCTACAAGGAGGGCCTGGCGCTTATCAACGGAACGCAGATGATGACCGGGGTCGGCGCGATGCTCGTAAAACGGTCGTATGACCTGTTCCTCGCGTCGTGCGTAATAGCGGCTCTCTCGGCGGACGCTCTCAACGGTACTCCGGCCGCCTTCAGCGAACTCATATCCAAGGTAAGGCCTCATTCCGGCCAGCGCATCACGGCCGAAATAATGACGAAGCTTCTTGCCGGTTCCCGGATCGTCTCGAGCCACAACGATTGCGGCGAGGTGCAGGACGCGTATTCGATCCGCTGCATACCGCAGGTCCATGGCGCGGTTTACGATACTATCGAGCACGTTAATTCGGTCATCGATATAGAAATGAACTCGGCCACCGATAACCCTCTTATATTCGTCGACGAGGACAAAGTGATCTCAGGCGGGAACTTTCACGGAGAGCCGATCGCCCTGGTCATGGATTTCCTCGGCATAGCCCTGTCCGAACTCGCCTCCATATCCGAACGCAGGACCGACCGAATGGTCAATCCCAACTCGAATAATAAAAAGCTGCCGCCCTTCCTCGTAAAGAACGGCGGGCTCAATTCCGGTTTCATGATCGTCCAATACGCCGCGGCGTCTATCGTTTCTGAAAACAAGGTGCTGGCGCATCCAGCGTCCGTCGACTCGATACCTACCTCCGCCGGAAAAGAGGACTTCAACTCGATGGGGTCGATAGCGGCCAGAAAATGCATCAAAATCTTAAATAATCTCGAAAACGTTCTTGCGATAGAGTTTTTGACCGCGTGCCAGGCTCTAGATTTCAAAAAACCCCTCAAGAGCTCGAAAGCACTTATGAAGGTCCACGCCCTTTTAAGGTCCGGCGTCGCGTTCATGGAAACGGACAGATTCATTTCGCCCGACATCTACGAATCGCTCCGTATCATCCGTTCGGAAGAATTCATAAAGCTTGTCCGTTCGATCTGTTAATCCGGAAAATTTTCAGGCCCCTTTTATAAAAGATCTCCTTTGTTATCGTTGACGCGCCCCGCCGGGGAGCTCATCTTATCACAAAGGAGATCTTTATATTCGTTTTAATTATAAATGAATATTATAATTTAATAATATTCAGGACGGGTCATCTGTTGACCTGTTCAATCCATTCTTCCTGAAGTTTTTTATAGTCGGTATAAAAATTATCCTTGAGCACCTCGGACATGCTTTTTCCCTCGCCCAGAAGCTGAAGCGAATCAATAAGCTGAGACTGGCCGGCCTTCTCGATAAGGAAGCCGGTGAAACCGAGGGACTGGTTATAAGCCAGCTCAACGGCCGCCGGCGGTGATATTCCCATAAAAGAACCTTCGAGCCCAAACATGTCGAAAGCCTGTTTTTTCGATATATATTTTTTTATATTGGCGCTCTGGGCGTCGGTTAAACTCTCCCCTTCGAGGATCTGCGCGAAACCTTCATTAAGCCATACGGGACACCGGCCGCGCGCGATATGGAATATAACGGCGTGAGTATATTCATGAAGTATGAGCTGTTTCAAATTGTCGGCGTTTTGGGCCACGTCGTTAAGCGGAAGCCTTATTTTGCCGTCATAAAGAGCGGCGACCCAGACCGGCGAACCGGAAGCCTCCTTGAACTGATTCTGCGAATAAATAATAACGGGCGTCGGAACCTCCGGATAGTAATTGAAATAAGAACCGACGGTGTTATAAGCCTCTTCTAAAAGCTGCATAACCTTATCGACTTTTACGTCGTTCTTTTTATCGCCGTCGAACTGTACCTGGAAATGATAAAGATTCTGGCTCTCGAATTTCGATTCGACCTTGCCTTCTTTTTTTACTTTTTTAAGAAGCTCGGCTGCAGCGGCGGCGTATTCGCCTTTTCCCGATCTCGCGGCTTCTTCGAGATATTCAATGGCGCTTTGAAATTTCCCCTGCGTATAATATATTTTCCCCATAAGAAAAAGAGCGCCTGGATGCTTGCCTTCGGCGGCCGCCGGCTCCATGGCGTTGACGGCTTCGTCGTAAAACCCTTTTTTCATATAAACGCCGCCGAGCGTGAATCTTATCGTATATTCGTCGGTTTTTTTTATGGAAGGCGAATTAAGAGCCTTTTCAAGACTCGAAGCGGCCTCGTCCAATCGCCCTCTGTCAAAGAGGAAATTGCCGTAATTCGAATGAACTATATACGACGCTTCTTCGTGCGCTACGGCTTTTTCATACATCTCGGACGCCAGCTGGTAGTTTTTAAGGTTGGCGGCGTTAACCGCGCAGGCGTTCATGACCATGACAAGATTCGTTTTGATGGTCTTATTAGCGGGCTCCAGCTCGCAAGCCTGTTCGAGGTTCTCGATCGCCTTATCGAATTGTCGGGCTGCGGACAGTTTTAAAGCCGCCTGATTCAATTCAAGCGCCCTTGAACTCACGGCCGGGACGGCCTGTGTTTTCCCGGCACGCACCGGCGGGGTCTTCTGGCTTTGCGCCTGTGAAACTCCGCAGCAGTAAACGAAAGTAAAAAAAACGCCTATAACAGCTATATTCTTCATCCCGAATATTCTCATTTTGTTTTCCGCCCGCCTTTTTCAAAATCATGATTTAATGTCTATAACGGTTCCGCGTGTAGGGTCTTTGACCTCGACCTTTTCGGCCTTCGTTTCTTCCTTCGCCCTTTCCCTGTTCTCGCCGGGCTGTTTCTGGCCGCCGCCCTTATGTTCGTCGTCGACGGTTTTGAGACCGCTTTTTTCGAGTTCCTGCACGTTCTCGTTGCGTATCTCCTGTTCCTTTTCAAGCTGCGGAGCGTAGCGCGTCCGGCCTTCCTCGTGGATCTTGTCCTTCTGGACAAGTTTCGCGTTATCGCTTTCCTTCATAATGTTCACCTGCATATCCATAGGTCTTATGCTCATAGTAAAACACCTCTTTCTAAACAGGTAATATTCTGATATCTCCGTTCTCTATCCCGAGAGCGGAACATTTTATAGCGTCCTTGACCTCGTACTTGAAATATTTTCTGATAATAACGATAACACCGGGATAAAAAGAATTAAGCGCCGTGACCTTTCCCTTCTGGCTGTTCATTATATCGCTTAAATGCTGATTCTTCTGTTCTTCGAGATCCATAAGCTTAGCCTGCAGGCTGTCCTTGGTCGAAAGCGTCCTTTTCAGTATCTCTTCCTGCGCCCCGGAGAACCGATCCGGCGTTTTGGCCTTGATCTGCGTGAGCGTGACTATGGATGTCGATATTTTTTTTATATATTCATTGGTCTGGTTGACTTCCTGATCCAGCCTGACTATTTCCTGTTCCTTCAAAATGTCCACGCCGACCTCGATAACGGTTTTCGTCCCCGCGGGCGTCCCGATAGAAAGAGATTCTACGAATTCTGAAGCGAAGATCCTGCCGCCGATGATGCTGGCCTTTTTCCCTTTAACGATTATCTGTTTGCCCGAAACGACGTTTGAATGCATTATAGCGTTCTCGATTATTATTTCATCGTCGGCGATTATATTCCCGCCCTGAAGAAACTTCGCGCCTATCTTCCCGCCCGCCTTTATAAGCCCGTTTTCCTTTCCGATGAAGCCGCCGTGAAGTATCACGTTGCCCCGAGCCTCGATCACGGCCGAATTGACCGTTTTTTTAACTTCGATATTTCCCTCGGCCTTGACGGAAAACCCGTCGAGGATGGTCCCCTGAATAAGGACCGAACCGTTAAAATCGATGTTTCCGACCGTGAAATCAACGTCGCCTCTCACCTCATAAATAGGCATTACGCAAGCGTTGTTGTTTTTGATTATGAGCTGGCCGTTGATGGTCGCCTTGATATAGATCCCGTCCTCGGTGATCTCCGTGTTTTTTCCGGGGACGAAACTAATCTCGCGCGGCTGTTTTGCCTGTATCGGCTCCTTGAAGACGTTATAACCGTCCATACCGGGCTTCGGCGTTATCTTTTCGCCGATAAGTTCGCCCGCGTTGATCGTGTTAATTTTTAAAACTTTGTGATAATCAACGTTTCCGCTCTCGTCGATGAATATCTCGATCTTCTGAGCGTGAGTTTCGAAATACCATTTTATATATCCGTCTTCGCCTGAAACAGGCTTCAATCCTGAGATTACCATAACCGGCTCGCCGTATATCCTGTCTCTAACGATACGCGCAACAGCTTCTTTTATGACGGGCGCCCTCAAGCTGGCCGCGTTCAATACCGATTCGATCTGAGCGAACGTGATATCGGCTCCGCCGTTGAACGGAGGCTCGACGATCACGGAAGCGAACATTTTAGACTTATCCACGACCACCTTGACGGATGCGTCAAGCTGAAGTTTAAAAGACTGCGGAACTACCGCGGTATTGCATATTTTAAGGGGAGTGCCCCCGGACTGGGGTTTGCATGAGTTCTTGACGGCCTCGGTGTCGAATTGTTTAAGTCCCGCGCGCCTGAGATCTTCAGCTATTTTTTCAAATTTAACGGGTTTGCCGAGACCTTCAGGAACGGTTACGACGATAAAAAGGCCGTCGTCAATGGAAACGATCTTGTAAGTGCCGTCAACCGGCTTCGTTCTTGAAACCGCAAGCGCCGGTCTTTCCGCCGGCGCTCCATGCTGTTCTTCAATTGTTCCGGATGAGGTTCCGGGCTGCAAAGATGCGCCGGAATTTTTATCGGGAGTTTTAGCGGCGGCAGAGCCTTGTTCTCGCGCAAGCCTTATCCCTACTTTGTATGGTTTAGTTACGATCCCTAAAAAAGAGGTCGAGCCTTTTTCGATAAGTTTGACCTCAACCTGGGATATGGAATATCCCAGCGTTTTTAAGCCGTTATCAACGGCCTTTTCCTGCGTTTCGCCCTCAAAAATAACGAAATCGTCACTCATGAAAAAACCCCATAATAAATTACCGCATGGTCATAAAAGAACCCGGCAGAGCTTATTCCTCGCCGGCTTTAGAACCTTTTCTGACAACTGAAAGTTTGGCGCGCAGTTTGAGTATCGCCTTTGTATGAAGCTGCGATACCCTTGAATCCGAAACGTTAAGAATGGCGCCGATCTCCTTGAGCGTCATTTCTTCATAGTAATAAAGCGTCAGAACGAGCTTTTCCCTTTCCGCGAGGCCGTTTATGGCCTTAACGAGCATCTGCTTGAGTTCTTTCTGCTCGATCTGGATCTGGGGATTATCCGCCTCGCTGGCAGGCACGCTGTCGCCTACCGTCACGCCGTCGTCTTCGGAATAGAGAAGGTCGTCGAGCGAAAGCAGGAACGACCCGCGGGTATCCTTATACCATTCATAAAGCTCCTCGAGGGATATCTTCATGTACCCCGCGACCTCTTCGTCGCTGGCGGCTCTTCCGAGTGTGTTTTCAAGCTGGATATAAGCTTTTTCGAGCTGTCTGGCTTTCTGGCGGACCGAACGCGGCGTCCAGTCCATTTTCCTTAGTTCGTCCAGTATGGCCCCGCGAACGCGGGTCTGAGCGTATGTTTTGAACTGTATCTTGCGCTGAGGCTCGAATTTTTCTATGGCGTCCATCAGGCCGAATATGCCGTAGCCATAAAGATCCTCGACATCAACGTTAGGCGGCAGCCCCATAGCGACCCTGTTGGCGATATATTTCACGTAAGGAGCGTATTTTAAAATGATCATGTCCCTGATCTTAGGATCATGATTTTTTTTATATTTTTCCCAAATCTCACAATCCTTGTCAACATCACACAACGTAGAATCCCCCTCACATCAATTACTTTTCGATGCAAACTAACGAACACCAAAAATAAAAATAAAACAACAACGGCTTTATCGCCGTCATTAAAATTATAGTTTACATTAATTTTCATTATTTGTCAATAAAATAAAGATATATTTTAAATTCAGAATATTTAGTCAGCCGTTCTTTTTTTCCGTTTCCAGGACCGGCGGAAGGCTGAATCCGAATTTGTTGTTGAAATTATTCATCGCGAAATTCAATCCTTTTTCAACGAAGGCGACTGCCGCGGAAGCCGCGAATTCCACGACGCTTTTAAGATGAGCGCACTCGGCCTGCGAGAACTTCATCAAAACATAGTCGGCAAGGTCTATTTTTGAATAATCAGGCTGGCCGGTAAGCACCGCGCCGCCGTCCTTCGGTTCCTGCATGGCGCCTATTCCGACGCGCACGCGCGCTATGGAATTTATGCCCATAAGCCCGAATATCGATTTCAAACCATTATGCCCTCCGTCGCTTCCGGCCGCCCTGACGCGTATTTTGCCGAAAGGAAGACTCACGTCGTCGCACACGATTATGACGCCGCCGGCCGCGACCTTGTAAAACCCGGCTATGTCGCGCAGACATTCGCCGGAAAGGTTCATATACGTCTGGGGTTTTAAAAGCAAGATCTCATGCTCCGGCCTTTTTACCGTAAAAAATTCACCCTTGAACTTATTCGAAAAAGATTCGGGCGAAGCCTTGGCGAGCCTTGACGCAAGTTCATCGACCACCATAAAACCGATGTTATGACGCGTGTTCGCGTATTTTCTGCCCGGATTTCCCAGGCCGCATACGATATGCATAAAACCTCACTCCGTCTATCTTTTGTTTTTTAAGATCTGTTTAACGCGTTCCCATTTAAGTTTGAGTTCTTCGGCGATAAGAGAATTACGCGCAACGCCGTGCCCTTCCGCGTATGCCACCTCGGCGTCCTCGAAATTTTTCTGAAAAAAACACGCGTCGCCGAGATTCATGAGCACTTCAGCCTCGTCCGGCTTATATATGAGGCTCTGCCTGAAATATTGTTCGGCCGCCCTGTAATTATTTTTTTTCATGTATATAAGGCCGATCTGGGCATACGGATAATAATTATTCCGCTCGCGCAGCGCTATTTTCTTGTAGGCGTCCACCGCCCTGACGTATTTTTTCATCCTGAAAAGCGATGACGCGTATAGATCCAGAAATTCGACCGGAATATCGTCCGGCGTCGCCGAATATTGGATGGCTATGTGTTCGACCATCTTAAACATTTCCGCGCCGGTGAGCGCCCTGGCAAGTTCCATGAAATTCGCCGCGCCCGCTTCGGAAAGGGTTTTAAATTCAGCCTCTGAAGTGTCGCCCGGCAGGTCCGCCATCGAATTCAAAAGAGTTTCGGCCTGGGCTGTTTCCCGCCCCGGACCGGACCGCTGCATGACCGCCTCACATAAGGTCTTCGCCGAAACCACGGCGCCGCTTTTCTTTAAAAACTCGGCGAATTCAAGCTTGGCCTGAGTATCGGAAGGAGAACGGTTGATGTATTTTATGAAATATTCACGCCCGAGTTCCTTAAGGCCCGCGCCGAAAAAAGCCCTTCCCAGATCGAGACAGAGATAGAGCGACGGACGCGCCTCGTACATTTTCAAAAGGTGGATGATGCGGGCTATCGCCGCCCCTTCCTTGAGAGCGATCGCCGCCATCAGTTCATTCGCCGCATAAGACGCCGGATTCACGCGCAAAGCTTCGCGCAGTTTCACCGCCGCCCTTGCCTGGTCGCCCATTCTAAGATAATTTTTAGCGGTTTCAACAAGCGACGAATCGCTTTCAAAATTCAAAAGCTGTTCGCTGGGGGCCATTCCCATCTGCCGGCGTATTTTTTTTGAATAAGCGTCGTTAGGCGACATCTCCTGCATCTTTTTAGCCAGCCGGGTGAATTGTTCGAAGCGTCCTTCCCTTTTAGCCGCCAGTGCCGTAAAATAGAGTACGCGCATGTTTTTCGGAGCCGTCTCCGCGAGCGGATCGAAGTATTTCCGGGCCGATTCGAAATCGTTTATCCTCGAATAATGGATCGCGAGCGAAAGATGATTTTCGATGTAATTCGCGTCCGCTTCGATGCCTTTTTCAAAGAATTTAACGGCGTATTCCGGTTTTTTCAGGCGCATGTATAAAACGCCGGCGTCATGCAGAAGCCTCGCGTCGTTAAGCGTGTCGGGATTAAGGCTGAAAAGATACGGAAGCGCCTCGTCCCTCTTTTTAAGCCTCAGCTTCACGAACGCCATCAGATAATTGGTCTCATGGTCCGAAGGATCGACGGTGAAAGCTACGTTTATTATCTTTTCGGCCGTCTTATAATCTTTTTTCGCTATATAGTAGCACGCGGTCTTTATAAGATCCTCGATGTCGGCCGCGCTTTTTTCGATCTTTTCCTTAAGTCCGGAGATCTCATGCGGCGTGTTCTCGGCGATCGTCGTCGAAAGAACCCGGTTCTCGTCATCAACGGTGTCCGCCGTCTCGATCTCTTCCGTAGCCGAACCGCGGAGCGGTTCCTGCGCACCTTCCGGCGCATCTTTTACCTGTTCAACCTCCGCCGTCCCCATCGCGTCGCGAATTTCGGGATACGCGAGTTCGGATATCTTCGCCGCGTCGCTCTTTTTTTTCTTAGACGCCGCCATTCCGTTTCTCGCCGCCATATCCGCCGGATCCGCGATCAGGACCATCTGATAATGATATTCAGCTCTTTCATGGTTTCCCTGAATAAGATAAAGCTCTCCAAGAGCGCCGTGCGCGGCAAGGTTATGCATATCCTCCTCGACGGCCGAATTCAAAACCTTTTCAAGCGCCTCGAACCCGGTCCGGGATAATCCGCCCGAAGACCTGCGCGCCGCTATCGATCTTCTCAGCTCGGCCGAAGCCGCCCGGTTTGACGGATTTTTAGATAATATCGCCGCGAGTTTTTCAACGACGCCGCCGTCTCTTGCGGCCGGCGCGCCGGGAACCGTTTTCCCGTCTCCGGCTTCCTTCGGCGAAACCGGCAAAGTCCCGGCTTCCTTCGTTTTAAGTTCGTCCACAAGCGCCTCGAGCTCTTTTTTCTTCACGCCGTCCGTAAAATACTGTTTAGAGTACTCACCGGCGTATCGGATGGCCGAAGCGTAATCGCCCTTCTGTTCGAAGGCCGTGATCAGATTCGTGTATGCCTGGCCGAGATAGGAGATTGCCTCCGGAAACTCGGGGTCTTTTTTTAAAACCTCGTGAAGACGGCTCACCGCCGCGGCATGATCGCCGCTCATAAAGCCGCACAATCCGAGATTAAAAGCAGCCTCCGTATAATCAGGAGATGCCGCCAGCGCCTCCTCGAACTTTTCAGCGGCCGAAAGATAATTTCCGCCGTCAAAGAGTTTTATGCCCAGAGCGTTAGCCGCCATAGCGTCTTCCATGGCCTGATCCCGGCCGGCCTTCGCCGCCGCGTCGCGGTCGCGCCTGGCCCCGTATGCGTCCCCGGCTCCGGGAAGCGCCAAAATGACGGCCGTCATGAGCGTTAAGATCATGGCCGCCGTCATTTTTTTTATCAGATGTTTTATCGGACTATTCAAAAAGGCTTGAAACCGGTATTTCATTGTAGATCCTGTATATCGCCTCGGATATAAGCGGAGCCATTGAAAGCACCGTCAGATTCTCGGGCCTGTCCTTATCATTACGCGCGATGGTGTTGGTGACGATTGTTTCCCGGATCGGCGACGCCGCGAGCCTTGAATAAGCCGGCCCCGACAGTATCGCGTGCGTGGCCACCACGTATATCTCACGCGCGCCGTGGTCCGAAAGCATTTTTGACGCCGAAGTTATCGTGCCGGCCGTATCGATTATATCGTCGACCAGGACCGCTATCTTTCCGCGCACGTCGCCTATCAGGTTCATCGATTCGGCCACGTTCGGCTTCGGCCGCCTTTTATCGACGATAGCGATCGTAGTGTCGAGCCTTTTCGCGAACGCCCTCGCGCGCCCCACGCCGCCCGCGTCAGGCGATACGATGACCATTTCCCCGCCGGCCGCCGAGCGCTTATTCTCGAGATAATCGCATATTATCGGAAGGGCCGTCAGATGGTCCACGGGAATATCGAAGAACCCCTGGATCGCCCAGGCATGCAGGTCGACCGTCATTACGCGGTCCGCGCCGGCCACCGTGAGCAGATTCGCGACGAGTTTCGCCGTGACGGGCTCCCTTCCGGACGTCTTTTTTTCCTGGCGGCTGTAGCCGTAATACGGAATTACGGCTGTGATCTTCGCAGCCGATGCCCTCTTCATAGCGTCTATTATTATCAGAAGTTTCATCAGCGACTCGTTCACGGGCGATGTCGTCGGCTGAATTACGAAAATATGCGCTCCGCGCACGCTTTCATTGACCTTGACATGCGTCTCTCCGTCCGAAAAATTCGAAACGAGGATATCGCCTTTCTCGACCCCGAGATGGCGGCATATCTCTTCCGTAAGCAGGGGATTGGACGAACCGCAGAAAACTCTTAATTTTTTCTTGTCATCTACCATTTTTAAGCGCTCCAGTCTGTTATTGATTGCCGCGTTTTTATTTTTCAGTGTTTTTCTTTATCTTTCTTTTTTTCATGTAATCTTCTTTTACCACCTGAGGGCTTCGCTCAATAGCCAGCGCGAACGCGGGCACGCTCTTGGTGATGACCGATCCGGCGGCCACTAGCGAGTTGTCGCCGAGTTCGACGGGCGCTACCAGCGCCGTGTTCGAACCGATAAAAACGCCGTTACCTATGACGGTCTTATTCTTGTTGACGCCGTCGTAATTACAGGTGATCGTGCCAGCGCCGATATTACAGCCCTCTCCGACCTCGGCGTCGCCGATATAGCTCAGATGATTCGCCTTAGAATTAGGCCCTATTACCGATTTCTTGACCTCCACGTAATTTCCGATATGGACGCCCTCTGAAAGCCTCGCCCCCGGCCTTAAATGAGAATAAGGCCCGACCCTGACGCCGTCCGAAAGAATTGAATCCTCGACAACGCTGTATGTTATGACGCAGCCCGCCCCGACAGCCGTGTTTGAAACGGAAGTGTCCGGGCCGATGACCGAATCGGACGCGATCTTTGTTTTCCCGATAAGGCTCGTATTTTGAAGTATCGTAACGTCGTTGGCTATCTCGACGCCTACGTCGATATAAGTGGAATCCGCATCCGCCATCGTGACGCCGTTTATCATGTGCATCCTGTTTATTCTCTCGCGCATGTAGCGCGCGGCCACTGACAACTCGTAGCGGTTATTTATGCCCATCATGAGATGGTCGCATGGCTCCGGATAAGCCATGACCTTCGAGTTCTCCGAGTTCAATATCGAGATAGTGTCGGTGAGATAATATTCGTGCTGATCGTTGTTCGGTTTAAGCTTTTCGAGCGAAGTGATAAGTTTCGGCGTGGCGAAAAGATAAACTCCCGTGTTAATTTCGTCTATCTTTTTAATTTCCGGCACCGCGTCGCGCTCCTCGACGATCGAGGTCACGTGACCTGCCGCGTCCCGAACGATCCTTCCGTAACCCTTAGGTTCCTTCACGCGCGTGGTCAGAACGGTAGCGTCGGACGAACTTTCTTCATGAAATTTCAAAAGGTTCTTAAAAATGTCGCCGGTGAGAAGAGGCGTATCGCCGCAAAGCACGAAGGTCATTCCGCCCTGTTTGGAAAGCTCTTCGCGCGCCTGTATAAGCGCGTGCCCTGTACCTTTCTGTTCCGCCTGGGTGACGAAGGACAGATTCGCGAAATCTCCGTGCGTTCTTTTAACCGCTTCTATCACGAGTTCTTTCGAATGTCCCACGATAACCACTATCTTCGTGGGATCAACGGCCCGCACGGCCCGCACCACATGGGATATTATCGGTTCTCCCGCGATATTGAATAAAACTTTAGGGTATTTCGATCTCATTCTGGTTCCGAGGCCGGCCGCCAGAATAACCGCGCAAATGTCCACAAAAACCACTCCCGGCAATATAATAATTTTGGTCTAAAAAACAATTTGGGTAGACGAGTCAAGCTTCATCTACCCAAATTTTCATATTGATATAAAAGACACTGGGGCGGAAGGATTCGAACCCACGGATGTCAGGACCAAAACCTGATGCCTTACCGCTTGGCGACGCCCCAATATTTTCTTCATTTTTCAATTACATTTCGGCCGCTGTAACGGTCGGGGTCGTGACAAGGTTCTTAACTTTGTCGAATTCGCTCAATACCGCGCTCTGTATCATTTCACGGGTATCGGTAGCGATGGGGTGAGCCGTGTCTTTATAATCGCCATTGTTGGTCTTGCGCGACGGCATGGCCACGAAATAGCCTTTTTTTCCTTCTATAACTTTCAAATCATGAACCACGAATGCATTGTCTATAGTTATCGATGCGAACGCCTTGAGTTTTCCATCACCATTGACTTTTCTGACTCTTACTTCGGTAATATCCAAATCTGTCCACCATCCTTTAAGCATACGTTTTATCGGATTTTCAACCCAGCGATGAAATCCTTATATTTATTTTTGAACGATTTTATTTTATCACAAGGATATAATAATTGCAAGCGTTATTTTATAAAAGAAATTTTCAAAAGGATGTCCGTGACCTCGTTAAAACCCTCGGAAACACTGTCCGGCAGCTCCATCATCGTAAGGTTTGTAACTATGGCGATTATCTGATCGAAGGCCTTCTGCATTTCCTTGAGGTTGAACTTCATTTTGTTGTTGTTTTCCCTGAGGTAATCAAGCCGCCTCAAAAGCGTTTCGATCCTGTTCGCCTTCACACGGTTATCGATCGTAAGAACCACGCTCTCGCGAAGTTTGCATTCTTCGCTGTCTTTTTCGACCACCAGGCCGGATATGTTGTGGATGCGTTTTTCAAAAACCCTCGCAAGAACCGTCGCCACAACGCCCTCCGGCATCGTTCCGTCGATATAATCGCAGGCGGCGCCCGAAACGATCGCGTTGACTATCTCTGAAACCGTTACGCCGGCGTTATCGCAGTATAATATAACGGGAGCCGCGGGATTTGTGGCAGCCAGCTCAAAAACCTTTAAAATATCTTCTCTCGTCTTCACGTTAGCGAATATCGCCGCGCACGGTTTCGGCTTTTCGCCGGATGTTATGAAATCGATGTATTTGGCGTATTTAACTTCCAGTCCGAAATCCTGAAATATTTTATAGAAGAATTCAGGCAGCGGTTTCAGCGAGTTGAACACTTTATAATAAACGTCCGGCAGCGGCGCCACGAAACCCTGTGAATTTACGGCCTGTTCGCTTCCGCTCTGGGCCGCGCCAAGATCCGGCATCTGATCGTAGAGAAAAAGCACCTCGTTAAAAACCGTTCGCTTGAATGTGTTTTCCTCGTCCTCCGGCCTCGCCAGGAACCCGTTTATCTTCATGAAAAGCGTTTCGAGATTCGCCCGCATATTATGCGTTTCGGATATGGCGCCCTGATATTTCGAATCTATCGTCTCAAGCGAAGCCCGCAATTCCTGGAATTCAGCGCGGCCTTCCTCGGCCATCTTCTGCATCTCGGCCTCATGCGCGAAAACCAGCGTCTTTATTTCGTTCTCTTTTTCCGCCACCACGGCGTTCATAACGGTCTCCTGATCATTTTTCAGCTTTTCGATCGTTTTTTCATTGAGCTCGATGACCTTTTTAAGCTCCGCTTCCTTTGCGTCTATGGATTCCTGGTTCGCCTTCAAAAGCTCGTTCTTTTCCTTGAGCTCGCCTAAAAGCCTGTCGCGGTCGTCCTTGATATTTTTATACTCACGCGACATGAATCCGCTTTCTTCCTTGTATTTGCTGAAAGCGCCGTATATGCTGCCGAGTTCCTCGTCCTTCTTTTTAAAATCCTCGTCAAGCGTTTCAAAATCTTTTTTGAGATTTTTATGTTCCAGTTTTAAATTTTTTAATTCTGATTCCTTGACCCTCGACTCCATCTCGAACTTATCGAGAAGCGTTATGGCCTCGTCGCGCTCTTTGATGAGTTTCTGGAATTTTCCCTTGATCTCTTCGAGTTCTCTTATCTGGGCGGGTTTTTCTTCGGCTTCCGGCGCTGCCGCGGTATCGGAGCTCTTTTCCGGCGCCTCATTTTCTTCGTCGTCAAGGCCTTCTTTTCCGGCTTGCCTGTCCAGTTCCGACTCTAAAAAATCTTTGACATCCGACATCATGCGGAGCTTTTCCAGTTCCAGCGGATCCAGGTCCTTGTATTTTTCGTTTAAATTGGCGTTTTCCTCTTCCAGAAATCCGCATCGTTCTTCAAGCCTTAATATCTGGGCTTCGCGCGTGCTCAGTTCGTCCTTGAGGATGTCGGTCTGCCTTTTTAATTCGTCATTGCCGTCTTTAAGCGACATGATATCGGCCTGTTCTTTGGCGAGAAGGGAATTAATGCGGTCTATCTCGATCTCTTTGTAAAAAATGTCGGTTTGAAGCGCTTTGATGATAGCCGGATCGGGAGCCGCGGCGGCAGTTTCTTCCGGTTTCACTTCTTCCGCCGGCTGAGGGGCTTTTTGAGGTTCAGAAACCGCCCGCGTATCGGCCTCGTCTTCTTCCTGAGGCGTTCCGCTGACGATATATTTGCCGGTTTCTTTCGATTTTTTTAAGTATTTGATCTTCGGCTCGGAGTCCTTTTTCATATCGGCAAGGGGGATGAGGGCTTCTTCGCGGTTCAACTCCATTTCTTCGCGAAGGTTGGCTATCTGAGGGGCCTGATCGAATAATTCGGAATCTTCGTCGAGTATGTTGCCGGACGGAAGCTGCTGCTGCGGGTTGGCGGTCTCCTCTACAACGCCCGGTGAGACCTGCGCGTTCTGCGTGGCAAATTCCAGCGCGGCCGCGAGTTCCGATGTTTTACGCTCGCTTTCCGAAAGCTCCGCCTCGAGAGATGCGATCTTGTGATCGCGGTCGGAAATGGCCTTTTTAAGGTCGCGCACGTTCAAAAGGTGGAGTCTTCTTTTTTCATGCTCGCGCGCGGCGGACTTTTTCAGGCCGTCCATCTCCGCTTCCATTGCGGCAATGCGCTCGAGGGTGTCGCTGTTTTCAGTGACGAGCGATTCGATGGAAGACGCAAGCTGAGCGTTCTCGGCCTCGGCGGCCTTTAACTTTTCGGAAATAGCGGAATCCGCGGCGTTTTCATTTAAAACGTCACGCGCGATGGCTATATCGTCTTTTAAAAATTGATCATCCGGCATAGATAGCCTTATTTTATACAATGTAGAGGAGGTTTGTCAATAAGTATTTATTTTTTTCGGCTCTTTCGTATTTGGTTTGGGTAATTTTTTTAGTGAAGAGCGGAGAACGGATAGTGGATAGTTGTGATTTTGCTCGCTTCGCGAGCCTTTACAAATAAAATAATGCCTGAAAGGCGGAATAGACTGTCTTCATTGTCAGAAAATCCTTTAGTTCTAAACTCGCCGCTCTGAACTCTCAACTTAAAATGAACCAATTTTACCAACACGATTCAAGTAAGAGCCACTTTTTCACTATTCTCTATTATCCGTTCTCTCGTTAAAGATCTCCAGATACTTGGCTTTGGGGATATATTTGAGGTATTTATATGAAAAGATCCCGAATTCGTCCGGGAACGACCCGGCGTAATAGCGGCCCCATTCGCGGTATCTGAGCAGATGGGCCTCGTCCTTGATCTCCTTGAGAGAAAGATAGACCGCTTCGACTATGGAAGCGTTGGTCCATGGCAGCTCGCTTTCGCTTATCTGTCTGGCCATAAGTTCGAAGGACCTGTTATAATCCTTCAGAAAATAGTAAACGAAAGGATAGTTCGAGTCTATTCCGGCCGCCTTTTTAAAACATTTCGCGGCAAGGTCCTCGCGGCCGAGGCATTTGTAGGTTATCCCGAGCTCGAGGTACTGAAGGGGCGCCACGCGGTATCTTTCGGGCCAGAAATGCCTTTTTATAAAATTCGCGAAGAGTCCGAGCGGGCCTTTCGCGCCGAAATCGACGCCGACGGCGGCTTCAAGCCCCATCTTCATGGCCTTTTCAGCTTCGGCCGCCATGCCTATTTCGCGGTACGCGCAGCCGATGGTGTTGAAAGTGTCGCGGCCGCGTATATCCATCTTTTCATACGCCTTTAAAAAGGTCCGCAGCCTCGGGGCGTCCATTCTGGTTATATGAAGCCTCAGCGAGCGCTCGATGAAATTTTCCTTCAGATCGCCGAAAACGAGCATATCATCGTAAAAATGAACGAGCTCGGCGACCTTGTTCTCGCCGAGGAAATAACTTTCGCATATCGCCACGGCCGGTTCGAAAGCGTTATTGACCTTGTATGCGGACATGATGTTGTCGATGCCCTCGGCGCGCCTTCCCATCATCATCCGGCACAGGCCGCAGTAATAATAAAAAAGATGGTTCTCGGGATCGCTGTCCATGCCGCTCGAAAAATACTCGAGAGCGATGGCGTAATTTTTCATATCGTACTCGCAGATGCCGAGGCCCAGGACCGCTTCCGTATCACCCGGCGAGAGTTCGAGCGCCTCTCTGTAGAGCGGAAGCGCCTCGTTCACCTTGTAAAGACGCGAATAGGCGCCGGCCAGCTTCATAAGCCCCCTGCAGTATTCCTTCTGGTCCCCGCAGGCCTTTACGGCCGCCAGGTATTTTTTAAAGGATTCTATTCCCGCGTCGTACCGTCCATAGAAGTGGTAAATATCGAGAGCCTTTTCATGGACCAGCCTCGACCGGCTGAAACGGCAGGCAACGGGCAATATCACAAAAAGAGAATATTTAACGACGGTCCGTCTCATAAAATAGAACAGCCACAGAACGAGAAGCGCGAACACGAAAGAAGGCGAATTTATAAGAGATGTCAGGTAGTATCTTCTGTAATTGTAATATTCATCCCTGTTTCCGCGGGCCGAATGATAATTCATAAGAAAACCAGCCGCTTCATTCTTAAGTTCGGCGTATTTGAGATGATCGATGACAGCCTCGTATTCGCCGGCGGCCGAGTCCTCGTCCCCCGCCTTTATATACATTCTGGCGGCGAGGTGACGGCTGTAATAAAAGAGCGGGCCGTAGGACGCGCATTTGACGAATTCGAACGCGGCGGCCTTATAATTTTGAAGCTTTTCAAAAGTATCGGCGAAGACCATATGGTAGTGAGGGGTCATGAATTTATATAACAGCGCCGCGCGGTCGAAGGCCAGTTTCGAAAGATCATAACGGTATCTTAAATTAAGCATCTCGCCCAATACCATAAGCGCCAGCGGATTGTGAGGGCAGGCCCGGTACATCTCAAAAAGCCTGTCGTTTAAAAACCGCCCGAATTTTCTGATCATAAGGATGCGCGAATATGTTATCTCAATGAATATGTTGTCCGGCGCGAGCTCCCGGCTGGCCCTTATATGGTCGTAACCGTATTTGAACTGTTTGGTGAGGGCGACCGCCATATAAAAGTGGGCCGCGGCGCTTTTCGGGTTTTTAACGATATATTCGCCGAGTTTTTTCAACGGTTCGGCCGAAGACGATACGAGATATTTCGACGGAAAAAAGGCCAGGACCTTCTCGAATTCTTCGTCCTGAGAAAGCATCCAGTTCTGGTCTATTTCCAGCGCGTTCTCATCGCGCAGGTGAGGCGTGCCGTCGCTTTTCAACGCGAATTCGAGCATGAAACCGCCGTCAGCGCGCCAGGCCCCGCCGTCCTTAATGAAATAAAGCGGCATGGGCGCGCTTTCGAAAAAGTTGCCGTATGGCGGGCCTTTGGACGCAAAAGGCGCGGCGTGGAAATAAACGGCGGCGCGCGAACGGTAAATTTGAACGCTGAAGGGAACGCCCGCCGTGAAAACCAAAGCCAGCGAGTCGGCCGCGTATTTTATGGTCTTCAGCTTTTCGGGATTTTTTGAAAGAATATCAAAACTTACGCTCAGCATCTGAAGAAAAAGTTCGGGCTTTTTATCGTAAGCCAGCGCCGCGTCGGAAATTTTCATGACCGCACCGGAAACGGCCTCGATCTCTTTCGAATTAGAGGCTTCGTAGGTTTTTACGGCCCTGTCGAAAAAAAACTGATCTATCTCATTCTCTCCGCCCGCGAAAACAGGCGAAAAAAAGTATGAGAAGAAGAGGAAAACGGATGCCGCCGATATGTAAAGAAGCCGGGTAACGGATCCATCCGGCATCCGCGAGCCCGGTGTTGAACTCTGCATCTCTTTTTTCGGCGTTCGGGCGATTCTTTTATTTTCCATAATCCATTCCCGCGTTAAAATTTATGTCTTCTATATTACTTATACCATAAATTCACCCAAAATATCAAGCTTTCAGCGGATTTTTCAAAATTTTTAGCGTTCGGCCCGCTATCCGTGTTTACATTTTTTAAAATTTATGTTACAATGAGTTCAACATTGAAAATTTATAAATAAGGAGAAATGTGCCGCCATATTTTAAAAATATGGCGTTTTTGTATGAAAAAATTGTACAATATCGTTTTCAATTTCCGCTTCGTGTTCCTCTTAATAGGGCTTGTAGGCATATTCACGACAAGATACGCCGTCGACATCAATTTCGCCAACGCTTCGGCCAGCGCCAAAACCGTTCTGGCCGGCATAGACGCTCCATATTCCATAGCTTTCGTTAAAAACCACACGAACGCGGCCGTTTTAAATTTAAAAGACGGCTCCGAGATCCTCATTCCCGAAAAATTCGAAGAAATAAAAGCCGTCGCCCTCTCGCCGAACGGCGATAAGATCGCGATAGCCGGAAAGCTCAAAGAAAATAACGGCATATTCATAGCCGACACGGCCGCTAAAACCGTAACGCCGCTGGTCTCAACCAAAGACGCTTTCTTTAATTCGCCGTCGTTCTCATCCGACGGCAAGCTTCTGGCCTACACCCGCAGCGCTAAGAACGACCCGTTCTTTCCCGCGAATATAATCATTTCCGACATAGCTAAAAAAGACGAAAAAGATCTCACGAAACAGCAGGGAACTTCAGAGGTCAACGTCTATTACAACTATCCGAAATTCTCAAAAGATTCCAAAACAATAATATGCTCGGCCGCCAACATCCCCGACATCGACACTCCCCGCTATGACACGATCTTCATCAAAAAGATCGCCGTCGCTGACGGAAAGATCGAAACCGTGACCGGCGGCGCCACGACATTCGACGAAAAAGGCGTTTCAACCGGCTTTAAAGCTTCTGTCCCGACCCTTCTGGAAGACGGAAAAATAGGCTTTTTAAAAACGGTCGCCAACACCGACCGCGTCCTCTCGATCGTCGATCCCGCTAAAAACAACGAAGTGACCGACCTGATGCCCGCCGTCGAAAACATCTCGCTCCCGTCGTTTTCAAAAGACGGAAAATTCGTGATATTTGAAATATTCAACGACGACGACAAAAACCCTCAGTCTTCGATAAACATAGTCGAAGTTTCTACCAGAACGGTTAAAAAGATCGCCGAAAACGGCAACGCCCCGTCGTTCTAACTTATATAATTTTAAAAACTCATATAAAAAAACGCGCCTGATCATGGCGCGTTTTTTTTATTAGCGAACTAAAATACGGGTGAAGATAATAGTGAACAGAGAATAGAGAATAGAGAATAGAGAATAGAGAATAGAGAATAGTTGTGGATGCGCCTTCTGCGCTCAATTTAATGGCTTTTTAAATTTCTTATTTTATATGATCGCAAATATCCAACCATAAAAAAGGATAACAAATTTTTATTTTGAGGGCTGTCTCGGAGGCGTGCGAAGGTCGCGCTTCCGACCTCCTGTCTCGCGCGACATTGGCGCATCCATGCGCGACCGGCAGGACATAGGAAGTGTCGGCGGAGCCATGGATGGCGTGAGCCGACCTGCAGCCAGGAGGGCCGAGAGCCGCCCGACGGACAAGGAGGTCCAAGTGCCGACGTAGCCACAGATGGCGTGAGTCGGCGCGAGACAAACGGCGAAAAATTCCGGATGAATTTTTCGACCGTGTGCCCGAAAAATAAAATTTGTTATCATCCCTCACACAGGACGTTTTTCACGAAATAATCCTTGATCTTGCCGGTGGCGATATTTTTTATCTGGCGGATGCGTTCGCGCGTAAGGTTGAATATCCTGCCGAGCTCTTTTAAAGTATAGGCTTTCATTTCCTCGAGGCCGTAATAATATCTGAATATGCAGCTTTCACGGTCGTCAAGCGTCTCGAGCGCTGCGGTAAGCTGCTGCTGAATGAAAGCCGAATAAAATTTAACGTCGGGCTGTTCGGAGGTCGAATTGGCTATAAAATCGTATTCGACGTCGTATTCGCCGGGCATGTCCTGGTCGTGGCGCATCCCGATCTCAAGCGACAGAAGCGGCTGAAAATACTGCATTATATCCTTGATCTTGCGTTTGGAGATGTTGGTCAGCTTCGATATCTCTTCGACCGACGGTTCACGCCCCTCGACGCGCATCATTGATTCGGTTATCTGCTCGATCCGTTTTTTCTTTTCTATAAGATTGACGGGGATCCTTATAAGCCGCGACTTGTTCGCGATAGCGCGCCTTATGTAGTGGCGTATCTGCCATACGGCGTAAGTGGAAAAACGGTTCTCGTGATTCGTGTCGTATTTTTCGAGAGCGTGAATGAGCCCGAGATTTCCGTCCTGGATAAGGTCCATAAGCGGAACTCCTGAGCGCATATATTTTTTAGCCACGGCCACCACGAGCCTTAAATTAGACTCTATGAGCCTGCGCCTGGATTCCTGGTTCCCGCTTTTGCATGTTCTTATAAGAGCGTATTCTTCGTCGGAAGTAAGCAGGGGTATGCCGCTTAATTCCTTGAAATAATCCATAACGATGGCGTTGTCGCCATAATCCGCCCCGCTCCAGGTCCGCCCCGCGCTTCTTAACGAAACACCCGTTGCCGTCGCCGTTGCCATAATGCCACCTGCCTTTCCGTGCAAACTTTTAAAGCATATTGCGTGCCATTTTTGGAAAACCCCTGCAATTGCGATGTTTGTTTCCAAAAAAGTATTTCGCGGCAAATACGGCTTTTTTTTCGTGTATAATTTTATACAAAAAAATCAAGGGTGAACATGTCATGAAAACCGCCGCCCGAAGGCGGCCGTGTATCCATAACCGTATTTTTTATTGATGTTTTGAGAATGTGAGCGGGCCGGCCTTTAAAAAAAGCCGGCAAAAAAAGAAGTTAAGAATTATACAAATTGAATTTTTTCATTTTATAAATGAGGGAGCCGCGATTGATCCCGAGTATGTCCGCCGCCTGTGTCTGCTGGCCGCTTGTTATTTTGAGGGCCTCTTCGATCATCTTTTTTTCGATGTAATCGACGACCTCGGTCATCTTATTTTTGCCGACGGAAGGCACCATGAGTTCGTCGAGCTGATTCTCGCGCGGGATTATGTGCTGGGGAAGGTCGGCTATTCCGATGACCGGGCCCTTGCTTAAAATAACGAGCCGTTCGACGGCGTTCTCGAGTTCGCGCACGTTTCCGGGCCATGAATATTTAAGAAAAGCTTCGATCGCTTCTTTAGCGAGCTTTATCGGGGGCATGTTATTTTCGGTCGTGACCCTTTTTATGAAGTGCTCGACGAGGATGGGAATATCGATTATGCGCTCGCGCAGGGGCGGAACGGTTATGGGGACGACGTTTAAGCGGTAATACAGATCGCTTCTGAAATTGCCTTCTTCGATGGCTTTGGTGAGATCGCGGTTCGTGGCCGAAACTATGCGCACGTCGACCTTGAGGGTCTGGTTGCCGCCGACCCTTTCGAATTCGCGGTATTGAAGGACGCGCAGGAGCTTGACCTGAATGTTAAGCGATATTTCGCCTATTTCGTCAAGGAAAAGCGTTCCGCCGTCGGCTATTTCGAATTTTCCTTCTTTTTTGCTGATGGCGCCAGTGAACGATCCTTTTTCATGGCCGAAAAGTTCCGATTCGAGGAGGCCTTCAGGGATCGCGGCGCAGTTGACCTTTATGAAGGGGCCGTTCTTCCTGGGGCCGTTGTAGTGGACGGCGCGGGCGATCAATTCTTTTCCGGTGCCGGTCTCGCCGATGACCATGACGTTGGCCTTGTTGTCGAGGACGCGCGAGATGAGATCGTACATTTCACGCATCTTTCCGGACTGGCCGATAAGGTTGTCGAATTTATATATCGTCTGAAGCTGGGAGCGGAGATATTTATTTTCTTTTATGAGAGATATCTTCTCGCTGACCTTGTTCATTATTGATTTGATCTGGTCTATGGAAAACGGTTTAATTATATAGTCGTATGCGCCCTGTTTCATTGCTTCAACGGCGTTTTCGATGGTCGCGAAGGCCGTCATCATTATAACGATGGTCTCGGCGTTCTCGGATTTGATGCGCTTTAAAACTTCGATGCCGTCGAGTTTGGGCATTTTCATGTCGGTTATGACTATTTCAGGCTGGTTGTCGCGGAATTTCGCGTAGGCTTCCTCGCCGTCACAGGCCGTGACAACGGTATGGCCCTCCTTGAGGAAATATTCCTGGAGGAATTTGACCATTACGGGTTTATCGTCGCATACTAAAATAAGGCTCAATTTCTAATCACCCTCCACGCCGGTTCGAGGCGTTTTTATAATTACGGCGCGGTGGGACTGGATCAGCTGGTAGGCATCAAAAGCGTCCCTGCGAACGCGAAGAGATGCGTCATTAAGCGAAAGCGTCAGAAGCATCTCGACCTGGTTGAAATAATCGTGGGGAAGGCCGTATGTGAGATAGTGTTTTATCGCAAGTATCGAGTTTAAGCGTATCTTCTCGTCAGGATGGTTGAATTCGAAAAGATGCGTTTCTATGTTTTTCAAAACGATCATAGTGCCGTCGTCTTTTTCGATGTATTTGAGCGGCGGCGCCTCGGGGCCGGTTTTTTCCCGGACCGTTTCTTCGGCTTTTTTCGGGGCGGGCTTCGCGTCGTTCTTATGCGCCGTTGTGTATATCTCGAACTGCGCGTCGAATTCGCGGATCTCATGGCTCTTGTCGCGCGCTATGTCGTGGGCGTTTATGCCTTTCAAGCTGTCGAACTTCTGGCGGAGCTTCTGAACGATGGTTTCTATGTGCGGCCTTTTAAGGGCGGAAGCGTTCGGTATCATTTTCTCCATATCGTTCATGATCTGTTCGTTTCCGAGGATGGAGAGACCCTGGGTGAGTTTCAAAATAATATCGGTCGTGGTCTCGCGCACGAAAAGTTCGAGCATGAGATTGATTATGCGCTGGTCCTGCGTTTTTAAGATCAGAAGGCCGTAAGCGGCGGAATCGCGCATGGCCACGTTGGTGGAGCGGATCATGTCGGATATGGCGTTGAAGGTCGAATCGGGGTTGCGTTTCCATGCGGCTATGACGGCGTTCGCCTTTATGCGGTTGTCGCTGTGGCTCATGTAGGGCACGATTATGTCGAAAACTTCAGGCTCGTCTATGCAGCCGAGGCCCTCGAGGGCGTTGGCGCGGATACGGTATTCCTGCGTTTCCTCGGCGGCGAATTTTCTCAGCACCTCGATCTCCGTCTTTCCGCCAAGCGTTCCGATGACCCTTAATATCTGGGATTTAACCTGCGGCTCGCTTTCCACGTAAAGCCTTTCGACGAGATATTTTATGGCGTCTTTCACGCCCTTCGAATTTTTATTGGCGTATAGAAGTTTCGAAACGGCTTCGGCGCGGCGCGCGGGGTTGTTGTTGCTCAGGTCGAGCACCAAAAAGGCCATGTCTATTTCTTCGATATATTTCGGTTTATCGTCGTTCGGGGTTTCTTTCGGCCCTATTATGGCTGAATAATCTACTTTTTCTTCTTTTTTCACCTGGTGGTCGGAGGCTTTGAGGCCGCGGCCGGAAATTGCGGGCGGGACCTGAGCGGGGCCCTGGAATTTATTGAACGAGAAGCCTCCGGACTGCTGATTTTTCTGGGCGAGTTTGCTGAAGATATTGTTGATGGCTTTTTTCGCGGCGTACCTTATGGAGGTATCTTCGTCGTTGCTGGCTTTTTTGAGGAAAGGCAGGGCGTTCTCGCCGCCGATCTCGAAGAGGCGGAGGCAGACCTGTTCTTTTTCTTTATTGGTGCCGTTGTTGTATATTTCGGTGAGTTTGGCCAGATCGCTCACGGAGCTGATGTTCTGGATGCTGCTTTTGTGGGTTTTTATCCTCTGGTTGATCGATTCGACGATCTCGGTGAGCACTTTTTTCTGGGGGTGGTCGGGGTTGGCGGCCGTTATGCGCTCGATCTTATCGACCGTGTAGCCGTCGCCGCGGTTACAGAGCGCGAATATGCTTTTTTTGAGTATCTCCATGTCGTGTTCTTTTAAGATCAGCTCGATAAGCATTTCCTGGCATCTGGCGTCAGCGATGACCGCGAGGATATAGGCGCCGGAGTCGCGGAAAAATACTTCGTCGGCGTTTATCATTTCAGAGAGTTTTTCGAGAGCGAGAGCCGGATTCAAAGCGTAAAGCGCCTTGGCGGCGTTGGCCTTGACGCGGTTATCGGGAGAATTCAAGAACGGAAGAATTATAGGGATAATATCGAGCGAATATATGAAGCCGAGGCCTTCGAGAGTATTGGCCACGACGCGGGAATCAGGGTGCCATAAAAATTTTTTCAGAAGCAGTATGACCGTTGAATCGCCGAGTTTTCCGATGAGTTTCGTAAGGCGCGAGATGATCTGGGAATCCTGTTCGTTATCGAGCGCGCTTATAAGCATGCTTAATATTTCTCTGGCCTTTATCGATTTGCGGGACATATCGCGGACGCTGTCGACGGCCTCGATGCGAAGTTTGGGATCGGTCGAAACTATTTTCTGCGCCAGCGCGCTCAGATCCACTTCGAGGATAAGTTCTTCCAAGAAAAGGCCCCCTGTTTTATTATCTGTACCACTTTTTGTGTAATTATAGCAGAATGGAGTTATAAATTCAAGTTGTTTCTGTTATAATGCGTATAAATATTTTATTGACTTTGATTTATATTTTTAATATAATTGATATGGGGCGTTCGAGTTGTCCTGACAAGATGCCGCCCGTAAACTGAAATAATTTATTTGAAAGGGTTTTAGCGCTTTTGCACGACAGGCTGAAACTGAAATTTACAGTATTATTCATAACATTCGCGGTACTTTCACAGATCTCGGGATGCGGCTGTTCTAAAAAAAGCGTCGATTATATCGACCCGGCCGCCGGAACCGTAAACTTTGAAAAATTCAACCGCGACAGCTTCATCAATTCATTCCAGGCCTATCTGCGTGAAATTGACAACATCAAGGTCATTAAAAAGGTCAAAAAAAACGTCGAGACGACCCTTTACAACGTCGTTATCGAAACGGCGACGCTGTCTCCTTACGAACTGGCCTACGAAGAAGGCATGAACTATTATAAGCTGAAAAGGTTTGACGACAGCGCCAAGTGCTTCAAACGGGCTCTTTCATACCCGAGCGTTCCGCCGAACAAGGTCCTTGAAATAAAATTCCTGCTCATGGACTCGTTCCGCGAACAGGGCAAAGACTCCGAATATTCAGCCCAATTGAACGAATACAAACAAAAATACGTTGAAATAAGACAAAGCTGCGAAGCCGAACTCCTGTTGAAACAATACGGCGAATGCGTAGTGCATATTCTGTTAAAAAAAAGCGGAGCGCAAATAAATGACAATCCGAAATAAAAATATCTTATCCTTCATACGCAATAAAACCCGTAAAGACCGCGGAATGGTCTTTTACTGGATCATCGGGCTTATAGCCATTCTTTTCATATTATCCGAATCCATACTCTACCGCTTAAGAAACGAGATACTCCAGTCCAACCTCATTATGCGCGCCGAGATAGTCAACAGCGTGTGCGACGCCATGATCGAAGAGGCCTTCATGGAGATAAGAACTAAAATGAACGACCACACCAAGGTCTCCGACTCGGCCAGCCCCTACAATGTTTTAAGGTGCGGCTGGGGAAACACGAACCCTCCGCCCATAACGGTCCAGACGCCTCTTGCGGCTGCGCTCGCTAAAAAGCACCACTTCATGGACACGAAAAACATGGTCGTTTCAGCCACCTACGAACAGATAACCCCATACAAAAAAGACCTTCGCGGAAACGAGCGGAAAAACATGCCTCTCAAGGAGTCCTACGGCGTTTTAAAGGTCACCGCGAAAGCGTCGCTCGAAGGTTATACGAAAACGGTATCGGCCTATAAAGACATAAAGGTCGTAAGGGTCGTTCCTCCGTTCCCCGAATTCTCGCTTTTCGTCCGCGACGGCGGAAGCACTATGGCCAACTATAACGCCGACGATCCGACCAAACCATTCATGAACTATAACGTCTGGCCCTCATATTACGGCGGAAAACCCCTCAATTTAAAAATATTGAGCGGGCTCGACGCCACCAAGACCGGAAAAATATTGTTCGGCGGCGGCACCGGCGCTCTTAAACCCACGCAGATAGAAGGTTTCGATTTGCTTCCCAAATCAAAGGAGTTCGGCGGCCGCATGCCTATAATTTTAAACCTGGCCAACATAAGCGTTCTAAATCAGGACGACGGCGGCGCGCTCAATAAGATAAACGGCAGGGCCACGCGTTTTCCGCTCGATCCGACGAACCCGACGGGCCCGCAGTTCGAATGCGAACGCATGTATCCGAGCTTCGATTTCTACGGAATGACCTTCGCCGACCCGAAAGACGGCACCAAAACTTCCAACATGGCCGAATACGTTAATAATCCGCTGCCGCCGAGAATGAAATTAATGTCTTTCCTCACCGGAAATATCGCCAAAAGCGGAAACACCACCGATGTCGAGCTCAAACACAGGACCATGATGATCGGCATGGGACACGAGATCGGCGTCGAGGGCGAAGAAGACCCCTTCGGGCACGAAAAGACCACGGGCTACCTTAATTATTTTGAGAACTACATCAAATTCTGTAAGAACGAGGACCGCGGATACGTAAACCCGCTTTACGCCGGGCTCGAGCTTTTCGGCGCGGACCTGCGCGCAGGACGCGATCCGCAAAAAGTCCATGTAGCGAGAGTTTACGGAAACGTTTTCGCATCTTTCCTTCAGCCGATCGTCTACCAGAATGAAAAATTCGGAAAGGACGACGCCGTCATTCTTCCCTGGTACAACTTCGACGGAAAGGACGCTGCGGCGCAGAGCGCCATGATGCCGAAAAAATTCTATAAAGAAAAAAGCAAGATTCTCAATCTGTCTTTCGATCCTTCCAAATTAAAAGCAGGCTTCGTTCCCCAGTTCGGCGTCGCCAAGAAAAAAGACCAGATCGACACGCCTCCCGAATTCCTCGGGAACGCCTACATCGACAACAACGGCCAGAAAACTCCGCCGGACGATAAAAATATCGCCTACAGACACATAATGTCCACCTATAAGCTGCTGCCGCATGACGTCTTCACCGGAAAGGGCGCAGACAGCTCCGACACTATAGTCCCCTTCGACAATAACAACGTCTCCATCAAGGAACTGACCGAAAAATTCCCGCTGGATCTCGCGCCTGAAATGGCGGCCTACAGCTTCGCGAACGCCAAAGACTTCATATACAATCGCTACTACATGAAAAAGCTTATACCGCCTGAAGAATCGCCCGACAAGAACTGGCACATCTACCTCGACGGAATATGGTATCTCGAAGGCATGAAGGCTTTCGAGGATAAGTTCCAGCAGCTTCGCCTCCCGCCGGACGCCCCGAGCGGAAGCCCGTTATACATCAACGGAAAAGGCGTCATAGCATCGATCTTCGGCACGGACATCCTTTTAAACGGCATAATGAAGGACGAGAACGCGGACGACAACAACGCCCAGGTCTCCTTCATAACCGCGCCGAATCCGCTCCACGAAAAAATATCAAAACTTCCCGAGGAGATCCGAAACACTATATTCTCCTCGCAGGCCGGCGACATCTGGGTGACCGACGCCTATGTCCAGGCCTCCATCTGCGCCGGTATAGGAACCCTGCGCTACAAGGACAACTCGAACCTCAACAGTAAGACCTACGGCGCGCCGGTGTTCTACCCTTTCCACGGCCCCGACTCGAAAAAGGATGACCGGCCCTACCACTACGACAGTTTTTATATCAGAGGAAACCTGGTCACAAATTATTTGAACCTCAGAATGCTCGAAGATATCGATCCATCCAACAAAAACAAGAAAATGGGCGGCGGAACGGTCGCTTATGACGAAAGTCTTTTCCCGGAACGGACCGGAAAAGGCGACGCCGATGAGAATTATACGGTCAACATGAGCCAGTGTTACACATTTTACAAGATCGAAGTAACCAAGGACGGCAAGAAAACCGAGACGGCGGTCGAATAGCTGCCGCGCATAACGCAGGGCGTGAAAAAATAATGAATATCAACGATACGATAAAAAATTTTTATATCATAACTATTCTGCTTCTGTCATTTCAGATGACGGGATGTTCCTGCGGCGAAAAAAAGGACGAGTTCAAGATAAAAAAAGACGTCAGCGGCCGCACCTATGAAGCCGACGACGATGAAATGCGAAGGGAAAGCGCCATGCCCGGCCTCGGAAAAGACGGAGTGATCTATCTCGGAAAAAATTATATGAAAGGCGAACGGACCCCCGAATTCGACGCTCTTGAAAAAGCCGGAGCGGCGGCGGCCAAAAACAAAGATTTTAAAATGGCGGAAAAGTTCGTATCCGAAGGAAACTACGCCGAAGCTCTTAAATATTATTCCAGGACCGCCGGAAATGTTTACATCGAGCGAAGAATGGCCGCCTGCAAAGCTTCGGCGGACCGCGTGGCCGCGGCGGCGAACTCTGAGATAAAAAAAGCGTCGGGGTTCATGGTCGACGGACGGCCCGAGGACGCGCTGGGCGTTTTGAACGGCATCGAAAAAGCGGCCGATAACGGCCCCGAGAACAATATATTCCTCACGAAAAAGATCAACGAAATGAAGCTTAGAATATACAAAAACAACAATGATGACAAGGGTTATACTACGGAATACGAAAAAAAGATCGGCATACAGAAAAAAGTGCTCGAAAAGACCGCCAATACCTGGACCCCTCCGATCGAAAGGTGAAATGAATCATGAATTTTAATTTTGAACGCATTAAAAAAAGCCGCGCGGGCATGACCTTCGTCGAACTTCTCGTCGCGATGGTGCTTTTCACGCTTCTTATGTGGCCTATGTATCAGATCTTCGTTCTCTCCGCCAGGGGCAGCATGAGGACCGGCGACGTAACGGTCGCTATAAACGTGGCCACTGAAATAATAGAACTTTTAAAGAACAAGCCTTTCGACGCGCTCACGATGCAGGACCCGAAGTCCCCTTTGAAGCCCGTAATGGAAGAAAAAGAGGTCGCGGAACTGCTGGGCAAATCCTTCAACGATAAATTTCCAACGGACGCCGGGCGCTTCATACGCCAGGTCGAAATAACGCCGCTGCAGCAGGTCGCGACGGCGCGCGGAAAAGAATTCACCTATGTCCAGATCGTGGTGAACGTTTACTGGACGGATAAACTCGGCAGAAACAAGGGCCCCATATCGCTTTTTGCGCTGGCGCCTAACGAGAACATGGCTTTCAAATAAACTTTAAGGAATAATTTCATGAAATTCGTCTTCAGGTATAAAAAAGCTTTCACAATGGTCGAACTCATGATAGTCATGGGACTTTCGCTCATGCTTCTAATGGCGGTCTACAGCCTTTTCATAAAGTCATACGACATATACAAATACAGCGAGGACGAAATAAACTCCCAGAATTCCTCGCGCATAATCCTCGAATGGCTCAAGACCGATATCCGCGCCGCGGTTTTTCCGGACGGCTTAGTCGGCGATAAATTCATCATACAGGACCCGATAAAGGTCAACGACAAAGAGGTCGGCGGCTCGCGCATCCGCTTCGCGAAGTTCAACGGCATCGATAAGGACGGAAAGCCCATCATTGAAAAAATAATGTATATCTTCGACCAGAGCAACGGCCAGGTCAAGCGCGCGAACTGGTCCGGAAAATGGGAACAGTCCAACAATACCGTCGAGAACGAGCGCGTGCTCTACTCGCTGAGTTCGAAGCCGAAGGAAACCAACGGCAGCTACCTTTTCTTCAACACCTTTTACACCGACACCGACCGCGAAGGCTTCAAAGGGCGGCTTTACGTATTCATCGGGCTGCGCGCCATGTACGGAAACACTCATTCAAAACACGAGGTCAAAATGAATATGATCGTCGGGCCCCGCCTCATAACCTCGAAGGACCGCGAGCCCTTCTGGAATTTGAACCCCATGTCCAGGCTGGACGTAGGGGAATTCAATCAATAACCTAACCTTTAGAATATGGAGAAAAACACTATTGGAAAATTTCATTAAAAATATCATCCTCACTAAAGATAACGGCGCCGAAAACTTCAACCTGCTTGAAAACTACGCGCTGAACGCCGGAATGTCCATTTTTCGCGCGTGCGATATATTCGCCGTCAGCGAAGGGTTCCACCCGGCCCTTATCCAGAACCCGGCCACGGCGAAAATGCGATACGCGATATCGATGGCGTTCCATCTTTCCGATTCGGTCCTCGAAAGCGTTTTCACGGAACCGACGCCGCTTTACGCGATGCACTACAACCGAGTCAACTCGTTTCTCGACGACACCGCGCTTAAAATAACGGCCATAATTCAAAATTCGGGGTTCGAAGCCATGCCGGTCGCGGCCTCTCAGATAATCGACAAAGCCTCCCAGAAAAGCTATCTCAACCATAAGCTCGTCGGACGCGCCGCCGGAACCGGATTCATAGGCCGCAACAACCTTCTGGTCTCGGCCCGCTTCGGTTCGCGGATGAGGCTTGTGACCGTCCTCACCGACGCTCCGCTCGCCGTGACCGCGCCGCTCGCGGACGATTGCGGGAACTGCCGCGCCTGCATAAGCTCATGCCCGGTCGGAGCGATAGGCGAAAATGCCGCGGATTTCTGCCTGCCCAAATGCGTCGAACAGATCTCGAAATTTCAAAGGCTGATGTTCGTCACCAAAGGCATCTGCGGGATATGCGTAAAAGCCTGCCGGGGCCGTGAAAAATAATGGGAAAACCTAAATACCACAAACCCGTCCTTCTTTTTTACGGGATACTTTTCTCGGACGCGGAGACGCTTGAAAAAGCGGCCGCGGAACTTACCGCGAGACACGGCGCGATAATTTCAAAAAGCCCCGTTTACGATTTCAATTATACCGGATATTATCAGAACGAAATGGGCGGCGCCATCAGGCGCGTTTTTTACGCTTTCGAAAAATTAATAATGCCGGACGAACTCGCGGACATCAAAACGGCGAGCAACGCGCTGGAGCTTTCATATTCGAAGGACGGCGTCAACCGCCCGATAAACCTCGACCCCGGGTATCTGACGCTCGCGAAGGTCGTCCTGGCCTCGGCGAAAGACAACATACAGCGCATATATATAAAAGACGGAATATACCTCGAGATAACCCTTTACTATAAGAACGGATCATTCACGCCTTTTGAGTGGACCTTTCCGGATTACCGCGAAACCTATATAACTTACTTCAACGAACTTCGAATTATCTACAAAAACCTTGCGAAAAATTCAGCCGGAACGGAACGGAACGATATAAAATGAGAACGGGAACGGTCAACATAAAATTTTATTCTCTGGTGCTGGTGCTTTTGAACCTTATATGGGGCGGCACTTACGTGGCCACGAAGATACCCATGGAAACCGAGAAAATAATGCCGATATCGCTCGCCTTCATCAGATTTTCGATAGCCGGCCTCGTCATGATCCCGTTCCTTCTGACGAGATACCGCGCGGTAAAGTTATCCGCGAGAGACCTTCTCACCTGCTTCTATCTGGGCGTGGTCGGGTTCACTCTCGCATACATTCTTCAAAACATCGGCCTGAAAAGCACTAAGACCATGAACGCGGCGCTCGAGATCGCGTCGGAACCGATAACGATGATACTTCTCGCGGCCTTTCTTCTGCGCGAGCGCATAACGAAAGCCATGTGGGCGGGCATAATACTTTCGCTCTCCGGCGTCCTTCTCATAATACTTCCGCCGGAACTTTCAAAATCGGCGGCCGACAGCGCCGCCGCCGCGAACGCTAATTATTCGCTGACGGGCGATATCCTCGTGCTTCTCTCAACCATCTGCTGCTCACTCTACACGATATGGGGCCGCGAAATAGTAAAGCGGGTGCCGAGTTTCGTCGTAACTGCGTACGCGGTCATAATCGGCGCCATATTTTTATATCCCTGCGCGCTTTACGAAGGCGGGCTTACCGCCGCGGTTAAGATGTCGGCGGCCTCGTGGTTCTGCGTTTTATACCTCGCTTTATTCGCCACGGCCTTCGCTTATTTCGCATGGTATTATCTTCTTGAAAAATTGAACGCCTCGTTCATGGGGATCTTTTTAAACCTTCAGCCGCTTATAGGAATACTGCTCGGCAGCCTCCTTCTTAACGAGCCGCTCACGCACTGGATAATATCCGGCGGAGCTCTTATAATAGCGGGAGTTTATATAGCTTCACAGTTCGAGGAGTCACGAAATGAAAAGGCGGTGTCTGACCCGGCATGAGATATCTATCTATAACAAACATCATTAAAATGCAATATACCATTTTCATCGAGCGCTTTTCACGGACCGGCCATGTTCCTGCACAAAATTCACGGCCATTGAAAGACCCGCTTCCCCGTCTTACGCCGCTGCTTCTGATACCGGCCGCGCTGTTCTGCATGTTCGCCGCCGCTCCATCTCCGGCCCTGGCGCAGGATGAAGACATTCCGCAGGTTTTTCAGGACGCGCCAAAGGTCGAGGAAAAAGGCAATCGCGGAAAGCTGAAGATCGACTACAAAAACAAGATAAATTTTTTAAAGGAAGGCAACAGATATCTCAAAGAAGGGGATATCGAGTGGGCGACCTATTGCGCCACTTACGCCTTATCTAATAACTTCGACGCCTATGAGTCTTATCTTCTTTTCGCCGACATCTACAAAAAAACCGCGGCGGCGCGGGACGAGGCGTTATCTCTCGAACGCGTAGTGGCTAACGCGCCTAACGAAAGGCTCAGAAGGAACGCTCAGAGAAGGCTCGACGATATCCTTCTGAAAATAAAATCTGAAAAGATCCAAAAAATGGCGGCGGCGGTCAACGAAAAACCTCAGAGCGCCGGCCGTATCTTAAAACTCGGCGAAACGCTTTCGTCTTATAAGGACGACGAGGGCGCGGCGCTTCAGTATAAATACGCGGACACTCTCGACGAAAAAACCAAAAGTTCGAAATACGCCCAGATCCGCCTTTATTTAAGGACCGGAAAAACGCCCGAAGCGAAGGAACAGATCAAGAACTACCTGGCTCTCGAGCCGGACGACACTCAGATGGTCTATCTTTTAGCTTATAACGGCTTTAATATCGGCGAGATAAAGGATCTCGGATACAGCGGCGGCGGACGGATCGACATGCGTAAATTCAACCGCGTTTACTCCGAATTTTATTTCAAGAACGGCTATTATCAGTACCTCAAGGAAAAATTCGACACGGCCAAAAACAGCTTCACTTACGCCCTCCAATATTTTTCCACGCACGCCGGATCTCATAAATATCTCGGCGAGATCTACTACCGCGAAGGCATGTTCCGCGAATCGCGCGAACATTTAAAGATCGCCTATGAAATAATACCGGCGGACTACGAGGTCGGGCTAAGGCTCGCCAAAGTGCTTCTTCTGATGGATAAAAAAAGCGAGGCCCGCTATGTTTTAAAAGGCCTGTTAAAGGTCAACCGCAGATCGAAGGAATACGCCGCCCTTTTAAAACAATCAGGACTGCGCGATATAGAAATTGAAAAGCTCGGATACGACGACCCCGATGTTACCTTCAAACGCAGAAAGCGTCAGCCTCAGGCCGCGGGAGCGGAAGGTCAGCCCGGACAGCCGGGATCTCCCGGAGCCATAATGCCGCCCGGGCTGAACGACCCTTTTTACAACCAGCCGCTCACTCCTCAGCCGTATGTGGACCCGCTCGTTCAGCAGATGCAATATCAGCAGCAGCAGAATCAAATACCGCCCATGCCGCCCATGCCTCAGTAAATATTAATTTTTGCCCGCTTCGCGAGCCTTTACTAATAAGAAGAAACAGCTTAAAGGTGGATCATGAGTTCTATCAACCAGGAAAACCCTGGCAACCCGAACAACAAACTTTCCGGCGAAAAAAGCCCTTACCTTCTCCAGCACGCTTCGAACCCCGTAAACTGGCGCGCCTGGAACGACGAGGCTTTCGAAGAAGCGCGCGCCGCGGATAAACCGGTCCTTCTTTCGATCGGTTATTCCACCTGCCACTGGTGCCATGTAATGGCGCATGAGTCTTTCGAGAACGAAGAAATAGCGAAACTTATCAATGAAGCGTTCATTCCCGTCAAGGTTGACCGCGAGGAACGGCCCGACATAGACGGCGTTTACATGAGCGTATGCCGCCTCATGACCGGCGGAGGCGGCTGGCCGCTGACAATTATTCTGACCCCCGATAAAAAACCTTTCTTCGCGGCGACCTATATTCCGGCCAAAGCCCGTTACGGCAGACCCGGGCTCGACGAACTAATACCGGCGATAACGGAAGCGTGGAACGAAAGACGCGGCGAGATCGATTCGGTGACGCAAAAGGTAATAGAAGCCGTGGACGCCATGGAACACCGTTTCCGCGATGGAGGAGAATGCGGCCCTGAAATTTTCGAGGACGCGGCGGAACTTCTGGAAAATTCGTTCGATGAAAAAAACGGCGGCTTCGGACGGGCCCCGAAATTCCCGATGCCGCATACCGTTATTTTCCTGCTGCGCCATTATTTCATGACGAAAAACGGTAAAGCCCTTGAAATGGCCTGCAAAACTCTTCGCGCCATAAGATGCGGCGGAATATACGATCATCTCGGAGGCGGGATACACAGATATTCAGTGGACGAAAAATGGCTCGTTCCGCACTTCGAAAAAATGCTCTACGATCAGGCTCTCATCGTTCCCGCGTATCTTTCGGCCTATCAGGCGACCGGCGATCTTTTTTTCGCGGACGCCGCAAGGGATATCTTAAATTACGCCATGCGCGATATGACGGCGCCCGAAGGCGGTTTTTATTCGGCCGAGGACGCCGACAGCGAAGGCGTAGAAGGTAAATTCTATGTCTGGGAATATGCCGAACTCGAGGCGGCCCTGATGGACGGAGAGCTTAAGCTTTTTGCCATGGCGTATAACGCTGATCCGGCCGGAAACTTTTCCGAACATGATGGATCCGGACCGGACAAAAAAAACATACTTCATCTGGATCTTGAAAAAAATCCCGAAGAAGGCGCCGGAGCCTCTCTTGAAACCGCACTGCGGCCTTTAAGAGCGAAGCTTTTTGAGCTCAGGGAAAAACGCGTTCCGCCTTCCCGCGACGAAAAGATACTCGCCGACTGGAACGGCCTTATGATACACGCTTTAGCTTCCGCTTCAAGAGTCCTCAACGAGTCCCGGTTCCTCGAAGCCGCGAAAAACGCGGCGAATTTTTTCATCGACAAAATGTTCCCGGAAAAAGGCGGCGTCCTTCACCGTTACAGGGACGGACACGCCTTTATCGAAGGCCTTCTCGACGATCACGCTTTCATGATACGCGGCCTCATATCGCTTTATGAAGCGTCTTTCGACCGCATCTATCTCGAACGCGCGGCGGCGCTCGCCGAAACATGCATTGAAAAATTCATGGACGGGGAAAGCGGAGCGTTTTTTTTCACGCCAAACGACGGCGAAAAACTTCTCGCGAGACAGAAAACCGTTTACGACGGCGCCACGCCTTCAGGAAATTCGGTAATGGCCGCGGAACTTTTAAAACTTCACGCGCTCACCGGAAACGCAGTATTTGAAGACGCCGCGGCAAAACTTATAAGTTTCTTCGCCGCGGGCGTGAACGACGATCCCGCCTCTCACGCCGAATTTTTATGCTCGCTTCAGCTTATGAACGGACGGCTCGTTAAAACCGTTATATCCGGAAGCGTAAAAGACAAAGCGGCGGCCGCTCTTATAAACGCAGTAAATTCAACTTATCAGCCATTCGGAGTCCTTGCTTTCGCGGATGCCCGCGAGGCCGGATATAAAACGCCCGGCGGATCCGCCGCGGCCTTCGTATGCGCCGGACAAAAATGCCATCCGCCCGTAACGGAACCGGACGAACTCATCAACATTCTTAAAAACGCATATTAGCCTCAATTCCGTCACTCATGTTATTTTAAATTTTTCCTGATCTTTTACGGAGGAAAACTGCATTGAAAACTATGTTTGCCCGACTCTCATCTTCGAAGCTTTCACGGCCGCTGATCGCCGCCGTTTTTTTTCTTATTCTCGGCTCTTTACCGGTCATTTTTCCTTCCCTGTTGACATTTTCGCCCGATTATTTTAAAATAGGAGCGGAACCGTCAAATTTCCCGCGGGACGACCGCGCGGACAAAACTGCCGAAAACACGTTAAAACGATCAAAAACAAATGGAAGTGATAATATGCCCTTCAATAAAACCGATGAAGAATGGAAAAAAACGCTGACGCCTGAACAGTACCGGGTTCTTCGCGAAAAAGGAACCGAGGCGCCTTTTTCGGGGAAATATTACAGGCACGACGAAAAAGGGAACTACCATTGCGCCGGCTGCGGCGCGCTCCTTTTCAATTCGGACTCCAAATTCGATGCCGGCTGCGGCTGGCCGAGCTTTTCCTCAGCCTCCGAAAAAGGCAATATCCTTGAAAAAACCGATACCAGCCACGGTATGGTCAGAACGGAAGTTATCTGCAAAAACTGCGGCGGCCACCTGGGGCATCTGTTCAACGACGGTCCCGCGCCGACGGGCCTTCGCTACTGCATAAACTCCGCGTCGATAAATTTCGGCAAATAGGAAGTGTTCAAACTCACAAAATATGAAAAAGATCCTTTTTTTAACGCTGTCACTGATCATCATATTCCATCACGCGGTTCTTCACGGAAAAACCGCTTCAATAGAGGTATCCGCTGATGAACTCAAAAACACCACTGCCGCATTTCTTGCCGTAACCCCGAACAGGAACTTCGCCCATCCCCACGCGCTGAAAAAATGCGCGGACCATATCGAAAGCCGTTTTAAAAAAGCCGGCATTGAAACCGCACGCCAGCCTTTCGTAGTCAACGGCGCGGAATATGAGAATATATGCGGCCGGATAGGCCGCGCCGGTAAGAAGATCTTGATCGGAGCTCATTACGACGCGGCTGCAGCGACACCCGGAGCCGACGATAACGCTTCCGGTATCGCCGGCCTTATTGAGCTTGCGAAAATATTGAAAACGCATGAAAAGGATCTTAACTATGAAATAATTCTTGCGGCTTACACCCTTGAAGAACCGCCCCATTTCAGGACGGTGAACATGGGCAGTTTCATCCACGCCAAATCGCTTCACGACGCCGGCTGCCGTCTAGAACTCATGATAAGCCTTGAAATGCTGGGATATTTCTCAGACGCGCCGGACTCCCAAAGCTATCCTTCAAAGGAAATGAAGGCCGCTTATCCGGCCAAAGGCAATTTCATAGCCGGAATAGGAACGCTGAAGGAAAAAGACCGGCTCATATCGCTGAAACAGTCATTTCAAAAACACACTAAGCTCGGCTGCGAGATCGTGCCGGCCGGCGCCGGATTCGAAGGCATAGACTTCTCAGACCACCTCAATTACTGGAAATTCGATTATAAAGCTATAATGATCACCGATACTGCTTTTTTAAGGAATAAAAATTATCACCAACCGTCGGATACCATTGAAACGCTTGATTTCAAACGCATGGCCGATGTCGTAAAAGGACTCGCGTATTTTCTGCTTGAATATTAAATTCAAGCACGCGGCATTTTAACCCGAAAAGCTTATTTAAAGCCTGTTATCACTCCCATTAATTTATATTGACATCGGACGCCGATTTGTGATATATTATAAAACTCATTAATAACTAAATAATGAGCGCCTTCTTAAACTTCACTTTTCCAGAAAGAGTTTCAATGATCGACGCGCCGGACGGTACAATTCCGAACCGGGCCGCCCGGTTTCTTTTTTATCTTCACTGTATTTTAATCTCCCGTTGAATATCGCTTTCCTTTATTCAAACACATAAAACTCAAAACCAAATAAATATATGAAAGGGTGATCTCTATGAGTAAAATCCACGGGAAAACTATCGCTGTTGTCAATTTCGGCGGCCAGTACGCCGCCCTTATAGCCGGAAGCGTAAGAAAACTCGGTGTTATGAGCCGTATCTTTCATCATGAAAGTTTCGATCCCGCCAGGGAAATCGGGATAGGCGGCATAATATTTTCGGGCGGGCCCGACTCGGTGAACGGAACTTGCCATAAAAATATACTCTTCGATATAAACAAAGCAGGAGTGCCGGTTCTCGGCATCTGCTACGGTCATCAGCTTCTGGCTAAACTTTCGGGCGGGAATGTCTCGGCCGGAGAGCGCAGCGAATACGGCCTTACGAAGATAAAACTCGCGGCCGGAAACGGATCCGGACTTTTTTCAGGAACTCCCGCTGATCAGGAAGTATGGATGAGTCATCACGACCATGTTACAAAGCTTCCCGAAGGATGGCGCATAACTTCATCAACCGATTCGATCGCCATAGCGTCGTACGAATCTTTCGACCGGAAATTTTTCGGCGTTCAATTCCATCCCGAGGTCACTCACACTCAATACGGCTCGGCTATTCTGGATAATTTCATAACTATCTGCGGCATCGAAAGGAACTGGCGGATGGACACGACCGGAGAAGCGATAATCCGCGATATAAAAGAGAAGGCTGCCGGAAAAAAACTTCTGATACTTGTCTCCGGCGGAGTGGACTCGCTCGTAGCGCTGAAGCTCTGCGTTAACGCCGCCGGACCCGGATCCGTATTTCCGCTGCATGTCGACACAGGTTTCATGCGCATGAACGAATCGGCGGAAGTCATGAGCTGCCTGAAGAAAATGGGCGTCAAAAACGCAAGGCTGGCGGACGCTTCGAATAGATTCTTCGCGGAACTCGGCGGAGTGACGGATCCCGAGGAAAAACGCATGATAATAGGAAGATTATTCGTCGAAACAGCTGAAAAAGAATTGAAGAACATGAATATCGACGACAACTTTATTCTCGTACAGGGAACGATCTACCCCGACACGATCGAGAGCGGCTCGAAGGAAGGCGCGGCAAAGATAAAAACGCACCACAACCGGGTCGCCGTGATCGAACGGATGATCGAAAGAGGCCTCGTTTTAGAACCTTTGAAGGACCTCTTCAAGGACGAGGTCCGCGAACTGGGCAGAACGCTCGGACTGGACGAAAAACTCCTTTCGAGACACCCCTTCCCCGGTCCCGGCCTCGCGATACGGATGATATCGTCAAAAGGCCCGGCCGGGTTGAAGACAGACCTCGCAAGTGACGGTCCGGAGGCCGCCGCAGCCCGCAAATTCGGTTATAACTGCGCCGTACTTCCCATCAAAAGCGTCGGCGTACAGGGCGACTCGCGCACATACAGAGCGCCGGCCGTTATCTGGCGGAACGGATACGCCCCTCCGGACTGGGAAAACATCGCCAAATGCGCTTCCGCTATCATCAACGGCTCCGAAACCGTCAACCGCGTCGTCTATTCCTTGGATGATATCGACGCGTTACCGGTTCTGAAAAAGTGCATTATCGATCGGAAAACCGTCGAAAAACTTAAGATCGCAGACCAGGTCATCACCGAAGAACTTCTCGGAATAAAAGAGATCTGGCAGGTCCCCATAGTCGGCCTGCCGCTTTTCGCAAGCAATGGCGGACAATGTTTCGTGATCAGGCCGGTGTGTTCGGAGAACGCCATGACCGCCGATTTCTACCAAATGGACGCGGCCGTGCTTTCCGGCGTGAACAAAGCGTTCAAAAAGATCGAAGGCGCAGGACAACTTTTTTACGATGTAACTTCGAAGCCTCCGGCCACCATAGAATGGGAATAGATCAAACAGCATTTTTTTACTCCACATTATATCTTGACCTCCAAAGATTTATATAATATAATTATCTCACTGTGAGCCGGAACGGTTTCACTGCAAGGCATAACAACCATAATAACTATAATACTGGAGGAAAACCAATGATCCATATCAACGGAACCGAGGCCGTAGCGCGCGGCGCCTGGGAAGCCGGCGTCCGCGTCTCGACCTCTTATCCCGGTTCGCCTATGGTCGAAGTGACTGACGCCATGAACCAGTACAAGGAGGTCTGGACGGAGTGGTCCATAAACGAAAAGGTGGCCATGGAAGTGGCCATCGGCGCCTCTCTCGCCGGCGCCCGCTCCATCGTTTCGATGAAACATGTCGGACTTAACGTGGCGGCCGACCCTTATATGACGCTCGTCGAAACCAAACTCAACGGCGGCCTCGTTATCGCCGTCGGCGAGGACCCCGGAATGTCGTCGTCCCAGAACGAGCAGGACACGCGCGTTTACGGAAAATTCGGCGACATCCCCATACTCGAATGCGCCGATCCGCAACAGGCCCTTGACTTCACGAAACACGCGTTCGAACTGTCCGAAAAAATAAACGCACCGGTCCTTCTGCGCGTCATGACCAACGTCTGCCACACGACCGCGCCCGTAAACGAAGGCCCGCGCAAGGACATTCCGGCCCAAAACTTCACCGCGCCCGTCGAGAACTGGGTCATGGTGCCGCCATACTCGAAAGCCCGCCGCCGCGCGATAGTCGCGGACCGCGTGACCTCGATAATTCGCGAAGCCGCGCCGTTCGCCTTCAATAAACACCTCGCAGGCGCGGGCGACACGCTGATAGTCACAGCCGGCCACCTCGCAGGCTATATTAAAAAATGGGCCCCCGCCCTTCCCGTCTTCCGCCTCGGAATGGTGTGGCCTCTCGACAGAACCGAACTCGAACCGTTATTTTCAGGATACAAAAAGATCCTCGTCGTCGAGGAACTCACGCCCTTCATCGAATCCGAACTCAAGCTGATGGGTTTTTCAAATGTCGAAGGCAAGAAATATTTCCCCCTCGACGGCGAGATAACGCCCGAGGTCCTTTTCGCCGGCCTCTCAAAAGCCGGCCTTGCCCCTGAAGTTTCCGTTCCCGAAACGGCCGAGCTCCCGGTCCCGCGCCGCACTCCGATGTTCTGCGCCGGCTGCCCTCACCGCCCCGTGATCCGCGCGCTTCAGATGGCGAATGTTTTTGCGATAGGCGACATCGGGTGCTATCTTATGGGCTCTTATCCCCCGTTCGATCTCGTGCGAAGCCTAATCTGCATGGGCGCATCCGTCGGCATGTATCAGGGCGCCCTCCGCTCCGGCAACGCCCCCGATGGAAATAAACCCATGGTCGCGATCATAGGCGACTCGACCTTCCTCCACTCGGGCATAACGCCCCTTCTAAACGCGGTAACGACGGGCACTGCCGTGCATCTCATAATCCTTCAGAACGGCACCGCGGCTATGACCGGCGGCCAGGACAACGCTGCCACGCATGTCGGCAAAACGCCAAGCGTCGATATCGCCGCGCTCGTGCGTTCCCTCGGCATCCCCCGCGTCGAGGTCGTGGACCAGTTCAAATTCAAGGAACTACGCGCGACGGTCGCCGATCTTCTCAAGGACGCCGGCTCCTGGGTAATGATCGCCACCCGCCCCTGCGCCATCCGCTTCAAGACACGCGAAACGCCGTTCACGGTCAAACCCGATGTCTGCATCGCCTGCCGCTCCTGCATAAAAGTGAACTGCCCCCCGATAAAAATGAAGGAATACAAGGACCAGCCCAAACTCAAATCATCCATAGACCCGTCGATGTGCGTCGGATGCAGCGTCTGCTCGCAGGTCTGCCCTGTCGGCGCGATCGTTCGCAAGGAGGAAAAATAACATGCCTGATGCAATTTTCGTCGGCGTGGGCGGCCAGGGCCTCATCACGCTCAGCAATATCTTCTATAAAGCCATGCTCTCATCCGGATCCCATGTCGGCGTCAAGAACGTGAAAGGCCTCGCCCAGCGCGGCGGCGCCGTCAATTCAAAAGCCTCCTGGGGCGCCACCCCCGAATCCGCCATCCCGGACTACATAAAAGGCTCTCTCGACTACCTCATCGCCCTCGAACAGCTCGAAGGAATAAAATACCTTCCCCACCTGAAAAAAGGCGGCACGGCCCTCATTTCAAGCCGCCAGATCCTTCCGAGCGTATCGCTTCTGGAAAAAGAGGAATACCCGTTCGACGTCGAAAAATTCAGGACCCAATTCCCCGCTATCACCGTAAAACATATCGATATCCCCGCGCTGTCCTCGCGGCTTTCGTCAAACAAGTCCGAAAATGTAATAATGCTGGGCTTTCTCGCCAAAAACGCCGGCATCGCCCGCGAACATTTCCACGGCGCGATAAATTCGGTCCTTCCCGAAAAGCTCCGCGCCGAAAATATAATCGCGTTCGACTCCGGGTACGACGCGAAATAGCCCATAAAACGGACATTATCAAAACCGGAAAAATTTGACATATTTTCGCGATTGGATTATAATAATAATTAGTAGGGCATTATAACCCCTGGCACGAACAACCGGGCGAGACGCGAAAGCAACGATCGGCAGTTCTTTTTCCGCAAAGGAAAAGGGGAGGTGGGTTCTATGTTCAATATTTCGCTTTCCACCGCCGAACAGGAGCTTCTGTTAACGATGGTCTCCAAAGAGATCGAAGAAACAAGGGTCGAATGCCACCACACGAAGAACAACGACTACAAGGAATACCTCAGAGGCCGCGAAAGCATGCTCAAGGAAATGATGCAAAAGATCATTTAGCCGTTTTTTTACGGCAATGAAAAACCCCCGGAGCCGTTATGGTCCCGGGGGTTTTTATATATCCTTTTGTTTTAAAGCTGCTTAAAAACTAATTATTTCTTTTCTTCTTTTTTTTCGGCTTTTTTCGCTTCAATGACCTCGAATGATCTTCTTGCGAGAACCTTATCTCCAGCGGAAAATTCGAGGATATATTTTCCGGCTTTTTCGACCGTAACGGGATTTACAGGCCTATTGAGTTCTTTTTCGCTCGTTTTGATCTCTTCGATCTTCGTTTTAGCGCCGGTGCTCGCGTCGACGAGATTAACGTCAACCGTCATGTCGGCTTCGAGCTTTTTATTTTTCTTTGAGAAAACGCTGTAAAATATAGGATCGCCCATTTTGAATTTTTTCTTTTCGGATCTTACTTTCATATCGGGCGTGGTCGTCATGCCGATCTTGAATTCAACGTCTTTATGTTTTATTTCTTTTGTATCAACGGTTACCGGAACTTTAACTTCGACTTTTACTTCAGATGTATACGGAGTTAAGATCTTGACTTCAGATGTCGCGGGTGTCGCCGGAGTTTCTATATTAATTTCAGATGTCACAGGTGTCACCGAAGTTTCTATATTAACTTCAGATGTCACGGGTGTCACCGGAACTCTCGGGGGCTCAGGAGCCGTTATCGGGTCAGGATTGGCAGGGGTTGCGGGAACCGCCGGCGGTTGTGGAACTACCGGAGTTTTCACTTCGGGAACGGCGGGAACCGTTACTTCGGGCACCGGGGCGACCGGAGCTACTGGCCCCGATACTTCAGGTATCGCCGTCGTTTTAGGAGCTTCGGGAACTTTCACTTCGGGTACTTTCGGCGCTTCAGGGACTTGTATCTCGGGAACGGCGGGTTTTACGGGAACCGCGGGCGCCGTTACTTCGGGAACCTCTGGACGCTTCACGTCAGGCCCCTTAACTTCGGGCAAAGAGGGCGCTATAGGCGATGTTCCCTGCTCGACCGGTTTAGGCGCTTCGGCGGCCTTGTCCTGTGCTGATACCATAGTTCCGTTCACCGTGAGCAATGCGGCCATTACTACCGCGAAAAGGGTTTTTTTCATAAAATACTACCTCCGGTTATTCATTTAAAACTTAGATCCGCCTTCTTGAGGCGGCTCCTTGATCAATATCTGATTCAATTTCTACGAACTGAAAATTTTGAACATCTTCATCTTAACACAATTTATCCCAAATGTCACTTTTTCACTAAGCCCGCTTTACCGTGTCCTTTAAAAACACGCATTTTTTTGACCCCGGTCAATTTTTTTTGACCGGAATTGTTGTATAATATAAACCAAAAAATAAGATCGTTAAATTATGTAAAAAAACCGGAGGATGAAATGATAGACAGAATGAATGACGCGGTAGTAAAAGCATTACTCGAGGCCATGCCCGCCGAAATAACGGTAATAGACGAAAACGACGAAGTTATCGGCTGGAATCAGCACGAAACGAGGATCTTCACGCGCCCCATGACATCGATGGGACTTAATTTCAGAAACTGCCATCCCGAAAAAAGCCTGCACATGGTCGAAAAGATCGTCGGCGACATGAAGGACGGAAAAATGGATAAGGACGGAAAAATGGATAAGGCCGGCTTCTGGATCGACCTGGGCGGCTTAGGCGCAGATAAAAAAGAAACGCACAAGATCCTGATCCAGTTCTACGCCCTGCGCGACGCGGCCGGAAAATATCTCGGCTGCCTCGAATTCACCCAGGATGTCGAAGAAATAAGAAATCTCAAAGGCGAAAAAAAGCTTCTGGACTGATGATCCCGCCGCGAAAAGCGCCGCCGGCTAAACCGGGACCTCGTCCCATGTACCGGCGCGCCCCGGCGCTAAAGTATTCTTGAAACCGGCTTCCCGAAGCATCAGCCGCGCTTCGGTGAAATAACCGTCGATATCTTCCGGCCCGTGAGCGTCGGAATTTAAGACCGCAGGTATCTTCATCGCGCTCATTTCGCGCAATATCCATAAGGAAGGATAGATCGGACATTTTGAATTTCTGATGGCGCCGCCGGTATTTACCTCGACCGCCGACCCCGCGGCCCGCGCTGCCTCGAGAGCGCCCATGACCGCCGCGCGATACCATGGCTCGTCCTCTGAAAATACGGCGGGACAGACGTTGTTTTTCATTATAACGTCGATGTGCCCTATGACCGGCGGTTTCATGGCGATCGCCATCTGCGAGACAAGCGCGTAATAATATTTCACCGCGCGTTCAACCGAGCCCGCAAAACACTCTTTCACGCCCTCGTCGAACTTCGGCCGCGCGCAATCCGCGGAGAACCTCCCGCCGTTTTGCGTCACCGCGATAAAATGGACCGAGCCGATGTAATAATCGAGCCCCAGATCCGCCGCCCATGAGCTTTTCGGAAAACCGATATCCGGTATATAATCGATCTCAAGGCCCGTTAAAATTTCAAGTCTCCCGCTAAATTCAGCGGCGAGCGAGCGGACCTCTTTCAAATAATCGCGAAGCCGTTCCGGCCTCATCGTCCATTCGGTCTCGAAAGGGACCGGCGCGTGGCTTGAGAACCCGAGCCGCGCGAAACCCTTTTTAACCGCCGCTTCCGCGAATTCCCGAAGTTCTCCGCGGCCGTCGCAGTATTTAGAATGCGTATGAAAATTGGCTTTTATGACCCCGTTTTCGCTTTTCATCCAAATCAGCCTCGCGATAATCGTTAACTTTTATGTAATAATTATATACATAAAAAATCAATTGCGCAAGAAAATTTTACTTGCGGCCGCACTCGTTTGATATAATTTGAGGAGTGTGTTATAATAAGTATTAGGTCCTTAAAAAGGGACGCGCGCGCGTCCGCCATTAACCGCCTGAATTTAACTTTATTTCGATACTGCGCCCGCGGCGCCACCGGGAGGTGCTGGTATGAAAAAGTTAAAAAGCGCTGCCGAGTTTCTGCCCGGACTATTATGCCTTGCCATTTTAACCGCCTTTCTTCTGACTTTTTTCCATTCAAGCTTCGTCCTTGCCGACGACCACTCCAAAAACCGCGGCGAAAAACGCATCGGGCATGACCGGCCGCGCTTCACAAACCACGACCAGAAAGCCAGGCATCAGGATATCGGTGTTAAAAAGAACCACGACCAGAAAGCCAGGCATCAGGATATCGGTGTTAAAAACCATGAACGCGATAAAGACCACCGCGGCCACCGGAACCATTACTCCGCGCGGAAATGGTATGACCGCCCCGCTCCCTCCGGCGAGATAGTAACATTCACTTTTTATGACAACGGCGTCCCGCAAAATTCCTCTATAACCGTTCCGCAAAACACTTATACTGATACGCATGTTCTTCCGGCCTACCCCGAAGCCCCGCCGCCGCCCGTCGAGCACACCGCCGATTCGCTTTATAACGCGGGCTTCAACTACTACAACGCCGGCGACTACCAGAACGCGGCCGACTATTTCACAGCCGTTATCAACAACTATTCCGGCTCGCCCTACTACGAAGGCGCCATGTATTATCTCGCGAAAAGCTATGACGGCATGGATAAGTACGCCGAAGCCGCGGACTCTTTCGAACGCATGATAAGCGTCCGCGAAAATTCGCCTTCCCGCCCTGGTTGGTTCTTCGAACTGGCGGGCCTTCACAACCAGCAGATGCGTTTCGAGGAAGCCGCGAGATGCTATGAAAACTTTGAACGCGAATATCCGGATCACGATCGCGCTGCCGAATCCATCTACTGCGCCGGCCAGGCCCGTGAAAATGCCTTCGACAGGACCTCGGCCGCCGACTCATACCGCTCCCTCATTTCAAAACATCCCGCTTCCCCGTTCGCCGAACTCGCCGCGAAGCGCCTGGAAGTTTTAAACTGATCCTAATTATTTCATTTTATTTTTTTGTCGTTCTTTTATTCGCGACGGCCTTATCAGCAGCCGTTGAAACAAATCGTAAACGGCTGCCCCCTTTAAATGAAACAAAATGCAAATGCCGCGCCGCCGGCCGTGAAACAAATCGTAAAGCCAAAAGAGGCGGAAAGATAATTCGCTTCAGCTCCACGGACGCTGCAACCGCCTTATTAAAGGCCGTTTATGTTCACGCCGTCTTCGAAAAAAACGCGGCCGCGATTTTTCATGGCACGCATTATGCAGTTACAACACTTGCGACACAGGGATATCCGGTATATCCCGTTTCGCCGGGTGCGTATATGCATCAATAAAAGCCTGCCAAGCGCAGAAAAAGGAGTATTATTATATGAAGGTATTCAAATCAAGCCAAAATTATCTTATAGTTATTTTAATTTTGAGCGCTTTTCTATTCACAGGCTGTTTAAGCGAAGACTCGAGCAACGCAACGGTTAACGCTGTCACTGTCACTTCCACCAGTTTCTCAAATGGCGAGACTGGCGTAGCCGTAAACAAAATGATAGCGGCCACTTTCAGCGAATCGATGGCCCCCGCGACCATCAACAACGAGACATTTTTATTGAAAACGGCCGACGGAAATCCCGTTACCGGCCTCGTCAACTATGACGGCGGCCTCATAGGCTATTTCATGCCGTCCTCCAATCTTTTGACCAACACCGTCTATTACGCGACCATCACGACCGGCGCGAGGACCCTTTCCAGCCAAACGCTGGCGTCTAACTTTTCATGGGGCTTCACGACCGGCGCCTCCGCCGACATAAGCACCCCCGGCGTTACCTCGACCGATCCTTCCAACGGCGATACCAGTGTCGCCGTAAACAAAAAGATAGTCGTGATCTTCAACGAGAGCATGAACTCGCTTACCATCACGCCCGTCACATTTACAGTCGCTGAAACCGGCGGCTCATCCGTCCCCGGTTCCGTCATCAACTTCGGGCTCAGCGCAAGCTTCACACCCACGGAGAGCCTCAAGGCCAACACCATGTACACCGCCGCGGTCAATAAAGCCTCGACCGACCTCGCCGGAAACTCGCTCACGACCACATATACCTGGACCTTCACGACCGGATCGGCCGGCGACGCTATCGCTCCGACCGTTATCAACACCGATCCAGCCGGCGCGAGCACGCTCGTAGCCCTCAACAAAAAAATAGTCGCCACCTTCAGCGAAGGCATGAATCCGATAACGCTTAACAACATCACCTTCAAGGTGACGGCGTCCGGCCAGATACAGATCCCCGGCACGGTCACCAACGCCGGATCCGTATCGTATTTCACGCCCCTGAACAATCTCTCGGCCAACACCATTTATACCGCGACCATCATGAGCGGCGTGCAGGACCTTTCCGGCAACATGATGTCGTCTAACTACTCATGGACCTTCACGACCGTGAACTCGTCCTTCTAAAGCTCCCGAAAATCCAGGCATCGCCCTGAAGGAAAGCCCTCTCTCAGATCTCAAAAATAAAAGAGCCCGCGCGGGATCAACCGTACGGGCTCTTTTATTTCTTCCCGGAATGGTCCGGTTATTTATTATTTCGTCTTAACTTCCGCCGTCGCCGGAACCTCAACCTTGACTTCGGCCGTCTTCGCCGCCTCGATCTTGACCTCGACGGTCTTCAAAGCTTCCACTTTAACTTCGCATGTTTCCGGGGCAGCAACCGCGGCCCTGGCCGGAACCGTGCCGCTGACCGTGAACACTTTTCTAACTATTATCCTGCCGTTCTTCATAAGATTGATCACGAACTCGCCGTCCGCTTCCGAATCGATCTTATTGGCCGCCCGCGCGAGCGTCCCGCCCTTCGTGCCCAGCTTTTCCGTAAATAAAGCATAGGACAGATCCGCCGTATTCTTTATTACGACCTCGATCGAGCAGTCCTCTTCAAAAGGCTTCTTTGACGATATGCTGTAATAGATACCGCTCTTGGTCCTGAACTTATCCGCTTCCTCCGCCGCCTTCATCTGATCGTCCGCCCGGCCTCCGAGACGAAGCTCCAGATACTCGCTTTCCATCGGCGCGAGACTCGGGCTGAGCAGGAACAGCACGAACGCGATCAGAATTATTATCCCTATCAGGTATGCGAAATTTTCCATTTAACACCCTCTTTTCTTCTATTGAGATATGCTTATATCTTACCATAAAAAGACCGATTCCGCAATCGGGCTTCAACCGGCTTCTTCTTTGCGGGAAAGAGCTTTATTATGTTCCGGGGGTTGAGTAGGGGCGTCGCTTCCCGCCATCCCTGGCTCCAGCGACATTAGCGCCTCAGGCACGTCACCCCGCCCTACATTGATTTATTAAGTTCAACGAAGAACGGCAATCACGAGGCATTCTTGTGTGTGCCTTAATGATAACAAATATTTTTTTCGGGTCGTGGTCGCGAATTCCTCCTGAATTCGCGCCACTTGTGTCTCGGCGGCTCTCGGCCATCCATGGCCTTCGCACGCCTCCGACACACCCCTCAAAAAAAATTTGTTATCTATAACGGTCTCCATAACTTTTTTATATGATAAGGTAGGTCGCCTCCTTGCCCTCCCTGACTCCAGCGGCACTTCCCGCCTCCTGCGGGTCGCGCATGCTCTGGCGCCCCTATCTCAGATAAATTCTTTCAAGATTACTGTTTAATTCCTTAATATTGTTTTTATTTTCTCACCGTTTTTCTTACTAGCAATGCGTATCTCGCTTTATCGAAAATATTATCCGCCCCCATTGTGATTTCTGATTGCTCTAAACAGCAAAAGAGCCTGTAAGGTTGATCCCTTACAAGCTCTTTTACCGTATTTAATTTTATTTATTTATTTTAGATCAGCCGGCGTCATGCAGCTTTTTTATCTTTTGGCCGGTTATGCGGTCCGCCACTTAATGCTTCCGCAAGCAGGAATACAACGAGTTGATTCAAACTGACTCCTTCTTCACGAGCCATTTCAGCCAATTGTTTGTGCAGAGTCTTTGGAGTTCTGGCGAGTATTCTCCCGCTATATTGCTTTTCACTTGTCGGCAAAGGAATTTTGCGTTTTTCACTTTTAGCGACCTCAAGCCACAATTGCTGTGCTACCTTGACTTCCTTTACGGCCTTTTCGGGTGTATTTCCAAATGCCGAGCAGCCGGGAAGGTCTGGTATCTCCGCGATATACCCTTTATCTTCTTCACTGTAAAATATCTTGATCGGATAATTCATTTCATTTCACCTTCAATTCATAATTTTCGATGATCCTCAGCAACTGTTTGACCTGATATGGTTTTGCTTTACCGCCGTCATTTTGAAAATTCAGTATTTCAACCACACCTGGCCGGCTGTATGTTTTGTGGCTTCCCTTACTCGCTTTCAGCTTAAATCCAAATTTTTCAGCGAGAAGGCATATTTCCTCAAAATGAACGTTGGTCTGATTATTCATTATCTTTTCTAAAAGTTTGTCTTTCTTAGTCATATTCTTATGATAGCACATACGATATCACATTGTCAAGTTAGTCCGCGCTATAGCTTCTCGGCTGTTGCGCTATCGTCACCGCCGAAACATCCGGTCATGAATGTAACAAGCATTAAGCGCTGAACGGGATGCCTGACCTTTTGGACATTAAGGGTTAACTGAAAGCGTTTCACTCAATTTTGCGTTATCCGCCAGACGCGTCACGGGATCTACGGCGCATAACGTTAAGGTTACAAATTCGTCATACTGATAGAATGAGTATCGCTTTAGAAAGATTTTACGTATTTACATTTTTTTCCTTTATCCACGACCTTTATCGCGCCATCGTCGACCATCGCCTTTAGTACATAACTCGCCCTGGCCTGCCCGACACCAAGAAGATTCTCAGTCTCCTGCCTTGTTATACTTCCTTTTTCCGCAATGGTTTTTAAAATTTTATTCCATTGTACGTTTTCAGAATGTTCAGCTTTTGTTGGTTTTTCTTCTTCGCCGGCAGAGTAGTTAACGTTTGGGATCGAGATGTTAAATGTGTTATCCGTAGCTTTTATCGTGGGTTTCAAGGCTTGACCTTCATAACTTTCCATTATCTTAGCGATTCCAGTTCCATACGCTTCGACGTGTTTCAACCGGTAAAACAAATTCGCCAGTTTCTCATTGCGGGTCTGAGACGCACCGTTCATGATATCTCTGAGCGTGAGCCCTGACACGAGTCCTCCCAGCGAAACAAACTCGATACGATCCCAATAAACACTGATAAGTATGCTCCCGCTAAATGAATAATCACGATGCACGATGGCATTGAGCAGCGCTTCGCGGATCGCGACAGCCGGGTAATCCCTGGTATCGATGCGGTCGAGTCCGGAAAATGTGGCCCCCAGCTTATTAAATAAATCCATATAATCAAAAACTTCATGCAGCTGCTGAAGGAGTGAGCCGCCAAATTCACGCCTGTCCTTGAATATGCCTTTTGTAACACCCTCGAAGTAAGCCGCTTTGATCGTATGAACGCATTGGTCGGATAATAAAAGGCCTAAATTAGTATACAGGCCGTCGGAGTTCTTTATTCCAAGCGTCACCATTTGGGTTTCACCAAATCCAACTTTTCTTTTAGCGAATTCTTTTTTTGCCGCGTCAAAAGTCAGCTCCTGATTTATCGAGCGCGAACATTCAAATTTATCTCCGTCGGTTTCCTTGATCATTCGACGGATCGCTTCTTCGGACGAAGGATTAGACGCGGTAGCGTGTCTGACGTAGACCCCGGAAGGCTTGAGTCCTTTATCAGATAGATAGTATGGCCGGGCAGTCCCGCGGGTTACCGAGATCAAAATTACCTTTTTGCCATTTATATTTTTAACAGCGCAGTTCGTAAACATAGTAAGATCGGGTTTTATACCATCACGAATGACGCTTGTGATCTGAAGCAGAACCTTTTCGGGATGAGCAAGACCTGCGACAACGCCGTCATCAGAAATACCAACATAAATTTCACCGCCATCGGTATTCGCAAACGCGACTATCTCTTTCTTTATATCAGGAGTATACTCCCGCTTCAACTCCAGTGTCTCGCTCTCATGATACATTATAGTTCCACTCCTTCTCCCGTTCTTCCACTTTTGCTTCCATTCTACCACATCCTAACACTGGAAGCAAGCAGAAGAATCGATAAATTTTATAACCTCCGACAGCTTCTCCAGCTTCACTTTCTCCGCCGCGCTCTTTCAGAATGGCGTCTCTTCTTATTTGCCATTTACGCCGCGCATCCTATCATTGATTCTTCTTTGCGGGATCGAGTTTTATTGATTTACGGCATTCTCAGGGGCCCCCGCCCTACGTAGTTTTATTAAGTTCAACGAAGATCGGCAAAGCTAGACATTCTTGTATGTCCCTAAATGATAACAAATATTTTTTTCGGGCGCCGCTCATTGCCATCCATGGCATCGCGGCACTTGCGCCTCAGGCGCGTCGCGACAATTAGAGTCCTCCCTGAATTCGCGCCACTTGTGTCTCGGCGGCTCTCGGCCGGCCGCTCCTTGCCATCCCTGGCATCGCGGCACTTGCGCCTCAGGCGCGTCGTCCATGGCCTTCGCACGCCTCCGACACACCCCTCAAAAAAAATTTGTTATCCATAACGGATATCTTAACTTTTTTATATGATAAGGCAGGCGAGCTTCGCTCGCTCTTTTTTATAATCGGCGGCAAAAGCCGCCGCCACCGCAACTATTCACTATTCTCTTTTCTCTATTCACTGATAAATAAAGCTCCCCGGCTATTTACCGGGGAGTTAATCTATTATTAAGTTTTCTTTTGTCTAATTAAAATTCGTATGAAAAATAAATTTTTATGCTCTTTTCATTGGCATAATCAACAACATCATTCGATGTCACATTATGCGTAACAAGGATAAGCAGCGGGTTATCGAACATATCGCTAAGTTTGTTAAATTGCTTTCTTAAAAATTTATCGATATCGTTTTTTGATAATTTGCTTTTGGATTCGCCAAGAACAATAATTTTCTTGCCGCTTTTTACGGCCTCGCCGAAAATATTCACTTCAAAGCTTTCATTGCGATCCGTCGTGATATATTTTCTAAGAAGACGGCCTTTTACCTTAACGCCGAAATCACGCAAAAGAAGCTTTGGAAGAACCTTATAAGCCTCGTTTTCCAGTATATAGCCTAAGTTTGTCGATAAACCGCCGACTTCACAGCGCGTTTCCGTAAGACCGGCATCAACATCGACGACTTTAACGAAAAGTTTATTGAGTTCTATTTGTGTTTCATTATGGGCTTCCATAAGTTTCTTGAATTCTAATTGCGTTTCTTTTTGCGCTTCCGCAAGTTCTTTAACGATGTCTTTCAATTCGCCGAACTCTTTTTTAGTCGCCATATCTTCAATTTTAAATTCTTTTTTAATTTCTTCGCCAATCTCGACAACCCTGAATTTAATATACTTATCGAGTTTAGCGGCTTGATTATGCGTGAAAACAGGAATTAATTCATGGTAATGATGATCCTCAACATGATTAATTTTGACCTTTGCCATCAAGCGCCTCCTCATTTCATTAAAAAATCGTTTTATTATATCATAGCTTTCAGGTTTTTGCAAGATTCTGAGCGGTCTGTGCGGGATCGAGTTTTATTATGTTCACGCGATTATCAGGGGCGTCGCTTCCCGCCCGCCGCTCATTGCCATCCATGGCATCGCGGCACTTGGGCCTCAGTCCCGTCGTCCATGGCTCCAGCGACATTAGCGCCTCAGACGCGTCACCCCGCCCTGCATAGTTTTATTAAGTTCAACGAAGAACGGCAATTGCAAGGCATTCTTGTATGCTCATTATTTACCATTTACGCCGTCAAGATCGTCCTCGCTTCTTTCTTCTTCTATGAATCTATCTATTATCCCTTTTTCAGAAAGGTTGATCTTCTTTATTTTTCGTTTCATTGCTGATTTTTCGTCAATAAGTTCATCCTCGATCCCAGCGGTTTCGCCATCGGCCGTCCTCTTATACATCTTCGCTAGAATTCTCTCAATGCTCTCGATCACAGGCGGCAGGAAAGTCTGATCTAAGTCATCGAAATATTGGTGCATCTCGCTCAGATGGTCCGGAGTTAATTTTACATCGAACTCCATAGTGCCGGTCTTTTTCATATGCAGTGCCAGGCAAAGGTTCGGCTCCATGCATTTCATTTCCGCATCGCCGTTCAAGTCGGCGTATATCTTTTTGATCTTCGCAAGCCAGCTGGCGAGTTCAGATAGATGCAGTATAGGGCCGTCAGCTCGCGCGAAAGATTTGCTTGCATCATAGACCGCAGTGACATTCACCCAATTCCCGTCCCAGTAATCATTCAAATCGGGGAACTGATATCCATTGATCCACAGTCTGAATTTACCGATCTGAAGGTCTGGCTCTTCAGTTGCCTCTATTGTTATCGAATAATCAATATCACACATTTAATTCCTCCTGATTTTCTGCACTTGCGCCTATCGATGGATCGCCGCGCGTGAACCACACGCTATTCGTCCATCGGCTGTATGCCATGCGCCAAACCTCCATAAACTCTTTTTATTCTATCAATCCATTAATTTTCTGGCCTTCGACCGCCTGATCCGCTTCTTTTTTCATCTGCATCCGGCGATTGGCGATCAATTTCCTGTCCAATATCCCGATCAACTTTTTCTGTTTCCTGACATCCAATTTATCGAACTCTTCAATAAAATGATCAAACGGCTGCGCCATTATGTGCATCTTTTTATTCTGTTTTTTATCAAAGTAACTATCCAGATAAACTTTTATCACGCATATAATTTTCTGTTCCGCCAGAAGTTTACAAGCAACGTCACAGGCGATCTCAATCGTCCCGGCAAGCGTATGACCCTGGGCAACAAGGCCCTGAACATCATCCGAAGTTGCAAGAAATAACCCCTCCGGCAATTTTTCAATACAAAGATTGATTATTTTTTCCTCGCGCTTCATTTCAGCTCTGACCTTAGGCATCCATATCTCTATCATGCTGATGAACGAGCGCGGCGGCAATTTGATTTTTTCGGGCCGGCTGCATGGCGGCTTGATTTTTTCATTTTCTTCTTCGAGACAGAATAAAGTTAACTCCAGCGCCTCTTTTGCCATCGCAAGCGCTTCCGGAACATCGTCTCCCTGCGTGATGCAGCCCGGCAGATCCGGAAAAGTGACTGTATATCCACCTTTTCCGAAACTGAATATAGCGGGATAAATGTAGCTGTCTTTCAATTTTTTTCCAGCCATAATGAAACTTCTCCTTTGCTAAATTTATTATATCAAATCATCCGGGTGTTTGCAATCGAGTCATCAGGGGAACTTCCCCGGTTACTTCGCCTCCTGATGACTTGCGGCTAACGACACTACCGATTTTTACAACGAATTATTTTATATTGCCAATCTTTTTAAAATGTTATATAATAACGCATGCCAGTTACGGTAATTACACTATAACACCAGCTAAGTCATTACCCGAAAATAAAAGCATAAAGGCGCACGACGCAATGGATAAACCCGGCATAAGCGCTCGAATAAAAAAAGTCAGGCAGATAAAAGCGCTTAATAAAAAAGAATTTTTAGAAAAATTAAATATTTCGCGCACGCTTATAACCGCTCTCGAACAAAGCAAAGCATACCCGTCGAGCAGCTTTCTTATCGCCATATTCAAGCATTTCGCCGTCAACATCAATTGGCTCCTGACCGGCAAAGGCGACATTTTCATTTCCAAACCTGTCGTTTCCGACGCCATCAACCCGATAACCACCGGCGAACGCCTGAAGCGCATACGCTTTGAAAAAAACCTCACTCAGCGTGAAATGGCGGCCAAACTGAAGACCACGCCCGCTTTTATTTCAGCCGTCGAACTCAATAAATTTGCAATGGGGTTCGACGTTATATATAATCTTCACGAAAAATTCAATGTCAACATCAACTTTCTGTTAACCGGCATAGATCCGGAATCGGCCGATGCAGCAGGCACCCAGGCACAATCCGGCTTTGATCCAAACAAATCCCCCAACGCAAAAAGTGAAACATCCGGCGCCGACATCGAATCGCTGATCGTGAAATTTTGCGAACTTATCAAAGACGGCAATTTCAAAAACTTATTCACGAACTGGGAAAAACTAAGCGAAAAACTCAAGAAAAGCCTCTCAGAAATAGCGGTGCGCTCCGTCAACATTTACGACGATATCGACCTTTATTCAATTTTAGACCGCATAGAAAAACTCGAGCAAAAGATCAAAAAGATCTCGCGTTCCCGTCTTAAATAAACCCGCTCATGCCTTGTCTATTATTGCCCATATCGCCCTTTCGAGAGCCCTGCCAAATTTATCCGAACCGTCTTCACCGTAAATATGCGCGAGTTCATGAATATAAACGGCGAGAGCGCCACTGAGATCTTTGCCGTTGAGTATTTTCGAGTTAAGTTCAACCCCTTTCAGCTTATATTTAGAGATCGAATTAAAACCGCATATTTTTTCTTTACATTCACCGCATTTCATTTTCCTGGCTTTAGAAACCAGTAGTTTAGTCAACAAGTAGTTGTCATACTTTGATAATTTCGCAAGACCGAGAGTTGTCCCTTCCCGTTCATCAAAAACCTCGCACTTTGAAATGTTTTCGGATATAAAACACGGCGGCAGTATTTCTTTGGCGGCGTTTATCAATTTTGCGATTTTTTTCCGTTCAAGCGAATCAGGCTGCCTCACCACGGGATATCCGCCAGCGGCTTCACAGGCATCTTCAAGCAGTTTGACTCCGAGCGGTTCTAATTCGGAAGCAACAAGTTCGAAACCTGGTTTGTTTTTTTTATGCCATGAGACAGCGGTGCGCCTTCTGTACAATGACCGGAAGTCTCCTGAATCCAGCGGTTTTATCGCAAATATTTTCTTGAATTCCTTTTTAAATCGCGCCTTCAACGTTTTGCTCTTCCGGATCTTTTCGACAAGCGGTTCAATAACGTGTGGCCAGCAATAATACCTTCTCGCGGCATTTAAGTATCGCCATTTTTTTCTGATGAGCTTCAGAACTTCATAAGCCGCTTCTTCGTTTAAGTCGTCGAATGCTTCCATCAAGATTTTAAGCACTTCATACCTATACAACGATGAACGACCGAATCGTAAAAATTTTGAATAAAATCGCGCATTATCATAAACTTGTCCCACTTGACGGGATAATCATAAACTATGTTAAGTTTGATAATTTTATTCTGCATAACCCCTCCGCTCACATTTTTAATATTTTTAAAACGATGGTTTGCAAACGCAACCATAATTCCCGCGCATTTTAAAATTAATTTTACACTTATAATCATTTTATAATTTTATTATATCATTTTTAATTGCTTTTATCAAGTTTAAAACAAATAATTATTATAATTTATACATAATTCAATAAAATCATTTAAATTACAGTATTCCCGTTTATCGTCGAACAGCAAAAGAGCCTGTAAGGTTGATTCCCTACAAGCTCTTTTATCGTATTTAATTTTATTTACTTATTTTAGATCATCCGGCATCATTCAGCTTTTTTACCTTTTGGCGGGCGGCGGCTTCCCTTTCCGTCGCGGTGCAGAACTGGCCCTCCAGAAATTTTGTCGCGATCAAGCCCATTTTAATTCAAGCTTTTTGTGTCGCGCTGCGCAATCGCTTAAATACATGTTGATAAGACTCTGATACGGAACGCCAAGTTCACGCGAAAGCGCTTTGAAATAGTCTATAGTCTTTTGTTCAAGCCTTATCGTGATGGATTTCTTGAGCGCCGTAGCATATGGATTTTTAATGGCTTTTGAAAAATCGTATTCCTTTTTCATTTTAATCCCTCCACATATTGCCGTGACTCGTTTTTGGTTGCCTTCCGAGCTGAAATAATTCTGATTGCCTGATCGTTTCTCCGGTAGCAATGGCAGACCAGAAGAAGCTTTAATGAGAAGCTGTGGCCCAATATAATGAACCGTTCCTCCGCGGCTGAATGCTCGGGGTCCGTTATCAAAAGGGCGTTTTCATCGCAAAAAACCGTCCTGGCTTCTTCGAAGGAAACTTTATGTTTTTTACTGTTAATGGCGGCCTTGGCTTCATCCCATTCAAAGGTTATCGCTTTCATAATTACATTATACATACAAAGTATGTATTTTGTCAAGGCGTTAATGGTGGAGGCGGCCCGGAAGATCCCGGCGTGATCAGGCGGATTTTCGCCTTCCAATCCGGTATATTTTAACCGATATCATAAAAATGATTTTTTTGTTTTTTGCGGGATCGAGTTTTATTATGTTCCGGGAATTGAGCAGGGGCGTCGCTTCCCGCCCGGGATTTATTAGATTGCGACGAAGAGTGTTTCAAAAACGAAAAAGACACTTCAGGTTCCGGTATGCGGGGGTTCCGTAAATGTCTTTCGTTTTATTTTGTTTAATTTTTATCGGCATTATTATGAAGCTTTAAAAACTATGCCGCCATTCTATCGGGGTTCTGAATAATTATCCTTGGATTCAAATTTTTCGGCGGCACGCTCATTTTGTTCTCGATCAATAATTTAACGTGTTCCTTCATCCCCCAACGCGCATTATAAATACAATCTTCAACGGAATGGCCCACGCCGCTAAAACCTTCTAATTCAGGCGAAAAAAATGCAAAAAAATCGGGTTCGTCTGTTGTTTCAATTATTATCGAATAATCAATATCAAGCATTAAATCCTCCTATTTCTTTATGCCAGCCGCTTTAAGTATCGCATGGCATGTTCCGGTCGGTATTTCTTTCGAACCATGATAGTCAACTCGAATTAAATTCTGACAACCATCTTTAACGTAATAGCGAATTGAGCCTTTTTCTTTTATTAGCCTGAACCCGCTTTGTTCTAAAAGTTTTATTAATTCGCTAAACTTCATAAAATCATTATATCATAGCTTTCAGGTTTTTGCAAGATTCTGACATCCGGGATCATTTTGAAACTGCGCTTCTTCTTTGCGGGATCGAGTTTTATTATGTTCCTGCTTTGATTAGGGGCCCCCGCCCTCGGCAGATTTATTAGGGGCGGCGAGGAACGGCAACTGCTGGACATTCTTGTGTTATTCCTTCATGGTAACAAATATTTTTTTCGGGGACGTTGTCGAAAATTCCTCGTGAATTTTCGCAACTTGTGTCTCGGCGGCTCCCGCCCTTCCTTGGGCTCCGCCGCCTCCGACACACCCCTCAAAAAAAATTTGTTATCCATAACGGATGCCTTAACTTTTTTTATATGATAAGGTGGGCGAGCTTCGCTCGCTCTTTTCAGATGCGCGCTTTAGCGCGCCCACCACAACTATTCACTATTCTCTTTTCTCTATTCACTATTATTAAGGTTTTCCTTCGCCGTCTTAACCGACGCCGTTAATAATTTAATTATCTCTGAAATATCCCGGACCATCGTTTCCGATTGCTTTTCACTCAAATAGTTTCCGGCCAATAATAATTCAAGCCAGTATTCAGTTTCCGCCGCTTCTTTCAAAGCGATCGTGAGTTTCATTACAAAATCTTTCTTTGACTGAGCATATATGCCTTCCCTTATATTTGCGCCGATACTCGTGCCGGATCGTAATAATTGCTTCGATAAAACATACTCTCCTTTGTTAGAGAATAGTGATTAGTGATTAGAGAATAGATATGGAGGGATGTCGCTTCCCGCCATCCCTGGCTCCAGCGACACTGCGGCCTCCGTGCCGGGCGCACTTCGCTCGCTCTTTTTTCAATCGGCGGCAAAAGCCGCCGCCACAACATCTTCACTATTTTCTGCAAAACAGCTTTGCCGCACACCTTTAAATTGACGGCCGGAACGGCCGCTACATCAACTATTCACTATTCTTTATTCACTATTCACTGAAATAGAGTTCCCCAGACCATATTTCAGAGCCGGGGAATTAATTTATTTTGGTATTAAGTTTTTCTTTGGTTTCCGCAAGCGAGGCTTTATGCCGCCTTTATCTGGTCCGCATCATATACGATCTCGCCATGTTTTGCATACTCGCATACGAAAAACTCGCCGCCTTGCCATTCCGCATTCGTTAGCGCAGTAGCTTCTATAGGCTGGAAAACTTCATAAATAGCTGCGGAAATTATATCAACTCGCTCCCAGTATGTCTTTTTCTCGAAATCTTCAGAAATGACCACAAGGTCGATATCGCTTCCATCATTCTGGTCTCCAGTAGCGCAGGAACCGAAAAGTATCAGCTTCGACACATGAATTCCCTTGCTTTCAAGACATTTATGAAATTGCCGAATTACAGCGTTTATTGTTTTTTTATCCACTCAAGCGCCTCTCTTGATTTTTCAAGAAAATCATTAACGACCGTTTTATTGAATTCCTTCTGCAGTTTCACTGTATCTTCAGGGTATCTGACAACAACGCTGGCAGTACTTAATTTTACGATGAATTTCCCTATTTCTTCGGGAGGATTGATTCCCATCTCTTTGACCAGATAAACAAGACTATGGGTTTTCTCCGGCATTTTCTGCGTGACCTTCTGAAATAAACCTTTCAGGGCTTTCTCGATCGCCAGATGACACATAAAAACAGAGTAAAAATACCTGCCGCCATCAATATAATAATTATATCACATAATCTGAATATTGTCACTCGCTTATCTATTTTTTTCCACGTAATTTTTGTTTGCTCTACTAAGTCGCGGAAATCTTAGGGTTCCGCATTTTTACCCTGGCTAAGTATCTGAATCAGCCTAATTTTATTATATATGCTTGATTTTACTGCTGTTACAGGTTTTGGGAGAGCGAGGTTTTCTATGGTCCGGAAATGAAAAAAGACATCCGAGCGTAATGCCAGGATGCCTTTTTTTATGAGTTTATTCAGTTTTTATGAGCTTATTTACTAAGTTTTCTAACCATTTCTTCAGATACACCGGAATATTTTGCAACCATTGCCGCATCGATCCCGGAAAGCAACATCTGGCGTGCCATATCGACGTTATCTGTTGCGCTTTTGCATATCTGCACGTTTACCTTATTGTATGCCTGCACATATGCCTCAGCATATACCTGCGCGTAGTTTTCTTTGCCTTCATATTCGTGCGCGAGTGCTTCCGCGACTGCTTCCACATATCCTGTGCGTCGTGCATCTTCCAGCCTTGACGCTTCATCAATCGAAGCTTTCTTGCGACAATCGATCAGTTGCTTGGCGGAACTATAGGCAGCCGGCCGTTTGTTTGATTCTGTGGTCATAATAATTTATTCCTCTTTAGCGGCTATGAGACTTTTTTGAGCGTAGTTTTCAGCTTTTTTATTTCAGCTTCCGAAAGGCTGGTTATTTCAGCAACGTCAGAAACGTTATCGCCTCTGAGAAGCATCTTTCTTGCTATTTCTTTACGCTCTTTAGCAGCTTTTGCCCGTTCTTCTTTGCGAGTTCTCTCAGTGCCTATCTCGACACCCTTCACAATGCCTTTCTCAATGCCTTTTTCCTCTGATTCCTTTTTGATTTTCTTAATATTGCTTTCGAGATTCGTCACTTTGCCCGCCTCCAATTCGTCTATTATTTTATCTACTTCTTTCGGTTTTATTCCGTACCCTCTGATCAGTTGGTTCAGCCACAGCCGGAAATCTCTTTTCAGCTCAGGATTAGCTTCTTTTTTCAGTATCCTCGTCAGCCGTAATGCGCACTTGCCTATTTCTTTATCCCCAGCCATCTCCAATCTAAAAAGAGATGCATTTATGCTTTTCAGTTCCTTCAGACTCTCCTGGCTAAACTCATTCTCTATGATCTTGTAGTATGCAAAGTTAGGAATATACTTCCCGAGCGCTTCGTATCTAACTTCTATCAGATCTTTCAGTTCCACAGGCGTGTCCGACGGGCCTGAGGCCCTAGTGCAGCCGGAGCCAGGGATGGCGTGAGGCTGCCATTTATCTTCGCCATTATACAGAAGAATCGGAAATACCGCCGGCAGCTTCTCTAATTTCACTTTCTTAGCCGCGCTCTTCTTTATCAGATCCTGATAGAATAGCATTATGCCCGACTCCCTCCGGTCGCTGGACAAGGGCTTCTAAAATTCTTCCTTCTGAAGAATTTTGAATCCCTATGTATCTCAGCATCCGCACCGGCATGAATTTATCTACCGTAGACTGAAATTCCAGCAGGATATAAAAATACAGCGTTTCGTTTTTGATCTTTATTTCGTATATTATGTCGTTTTCGCGGTATTTATTCTCATCGGTGACGTATTTATTCTTCAGCTCTTTCAGCGTCGAGAAATCCACGCCTTTTACGAACCGCTCTTTCACGAATGTCTTTACCAGATCTTCTAAAAACGAAAAAGACAATCCAAACTCCATATCCAGGATTTTCGTGGATGTCTTTATGAGGCTTTTACCGATGTCTCAATTATTTTAATTTCATTTCATTGTAGATCGTACGGGCGCTTTTACCCGCGTTAATAATCTTCTTCGTCTTTAAATAATCGCTTTTGCCGCTCATGTTTTCTCTTAATAAAACTGCTGTCTTTGCTATCCCGAACTCTTTAGAAAGAATATTAATAGCTTCTTCGCGAACGGCGTCTATTTGATGTATTTTAGCTAGATTTCCCATTTTTGCCTCCATATATTTCATCGCGAATAAATTTTATTGGAGCAACAACCTTTTGAGTTTGCGTATAGCTTTCAGCTTTTCCACTTATTTATACGGCAATATAATCCGCTTCCGAAGACGGTTCGGGTATGGGCAAATTGTCTTCCAAAAGCCCCTGTATATGTAGTTCTATGGCTTCATGCATATTTTTTCTGGTTTCATCAGGATCACGGCCCGTGGTGACGCACCCGGGAAGATCCGGAGAATATGCGCAATAATTGCCTTTTGCTTTTTCTATCACAACAAGAAAACGACGCATCTTATCTTACCCCCTTGATCTGAGCCTGTTTCATAACACTGTTAAGAGTGCCGGCCGCTATGTCGTCATTAAGATGACCGGAAATAGTTACACGGCCCGGTTTATTTAAATTCTTATATTGCCTGTGGCTTCCTTTGGTCGCTACAAGATACCATCCATCTTTTTCAATCATTTTGATGATGTCTTTTACCTTCATAGTCATATTATATCATAGTTTTCAGCTTTTTGCAAGATTCTGACATCCGGCATCTCTTTGAAACTGCGCTTCTTCTTTGCGGGATCGAGTTTTATTGTTTTTCAGCATTCTCAGGGGCCCCCGCCCTCGGCAGATTTATTAAGTTCAACGAAGAACGGCTGGACATTCATCTGTTTGCCTTAATGATAACAAAATATTTTTCCGGGTACGCTGTCGAAAATTCCTCGTGAATTTTCGCAGCTTGTATCTCGGCGGCTCTCGGCCCGCCGCTCCTTGCCATCCATGGCATCGCGGCACTTGCGCCTCAGGCGCGTCGTCCATGGCATCGGCGACACGGCGGCCTCCTTTGCTTTTTTATTATCTTGCGGAAATTTTAGGGTTCCGCAGTTTGTCCTGGCTAAGTATCTGAATAAGCCCAATTTTATTATATATGTTTGAATTTTCGCTGTCACAGATTTGCCGAGAGCGAAGTTTTCTGTGCTCCGGAAATAGAAAAAGACATCCCGGCGCAAAGCCAGAATGCCTTATTTATGAGTTTATTTAGTGTTTTTATGAAGTTTCAGCCAATTTCCATGAAACTTTCTACACTTCCACGCCATAGCGTTTTACTTCGCCGAGCAACCCGCAGGATATGCGCTCTCTGTAATCGTCATATGAAAAAACGACAGGCTCTATTCTGAGGTCGACTCCTATGGAAAGAGGCGCAATATCAAACATCGCCATGAAATTATTCTCGACTCTATCCGCTATCACGCAAACGTCGATGTCGCTGTCTTTCGTGAAGTTTCCTTTGGCATAAGACCCGAATATGAAAACCTTCTTCACGTCAAGACGCGATTTCACAGCTTCTTTAAATTTTTTTACCGCGTTTACTACGCCAGCCGGGATTTTAGCCATGCTATGATTTCCTTGCCTTTTTTCATGAATTCTTTCACCAACCGCTCATCACATTGTAAAACCGCCGGCGATTAAACCGTATGATCTGCGGGAATATTTAAAGGTGATGATCTACTCTTCGAAAACTTATTATCAAGCTACTTTTCGCAAGGCGTCTATTACGTCGTGGCTTGTGATAGGGGCGGGAAGCGGCGTTCCATCTTTTTCGTGGATCTCAACGATCTCATCGACAATGTCGCATAACTCGGCGAATACAGCTTTAGGATCGTCACCATGGCAGCCGCCGTAAAAAAGTTCGGGGCATGTACCGATGAAACAGTTGTCTTCGTCGGACCATTCGACTATCTTGATGTATCTGTCGGATTTTTTCATTTCGCTGCCTCCTCGATAGCTTCTTTTACTTTTTTTCCTGATATTTGCGAGCATCGGCGCCGTCGTTTCCGGAGAGTACCACGGAAACCTTAGCTAGTGTATGAATGAAATTGCGGTGGCTCCGTTTTATCTATGGTTTTCGTTGATTTTTTGCTTATTATGCTTATATTATATCATAAGCTTTCAGGTTTTTGCAAGATTCGGACATCCGGGATCTTTTTGAAACTGCGCTTCTTCTTTGCGGGATCGAGTTTTATTTAGTTTTCAGCATTCTCAGGGGCCCCCGCCCTTGGCAGATTTATTATGTTCAACGAAGACCGCTAAAGCAGGACATTCATCTGTGTTCCTTCATGATAACAAATATTTTTCTCGGGGACGTCGTCGCGAATTCATCCATGAATTCGCGCAACTTGTGTCTCGCCGCCTCCTCGCCATCCGTGGCGCCGGCGGCTCCGACACACCCCTCAAAAAAAATTTGTTATCCATAACGGATACCTTAACTTTTTTTATATGATAAGGTAGTCTCGCTTCGCTCGCTCTTTTTAAATGGCCGCTTCTCGCCCGTCGGCTCACGCCATCCCTGGCTCCGCCGACACTTGCGCCTCAGGCGCATCGTCCATCTGGCTCCAGCGGCACTCCCCGCCTCCTGCGGGTCGCGCATGCTCTGGCGCGCCTATATTAGAAAAATCTAATTTACCTGGGGAATTTAAGTGACCCTAAACCGGGGATTTTATTTTACCATTAACAATGGAAAAAGACATCCACTTCTTCCGTATTTCAGAATTTAGTGAATGTCTTTTGGTATATTTATTAAGTTTTATCGATGTTTCTATGAAGATTTAGCGGTTGTGCCGCCTGCTTCGCAAGCTGATTACGCCTCTTTATCTCTTCTTTTACTTCTTTGACGGTGTAGCCGGTTCTTTTCAGTATTATTTCGGCATTCACGCCATCTTCGTACAAGCCAATTGCGGTTTCAAGCGCGGAACAACAACGATATCGCCTTTTACAAATTTTTCCATGCTTCGTCTTCCTCTGGCTTCATCCAATCTTTTTTCAAAGACGATTCGCTTGCAAAAGAAATGTCAAACCTTTCTTTGACCATTTTCAATTGTAAAAATCTTATGAAATCAATAACCTCACCAAGCATTTCTTCAGGCATTCTCTTGATTTCCTTTTGAATTAAGGTTTTGTAACTCATAAACAACCTCGCTTTATTCTTTTCCAATGATTATTATATCATAAATTCATAATGTTGTCACGATTTTCGCAGCTTTTTTACCGCTTTCATGTGCGTCAACAAAACTTTATTCCCCCCGTCCATTGAAACAAATCGTAAACGCTGAAACGCCCAAAATGAAACAAATCGTAAACGCCACAAAGCCGCTCCTGAAACAAATCGTAAAGCCGAAGGGTTCCAAAGAGTATTTACCCCGATTTCCAGCAAGGCTCAAATACCCTGTCAAAAGTAGTGTTTGCACTTCCGGCCTCAAAAAAACTCAATTTGGCTGATCGACTCTCTGTTTTTTTTATTATCTTTTGACCCAATTTATCCATATCCGCCATAAGTTCTCACTGAATCACTCGTCTTTTCCGGCTTTTTCATGGCATGCATTATGCAGTTAGAAGAACTGTGATCTGCCGAAAGCGGCATTTCCAATTTCAATCGGATGTTATAAACATCAATAAAAACCTGCCATGCGCAGAAAAAGGAGTATTATTTATGAAGGTATTCAAAGTGCGTCAAAATTATTTTCTGTACATCTTAATTCTGGGTGTTTTCTTATTCGCCGGCTGCTTCAGCAGCGACGATTCCAATCAGGGTTCTACGGGAGTATTGCCTGACGCGCCTACGGTCACTTCAACCGGTGTCTCCAATGGTGAACTCGGCGTGTCCATCAATAAAAAGATCTCCGCCACTTTCAGCGAGGCCATGGCCCCCGCTACGATCAACACCGAGACCTTTTTAGTTAAAACAGGCAACGGAGTTCCGGTCGGAGGAACCGTCAGTTATGACGGCGGCCTTATCGCTTATTTCACGCCTACCGGCAATCTTTTAATTAACACTGTCTATAGCGTCACTATCACCACGGGCGCAAGGACGCTCGGCGGCAAAACGCTCGCGGCTAATTTCACCTGGAGCTTCACGACAGGCGCCGCGCCTGACATAACTCTGCCCGCCGTTACATCCACCGATCCCGCGAACGGCAGCACTCTCGTGGCCGTCAACAAGAAGATAGCCGTCACTTTCACCGAAGGCATGAACTCGGTCACCATCACAAATGTTACCTTCACCCTGACCGGGGGCGGATCATCCGTCGCCGGTACCGTCACAAACTTCGGCCTTGTCGCGAGCTTCACCCCGAACAGCGATCTCGCGCCCAACACCACCTATACCTCCGCGATAAACAAAGCCGCGACCGACCTCGCCGGAAACGCGCTCGCCTCCACCTACACCTGGACCTTCACGACAAGCGCCGCCTCGGACACAACGGCCCCCACGGTGACCTACACCGATGCCGCCAAAGCCGAAAGCCTCGTAGCGGTCAATAAAAAGATAGCCGTCACGTTCACCGAAGTCATGACCCCCCTAACTCTTAATAACATCACATTCAAACTGACC
>CAZKCG010000004.1:0-210290 GCA_964551445.1 uncultured bacterium | reverse complement strand
AATGAAAATTTTCAGTTTTTAAAAGACCGATCCGATATTTTTTTGAGACCGGGCGACATAGACGTTTTTCAACGCGCAAAAGCCGCCGTGGGAGCTGCAATTACATGCCTTTTAAAAAAGGCCGGAATGAAAACCGGTGATATAGAAAAAATCTATGTTTGCGGAGCTTTTGGAGTTTTTTTAGATATTTCTAATGCTATTGAAATTGGCCTTCTTCCTGGCATTTCACCTGAAAAAGTCAAGATAATGGCAAATTCAGCTCTGGCCGGATGCGAGCTCATGCTTTTTTCTGACGAAATGATCGAAACCGCGATGTCTTTGAAAAAAAAGGCGGCAATTGTCAGTATGTCCGGTTTCCCTGATTTCGAGGATATTTTCATCGAAAACCTTTACATAAGGCCAATGCAGACAGGTTAATTAAAAAAATGTAAAATCGACATTTAAAACCAATATAAATTATTTTAGTATTTAAAAAGGAGAGAGGACATGCTTGAAGATGTAATAAAAGCCTATAATGAATCTATCTTTGATACCGACAGAGCCGGAGCTTTGAATGTTATTCAAAACGCGGTAAATAAAGGCGTATCTCCAGAAGATGTCGTGTTTAAAATAGTTATTCCCGCAATAGAGCAGATGGTTAAATCTATCAGCGTTAATTTCGACGCCAACCTCGCCCAGCATTTCATGGCCTCTCAGATCGCAAATGAAGTTACCGAAAACATGTTTTCAAAATTTGAAACACCGCCGGATCCTGTCGGCCGTATTGTTATCGGAACGGCAGCCGGGGATTTACATACTCTCGGGAAGCGAATTGTCATAGGATGCCTCAAACCGATGATGATCGACGTTATCGATCTTGGCGTAAATGTGGCGCCCGAAAGATTCGTCGATGAAGCGGTCGAAAAAAAAGCCAGTGTTATAGGAATATCGGCCATGATGGCACATACGGCCAGAGGCGAAAATGGATGCTTGAAAGTACGGCAGATACTTAAAGACCGCGGACTTGAAAAAAACATAAAAATAATAGTTGGCGGCGCGCCATTTCGTTTTGACAAACAGCTTTATAAAACAGTCAAGGCTGACGCCTGGGCCGAAGATGGAATAGCGGCCGGAAAGATCATTACCGGACTCATAAAGGAGGCGAGCTTATAATGAATGCGATGGAGAGGCTCATAGCCGCAGCTACAGGTAAACCGGCAGACCGCATCCCCGTGTTTTGCAATTTGATCGATCAGGGCCCACGGGAACTCGGGTTATCGCCGCGCGAATATTATTCAAAGGGCGAATATGTAGCCGAAGCCCAGTTGAAAATGAGAGAAAAATACGGATACGACAACCTGTGGAGCCTTTTTTATGTAGGAAAAGAAGCTGAAATTCTCGGGTGTTCGAAGATAAAATTCGCCGAAGACGGCCCGCCCAACGTGGAAGATTTCGTTATTAAAAGTTATGAAGATATAAATAAACTTCAAGTGCCGGACGATATCATCTCACATCCTGCATTTTCAGAGTCTTTAAAATGTCTGAAGATATTAAAAACCGAAGCCGGCGGCAAACATCCTATTTGCGCTTATCTGACCGCATCCATGACGCTTCCGGCAATATTGATGGGAATGGAAAAATGGATGGAATTGTTTCTTTCGGGACCCGCCGAACTTCGTGACGAACTTTTGTATAAATGTTCGGATTTTTTCAGAAAGGAGCTGGCTGCTTACCGCGCCGCAGGAGCCGATATTTTTATTTATTCAAACCCTTTCGGATCAACGGATTTTATACCGATGCGTCTGTTCGATCAAATGTCTCTTCCATGGATGGAAAAAGACTTGAAACAATCAAACATGGACGGGATAGTGTATTATTGCGGCGGCGCGCGAATGAATCCGGTTATCGACAGGGTAATCGAACGAATTGGATTTAAAACCTTTTATCTCAGCCCGCTGGACGACATAGCCGAAGGGAAGCGTATTATTGCCGGAAGAGCTCTCGCGGCGGGAGTTATTAACGATATGAAAATGATAGACTGGACCCCGGAAGAATGCCGGGCTGAAGTTAAAAGAATGCTGGCCGCGGGAATAGCGGACGGCAAATTTTTCTTCGGCACCCTCGTTATGCCTTTGGCTATTCCCGAAAAAAACATCAGGGCTATGATTGAATCGGCCGTTGAATTTGGCGCAAATCCAGAGGGCGCATTTTATGAATAAAAAAAAGATCCTGCTTATAGGGTGCGGCATTCTAAAAAAAGAGATCAAATGGCTGATTGAAAAAAACAATTGGCCGCTTGAAACCTTATTTTTAGACACTGCTCTCGATGTCAATTTCAAAAAACTCGAAAAAACTCTGAAAGGCGCACTTTTAAAACATCGGAAAAGAGACGTTATTGTTTTTTATGGAACATGCCATCCTTTGATGGATGAAATATTAGCTAACGCGAATGTATTTCGGACGGAAGGACAAAATTGCGCCGATATGCTTCTCGGCCACGAATTATTTACGGCGGAACTTTCAAAAGGCGCATTTTTTATGCTTGAAGACTGGGCCAATCAATGGGACAGAATTATGCTCGATACTTATGGAAAACACCTTAACGTTGCGCGTGATATTTATCATGACGGCCATAGTTATTTATTATGCCTTAAAACGCCGTGTTCGGAAGATTTTACGACTGAAGTCGAAAAGGCCGGTAAAATGGTTGATTTGCCTTTACTCTGGATGGACGTAGCTCTCGATCATCTTGAAACCGTCCTTTGGGACGCCATTTCAAAAAAAATGAGGTGCATCTCAAATGGCTGAAAAAATAGACACCCCAAAAAATGAGATCGATAACCTCAGAGCGCGTGTAAAAAAATTGGCCGGCGATAATTCTTATTCACAGATGATAATCGGTCTGATGGGGAAAATAAGTTCCGCCCCGGGGCTTGAAAATACAATTGAAAATCTTTTGCGCAACTCCCTTGACATTATCGGCGGTCTCAATCACATTATATACTACTGGATCGAGAGCGATTTATATTACGCCGACGCCTATGGCGTCAGAAAATTAATCGATAAAATTGACGATCCTCTGGTAGCACAGGTTGTTGAAACGCGCAATCAGATCGAACACGAATATCCCTTCAGCGCTACTTTGATGACGACCCCGGAATTTTCAAAGGCTTATACATGGCTTTTTCCGCTTATGATAGGGCAGGATATCATAGGTATTTATAAAATGGAAAACCTTCATATTGGAATGCAGCCGATTAATCGTCAATTGTCCGTTTTTTTTAATTACGTGGCAATGATTTTGAAAAATGAGATATCGGGATATACGAAGCTTAAAAAGGCTTATGACCAGCTCGAACAGGAAATTGAAGTAAGAAAACAAACCGAAGAGGAACTTCTTGTATTAAATGAAGAGCTTGAAAAAAGAGTTGCGGAGCGTACTCTCGAATTAGAAAACGCGAACGAACGCCTGCAGGTTGAACTTTCTGAGCGACGCAGGGCGGAGCAGGCACTGAGCATACAGGAACAGGGATACCGCACCCTGGTGGAGAATATCCCGGACCTGATTGTCCGTTACGACCCAAATCTTCACAGGGTTTATGTAAACCCTGCCTGGGAAGACGCCAGCGGCCTATCCAGCGGAGAGGTCGTCAATGTGCACGCGGCCGATATTCCCAGGGTCCCCAAACCTATTAATAATGAGTATAAGGAAAAACTCCTGGAAGTACTGAAGAGCGGAACTCCACAGGCATTTGAATTTTCCTGGGTAAACGCACATGGAGTAATGCTCTACCTGGATTACGTATTAATACCGGAATACGACCATTACGGGAAAGTAGTCAGTGTGCTGGCTTGCGGCCACGACATCACCAAACGAAAGCAGGCGGAAGAACAGATTCTCAGACTTAATCGTATCTATGCCGTTCAAAGCAATATTAATCAAGCAATTGTCAGAATTCACGAAACCCAGGAATTGTTAAATGAAGCCTGTCGCATTGCTATTGAATACGGCAAGTTTCGTATGGCATGGATTGGTATGGTAAATTTACAAACGAACAAAGTTGATGTTGTCGCTTCATCTGGAGTTTCAGGAGACTATCTGAAAAATATTAACATCGATTTAAACAATGATATCCGAAGTAATGGTCCCGCTGGAACTGCCGTCAAGACAGGTAAACATAAAATATCGAACAATATCAAACACGATGATAGTATGATTCCCTGGCGGAATAACGCTATGAAGTATGATTATAAATCCATTGCGGCTTTTCCATTAATAGTTTTCGATAAAGTAATTGGCACATTCACCATATACTCTAATGAAACCGATTTTTTCGATGAAGAAGATATTAAACTTCTTGATGAAATGACAAATGATATATCATTTGCTCTTGAATTTATAGAGAGTAAAGCCAAACGCAAAAAGAACGAGGAACTATTGAAACAAAGTGAATCTCGCTTGAACGAAGCACAACATTTTGCTCATATCGGAAATTGGGAATTGGATCTGGTTAAAAATGTCCTTATCTGGTCAGATGAAATTTATTGCATTTTTGAAATCGATCCAAATCATTTTGGCGCTTCATACGAAGCTTTCTTGAACGCAATTCATCCGGAAGATCGTGATGCAGTAAATGCGGCGTACACTGCCTCGGTAAAAAATAGATCTGTATATTCAATCGATCATCGTCTTTTGTTTAATGACGGCCGGATCAAATATGTCCACGAACAGTGTGAAACCTTCTATGATAAGGATGGAGCCCCTCTTCGTTCCATCGGAATAGTTCAGGATATCACTGAACGCAGGCGGGCGGAAGAGGAGCGTCTGGCCCGGCAGCGATTTTTTGAAAATATGGATAAGATCAACCGGGCTATTCAAGGAGCCTCCGATCTTGACAGCATGATGAGCGATGTTCTCGACACCGTGCTTTCAATATTCAATTGCGACCGGACATGGCTGGTCTATCCGTGCGATCCCGAGGCAGCCACGTGGCGAGCAATGATGGAGCGGAACAGGCCTGGATATCCGGGTGCTTTCGATTTAAAACTCGAAATAGCGATGGAACCTGACGTCGCGGAAACGCTTCGAATTTTACTGGCGTCGAACGGTCCCGTCAAATTTGGCCTGGAAGCTTCTCATCCGCTGCCCGCGGACGTGTCAGAACGGTTCGGGTTCAAGTCTTTCATGTCAATGGCGATTTATCCAAGAACAGGCAGTCCATGGCAATTTGGAATTTATCAATGCACTTGCGCGCGTGTCTGGACGGCCAATGAGGAAAGGCTTTTCCAGGAGATCGGTAGACGGCTGGGGGATGGGTTGAGCACTCTGCTGGCGTATCGCAACCTTAAGGACAGTCGGGGCAAACTCGAGGAAGCCCAGCGCATAGCCCACGTAGGTTACTGGGACCGAGTCATCACGGCCAACCGGATCACTCTTTCGGATGAAGCCTGCCGCATATTCGGCATTTCCTCGCAGGAACAGGTTTTCAACCTGGAACAGTGGCACGAACGCTGGCTGACGCTCATCCATCCGGAGGACAGGCTGCGACTAGGCCGGGCCGTCGTCGAGGCGCTAAGCGTGGACGGTCCGCGTTACGACGTGGAATACCGTATCGTTAGAAGCGACAACGAAATACGGTCTATCCACAGCGAGGCTAACGTGTTCAGAGACCATACGGGCCGCCCGACACGCATGTTGGGTATGATGCAGGATATCACCGAACGCAAACGGACTGAAGAAGCACTCCGGGAGAGCGAACTGAAATACCGTCAGATATTTGAAAACTCTATCGAAGGCATTTTCCAGCTAACGCTCGATGATAAGCTTATCGGTGCGAATCCCGCCCTCGCGAAAATTTTAGGTTATGCCAACCCGGAAGAAATGATGGATTTGATAAATAATTCAGGCGGTATAGTTTCTGAAAATATTGAAAAAAGATTTGTTTCGCCTGAAAAGTTTTCCGATTTCAAGGATATTCTCAAAAAAAACGTGACCATTCAAAATTTGGAAACGAAAATAATCAATGCGAACGGTGAAAAAATATGGATTTCGATCAACGCACATTTGGTGAAAGATGAAACTGGCAGAAATTTGTATATCGAAGGAATGATTGAAGATATAACCTTCAGAAAACAAAGCGAAGAAAAAATAAAAGCCTCTCTTCTTGAAAAGGAAGCCCTGTTAAGAGAACTTTACCACAGAACGAAGAACAACATGCAGATGATATGCGCTATGCTTATGATGCATTCGCTTAAAACGGACAGCCGCGAATTTAAAAATATTTTCAAGGATATTGAAACCAGAATACATTCAATGGCCCTGGTGCATCAAAAATTATATAAATCAAAAGACCTTTCAAATATTAATCTTAATGAATATGCCTCTGAACTGACCAACCTTTTAATGAAAAGTTATAATATATCGCCGGATCGAATATCGATCGATCTGAATATCGAAAATATATCAGTATTGATTGATATCGCCATTCCATGCGGGCTAATCCTTAATGAACTGGTTTCGAATTCACTGAAATATGCCTTTCCTTCCGAAAGACGGGGGAAAATATTATTATCTATAGTGAAACGTGAACAAACTATCGACATCAGTTATTCAGACAACGGAGTGGGCCTGCCTTCGGGGTTTGACTATCGCAACGATGGTCAAATGGGCCTGCAGTCGGTTATTTCAACCGTCGAAGATCAATTGCTCGGAAATATTTCAATTGTTTCAGAAAAAGGATTTAATTGCAATATAAGTTTTCAAAACACGTTATATAAAAAGAGGATATAAGATTTAATGTATAAGAACTTACTGTAATCATAAAATACCGCGCCGATTTTTCAGGAATACTTATTTTCCGGCTTGAGCGTTTAAAAATGACCGGGCGAAGCGAAACTTCATTAACTATCCACTATTCACTCTTAACTTTTCACTGCTTAGACCGGTGACCTTCTTTTATATAAAACCTATAAACATTTGCTGTTTATTACCGATATGTTGCTTATATAAGACCAGTTTTTCAGGTGAAATTTGTTTATTTTTTATATATTTATGGAAGGTGGATTTCAATGAAGAGAACTTTAAACTACGGCTTTTTCGCTGTGCTGATGCTCGTTTTGGTGTTCGGGTTTTCAGGCGAGGCTAACGCTACTTTCACGGTGACAAATACCGGACCGAGCGTCATCGATACCGTTCCCCCGAATAATAACGTTTCGGTCGGCGTGACGACAACCGTTTCACCGACGACGATATCATGGGGCATCAGAAGCGGCTCGGGCGCGTCTTACGGCGGCGGCTCGATCACTATCGCCGCGGGCCAGGGCGTAGGTTTCGGAAGCGCGACCATATCGGCTCCGGCAGGCACTTACACAATATTTGCAACATCATCAGCCGAGGGCGCAGCTTCAGCGGCGGGCGGCACTATAACCGTGCAGGCGCCGGTAACCCCAACGATTCCTACAAATCCTCCGACCATAGTTACGATCAACTCGGGCCCGATAACTCCGCCCGTATATTCGAAATTCAGAAACTTTAACGTGTCGGGCACCGCCGATGCTTCCACGACGCTTGAAGTTCAGATAAACGGCGTAAGACAGGGCACCGCTCTTGTAACCGTCGGCGGACAATGGTCTTTCGCGGCATCCGTTTTAGCTGACGGAGCAGTTACGGTCCAGGCGATCAACGCCCGCGGCGGATCTAACTCGGTCAACCTCACGGTCGATCAGACAAAACCTCAGATAGCTATAACATATAATCCGGGTGCTACATCTCAGCCGTATTCGGTCGGAAACGTTAATATAACGGCGGTGGTAACGGATGCCGGCAGCGCTAATCTCGCGTCGCTCGTTCTAACCGTCATCACTCCTAACGGAACTCCGGCTTTACTTACGCTGATGCCCGCAACCGGAACGGCAACTTCGTTCACAGGCACCATCACGATAGCACAAACGGCCACCGCGGTTAATATAGCCGGCATTCCGAGCACAGACGGCGTCTGCACAATGTTCGCCCAGATCACGGACCCGGCCGGAAACACATCCACCGACGTTACAAGCGGCGGAAGTTTCAGCGTCAATACCGGCGGACCCAGCTCGGCCGGCGCATCGGTAATAGTTGAAAATAGTTTAGTATATTCAAATAACCAATTGGTCAATTTTACATGGAAGGGGTTCACCCACTCAAACGGCATCGCCAAGATCACAAAATACTGGGCGATCGCCGTAACTCCTCCCGCTACGCCTCCAACTACGACCAACAGCTGGACTGATATGGGCGCGGGAACCCTTCCCGCCAACGGGGCCGGCTCAGGAAGCCTTCGCGTGAACACTGACGGGACATGGGAAATTCATGTCATGGCCCAGGACGCTACTCCCGATTTTTCGACCAGCGTGAACGACGGCATAATTGTCGATTCAAGAGGCCCCGCTGTAGACCCGGCTTCCACCGTTCCGACGGGAAGCAACGGCACTGAACAGACTGAAATAACATGCACATTAACCGAAGCGATATCAGGCTTAAAATATGAAAGCGTAGTTATGAGCGTTAACGGAACTCAATATTCCCCTAACCTTCCGGGCGTCTCAAATCCGAGCCCCGCGATGAGCGTAACGCCAGCGGGAGTCGGAGTTTACAGAATAACTTTCAAACCCCAGCTTATAGGTTTGAAATTCGCTAAAAACAGCACCGTCAACGTAGTAGTCGGAAGCGCAACGTCCGACATGGCAGGAAACCGTCTCGGCGGCTCGGGCGGAGCTCCCGGCGCAGATTATTCATGGTCATTTACGGTTAACACCAACGCCAACGCTCCCGGCGTAGGCGAAGCCCTACCCACTGCGGGCGGTTATTATAAAACCAAAAGACCGCCTATAACGCTTCATCTCGATGACGCCGACGGCATCGATCCGACATCGGTTTTAATGACTATATCTAACGGAAATAACTATATGTCGTTTAACGTAGGTCCGAACCTTACGCTCAATCACGCTGCCGGAAGCACCGATAACGTATTATTGCTCACGCCTCCTACGGATCTGGCTGAAGGCACGGTCACCGTTTCGCTTCAAACCGCGAAGGACACGGTAGGTAATCCTATGAGTCAGTATTCATGGACATTTTACGTGGACAATACCCCGCCTGTGCCTTCTAATCCCTATCCGGCTCCGGGCACTACGACCTCGACCACAAATCCGATAATAAACATCAAACTTGACGACGCGGGCTCCGGCGTTGATTATTCTCCTACCGGCATAAGCGTAATAGTAACTTTTACGCCCATATCGAATCCCGCGGCCACCTGGGAAAGAACTCTGGCGGTAGATGACGCCAACAATCCGGGACTTACTTATAATCCTTCAACGAAGATATTAAGTTTCAATCCTTCGCTCGATCCGGCGCATCCCATGGGTATAGGTTCCGTCGAGGTAAGGATCGCGACCGCTCTGGACAAGGCGGTTACACCTACCGTTCCTCCCGCTCCGGCGCCTAACGCGCTGATCCCTCCCTATACATGGTCATTCGCTATATCAAACATGGCGGGCCCCGTCGTTTCATTCAACGACAGCGTTCCTCTTCCTCCCGATCAGGCGACCGGAGCTTACAGGTATTCAAACCTCGAGCCTTTAATAATAAGAACCGTCCTTATAGACGAGGACCTCATAGACCATTCCTCGCTGCTTCTCGATCTTAACGGCAGGACCTTCAGAAACGGAGACGCCCAGATCAGCTGGACCACGACAAATACAGCTTCCGTAGCCGGTACGCATGAAATAATAGTGCTCGACCTTTCAAACGATTCCGCGCTCGTAAAACAGGGCACTAACGAACTGCGCCTTCGCGCGGCCAGCGACAGAACCGGGAAACCGCTCCAGATACCCGCCGGACAGAGTTATGTCAATATATCGTTCCTCTATGACACGGAAGGTCCGAAAGCGTCGAACCAGAATCCTCAAACTACTATTTACGACCTGGTCAACGGACAGGTAAAGTGTTCGCTCACGGATAATTTCGCCGGTATCGACAGAGTTTACCTCAACGTTACCGATAATGAAACAGGCGCATCAACTTTATATACCACGGATACGAACCCCGCCAACCTTGTCTATGATAAAACTGTCGGAGAGCTGATATTCCGTTCTTCAACCCCTTATAAACAGGGTAAAAGTTATACTTTCAGCGTCAACCCGCCGAACTCGCCTGCAAATCCTGATGGAAGCGTTAATAAAAACGGTACGGTCGATAAGGCCGGAAACGGAATTGGAAAAGCTATAGGTTCATCGGCCACTGCAGCGTTTTCATGGACATTAACTGCCGCGAGCACGACCGACGTGGTCCTGCTTTCAACCCCGGCTAACGACACTTTCGTGAACGTGACCAAATCCACCTTCGCATTTACCTGGAAACCTCTCACGGGCGCATCGATGTACCGTATCCAGATATCCGATAACCTTTCATTCATAGATGACGGATCGACCAACCGTATATATTCATACGACGTAGCGGCCACCTCGTTCACTCACGAGACGCTTCAGAACGAACTCTTGAAGCACGGCATGAAATATTACTGGCAGGTATCCGCGGTCAGCGGCCAGGCATACGGCACTTCCGAACGCAGACAGTTCACGGTCGATAATCTCGCGCCTCAAACACCTAAAATAGTAGGCGTAATAGATTATCAGAACCTTAATCCTCAGCATGTCAACACCACTCCTTTAGCTTCGACCACTCATGTTAAAACCAGAAGCGTAAGAGTTAGAGTGCTTTTATATGAAGGCGCGCCAAGCACGGTAGGATATTCGATATCGGTCGGTTACGTCAAAAACACCGACGGACAGACCCTTAAATATACCGAACTTGGAAAAATGAGCGAGGTACACGGCTACGACACTAATGAAGTTGATATAACGCTTCCTAACGATGACGGCGATTACAGGATCGTAGCTTACGTCGTCGACAGGGCAAGTAATTTCTCAAATCCTTCGGAAGAAGCCAGAATTTATCTCAACAGGAAAATACCTAAGATAAATAACATCACCCTGACGGATCCGTCGCCTAACGCTAACGGTTACATAACTTCAGGCAAGATAAAATTCGAGGTAACGTTCAATACTCCTATAGATATGCTTCCCCTGACCGATTACGTTATAAAACCTTCGATCAAGTTCGATCCTAAATCTGCCGAAGGCACTTCAGCCATCGAGATCACGGACCTTACTGTCGTCGGAAAAACCGCGAGCGGCATGGGTTACATACCTTACGGCCGTGGCGAGGAATTTGACGGATTAGCCGACATAATAGTTACGGGCTTCTTAGACGCTTCCTGGAACACCATGGAAGGCGGAGCGGTAACTTATTACAAATACTTCGAGATAGACACGGCTCCCGGCTTCGGCGTTCGCACATTCTTAAACCCCATAGACGAAAAGAACGTACTTATAAACATGCAGGCGTCAGAAACGCTTTTGATACCGCCTTCATGCTTTATAATCGTATCGAATGGAAATAACAACCAGCTACCGGTCAACATAATGGCGAAGAACCTTTACGCTACATCGACCACCGGCACCATCGGCGAAAACAACATCAGAGTTTCGGGCATCGACACCAGAAACAACATAGGCTACTGGCCGACACCCGACATTTTGAAGGAATCGAAATTCCTCATGGTCGAATATAAAAGCTCTAAAAATAACTTCATAGAATCAAAAGACATGGGCGTATCGGTCAATATTCCCCAGCGCGCCATGGCTGACGGAAAAATGTACGTATTCCCTTATAAACTCGAATACATAGGAAACAACATCCTTGGAAGAACGGCTGCGGCGTCTAACCTTTCACCTAAAGCCGCTCCCGCGAGAATGGCCGCGCTCGAAAGCGTATCGAAAGACGTTAAGGCCGATATAAAAATAAAAGCTCTCGGAAATAAAGTTATGATGGTTTCAAGGTCGGAAGGCTCATCCGGCGCGGTCGACGTGAAGATAGCGCCTGACAGCGAAAAAGATAAGACGGCCGCCGAACTTACGCAGAAGTCATTATTATACGATGTTTCACCAGTCAGAAATCTCAAGGTCGAAGGATCCATCGCGATAGACTACGAAGCCGAAAAGATGTCTAAAAATACCGGGTTATACTATTCGGCCGACGGTATATTGTGGGATTTCGTAGGCGGAACATATGCCGACAAAAAATTCACGACCCCGATAAAGGCTACAGGCATATACGGCGTATTCGAAGACACTAAAGCGCCCGTCGTAACCAGGTCATATCCCGATAAGACGACGAAGATCACGACTGCCCGCCCTGAACTTTGCGCATTTATCTCGGAATTCGGTTCAGGCATCGATCCGAACACGGCCATGGTTAAAATCGACGGCGTAGCTTATAAAGGCGAGTACAACGAACGCGAATCGAAAATAACATATGTACCGTCCGACAACATGACGGCGGGAGCTCACAGCGTGGTATTTGAAATGTCCGACCGCGCCGGCAACGTCAGCCGCCAGGTCAATAACGTGGTCGTTCCGAACCTCGATCCTAAGATAACGAACGCGGTCTCATATCCTAACCCTGTCAGATCCGGTAACGCAACCATATCCTTCGCGGTCGACGGCACTCTCAATAACGCTATTGACGCTGCGGTTTATATATATGACGTCAACGCCAATCCAGTGACCGAACTTTCGGTAATGCCGGAACTTGGAAGCACCAGTAAATTCAGGGCTACATGGCTCGGCCTTGCCAACGATGACGGAAAAACAGTTGCCAACGGCATTTACTTCTATAAGATAAAGGTAAATTGTGCCGATAAGAAAATAGAAAAGTTCGGAAAAATAGCGGTATTAAAATAGGCCTTAAGGAAGGTGAAAAAATTGAGGTTGCAGATGAATTTATCAACAAAAACTCGCTCTAAGACAAACGCATTTTACAGCAATAAAAAAACACTTAAGAAGATAGACCTCTTATTTCTGATGCTGCTGGCTTTATTGTTATCCGGAAACAGCTTGCTTATCTCAGGCTGCGGCGGAGGCGTCATAGGCACTTCCGGCTATCAGGCCGAATATACTCCGGCGTATGTGGAACTTCAGAAAGGCTGGGAAGATTTCAAGCTCGGCCGTTATACGACAGCGATAGAATATTTCAACAACGTTCTCGCTTATCAGCATACCGCCGAACAGGAAATTGACGCTCATGTCGGGCTCGGTTACGCCAAGACCAGATCCACCGGAATAGTCGACGCGAAAGATCATTTCGATAAAGCGAAAGATTTAGACAATGACGCTAAAATAGGAATGGCCGGTTACTGGCTTTCGACGGCCCAGAAAGATAACATGCAGAAAGCGATCGATCTCATGACTAAAATGGGCCTTGATTCTCCCGATTATGTTTATCAGCCGGCTCATTCCGATATCGGCGTTAATAACGCGAAAGCTCACGCTCTGATGGCCGCTCTTTACAACTATGTCGGAAACTTCGAAAAGGCCACGGCGCACGCTAAAAAGGCGAGAGAGCTCAATATACCGCCTAAGGAACCGCCTTATGAATCGGTAACTCAGATAGTCAACTGGGTAATGATCCCTTAAAACCAATAATAAAATATCAGAACGGATATATTCGAACGGCAGGCTTAAAGGTCTGCCGTTTCGTTTTTTTCGGCATTCATATGATAACGGCCCGGCTGTACGCTGCCGTCACCTGAGTAAAAGAAGCGGTTATATTTTGCGGTTGACATAATGGCGCCGTCTGGTTTAAAATATATCGCGGACAAAAAATTATCATCGCTTTCAGATAAGCATCTTTTGCGCGGTTAACTATATATCGATAATAAACGGAAAAATTTATCACGCGGAGGAATATAAATGAAGATCGAGGTTAGAAAACCGACGGCCCAGGAGATCATCGACATGAAAAAACTCCCCATATGGGAGTGCGAACCTAAAACTTTCCCGTGGTCTTATGACGAAAAGGAAACCTGTCTCATACTCGAAGGAAAAGTATCTGTAAAAGCGGGATCTGAAGAAGCGAAGTTCGGCCCCGGAGATCTCGTTATATTCCCCGAGGGCTTAAGCTGCGAGTGGACGGTTTTTGAAAAGGTAAGAAAACACTATAAATTCGGAAGATAGCAATAATGCGGCGAACCGCGCCAAAAAACCGCCCGCCGGCTCAGCTGAATTAACATATTAGGAGTGTTCCGGATAATTTGCTGTAAAATGTGAACCGGCGCAATTAAGCTCAGCTGGCCGCTTCTTCCTGTTCGCGGTACTGCATTTCGTATAACTTATAATACATCCCGCGCTTCTTGAGAAGTTCTTCGTGCGAGCCGACCTCGCGGACGACGCCTTTATGAAGCACGATTATTTTATCGACGTTCTTTATCGTCGAGAGCCTGTGCGCTATTATTATCGAGGTCCTGTTCTTCAAAAGCTTTTTCAGCGCGTCGCGAATTAAATATTCGGTCTCGGTATCGACGGACGAAGTGGCCTCGTCCATGATTATGATCTTCGGATCGAAAGCGAGAGCCCGGGCCAGAGCCAGAAGCTGACGCTGCCCGACGGAGAGCGAAATTCCGCGTTCGCCGACCTCCTGGTTATATTTCATCGGAAGTTTTTCTATGAATTTTTCAGCGTTCACGAAACGGGCGGAGTTTTTAATGATCTCTTCCGATATGTTGGGATTATTCATTTTAATATTTTTCTCGATGCTTCCCGCGAAAAGAAAGACATCCTGCTGCATTATGCCGACGTATGATCTAAGCGCCTTCAGATCGACCGTTCTTATATCCACCCCGTCCAGGCATATGGTCCCTGATTTGATATCATAAAAACGCGCCAGAAGATTTATTATGGTCGTTTTTCCCGAACCCGTCTGACCCACGATCGCCACCGATTCGCCGGCTTTGACCTCGAATGAAACGCCGTGGAGTATCTCTTCATTCTTGTTGTATTCAAACCGGACGTCGTCGAATTTTATATTGCCTTTAAAATCCTTAATTTCAAGGGCGTATTCAGGGTTTTTGATCGCGGGTTCAGTGTCTAGAAGGCTGAAGATCTTTTCGCATGACGCCATAGCCATCTGAAAAACGTTGTATTTTTCGGCTATATCGCGGATAGGCTTGAAGAAGCGGTTTATATATTGCGTGAACGCGACCAGAACGCCGAGCCCGATGGAATTTGAGATTACGGCGCCGCCGCCGTAATAAACGATAGACGCGATAGCAAGCGCGCTCACTATTTCGACCGCCGGGAAAAATATCGCGTTCTGAGTTATCGCCCTGATGTAGGTGTTGCGGTTATCGGCGTTGATCCTGTCGAACTTGTCCGAATTAAGGCTTTCGCGGGCGAAATTCTGTACCTCTATCATTCCCGAGACGTTCTCCTGAAAATACGCGTTCATTTTAGACTGATTTACGCGCGCGTTCCTATAGGCGTCGCGGGCGAATTTACGGTATATCGCGGTCATGCCTATTAAAACGGGGATGACGCACATGGTCATCAGCCCGAGCCTCAGATCGAGCACCAGAAGCATGACAGCAATGCCGGCTAACGAGAAAAAATCGCCGACTATGGTTATGAAACCGGCGCTTAAAAGATCGTTGAGCGTTTCAATGTCGCCGATGACGCGCGTTATAACTCGGCCTACGGGATTTTTATCGAAGTATGTGAACGAAAGCGACTGTATGTGCGAGAAAACTTTAACGCGCAGATCGTACATGGCGTTCTGGGCCATTGCGTTTATCGAATAAATATGCAGATACTGGAATATGAAATGCGCTATGAGCACGCCCTGATACATCAGTATTATCTTATATATCTCTCCGGCCCTGTTCTTCGCGATATAATCGTCTATGGCGACCTTGGTCAGATACGGCGGAAGAAGGTCTAAAAAAGTGACGACGGCGAGATAAAAAATGGACAGGAAAAAATAACTCATATACGGCTTTATGAAATCAAAAAGCCTTTTAACGAGCTTTGAGTCGTACGCTTTCCCGGTTATTACGTCGTCTTGAAACGAACTCATCCTGTTTGAACCCTTCTTAATTTATATAAACGGCCAAATCCATAACTATTCACTCTTCACTATCAACTATACACTCTATTCAAGCGTTTCCAGTTCAAATTTAAGTCTCTGCTTCTGATAGGTCCTCGCGTATAAGCCGTTGTTCTGTATCAGTTCCTTGTGCGATCCGCGCTCTATTATCTCGCCGCCGTCTAAAACTATTATCTCGTCGGCGTTCATAATGCTCGATATCCTGTGTGAAATAATAATTGAAGTAACGTTTTTCATTATTTTATTAAGTTCCGATAATATAGCTTCTTCGGTCCGGGTGTCAACGGCGGATAGCGTATCATCAAAAATCAATATTTTAGGATTTTTTAAAAGCGCGCGCGATATGGCGAGCCTTTGTTTCTGTCCGCCGGAAACGGTTACTCCGCGCTCGCCGAGCATAGTTTCATATTTTTCAGGGAAGTCTTCTATATCGCCCGATATTCTTGATATGTCGGCGTATTTTTTTATTTTTTCGATGTCGGCCGAATTATCCCCGAACCTGAGATTTTCTATAATGGTGTCTGAAAAGAGAAACGGTTCCTGCCGGACATAGCCGATACTCTCCCTTAAAATTTTCATCGGCGTTTTTTTTATATCGTGCCCGCCGACGATTATTTCGCCGGAACCGGATTCGATGAAACGCGGTATCAGATTACAGATGGTGCTTTTTCCGGAACCTAGAGGCCCCGTTATAGCCAGAGTTTTTCCCTCCGGGATCTTAAACGATATGTTTTTGAGCGCCGGAACTATTTTTCCGGGATAAACGAAATTAACGCCTTTGAATTCGATCTCTCCGGTTATCTTTTCGATCGAACGGTCGCATTGATCGTTATCGAAAATTTCCGGCTGAGTGTTGAGAACTTCATCGATACGCGCCATTGAAGCTATGCCTCGCGTATATAAATTCACAAGCCAACCGAGGCCGAAAAGAGGCCATGCTAAGAGCATAAGGTATCCGCTAAGCGCGACGAGCTCACCCAGAGTATTAGTTCCGTTCATAACGCCGAGGCCGCCGAAATATAAAAGGATATTCATCGAAGTGCCCGAAATAAAGAATATTATGGGTTCCTCTATGCCGTTGACCTTGGCCATGAAAATATTATATTTCACGTAATCGCGCGACATTTTTGAAAAACGGCGGATCTCGTTATCTTCCTGGCGGAATGCCTGAATAGTCCTTATTCCCGTAATGTTTTCCTGAACGCGGCCGGTGAGATCGGCGAGTTTCTGCTGCATCTTTTCGTAGGTGCGCTCTATCATATCGCCCACGTAATATATGACGATGGTCAGAAGCGGCATGGGGATGAGGCAATAAAGCGTGAGTTTCCAGTTTATGTATAACATGAGTGAAAGGCTAACGGTAATAAGCGTTATAGTATCCACGAAAATAAGGGCGCCGGGTCCGACGAGATCGCGCACGGCGTTGAGATCGTTAGTGCCGCGTGAAATTATGTCGCCCGTCCTGTTCTTAAAATAAAAGGACTGCTGTAATTTTAAAAGATGGGTGAAATATTCGTTCCTGAGATGATATTCTATCCTTCTGGACACGCCGAATAAGCCGAGGCGCCAGATGTATCTGAATGCGCCCTGAAGTATGGCCGCCGAAATTATCAGCACCGAGTAGTTATAAAGCGTCGAATCAGACTTCTGCGCCGGTATCGAATCGATGGCGTTCTTTATGAGCCAGGGAATGGACATTCCGAAACAATCGGTGATGATCAAAGCTACCGATCCGGATAATATGGTCCAGCGGTAATCGAAGATATATTTTCTTACGGTCTTTAAATTTGATAGAAACACGCGTGAATTATATCATAGTTATATCAAAAGTGTCAACCGGACCAATTTATTTACAGGCGGTATCCCTCTTAATAAAGCAATGAACAAAACGGCCGCGCCTCAAATTTTAAAGCTCGGCCGTTCTATTCTGAACGATCTTTGATCTTAACGAAGTTTAGAGCCTTAGCCTAAGGCTATGATCAATCCGAATATCGCGCCCATGGCGACGGATATGTACGGATTGCATGTCATGGCTCAGCCGCCGCCCGTCGATTGAGAGACGAGGCTCATGACATAACCGAGCGCCGCGCCGAGAAGCGGGGGAAGTATGGTTTTCATCGTCATTGCGTGCCTCCTTTGAAATAAATCAATAAAATGTATTTAAGTGTTATATGTTTTTCTAATATTCTATCTTTTATTATACACCCGAAAGGTTTAAAAGTCAAATTAAAGGAAATATAAAATAAAATTTTTCACGGTTCCGCCCATAAAGTTCGAGGCTTTTAGCTTGCAGCTCTTCGCCCGTCGCTTCTCGCCCGTCCCTGGCTCTGGCGGCACTAACGCGTCCCTGCGTATCTGCCGTGAAAAATTTTATTTGATTATCTTTTAAGTTGTTTCGAAACGATTATTATTAATTATAACGCTGGATAACTTCGGCGCCTTCATATATCAGGAAGAGCGAAGGGAATACCTGATAATTGCCGTTCCTGTCTTTAAATACCTTATCGTTGATGTCGAAGTTGAGTTTCACGTTCGATTTCATCGAGGACTGAAGCGAGAACTGGGTGAGGTTGGCGTCGTTCGTCGAAAGGTAAACGGTCTGATCGAGCGCTATTCTCTGCTTTTCGCCATCGTTTAATATTCTCATGTAATTGATGTTGAATTTCATTCTGTTGTAATCGCCGACGGGAACGTCGGACGCCATGGCTATAACTTCGCCGTCTTTTATGAGGTTTAAAAGGTTTATCTCTTTAGGTTCGGTGAAAAGAACGTATTCCTTTCCATCCGTCGAATAGATCGACATATCTGAAATGCTCACGTAAACGTCGTCCGGGCGGATCTTAATGAGAGTGCCTGAAGCCGTGACGTTGGTCGTAGTAGATGAAGTTTCGGTTATGGTCGTGCCGGTGGCGCGAAGCGGAGCGGCCGGCGATAGAAGAAGGTTCGCGCTGCTTTTGGGAGCGTGGAAACCGCCCGATACCGAAGAAGTGTTGATCATTTTTATCGCGATGGACGCGTCATGCGGCACCAGATTTGAAAAACCGTAAGGGGTTCCGTATGAATTCCCGCAGCCGATGGATGAAACAGCCATGAAGGCGCCCAGTAATAAGAGTAAGATCATGGTAAAAATAAAAGGTTTAGTGTTACTCATTTTAACCTCCGGTAAATTTATATTAAAAAAATTTGTTCACTTAATTTCGAAGTATGTACAAATATCGCTTTGCCGATAAAGCTTGTTTTTTCTAGTTCAAGTCTAATTATCGGCAGTGTTTTAAAAAAATATACCGCGAGCCGTTGAAATTTTATTAAATTTTAAGTTCTTTTGTGTTTTTTGCGGGAAAAGTTACATCAGTTGAGTGAAGAGAAATATAAAATAAAAGTGAAAAGAGAACAGGGAATATAGAATAGTTAAGGCCGCGGCCTTTGGCCGCCTATAATAAAAAACGAAGAGATCCCTTAAAATTACGAAGAGATCGCTTCGTTTTTTGTCAGTATGGTTTTGTTCAGTTGCTTACGTTATTACTTTAAGCCTTAAGATCAGAGCGAACGAAGCTCGCCACCGCAACTGTTCTCTATTCTCTCATCACTATTCTCTGGTTCAGTTCGCCGAGGGCTGTTTGGGATCAGCCGGCTTATCGGCTGTTTTGCCGGATACGGCCGTCATGAACGAATTGGACATGGCGTTTAAGAATTCGAGCATCTCGGCGTTGGCCGAAGCGAGGTCGAACCTTAAAAAAAGATCGCTCGCCGAAGCTTCTATTTTCATAGCCGTTCTAAGTTTCAGAAAAAGTTTTATTCCGCTTTTCACGAAATTCAAGCGGCCGGCGTCCACCTTTGTTTTATCTATGTCGGCTTCACCTAGTTTTTTAGAATTGGCGGCGAGCTGGGAGAAACCCTTTTCCATGAACTCTTTAGCCGCGTCAACGGACCTTGCGGCGTCTTCTTTAGTTTCATACTTGTATTTGAAGGTCATGGAAGAACCGGACGCTGAAAATGAAAGTCCTTTAAGATTAGCGAACATGGCCTGATCGCTGTTTACTTTCGCCGCCGAATTTGCCATAGCCGCTATCGCTTTAGGTATCTTTATGCACATCATAACGGTCGCGTTCTTATTTTCAGCAGAGGTTATTTCGTTTTTAAAAAATTCATCAGTTTCGATCGATTCGGTGTTTTTTGAAGATATCTGGCTTATTACGGCCTTAACTTCAGCCGAATTTCCGTAAAGCAGGAATTTTTCACTCGCGACCGTGAGAAAAACGTCCTCGTCTATCTTGAAAAGGTTCAAGCCGCCGAAAACTTCAGGCTTGATGCCGCCGGCCGTTAATTTTTTTTCTATCTCGGCCGCTCTGAAGTAGCCTTCGAATATGAACACTCCGTCCGGGTTTTTGGCGAAAGCCAGATTTGACAGGCCGTTAAGCGTCGTGACGAACGAGTCTATCTCTTTGAGAACGTCGACCGAGGTAAGTTCCTTGATCTTTTCGGCCGGTTTTTGAAGCGCGGAAAGCGTTTTATTCGCCGCGAGAAAATTTTTAAGCGCGCTCACATTTATGTATAAAAAAGCTTCTGAATTTTTTGAACAGATACGGAAAGCGTCGGTTTTAGCGAACGATGATCCGGATGAAAATATTACCGTAAGCAGGCATATGACGATTATCGTTAGATTTTTCAACAATTTTTTAAAAGACGATCTGAACATTTTTTCACTCCCTGAAAAATTCTTTTTCGTTTCGCCTCATGATAGCACAAATTCGATTTATTATCAACTGCGTAAAAATACCTGAAAGACGGTATTAAACATAGCTGATAAAATATCTTGACTTTTATATATTATTTAATTATAATTTATGAAATTAAAAGGCCTTTTGAAGTTAGAAAAAACACGGCTTTTTATTTTTCAGATGTTTGCTTTTGCCGACGACGAAAAAAATCTTATTATTTAACGGGGGTGAGTAAAATAGACTCAGTAGTAATTAACCTGGTATATCTACTAATCGGCGCTACAACCGGCGCCATCATCGTAGTACTGGCGAAAAAATTCTATGCTAACGCCAGAGTAGACGCGGCCAACACTCAGATAAAAGACATGATAAAAAAAGCTGAGGAAGATTCCGCCAATATTCTGAAGAAAGCTCAGATAGAAGCGAAAGACCAGCTTGTCGAACTGAAAAAAGAATTAGAACGCAGATTTCAGAAAGAGACGCGCGAAAAGCGTGATGAACTGGTAAAATACGAACAACGCATCAGCGCCAAAGAACTGAAGGTCGATAAAAAATCCGACTCTTTAGAGAACCGCGAAAAAACAATAACGGACAAAGAACACGAGGTCGAAGCTATAAAGCTCGATATCGAGAACGCGAAAAAAGCTCAGGTAGCCAAACTCGAGGAAATTTCCGGACTCAGCATGGCCGAGGCTAAAAATCAGATCCTTAGAAGCCTTGAAATGGATCTTCAGAGCGAGATCGCCAAAAAGGTCAAGAGGGCCGAAGACGAAGCCAAGGAAACATCCGACAGAAAAGCTAAATGGATAATCGCCACGGCCGTCGGCCGCTGCGCCATAGACCATAACGTCGATTCCATGATCACGGTAGTGAATCTGCCCGATGAAGACATGAAAGGCAGGATCATAGGCCGCGAAGGAAGAAACATAAGAACCCTCGAAAGCCTCACCGGCATCTCAATAATCATCGACGACACACCGCAGGCTGTCGTTCTCTCCGGATTTAACGCCATCAAGCGCGAGATCGCGAGAGTATCTCTTGAAAAGCTCATCCATGACGGCCGAATTCATCCCGCGAGGATCGAAGAGGTAGTAGCTAAAACTACGGCCGAAATAGAACAGACCATCCGCGAAGTGGGCGAACGCGCCGTTATAGAACTCGGCGTTCAGGGCATCCACTCCGAACTCATAACTTTGATCGGAAAACTCCAATACAGGACCTCTTACGGCCAGAACCAGCTTCAGCACACGATCGAGGTCGCAAGGCTCGCCGCCATCATGGCCGGAGAACTGGGCGTCGACGTCCAGCTCGCCAAGAGGGCCGGACTTCTCCACGATATCGGCAAAGTAATAACCAGCGAAGCCGAAGGTTCGCACGCCACGATAGGCGCGGACCTGGCCAGAAAATACGGCGAACCGCCGAAAGTGGTCAACGCCATACTCGCGCATCACGAAGAGTGCCTTCCTGAAACAGTGGAAGCGGTCCTCGTAGGCGCGGCGGACGCCATATCAGCCGCCCGCGAAGGCGCAAGATACGAAACGATCGAAGCTTACGTCAAACGCATCGACGCTCTTGAAAAAATAGCGCGCGAACACGAATCCGTCGCCCAGGCTTACGCCCTTCAGGCCGGCCGTGAGGTCCGCGTTATAATAAAACCTGAGCTCGCCGATGACGCTCTCGCGGCTAAACTCGCTCACGATATAAAACAGAAGATCGAGCACGAGCTTGAATTCCCGGGACAGATAAAGATCGTCGTCATAAGGGAAACCCGCGCCATAGAATACGCGAAATAACGGCGCGCAAAACTTAAAACAACACATCGAATAGAAAATAGGGGCAATTTAAAAGTTGCCCCTATTTTTAACAAAAACCGGACTATGAAATCTTTTTTTCAAAAATATTTTATAATATTAGCGGTAGTTCTTATATCCGCATTTTTTATCACGCACGGCTTCATTGCGAGCGTTAACTCGCTTGACGCCCGGATCGCGTCTACCGAAAAATATTATCCCGGGCTCAATATGGAAAAAATGCTCGAGGGCGTTGAAACCAGGCCCGACGGGATCGCATCGGCCCGTGAAACGATATCTGACCAGCTAAAAAAAAGCGGTATCCACGAATCGTCCTTCGTGGCCATGCACATGACCAGAAAGGCCGTATCGCTGATGCACACGGACCATAAAACCGCAAAGGCCCTGATAACGGAGGCCATAAAATTCTCGCCTAAATACGAAAAAGCCCATTTATACAATTTTCTCATCGATCTGTGCAATTTTAAATTCATCGATTGCACCGACGGCCTTTTCTCCATTTTATACATAAATTTTCTGGCGCCCGAAAAATTATTGAGAACGATGAATAAAATGCTTTTTATTTTCATAGCCTTTATCTTTACCCAGGTCGTTTTTTTCAGCTCCGTTTACGCCAAATACAGAAGGCTTTTAAACCATGAGGCATATGAACTGGGCCTTGACGCGTCTTCCATATCAATAAAACCTTACCTCGACGAAAGGGAAAAGCGGCATTTATCTTATCTGAATAAAAATCTCACCATCGGGCTCATTTTCATAGTTTTTTACTGTTATTTCTCAACCGGATTTGGAAGACTTATAAATACGGTCGATCAGGCCAATGAATTTCTCAAAAATCCCTGTGAATTCTACTCGATGAGATACCGCAGCGACTACAGCCCCCAGTTTTTAATTGATTTCGCCTCAAACCTTAAGAGCGCCTTCGAAAAAGAAAAATATTCAAACGATTTTTATTACTATCTCGCCGGGCTTTCAAGGCAGATCATAGGCGACCGCGCCGGTAAGATCGGTTTTTTCAATAAGATCCCGAATTATTCCTTCCTTAAACCTAAAACAGCGGAGATCCTTATCGGGACTAATTTTTTGAACGACCGCGACCTCTATTTCGCGTTCTTCTCGCCGGTGCGAAGCAACCCGCTTTTTATGATAGCAGTCCTTTTGAACGTGCTTATGATAATAATTTTCTCGATAATCATAAGGCGGGCAAGGCGCGAGGCCGAGCGGTGCGAGGCGAGGATCTGTTCCTGCGGAACGGTCGGATGCGCGGAATGTTCGGTTCATGTGGGGCTTTGTAATTATTGCCTGGAACCGGTTGAAAAAAATTGCAGACACGACAATGCAGCGGTTTTTTTCTACCCGATGGACTCCAAAAAAATTTATTATATGTCCTTCGTTCTTCCCGGAATGAATTTTTTCTATTTCTCAAATTACGCCCAGGCGACCTTTTACAGCTTTGCCCTCTCGTTCCTATTCATGCTCGGCTTCGTCAATTTCCTCTTTTCCGGACCTTATTTCTCGTTCGAACTTTTGTTCGTCATAGTTTATCTTTTTTATTCAGCCGAAAATTACATCTTCGTAAAACAAAAAAAACTTGAAAATCAGACTGATATATAATATAATAGAGCCTGCTTAAAATATATTTTAGTGGGGGCTTAGTTTATGAATTCCGCGAGGATAGTGCTTTCTTCTTTGAAAGCTCAGGTCAAAAGACGGTTTGTTTACTATTTTTCAAGAGAGCAGGTCAAAGAAAGCCTTAAAACGAGAAAGGGCGAATGTCTCGGCTGCGGCAAATGCTGCCAGGCCGTGGTTCCATGCCCCATGCTTTTCAAATCCGGTCCGAAACTTTTATGTAAGATACATCAGCACAAGCCATACGTATGCCATTTATATCCCGTAAGCGGCGCGGATTTCTTTCCGCACTTAAAACACGTCTGCGGATACTGGTTCACCGACGAAAAAGAAAAATAATCAGATTTTGCGTATATTCACGAAAGAGAAGTGATCTTGATTTTGGAAAAGATAACCGCGGTAAAGGGAATGGAAGATATATTCGCGCCGGAAGCGAAATTGTGGCATCATGTAGAATCGGTGATCCGCCGCGAGATGGAGATCTTCGGCTACAGCGAGATAAGAACGCCCATCCTTGAAAAGACGGAACTTTTCGTTCGCGGTGTTGGAAACACGACCGATATCGTCAAAAAAGAGATGTACACATTCAACGATAAGGGCGAACGGTCAATGACCATGCGCCCTGAAGGAACCGCCGGCGTAGTACGTGCGGTAGTCGAACATAATCTGTTACAGGCCGCTCTTCCCGTTTTTAAATGTTTTTACATCGGGCCGATGTACCGCTACGAAAGGCCTCAAAAAGGAAGGCTCCGCCAGTTCCATCAATTTGGCGTCGAGTGTTTCGGGACCGATTCGCCTTATATAGACGCGGAAGTAATTCAAATATTATATATGATCCTGAAAAACCTGGGCCTTTCCGAATTGAGCGTAAAACTTAATTCGATAGGATGCCCTGAATGCAGGCCGGTTTTCAAAGAAAAGGCCATAGAATATTTTTCGGAAATGAAAGATAAATTATGTTCGGAGTGTAACGAACGCCTGACGGTAAATCCTCTCAGGATATATGATTGCAAAGTGCCTGAATGTAAAGAATGTTCGAAGAACGCTCCTTTTATGTCAGACCTTCTTTGTAAGTCATGCGGCGACCATTTCGAAAAAGTAAAATGCGTTCTATCTTCGATAGAAATTCCCTTCATACACGACAAAAGCCTCGTGCGCGGCCTTGATTATTACACGAAGACGGCTTTCGAGGTAACTTCGAAACATCTCGGCGCCCAGGACGCGTTAGGCGGCGGCGGGCGCTACGATAATCTGGTTTCAGAACTCGGCGGGCCTAAGACCCCTTCGATAGGATTCGGCATGGGGCTCGAAAGGGTCATGCTGGCTGTCAAAAATCATAATATAGACCTTAAGTTAAATTACGGCAATGACGTTTATGTCATACCTTTCTCGAAGAATGAGGCCGACCATTGCTTCAAGCTTCTAACGGAACTTCGGGCCGAAGGTATCTCAGCGCAGATGGCCGTCTCTGAAAAGAAGATGGGGAACCACTTCAAGGACGCCGAAAAGATAGGCGCGAGATTCGCCGTCGTCGTAGGCGAGAACGAGATAAAAGCCGGATGCGCGGCAGTAAAAAATCTGGCGGCGCACGAACAGGCTAACGTTGATACCGCGGGCATTGCCGGATATATAAAAAACGCGTTGAAAAAATAAATCGATTTAAAAATTTGGCCGCAAAAATGATCCGGCAAAAGTAATTTTAAAGATTCACGTATCACAGTTTTCCCGACGATATGGGGACAACACGCAAGATTTAAATTTATGATCATAATAAATTATTTATAATACAAGGAGCAAATTCAAAGTATGTTAGATACCTTTCAGGAATTTAAAAGAACTCACGGCTCTGGAACTCTGAGCGACAAAAACGTCGGGGAAACCGTCGGCATATGCGGCTGGGTACATAGAAGGCGCGACCACGGCGATCTCACATTTTTAGATATCCGCGACCGCTACGGCGTATGCCAGGTCATACTCGACCCTAAGATATCGAAAGAATCTTTTGAAAAAGCCACTCACATAAGAAAAGAATTCGTCGTCGGGGTCACTGGAAAAGTCGTGCTGCGCGCCAATAACGCCGTTAACGCAAATCTCTTCACCGGAAAGATAGAGATACTTGTAGACGATATAAAAATATTCAACGAAGCTAAAACGACGCCTTTCTTCATAGAGGACGGAGTGGCCGTGGACGAGAATTTAAGGATGAAATACCGCTATCTCGACCTCAGAACTCAGTCGATGACGAAAAACATCGTTATGCGCCATAAGCTCGTAAAAGATATCCGCGATTACTTAAGCGATCATAATTTCCTCGAGATCGAAACGCCCATACTCTGCAAAAGCACGCCCGAAGGTGCCCGCGATTACCTTGTCCCATCCAGAGTACAGCGCGGAAAATTCTTCGCCCTTCCCCAGTCGCCCCAGCTCTTCAAACAGCTTCTGATGGTGGCCGGAATGGACAGATATTTCCAGATAGCCAGATGTTTCAGGGACGAAGATCTGCGCCTCGACAGACAGCCTGAATTCACTCAGGTCGATATCGAAATGTCCTTCGTGCGCCAGAACGACGTTATGACCGAAGTTGAAAACCTCATCACATACGTCTTTAAAAACTGCGTGGGCGAAGAATTCAAACCGCCGTTTTTAAGGATGTCCTATGCCGATGCAATGGAGTTTTACGGTTCAGACAAGCCCGACCTGAGATACGACCTCAAAATTACCGATCTGTCGGAAAAATTCAAGAATTCGGCTTTCACGGTTTTCAAAAACGCGGTAGCCGAAGGCGGGGTCGTAAAAGGCCTCAAAATGACCGGCTGCGCTAATTATTCAAGGTCCGAGACCGACGCGCTCACCGAAATGGTCAAAACATTTGGATTGAAAGGCTTGAGCTTCGTCCAGATCAAACCCGAAGGCATAAAATCGACGCTTTTAAAATTCATGGATGAACACACGCTTAAAACCGCCATAGAGCCTTTGAAAGCCGAAATGAACGATCTCATAGTCATAGGCGCCGATCAGCGCGACGTGATACTTCCGGCGTTCGGAAGGCTTCGCCAGGAAATAGCCAAGAAATTGAAACTTATCGACCCGAAGAAATTCTCGATATTATGGGTCACCGATTTCCCGATGTTCGAGCACGACGCCGAAGAAAACAGGTTCGTGGCAAAACATCACCCTTTCACTTCGCCGTTAATGGAAGATATGAAATATTTCGAAACGGGCGAACTCGATAAGATAAAAGCCTCGGCTTATGATCTTATTTTGAACGGATTTGAAATAGCCGGCGGATCGATAAGGATACACGACAGAACTATACAGGAAACGGTTTTCAAACACCTCGGCTTCAACAAAGAACAGGCCAACGATAAATTCGGTTTCCTGCTCGAAGCGTTCGAATACGGCGCCCCGCCCCACCGCGGTATCGCTTTCGGCCTCGACAGGCTTTTGATGATAGCGGCCGACGCGCCTTCGATAAGAGACGTCATACCGTTCCCGAAAACCGCCTCGGCTTCCTGCCTGATGACCGGCGCGCCGAACGTGGTCGACAACAAACAATTGAAAGATCTCGCCATTTTGCTTGATGAGGAAAAGAACGAGGAGAAAAAATAATGCGCAAGTTCATAACGGCCGATTATATAAGGGATCTCATAAAAAAATCGAAGGAAACTCCGGTCGTTTTAAAGGTCGATAAAGATATGACCGTTACGGCCGAAGCATACGATCTCGCCCGCATGATGGGCGTGACCGTCGTTTTCGAATCGGCCAGAAAACCTTTTGTGTGCGCTAATTTCAAAATGAACGGCGGGGTCGGCTTCCTTGATAAATATATAGCCGAACTCACGGCATTTCTGGCGCAGAACTTCAATAATTTTAAGGACGAAGTGGACGTGGTCATAGCGCCACCCGCGCCTCTGGTTCCAATAGCGAGCGGACTTTCGGCGAGGGCCGGGTTCTTTAAAATATCCGGCCAGAATTCGTATCTGAAAGAAAGTGGAGCGTTCACCGGCGAAGTTTCACCCTGGCTTTTAAAGGAATGCGGAGCGGATTTCGTTATCCTCGGCCATTCCGAACGGCGCGCGATATTCGGCGAGACCTGCGGAATAATATCCCAAAAGATGAAAGCCGCCGTTGACGCTGGACTTACCGTGATCTTCTGCCTGGGCGAAAATCTCGGCGAAAGAAAATCGGGAAAGACCAACGACGTATTGAAGGAAATGCTTTCATCGTTATACGCCATACCTATCGAATACGCGAAAAAAGTGATACTGGCATATGAGCCGGTATGGGCCATCGGCACCGGATTGAACGCCTCGAACGATCAGATATCTGACGTGGTCAGATTCATAAGGGGCGATCTCATGGAAAAACTCGGAGTGGATTTTTCATCGAAAATGCGCATATTATACGGCGGTTCGGTCAACGACGCGAATTCGTTTGAAATAGCTTCAATTGAAGGCGTGGACGGCGCGCTTGTCGGCGGAGCTTCTCTCAACCCGGTTTCTTTCGGAAAGATAGTCCGTAATTTCAGAGTCCAGAAAGGGTGATTTAATTGTCGTTTCAAAATTTTATAGACACATTGCTCGAAAAAATGAAGACATCCATAAAGACGGAATCGGTCGTCGGCGATCCCATAACGATCGGCGAGATAACCATCGTTCCTATCGCCAAGGTCACTTTCGGCTTCGGCGCGGGCGGCGAGGACCTCGAATCGAATAACGGTTTCGGCGGCGGCTCGGGCGGCGGCGCTACGATCACCCCTATAGGGTTCGTGGTCATAAAAGGATCTGACGTAAGCCTTATGCCGCTTCACGAAAAAGAGACGCTCTTCGATAAACTGATAGATCCGGCTTCTTACGACAAACTTGAAAAAGTGTTCGATAAGATCAAAGATAAAGTAAAAAAAGAGACGGCTAAACCAAAAGAATAATTGTCCGGTTCACGGCCGCTCGTGGTCTTAAAAATTGAAGATAATAACTACTCACGATAATCCGACATTCGACTCACTGGCCGGCGTCTTTGCTGCTTCACTGCTATGTAAGGACGCCGTCGTCGTAATTCCTAAAAATATCGACAGGGCGGTTAAAAACTTTCTTTCAACTCATTTTTCCGACTCTGATTATCGGTTTGCCGGCGCCGCGGACGCTTTTTCCGGCGCGACCGAACTGATACTTATATGCGCTAAAAATCTTAAGCGCGTTCCTCACGCGGCGAAGTTATCCGAAAGGGCTAATATTTATATTTCAATATATGATAAGTCGCCGGCTATCGCGCCCGATATCGCGGCCGACTCGATAATTGAGGCCGAATACGGCGCCGTAACGACGCTTCTGTGTGAAAAACTCTTCGAACAAAAAATAAATATTTCAAAGATCCACGCTACGCTTTTTGCGCTCGGGATACACGAGGTCACGGGATCGCTTTTATACCCGAATACCCGCGTTAACGATATCACATGTCTATCCAAACTTTTGAAAGCCGGCGCCGATCTTAATACGGTTTCGATGTTTTTAAAGGACAAGCTTTCCGACATTCAGAGCGAGATCCTCAATAAACTGGTAGCTTCGAGACAGGTTATCAACGTGAACGGCGTGGACGTCACGATATATTCGGCCGAAAGCGCCAGATTCATATATAAATTCGATAATATAATACAGAAGATCGTGGATAACGATAATTTCAGCCTGGTCTTTTTCATCGCCAGAATGGGAAATAATATTCATATATCGGCCAGAAATAACATGGAAGAGATAAATATAGGCGGCATATTCAAAACGCTCGGCGGCGGCGGCCCTAAATACGCGGCATCGGCGACGCTTAAAGGCTGCCGGATCCCGGAGGCGATAGCGACGGTCAAGGCGCTTCTGAAGAAAAAAATAGCGCCGAAACTTACCGCGGCCGATATAATGAGCCATCCGGTGCTTCTTTTAAGTTCCGATATCTCGGTGCGTGAAGCCGAGCGGATACTCTTCAGATACGGCGTTTCAGGGGCGCCCGTCCATGAGAATAATTCCATCAAAGGGTTTTTAAAACGGGCGGATATAGATAAAGCCATTCATCACGGGATCGGAAACAATCCGATCAAGGCTTTTTTGTGCAAAGAGATCATATACGTTTCACCGGGCGAATCTTTTGAAAATATCAAGCATAAAATATCCGACAGCGAAACCAAGATCATACTCGTGGGAAGCGAATCAAAAACCGTAGGAATAATAACGCGTTCGGATGTTTTAAATTACGCTTTTAACGAAAAATCGCATTACAAAAAAAAGAAGACGGCCAATTTTTTAGTCCATGACCACGCGGCAGATCTTGAATCGATAAAAAGAGGCCCGGAAATTAAGATACCTCTTGAAAAGATCTTTTCGAGAAAGGTCATGAAATTTTTAAAACGGGTATCAAAAAAAGCCGCTGAACTTAACGCTTCGGCTTATCTGGTGGGCGGCATAGTCCGCGACATAATACTTGAAAAGGAAAGCCTGGACATAGATATCGTCATCGAAGGCATGTCCGGCATTGAGTTCGTCAGAAAATTCGTGGAAAACAAAGAATTCATATTGAATATGCATGAAAAATTCAAAACGGCGACGGTCAAGATGCCCGATCTTCCAAAAGTTGATTTCGCCACCGCCCGTTCCGAATTTTATGAATCGCCCGCGGCGCTGCCGGACGTATTTCAAAGCAATCTTTACCAGGATCTTTTGAGGCGCGATTTCACGGTGAACGCCCTGGCGATATCACTGAACAAGGATAATTTCGGATTTTTAATAGATTATTACGGCGGCTTCGCGGACATAAAAAAGAAAAGCGTGCGCATACTTCACAGTTTAAGCTTCGTCGAGGACCCGACGAGGATATTCCGCGCCATAAGATTTAAATCGAGGCTCGGTTTCAGGATCGAAAGATACAGCGAGGAAAAGATAAAGGAAGCGCTCGGCTACGGCGTTGTAAACAAGGTGGAACCCATAAGGATATTCAACGAAATGGAACTTATTTTCAACGAACCCGACCCTTATAAAATAATATGTGAGATGAAAAAATATAAGCTTTTTGAATTCATTCATGCCGACATTGTATTCACGGAAAAAATTCAAAAGGTCTTTAAGAACGCATGCTCCTTCATGAAGAAATTTCATTTGAACTTCCCCGCGGCTGAAAAACCTGATCTGTCGGCGGTATATTTTTCGGTGATCCTTCTCGGGATCACGGTTGAAAAAATCCCTGAACTTCTCGCGAAGATGCACGCCGGCCGGCAGACGCGCGATAAGATAATAGAAATAACCGAAGATATCCTTGAAACCTGCAATGAATTTGAAAAATCCGGCGGCGCGGGAAAAAAGATATCGGACCTTGATATATACCGTTTATTACGGGGCCGTTCGAACGAATTCATATCCGTTTTCAGCGCTCTCTCCGGTTCGGTGAAAGCGGCCGGCGCCGCGTATCGTTACATCTCGAAAATATCATGTATTAAAACCACTCTTAACGGCGAGATACTTAAAAAAATGGGCATAACCCCCGGTCCGTTATTTAAAGAAATATTCGAAAAGGCCGTTGAAGAAAAGATCCGAGGAAATTTAAGGACACATATAGATGAACTCGGCTTCGCCAAAAAATTCGGGGGACGGATCGCGGAAATTCGAAGCAAAAAAGCGGATTAAATATTTTTTATGCAGATATCAGACAACAGAAAACTTATAAATATAGTTTTGCTCCTGGCGGGGCTTTATTTCGCCAATTATTTTTTTTCTCTAAAAAAAGGCGATATCCCTGATCTTATGATAAATATACTGGTGATACCTTTCGGCGTTCTGGCTATCATAATCCATGAGGTATCCCACGGATATACCGCGTATCTTCTTGGCGATCCGACTGCTAAACTGGCGGGGCGGCTTTCGCTGAACCCGGTCAAACACTTCGATCCGCTCGGCGTGCTGTGCATGATCTTATTTCATTTCGGCTGGGCTAAGCCGGTTCCCGTGGATTTTTCACTTTTAAAAAATCCGAGGCGGGATATGACGCTGGTCGCTATAGCCGGGCCTTTATCGAACCTTATTCTGGCACTGGCCTTTGTATTTCTGGCGAAAGCTATATATTATTTCAACTCTCTCGGCAATTTTCGCGATCAGCCGGCTTTTTTTATTGAAGCGGTCCGTATAATTTTTAACGCGATAATGATAGGCGGCATACAGATAAATATCATGCTGATGCTTTTCAACCTCATACCCATACCGCCTCTTGACGGTTCACGCATAATATCGGCAATGCTGCCGCGCGATCTGGCGGTAAAATATAACTCGATCGAACCTTACGGACTGTTCATAATACTGTTTCTGATATACACGAAACTTATTAACTCAATTATAATATCGCCGATGGAGATCATTTATAAGCGGATGGTATATTACATTTTAGGAATGTGACCCGCCGCTATCGATCGCCGGCCGAAAAACTTAACGCTCTTCCGAAAAAACCTGGGCGGAAAAATAAGAAACTTCGGCGCCATCCTTATAAGCGTTCTTATGAAGCCCGGCTTTCATGCAGGTGTGTTCGAGGAACGCGGTCGGATCCATCTTCCATTCGACCGCCACCTGCGGAAGCAGAAGGCCCGAGTAGTAGCCCTGACGCACCACAAGGCCGTGCCGGCCTATCTCTATCAATGAAAAATCAGTGAGCGGCGCGAGCGGTGACAGCACGGAAATCTCAAGGTGTATATCAGCGAGTTCGTCCGGAGAAACCGGAGGGAACCTGGGATCTTTGGTTGAAGCGGCCTGAGCCATTTCGATGATTGTCTCGTATAGAGGCTTGAACGCTTCAATATAACCTATACAGCCGCGAAGTTCGCCGTCCTTGTGAAGGGTTACGAACGCTCCGCACTTTGTTTCAAGCTTCGGGTTAGAAGTTTTATAATCCGGGGCCTTTCTTTCGCGCACGTGCATTTCAAGCGCGGTCCTGGCCAGCTTCAATATTTCTTTTTCTTCTTCTTTTGTAAGTTCGAACCGCAATGAAGTGTCATTTTTTTGTGTCATCTGATATCACGCTCCGCGCAAATTATTTATTGGCCTGGGTTTTAGGTATCGTGAAATAAAAAGCGGTTCCGGCGCCCTGCGAACTCTCGAACCATATTTTACCGCCGTGCCTTTCAACTATGCTTTTAACGATCGAAAGCCCTACTCCTGTTCCGTCCACTTCGGCTTCCTCACGGGTGCGGTAGAAAGGCATAAAAATATTGCTGTGATATTGTTTAGCTATGCCTGAACCGGTATCGCTGTGAGTAAATTTGTAAAAGTTACCCGATTCCGAGCAGCTAAAAGTTATCTGCCGCTTTTTTCCGTTTCCCATATATTTTATCGAGTTCGAAAAGAGGTTAGCCACAACCCTTTCCATACATGACAGATCCGCGTTTATAACCGGAAGCTCTCCATGAACGGATATTTCCACGCCGGCTTTTTTAATTTTTTCATCAAGTAATTTTATAACGCCCGTGACCACGCCTTTCATATCTACTTTTTCTATAGCGAGAGCGAGGTTTTTAACCCTGCTTAAATTTAATATATCGTTTATAAGATGGTCCATGGAATTAGCCGCGTGAAGGCTGTTTTCGGAAAATTTCAATATTTTTTCGATGTTCGGTTTCTCTTCTTTTTGGAGTTCGCCGATGATCATCTGAAGATATCCGCTTACGGCCGACAGGGGATTTTTAAGATCATGCGAGACCGTTCTGGCGTAAGCGTCAAGCTCACCATTCTGTTTGAAAAGAAGCTCATTTTTTGATTTAAGTTCGTTGATAAGATTGAAGTTATCTATAAGAAGGGATACATGGCTTATAATGTCGGTGATGTATCTCAGTTTTTTCTGATATATGTATTCCGTTCCTTCCTTGAAATAAAGCCCTATTATATTTACGACCTCTCCCTTGCGGATAATGGGATACATTACGGCCGTTATTATTTTCCGGCTTCTAGCGTAAGCGATGAACTCTTTTTTTTCGGAGGAATAATTCGATGATCTTTCGTCATAATTCATTATGGCTTTTGAAAAATCCTGGACGATAGGTTCTTTGAGTATCTCAAGTTCCGTCATAAGGAAACCAAAAGATATCTCGGGCCTGGACACGCCGCCCTCTACGCTGTTTAATACGTTCTCGACGCCTTCATTAAGGCTGATCCTTGAATAATCAGTATTTTCGCCGGCCCTGTTTTTAGACCTGGAGTAAAAATCGGCGGAAACGCATCCAAGCCCGTTCGATATTAGATATAAAAGCTTTTGTATGTTTATTTCATCGAGCTGGTCCTTGAAAAAATCTACGGTTTTATTTTTCAGCACCTCTATTTTAAGATTTTCGTTTATATCGAAATAGATCCTGGAGAATCTTTCTACAAGATAAAAAGCCAGCACCGTTCCGAAAAGTATCAGTATCGTGAATATCAGCGTTATGCGATAGCGGGTGTCCTCGTAGATCGTAACGCTTCGGTCCACGCGGGAAAAAACGTCGTTATATTCAAGTTTTATTATGGATTCTATGGTCGATAACATTTTATCGAAAGAGACCTGAAAATCCTTCAGAAATATCTCGAGTTTTTCCATCGACACCGTTTTAGAGGTTTTTTGTAATATCAATTCTTCATTGTATTTTACGAAATGATTGAAATAAGTTTCAAATTGAGTAAAAAGAGACCTTTCATTATCGGTTTCAGCCAGTTCTTTATATTCGTTTATTTTGCCGTTTATGGTTTTTATGGTCGAACGGATATCTTCTATATTGGCGTTCAAATGTTTTTCATCCCTGGTCAGAACGAGTTCGGCTTCCAATATCCTTATTTTGTCCATACAGAGAACAAGTTTGTCGAGTATGTCCGTAGCGCCGATATCCTGCTTTTTTATCTGCGAGAACATCGATTTCATAGTATGTATCTCAATTATCGTTATTACGCCGAAAGCCGCGAATATAAGAAGGATAAGTATGAAGCTGAGCGTCAGCTTCTGCTCGATCTTCAAAAAACTTCTTATTTTGAAAAACATATGAAACTCCGTTTAATGGTCTGATATCTCGGCTTCGACGATATTTTCAGCATCTTCCATATTTTCCCGCGGCTCGTCGTCGTCGCTTACCGGGACGTCGATGTGCTCGCCCGCTTCCTCCCCGAAATCAAAGGATTCCTGATTGGGGTCCTCAAAGAGAATATTCGAAGCTGCGTCGTCTTCTTTTAAAAGGGCGTCTATCTTGCTGGTATCAACTTCTATCGATTTAAGGTAGGTTTTGAGTTCGCCAAGACTTTTTATGCCGAAGTATTTGAAAAATTCTTTTGAGATACCGTAAAGTTTAGGATTTCCCGGCAGTTTTTTCACTCCGACCACCTTGATAAGACCTCTTGCGTATAACGTATTTATGATGCCGTCGGAATTTATCCCGCGGATCTTTTCCATTTCCTGTTTGGTCACGGGCTGTTTGAAAGCCACTATAGACAATGTTTCCAGTGCCTGGTAGGAAAGCTTGGTCTCTCTGGGAGCTATGAGCATCTCCACGTAATGGGAATATTCATGCCTGGTCCCGAGCCTGTATCCGTCCGGGCTTTTTATAAGGCCCAGCGCGGAGTTCCTCGCTTTGAGCACTTCGCCGTACTCGTCGATAAGCCTGGTCGCTTCCTTCGTTTCGACCTTGAGTATCTCGGCTATCTTCGTGGATTGCAGAGGGTTTTGCGAAACGAAAAGCAGCGACTCTATTATGCAATGTTCGTGTTTCATTTATATCATTTCTCCGCTATGCCGCCAAAGCCCCGACGGTGTGTATTTTTTTAACTCTTATGTCCGAAAAATTATCGTCCTGTTCGATCATTATCTTCTGAAGTTTTGAAAGCTCGAGTATGGCCAGAAAAGTCATTACCATCTCGAATTTAGTTTCGGCCGTTTCGAGCAGTTCTTCAAAAGTGGTGTCATCCTTAATGTCGCCAAGGAACTTAAGTATCTGTTCGATCTTATCGTCGACGGATATCTTTTCAACCGTGATCCGCTGAAATTTTTTATCCTTCAACTTTTTAAGTGCGTTCCTGAAGGCGTTGCTCAGATTGTCCAGGTTGAGATCGTCGGTTAAAAGAGTTGATTTAGTTTCGATCTCTACGGTCTTATAATAGATCTTGCTGCTGTATGACTCAAATTCACGGAGTTTGTGGGCCATATCCTTATAGATCTTATACTCCTTGAGTTTATTGATCATATCTTCCTGGGATTCGAAGAAAAAAGGCGCTTCGTCTTCCATATCCGGAACGTCAAGCCCGTCATCGTACCTCTGAGGGTTCAGATATCTGTCATATTCGTTCGGCTTCGGAAGGATCGATTTCGATTTAAGGCGCATCAGCGACGCGGCCATTACGAGAAATTCGCCCGCCAGATGGATATCGAGATTCTGCATCTGCATTATTATATCAAGGTAATCTTTGGTTATTTTAGCCAGAGGTATATTGTTGAGATCGAATTTTTCTTTTTCGACCAGATGAAAGAGAAGATCGAAAGGACCTTCAAAATCAGGTAATTTAACAGTGTATTCCATAAACGTTCACTCCGAAAAATTAATATCAGTTGCCGGACGCGACCTCGCGTATAACAGTGTAATCGTTGTCGAATCTGACCTTGAGATCGAAGGCGTCAGTGCTGGTTTTAGCTCCCGTGTCCGTCGGCATCATTATTCTGACGCTGATGTTAAGCGCCTTCGGATCGGTTTTATCCTTGGTGAATTTTATCGACTTGACGTTATCCGAGATCACCGTTTCACGCTCGTCCACGGACCGGATCAGCGTATGAGCCGAGCCGCTCTTGTTTAAAGCGTAGGCTACATCCATCGCGTTCGTGTCTCTTTTCAGATAATATTCGACAGTTTCCTTCTTTGAATAAGGCTCAATATAATAAACTTTGAATTTCAGGCGCTCAAAACCGTCAACCGGTCTCTTGTTTTCGTCTATGATCTCGATCTCGTTTGGTTTAGCTTCCTTATATCGTTCGCCGGTCACCCACAGGTCGAAGTTCTGGTCATAAAATATGGCGGGATTGACTCTTTTCAGGTCCTGATACATTACGTACATGACCCTGGAAACTTCAGACTGAAGCACCATTTTTTTTTCGCCCTGCTGCCAGGACTGAAGGTTGTGGCTGAAAGTGAAAAAGATCGATATCAGAAGCATCGACGCCACCGCGAGCGATATCATAACTTCGACGAGCGTAAAACCCTTATTACATTTAACTTTCAAAACAGTTCTCATTTTATTCATTAATCCAGCTTATTGTATTTGATATCGTTAAGATTGGCCACATAGGTCACGATCGACGTCTGGCGCGCCACGCCGTCCTCCGTCCATACTATCGTCACCGTTATGGACGCCAGATCCTTGTCGTTATGGCCTTTGGCTTCTTCTATGATTATTTTGCCGGAAGCCTTGTATTTTTCGAGAAATCCTTTTTCTATGATTATATCGGGATACTTTTCATTTGGAAAATCTATGGTTTTACCTTTGTTGTCGAATATGAACCTGTCGGTTTTTATAGTGTCTATGACCGACTGTATTATGACGGTCGCGTCAAGCAGCGCGCCGCTTTTGGCGACATTTCTGTTCGAAGTAAAAAAAACGGACGCCACCGGTATCACCATTATGCTTAAAAACACTATGGCGATGAGTATCTGAATGAAAGTAACGCCTTTTCGGCCTTTCGTATTAATGGTATGTTTTTTTAAGATCATCTTCAAATTTTTTGTACTCATTTTTATATTTGTCGTAATTGTCTATGAATTCAATAGCCTTCTGGGCGTTTTCCGACATAGGGTGCGTCGGATTCTCTTTGAGGAATTTTTCGAACATTTCACGCGCAACGACGAAATTTTTACTTGTGAAATATATCTGAGCTTTAGTGAACTCTATAAGGTCTTTTTCATCAGGCATGAGATTCGGGTCTTTTCCCATGGCGTTAAGTTCGAGCATGGATTTTTCGTAATTGCCCTCGCGCATAAGATCGTATATCTTTTCCAGCTTTTTAGGCGGAAGAAAGTTTGATATTTTAGCGGACGCCGCATCCGAGTAATATGGTTTTGAAGTTCCCTCGGTTTTCGGGGCCACCGTCCTTATCTTCTTATCCGCTTCGCCCTGACCGGTATTGAAGTCGTTTTTTTGAGCCGGGGCCCGCATAAAGAAAAAAGCGAGGGCCATAGCGGTTATCACGGCCAGAACCGCTATGAGGTGCCTGCTGTCTAAACTCATAAAAAAAACTCCAGAATAAAAAATAAAATATCACGAAATTATTTCGTAATATTTTATCATAAAAACACTCAGATTGTAAATAAATAATATTTATAGATGAGAAACCGTTGGTTCCGGCGCTTAAAATAAGCCGGCCGCGGGATTTATTTAACCGGTTTTTCAGCCTTTTTCGGGTAATCCAGTATGAAAAGCCCTGAAGCCGTTCCGATAAATACGGCTTTATTTATGCCCGATACGGCGTTCACCGTGTTCGAGGCCAGGCCGGTGGCGGTAGTGAAGTTTTCCCACTTGTTATCGCCGTTGAAATATGAGAGCCCTTTAGTAGTGGCTATCCAGAGGCTATCGTCACCGTCGATATAGATCGACCTGATCCAGTTTGAAAGCAACTCCGAGTTTCCCTTGACCTTTTTAAAACCTATGCCGGATGAAGTTTTAGTGGTTACTTCCGAATCCGCTGAAAATATGGACCAGTTATTGAAATTTTTACATCTGTTTACTCCCATATTTGTTCCTATATAAAGAACGCCTTTGGAGTTTGCCGCTATGGCCGATACCGTATTTCCAGCCATTTCAGTGTTTCCCGGCTCTTCTATCACTTCGCCGGAAGGCGTTATCTTCGACGAAGTTCCGGTCTTGATCGAAAATAGTTTCGGGCCGTCAACCACTATTAAACCCTGACGGGTTCCGGCATATATGCCTTTGGCTTTTTCTTCCTTGCCGAAACATACCACGTCATCGTTAGGAAGATTGTCGCTTTTTTTTGTGAATTTAGAAAACCCTTTGTTCCCATCGTATAAAAGAAGGCCGTAATTGGTCGCGGCCCATATTTCTCCGCCATTTGTCTGAATTATCGCCTGGACCTTGTTCTCATCGAATTTTCTTACTGAAGTGAAATTATAAGCAAAGATCTCATTATCCGTGCCAAGCCACAATTTTCCGCCTTCTTCCTGACATATGGCTTTTATTTTAGCGTTTTTAAGTATGCCTTCGTTGTCGACGACCTGTGCAGCGGCTTTTGCGTCGATATCATAAAAGTATAAGCCTGCTCCGGTGCCTACAAAAATTCCTTTTTTTGACGAAAAAACGCCCGGAAGCAGTGAAAGTATCTCATTGGCCTGCGGGGCCGTTCCGACGCTTACGGCTATAAGCTCTCTTTTTTCCGGCTGCGCCTCGCTGTTTGCGGCCGGTTCTTTTTTTCCGCCGCCGCATCCTGCCGCGGTGATCGAAAAAATAGCGAGCATTATTATTAAAGACATAAAAGAGAACTTTCTAAGATTATACAATTTTATTCCTCCTGTGATAAAAGAGAATTTCCTGTTTACAATTAATTTGCGCCCGTTTAAAAGACGGCGCGCTTTATCAATTTAGAAGAACAGCCGGTCCGTCGGGTTCATGCGCTTGACCCTTCCGCTTTCCTTATCGTAATATCCGCGCTGGCGGTCCTCGGGAAAGGCTTTTATGCCGAATTCTATGAAGTATTCCTTCTGGTGAGGATTGGCGCGAAGCGTAGCCTCCATGCAATGAAGGTCCCGCACGAAGTAATAATTCACGTTCCTGAGCGACTTTGTCGGAAGATCATATATGACGTCCGCGTTAATACGCCAGAACCGCCCCGCGTCAAACTGCACGGTCGAATTCATGGTCTGATACTGTTTAGTTATTCTATCATAAGTCGTCGATGTTTGCCAGTTTATTTTTTCGCCCATCTGGTAATCATATTTAAGGTACATATTGCTCAAATTCATGTTGCCGGAGAAGAAATTTGAGAACATGGTATCCTGGTAATCGTAGGACGCGCGAAGGTAAAGCCTGTGATATGTAAATTTGTCTTTTTTATAGGTCATCGTGAAATCGTTTGAAACGCCCTGGAACATGTGAAGGTCGTAATCATAGTAAAACTGCATCAGGTTAGAACGCAGTTCCGTTCCCTGATCGAGTACGCCCGGGCCGTTATAGGCGAGGGTCGAATAAAGCTTATTCTGCGTATCTATCCTGTTTGACTGGAACGGATAAATTCCGTATGTTCTGGTGTTATTATATCTTAAATTAGCGTTAGTATATTTCCCTATATTCTGGGTCATGGTAACGCCTCCGTCGAGTATGTTCTCGCGTTCGTCGGCCTTGTCGGCGCGCAGGCGGTATGATGAATCGACGGTCAGATTGGTAAGCTGAGAAAGCTGAAAGCGTTCAGTATCGACGCGCCATTGCGTATCGAAAATATTGCGCCTTACGAAATTGCCGCTGGTTGTTTCCTCGCGCGTGCCGAGAATGCTGCGCGTGGAAAGGAAAAGAGGCGAATTAACCATTTTTTCACGCCTGGTGTTAACGTTGATCTCCGGAGTATAATCAAGAGATGAAACATATTGATTAGGCCTGTTGTTAAGATCATTCCTTTTTTTATATCTTACCAGGAAATCATAATTTTGTTCATTATATGAAAGATTATATTGACTGTTCATTTCTTTATTGACAGTATAATCCTCGCCGATCGTATCCGAAAAATAATCGATGTTATAGTTGAGCGTTGAATTGCTTTTGAGCTGGTACTGTCCGGCAAGCGAGTTCCTGTTGATGACCTCGTTCCTTACCCTGTCGAATGAGTAGTCGCTGTAAAGCGTTCCTGATATTTTATCGATAAATTTATACCTGTGGTTGACGTTCTGGAAATATCCGCGGTTGGTTTCATTTGAAACGCTGAGATTCCCGTTCTGATTTTCGCTGAAAAAATAGTCCCATGTGACGTTTTGATAAAAACCTTTAGGCTTGGTATATCCGAAATTAACCTTGAATTTCTTTTCTTCCGGTTTGCGTAAATTCATGGAAGCGTAAGGAAGTTTAAAAAGCGTAAGGCCGAACATTTTATATCTTGGCTTCTTCAATATCATTCTGTCGTTCGGGTATATGGTGACCTCGCTTGCCTGAAGGCACCAGTGAGGGTTATCGAGATCGCATGAAGTGTAGGTGACGCCGTTCGGGGCATATATTTTATTCGCGGAAAGCTCCACTCGCTTTGCTTTGGTTATCGTCGGATCAGAATATATCTTGGCGTCCAGCATAAAACCGTCGCCTGTTTTTATATTGTAAACAAGGAATTCGCCCGTCACTTTTTTTAATTTTCCGCTCTGTTCCTGCCAGTAAACGACCTTTCCCTGAGCGAAAACAAGCTCTTTGTTAAGGTCAGCCTCGATATTGTTGGCTATGATCTCCATTTTTTCCTGTTTGACGTTGGCGGCGCCCTTCGCCACTACCTTTTCCTCGGCGGTCCTGTATTCGACGTAATCGCCCGTCACGGTTATGGGAAGTTTCTTTTTAAAGCCGTAATCGGGAGCTGTTTCATCAGGAGTCACGGGCGCAACGTAGGCCGGCATGGAGGTCATACCCGTGCTGCTTCCGCCTGTCAGAGGATTATATATCTGGTCGGTATTAAACGTCTGTCCCGGCTGGGCATAAGGCTGCTGATAAGTATCGCCCGGAACGGTGTATGTAGTGACGGGCGGCTGATATGTCGTAATCTGCGAATTCGCGCTTTCTGAAAAGGCGCATATAACCGTTGAAACAACGGCAAAAAAAACGAAAGCCCGCGCCATAATATTAATATACATATTATAGCGTCGGCGCCCTGTTTTAAATTCAGGCCCGTGTGGCGATAATTTTTTCGACAATATCATATTGCCTTAATAATCGGAAATATGTCAGGATAAATTAATAAAATTGAACGCTATAAAATTAATTAACGGAAACGATATTTAATCCGATAATATGAGCATGGCTGAAAAACCCGTATTAGAACAAATAATTGAAAAATTCTCAAGCGAATCGCAATTCGTCCGCGAAGAAGCCGCGTACGAACTGTCTTTAATAAATTCCGAAAAGGCCATAAAAGTTTTTATTAACGGCCTGTCCGATCCCGTGCCCGGCATACGCGCCGCCTGCGCCAAATTCATCTCAAAATACGGTTCTCAATATTCGGCTATGGTCGTCGAACCCCTGATAAAGGCGCTTCATGACGAAAATCCCGAAACCGCAAGGAACGCCGCCAGATCGCTCGGATCTATAGGCGATAAAAGCGCGGTCGCTCCGCTTATCGAAACCTTAAAAAATGAAAATCCAAATACGAGAATATACGCCGTAACGGCTCTTGGAAAACTTGGAGACGAGAGCGCCGTCCGTCCCATGCTGGAACTCATGCGCGACGATCACGATAAAAAGATCCGCGCTACGATACTGATGGCGCTCGGTAATTTTAAAAATCCTAAACTTCTTCCGATAATAATTAAATACGGCCTTGCGGATAACGATGCACGCGTCCGCGCCTCTGCGGTCGAGTCCATATCGAATCTCAACCCTACTCTCGAAGAAGTATCGGACGAGCTTCGAAAAATGCTTCACGACCCTCATAACCGCGTCGTCGCCAACGCCTGTATGGCGCTTTGGAAAGCCGGCGACCTCTCCGTAATGGACGATATAACAAAACTCACGAAAAGCCATGATAAAATGTTCCGCGCATCCGGAGCGTTCGCGCTCGGAAAAATAATAAACTCGGAAGCTTTCTCGATGCTTGTTTCAATGAAACAGGACGCCGACGCCGAGGTCCGGGTCAATGTCGCCAGATCGCTCGCGAGCGTAAGCTCTCCCAAAGCCCTCGCGGAACTTATTGAAATGCTTGAAGATAAAGACGAGATGGTCAAAAAAACAGCCTATAATTTTATTTTAAAATGCAGCGAGGAATATGCGTTCTGGCCGATGGTGAATAATCTCAAATCATCGCACGAATTGATGAGGTTCATAGCGGTAAAAGTTCTCTGCAATATCGACGACCCTGCCGCGATTTCCTATATAAGCGAAGCGATCCTGAACGAAAAGTCCTCTGAAATGAAAAATGAAATGTCTAAATTTCTCGCCATAATGAATGAACGGCATCCGGAAGGGGCTAAAAAGCATCCGCCGCGCAAAGAAGAAGCTAAGATGATAGTTCAGTCCCCTAAATTCAATGAAAGCAACGATCTGCCCGAGGTCACGGAAGAAAAAACTCTCGCTGACAAAATAGCAGAACAGCTTTTTCACAAATCCCAATTTTTAAGGGAAGAAGCCGCGTACGAACTTTCGTTCATTCACTCTGAAAAAGCCGTGATGGCGCTCGTGAAAGGCCTTACGGACCCGGTTCCGAGGGTAAGGGCTATCTGCGCGCGAAGCCTCGCGAAATACGGATGGAAATTCACGAAACAGGTCACGCCAAAACTCATCGAAGCTCTTTATGATGAAAATAGCGACGTAGCTCAGGCTGTGGCTTACGCCCTCGGCTTCATGCGCGATAAATCCGCCGTTCCATCGCTGATCGAGATATTATATCATGAAAATCCAAATACCAGGCTTTATGCCGCGATGGCTCTCGGCAGAATGGCCGATGAAACTTCCCTGAAGCCTCTTCTGGAACTTCTGCAGAGGGACCACGATAAGAAGGTCAGATCCACCGTTCTTGTGGCTTTGGGTCATATCGCGTCGCCTAAAACGCTTCCGCTTATTTTGAAATACGGCCTCAACGATTCCGATCCGCACGTCCGCGCATCCGCCGTGGAAGCTATTTCAAAATTGAATCTTTCGCGCGATGAAGTGCTCGAGCATCTTAAGAATATGCTAAAGGACCCCAATAACCGCGTTATCGCCAATACCTGCCTCGCGATATGGAAAGTGGACGATATAATGGCGATGAACCATATAAACAAACTTATCAAAAGCCCTGATAAATGGTTCAGGGCCTCCGGAAGCTATGTTCTTGGCCAGATAGGTTCGAACGAAGCGGTGAATATACTTCTTTCAATGAAAAATGATGCCGAAGCAGACGTCCGCCTCAACGTGGCGAAATCACTCGGAAATATAAAATCGACGAAGGCCATAACGGCCATATTCGACTTTTTAGACGACGAGGATGAGGTCGTTAAAAAGACCGCTTATGAAGCTATTTTAAACTGCAGCGACAAATCGGTGTTCTGGCAGATGATACAATATATCAAGTCGCCGCACGAGGTCATAAGATATCTGGCTACGGTCGTGCTCTGTAATATAGACGATCCCAAGGCTTCGCCGTTCATACTGGAAGAAATTTCAAAGGAAAAAAACGAGGAGGTCAAATCCGAGCTCGTTAAATATCTCACACTTTTAATGGCCCGCCATCCGGTCGAGTCATATAAGGATATTTTTTCAGAAACTCAGAAGAACCAGGCGGTAGCTGAAGAAGGACTGAAGATGATAAATCTTCTGCACATAGACAGGGAAACTAAAAAAGCGTTATACGAAAGCGCCGCAGGATCCAAATTTCAAAAGGTCGCGTCGGAAGCCGAAAAAATTTTGAATCCGGCGCCGTAAATATTTTGAAGGTTCCTTCTTATTTGGTGTGGGTATTGGAAATAGATAATAGTGATGAGTGAATAAAGAATAGTTGTGGACTTGCTCGCTTCGCTTGCACTAATTATTTCAGTGCCAATAACTGACGATATTTTTCGAAAATGGCGGCCGATGGCCGCAACCGAAACTATTCTCTGTTCACTATTCTATATTCACCAGTATATTTGTTTCCATACAAAACACGAAAAAGCTATTTTTAATTTCACCAGGCGTGAAAAACGCTTTCTATTTCCTCTATTTCAACCTGGCCATTGCATATATCGTTGATACCGGCGGAAAAAATTTTTTTATCCATTTCCGTGACCGCCGTTATTCTGACGTTTTCCTGATAATCCGTAGCTAAAACGGCTATTTCAGGCTGCTTCAAAAACCGCTCGATCGAACCGAGATATGTGTAGTCGAATTTGATCGAAAATTTCAGGCTCAGCGCCATTTTAACCGATCCGGCGCGCGTGAGAACTTCCGAGCATGCCGCCGAGTATGCCCTGACGAGGCCTCCGGACCCGAGCTTGATCCCGCCGAAATAACGGGTGACTATAACGATGAGATTGGTAAGTTCCTGATGAGTTATCACGCTTAAAATAGGCATTCCCGCGGTCCCGGATGGTTCGCCGTCGTCGTTGAAGCGTTTGAAGCAGGTATTCGTTCCAACGGAATAAGCGTAGCAGTGATGCGTCGCGGCGTTATATTTTTTACGGACCGTTTCAAGCCGTAAAACCGCTTCTTTTTCATCGCCGGCAAAAAAACAGTCGCCGATGAACCGTGATTTCTGGATCACGATCTCGCATGAAGCCTCATTTTTAATTGTGTTGTAAGAGGTGACCATAGCTTTGAAATTATATCATAAATTTTAAAAAAAATATATGGTCATTTCACGTTTCCTCTTTAAAAGCGGTAGCGCTAAAAATTGATAACAGAGATGAGATAATAGCTGCCGGTTGAAGGCCCGTTTTATTGTCTGTTCACTGTTTTTTGTTAATTAAACAAAATGTTTCCGTACAAAAACAGAAAGAGTCATAAATATATTATAAAATATGCCGGTTGTATTGACTTAAAGCGTCAGAATGTGTTAAAATCACACACGATGTTTAAATTTATTTCAATATTAATACTTATAATAAATATAACAGCCTTCGTTCCGTGTTCGGTTTATCATGATCACGAATGCGACGATGAGCACGATTTCGCGCAGTCCGGTTCCGAACACAGTCATTGCGGCGGCGTGATGAACAACCACTGCTCCTGTTTCAAGATCATAACGCCTTCCGCGGACAAAATTTTACCGCCGCATTATTCCGGAAAATTCAATTTCAATAATGATCTTTCGCTTATAATAAATCTTTTGGATAAATCCTTTTTCCATCCTCCCCGCCTGTCATAACTTTGATTTCTCACGAAACTCGCCTTAAAATACTTATGCGTGTTAATTTTGCAGCGGTTTTTATTCCGGGTTTTATCGTTTCAAAACAATTATATTAATTTACCCATATATTTAAAAAATCAATGGAGGCACCATGAAAAGGTCATCATTTTTGCTGTCGGTATTATTCATCGCGGCTGTTATTTCGTATTCATATCCGGCCGCGGCTGACGCCGTTGAGGGAAACTTGAAAAGATTCAATGAAAAGATTTCCGCTTCGAATTACGAGATACAATTAATTAAAAACGATCTGAAAAGTTTTGAAAAAGCTTCGGAAGCCGAGACCAAAACGCTTCCGATAGTTCTTGAAGCCGAAGGCGAAGGACTTTTCGGCAAAACCGAGGAAAAAAGATACGACACTAAAAATCTCGAACTTTCAAAGACCTTTGAGGCCGGAAGAATTCCGCGCCTGAAGAAACGCAAAAGCCGTCTCGAACTTGAGATAAAAAAACAGGAAGCAGCTCAGGCTATAGAAAATTTGATATATAACGCTGATATATCATTACTAAAATGCGTAAAGGCTGTTCACCTTAAAAAACTTTCAAACGAAAACATGAACATGGCGGCTAAGACGATAGACGCGGCGTCTAAAAAGTACGAGGTGGCTCTTGCCTCGAGAATGGAACTGGAACAGGCCGGGATCGACTACGAGATCCAGTTTTTGAAAAACATGGAAGCGGCGAAGGACGTAGAGATCGAAAAAAAAAGCATTGAAATAATTAATGGAATAATGCGTGACGCTTTTATCGATAATTTTTTCGCTTCCGGGCTTGAAGGTTCTCTGACCCGTGAGATAGAGCTTCTTTCGGAAAATACCGCGATCGAATTATATGACGCCGATAAATTGTTCAGACTGGCCCTTGAAAACAGGCGCGAAATAAAATCAGCGTTATACGAAATAGATCTTTACAAGAATCTTATCGAGCTTGAAAAACAATCGGCCGGCCCGGAACTCAAGCTTGGCATATTCAGAAGCGTGAACGACGTTAAAGAAACGGAACGCGGCGTCAGAATAGGGCTTTCGATCCCCGTATATGATTTTGGAAAGAGAAGCGCATCCATAGGATCTCTGAATTTGAAAATAGCCGGATACGAATCTTTGAAAGAACACAAAAGCTATAATCTCGCCAATATTGAAAACAGGATATTGCTCGAAGTAACCGAAAAATATGGCACTTGCGTTTTTTACCGCGATAAGCTCAAAAGGCTTTCCGGCATTGTGCTTAAAAAAGCGTCCAATATTTTTGAAATGGCCAGGATAGGATACGCCGAAGGCGCTACTACTCTTTTTGAATATCAGAACGCTAAAAAGAACTATTATGAGTTTTACGAAAGTCTTATATTATCTTCAGTAGAATTCAACATATCCCTTCTCGAACTTAGAAAAGCCTGCGGAATAGATCCTTCCGCGAACGGCGACGTAATGGAAAAATTACTTTTAAAAGCCGGAGAAAAAGGTGATGCAAGATGAAAAATAAAATAAAATACCTGATATTTATGGCTGCAGCCATTTATATTATAACGCCGAAATTCATCAATCAAAACATTATTTCGGCAGCCGAAACGGCCCATAATCACAAGGCGGGCGAAATATGTCCGGATACGGCCAAAAAAAATGAACAAGCGGCCGTAAAAGACGAGCACGGCCATGAAGCCGAAGGAACGAAAGAAACGGAAGCCGGACACAAACTTGAAGAAGCCGCTAAAAAAGCTGAAGCGGCCCATAATCACAAGGCGGGCGAAACCTGTCCTGATACCGCAAAAGAAACTGAAAAAATCACCGCTGTAAAAAAAGACGAACACGGTCATGAAACCGGAGGAACGGAAAAAAAAGACGAGCACGCCGGTGAAGCGGCCGAGCCCGAAATAAACATCGACGGACTTGAAACCGAACCTGTAAAGATCGAAACCGTATATGAAACGGTGAAATCGAACGGGATCGTAAAATTTCATCCTGAACACTACGCTAAAGTAGTTTCTCTTGTTCCGGGAAAACTTAAACAGATGAAAGTGAAGTTAGGCGACAGAGTAAAAAAAGGCCAGGAACTCGCGGTTTTAGAGTCGATCGAGATTTTTAACGCGAAGGTCGAATATCTGAAAAACCTCAGCAGATATGAGGTAATGCTTTCAAAATATGAGAACATAGTTAAAATGGGCGAACTCGGCTCATTCACGCAGAAGAACGTCGAGGAAGCTAAAACGGCCTCGAGTGACGCAAAATCTCAGTTTGACAAAGCGCAGATAGCTCTTTCAACGGCACATACAAAGTACGCGCGTATAAAAAAATTATTCGACTCGGGAATTTCCTCAAAATCCGAACTCGAAGCCGCCGATAATGAATTGAAAAGCGCGTCTATTGAGCATGAATCTTCGAAATCAAGATTTGAAAATATCGAAAAATCATTGAGCCGCGTGGAAAAACTCAGCGACTCAAAAATATCCCTGAAAAAAGAGGTGGCCGACATCCAGACCGAGTTTTTCGAGGCAAGGCAGAATCTGGACGTTTCGCAAAAACATCTTTCGATGGTTGGCGTTGAATGCGATCCTCATACGGGATGCAAGATCCATGAGCTCGGAACTTTTTCAATATATTCGCCGATAGACGGCATAGTTATAGAACAACTTTCAGCTATCGGAGCCAGCATCGACACTCAAACCCCCTTAATGTGCGTTGGCGACTACGATAAAGCGATAGCCGACATAGATATATATGAAAACGATTGTTCTAAAATTTCCGTCGGCCAGACGGTCGAGGTCGAAACTTCAATAAAAATACCCGTTATCGGAAGCGTAGTTTATATCAGCAACCAGCTCGAGCCTAACACAAGAACGCTTAAGGCGCGCGCCGAAATATCAGAGAACGCGGAACTTTTAAAGATAGGCGAATTCATAAACTGCGATATACTTGTTTCCGAAAGGCCGGGCGCAGTAACGATACCGCAGAAAGCTCTGGTAGAAGACGGCGACAGGCAGCTCGTTTTCGTGCAATGCGGAAAATCTTACGATAAGATCTACGTCAGGACGGGCCACCGGTTCATGGAAAAAGTCGAGATAAAAGAAGGTTTGAAATCCGGCGATGTGGTCGTGACCGTAGGCAACCAGCAGCTTTTTAACATGGCTCTGTCCAGCAAACTCGAATTGAGCTGCGATTCATGTAAATAATAAGGGGATATAAAATGTTATCAAAAACAATACAATTTTCAGTAAAGAACAGGATACTTATATTCATTGCCGTCGCGGTTCTATCGCTTATCGGCATGAACGCGGCGGTAAACGTCAGCCGCGATATACTTCCTGACCTTTCCATACCTATCGTTACGGTAATAGTTGAAAATCACTCGCTGGGGCCGGAAGATATGGAAAATTTGATCGCGCGGCCGATGGAAGCCGGCCTGCGGTCTATTCCCGGCGTGACCAGGGTCACAAGCGTGTGCGGGTTGGGTCTTCTGTCGATCAGCATAGAATTTCAATGGGACCAGGATATATGGCGCATAAGGCAGTTCATATCCGAAAAAATTTCGTCGGTTCAGTCAAGTTTTCCGCAGGGTACGGAAATTTCTTCGATAGGAACCGCGTCTTCGCGGCTTCTGGAAGTATTTGAATTTTATATAAGCGGCGGAACGGACGAAATGGCGCTGCGCGATACGGCGAATTTTTTGATAAAACCGAAAATCCAAACGGCCGCCGGCGTTTCAAAAGTAAGGCTTTTTGGCGGTGAAACAAGGCAATTTCAGATAAATATCGATCCGAATAAACTGAAAAATTTCGGCCTTACCCTTGAAAATATAGAAAAAGCCGTTGAAGAAAACAATCATAATTTCACCGGCGGCATATTTCCGACCGGCGCCATTGAATATACCATACGCGGCATAGGTGTTATTAAAAACGTATCGGAACTCGAACAAACCATAATCACATCCCAAAATGGCGTTCCTGTTTATCTTTCGGCCGTCGCGCACGTTCTGGAAGCTCCGGCTTTAAAACGCGGCATGATGAAGGCGGAAGGTAAAAGCGTCATATCGCTTACCGTTTCAAAACAGCCTGGAGCGGATACGGTAAAAACCGCCGGGGCCATCAAATCGGCGCTGAACGAAATAAAACCGTTCCTTCCCGAAAACGTTAAGCTGGTTACTTTCTTCGATCAGTCCGATCTCATAAACGATACCTCAAAAAATCTTATAGAAGCCATGGCAATAGGCGGAGCCGCCGTCGTAATAATCATTTTCATATTTCTGACGAACGTAATAGCGACGCTCGTTTCAGCGATAACGATACCCATATCCGTAGCGGTGACATTTTTTGTAATGAAGTTTTTCGGTGTTTCGGCTAACGTCATGTCGCTCGGCGGCCTGGTCGTCGGAATGGGAATACTTGTCGACGCCGCGATAGTTATATGTGAAAATATTTTCAGGCATATCGAAATGAAAAAACTTTCGATATACGATTCCGTCGTCATAGGATCCATAGAAGTTTTCAAGCCCGTTCTTACGAGCACGTCTATAATTTGCATGGTATTTTTCCCGCTGCTCGTGCTTTCCGGTTTTGAAGGGCGCGTATTTTCTCCTTTCGCGTTCACAATGATAACTTCGATTTTAGTGGGGCTGTTACTGTCATTTCTTTTCGTTCCGCCTCTGACCTATGTCCTTCTGGAAAAATTCAAGGGGGCGGCGGCATCAAAAAAATCGTTCGTGGTACAATATCTTTCTGACATTTACGTTCCACTTCAGAGAAAAGTTTTAAAGAATGCCTATGTTTTCGCCATATCGGTATTGGCTATATTCACCATCGCGGTCTTTCTTTTATTCAGGCTTCCGGTTGAGCTTCTGCCGCCTATAGACGAGAATGCCGTCATGTTGAGCGTTGTGACGCCGCCCGGATCCAGCCTCGAGGAAACGGTGCGGCTTACCAGGATCGTCTGCGATAAGATCAAGGACGTCCCCGACGTTGAATCGGTCCTTCAAAGAAGCGGCCGCGCCGAAGGCTCGGATTGCGTCGAAGGCGTCAACGTTTCGGAACCATACGTTAAACTGGTTCCGCGTTCGAAAAGAACTCTTTCAATGGATAAAATTTTTGACAGGATGAATGAAAAAGTGAAGGATGTTCCAGGTGTTCTGGCTCTTTTTACGCAGCCTCTGGCCAACCGCATAGAAGAATCTATGTCCGGCACTTCGGCAAAATTCTCGATAAAACTATACGGATACGATCTTGCCGTTTTAACCGAAAAAGGCAACGAACTTCTGACCCTTATATCTTCGGTCCCGGGTTTAACGAACCTTCAGCTCGAACAGACGCAGGGCGTTCCGACAATAATAATAAAGCCGGACCGGCGTAAAGCGGCAAAATTCGGTTTGAACATCGAGAATATAGCGCGCACGGTCGAACTCGCGATAGAAGGTCAAACCGTTTCTAAAATTTTAACGGGCGGCCGCGAATTCGATATAGTCGTCAGACTCGATGAACGCTACAGAAGATCGATCAAAGATATAGGCGAACTTTTCATAGATACTCCGTCTTTCGGAAAAGTTAAACTTAGCGAAGTTTCCGAGATCAGTTCGATAAAAGGGCCCAGTTCCATTAAGCGCGAGGACCTTCAAAGGCGCATTCAGATAAACGGAAGCAATTCCGGGCGCGATCTTTTTTCGATAACCGCCGATATCAAACAAAAGCTGTTGAAATTCAAGCTTCCGGATGGATATTTCGTGGCTTTCGGCGGCAATTACGAAAAACAGGTCAAAATGCTGAGCGAGATAACCTACGCTTTCGGTCTGGCCTTAATAGGCGTTTTCGTGATCCTGTTCATGTCCTTTAAGAGCGTCAGTCAGTCGCTTCTGATAATAGGCACGATCCCGCTGGCTCTTATGGGCGGAATATTCGCGCTTTTCGCGACTGGTATTTCGCTTAACGTTTCATCGCTCGTCGGGCTGATAGCTCATTTCGGACTTTCAGTTCAAAAAGGCGTCATACTCGTCGAATACATAAACGATCTGCGCCACAAGGGGCACAGCCTTATGTCGAGCGTCATAAACGCCGGAAAGATAAGATTGAGACCTGTTATGATGACGACCCTCGCCGCGCTCTTCGGAGTGCTTCCGATAGCGCTCGGTTACGGCGCGGGAGCCGAGATGCAGCAGCCGATGGCGGTCGTTCTCATAGGCGGACTTATAACATCGTCCGTGTTCACGCTTCTTCTTTTGCCGCTTTTCTATGGTTTCACTGAAAAGTTCTCTAAGAAGGAAAGCACGAAAGATACTAAAAAACTCATAAAACAGGTCTATGGAGACCATGATATCTATCCCGAAGAGATAGACGATAAGCAATAATGCCGTTAAATAAGATACTTCGAATATGCCTGAAACTGAAGAGGCTTTTTTATTCTTCCGTTTCCCGGGGGATCAATATATTGGCTATGAACGCCGAAAGCCCTCCGGTCGTTATGCCCGAGCCGAACATATCACGGAGATATCCCGGAAGAGCGTTGAGTATTTCCGGCGTGAATGTGACGCCGAGTCCGAGACCCAGCGATATGGCCATTATGGATATCGATCTTCTGTCAAGGGGTTCGGTGGATATGATCTTGATGCCGTTGGCGGCTATCGTCGCGAACATCAGGATCGTTCCTCCGCCGAGAACGGCCGCAGGCATTACCGAAAATATCATGCCTATGACGGGAAAAAGCCCCATAATAGTTAAAAAAGCGGCTATATAATACCCCGTCATCCGGCTCGCGACGCCCGTCATCTGTATTATTCCGTTGTTCTGACTGAACGTCGTGTTCGGAAATGAATTAAAAACCGCCGCCAGAAGAGAATTGAAGCCGTCGGCCAGGACGCCGCCCGAAAGCCTTTTCATATAAAGATCACCCGAAATAGGTTCTTTCGAAACTATCGAAGTGGCTGTTATATCGCCTATGGTTTCTATGGTCGTTATAAGATAGATCAGCGCGATAGGAAAAAAAGCGCTGAGGGAAAAATCGAATCCGTACTTGAATGGAACCGGAACGCAAAATAGTTCGACGCTTGAAAACCCTGATATGTCGATCATTTCCATAAATATGGAAGCTGTATAACCTGCCGCGAGGCCGAGAAATATGGAACTCATGCGAAGATATTTATTGCGGCTGGCGTTTAAAACGAATATCATCATAAAAACTCCGCCTGAAAGCGCTAAATTAGTAAGGCTGCCGAAAGTGTTGTTCTTCATAGCGGCCGCTCCGCCGGCGCAGTTAAAGACCCCCGATTTTATAAGCGTCAATCCTATCATGGTTACTACTATTCCGCTGACGAGCGGCGTTATTATCTTTTTTGCGCTGACGAGGAACCTGCTCAGGATCATTTCTATGAAGGACCCTATTATTGATACTCCTATTATCATTGAAAGCCCGCCCGCTTTTCCCGCGGCTATGACCGGCCCGACAAATGAAAAGCTCGTGCCCTGAATGCTCAAAAGCCCCGAACCCAGAGGACCTATTTTATGCACCTGAATGAAAGTGCTTATACCTGAAGCGAAGAGCGACATATTAACGATATACGCGGTCGTTGGAAGATCGAGTCCCAGAGCGCCGCATATAATAAGCCCGGGAGTTATTATAGGCACGAAGATCCCGAGAAGGTGCTGAACCGCCACGAAAAACATCTCGATCGCCGGCGGACTGTCGTTAAGATCATATAAAAGGTCGTTCTTCATAAAATCTTCTCAAAATATAATTGATCTGAAATTTCAGGATGCTTAATTATTTCTTAATAATTTAAAATCAGTGAATTTTTCTCCGTCATAAAAGATGCCTATGCCTTCACAGTATGACGGGGAACTTCCCCACTTCGAATGATCGGCGGCCGGCATGCATGCGACTGCCGCGGCCTGGATGATCCCTCCGTGGGTGATCATGAGGGCTCTGCCGTCGTTTGAAAGAGGTTTTAATATGGATATTATAAGCGCCTTAAGCGAGTTTGAGAACCTCGTCAGTTCGCCGTTCTTCGAATATACTCTTGAGAATTCGGCGTAATCGGTGTCCCAGTCTATTTCATGGCTGACCGCTTCGCCCATCGTCGCTATGAGTTCGATCTGATCGTCCACGGCGTATCCCATGGCTATAGCGGTTTCAAAAGCCCGCGGTATCGGGCTCGTCACGACGATCGAAAACTTCCCGGCGGTTTCGCCTATCGATCTCGCGAGCGAAACGCCTTCCTGCGTGAGATGTATCCCGGTCTGGCGGCGAATGCTGTGACGCCTTATTTCAATATATTTCATTATTATCAATCCTTTATTTTCCAGTTATTCTGATCAAAATAATACCCAGTTCATATAAAAAAAGCATCGGTACGGCTACGAGAAACTGCGAAAAAACATCCGGCGGCGAAAATATCCCGGCAGTTATGAAAATCAAAAGAACCGCGTATTTCCTGTTCGATGTGAGCCATTTTTTAGTGACTATCCCCAGCTTATTTAAAAACATCATCAAAAGAGGCATTTCAAATATTATACCGAAGACGAGCGAAGTGTATATTAAAAAATCATAATATGCGTTGACCGATATCATGGGTTTAAAAAGCTCGGACGAATAACCTATCAAAAATCCTATACCTACCGGTATAGCCAGATAGATGGAAAACAGCAGGCCGCAGTAGAAAGAGACGGTCGATGTAATGAGGATAAGATTGAAATATTTCTTTTCCCCGCGCGTCATCGCGATATAAACGAATTTCCACAGATTATATAAAAGATACGGCAGAGCCGCGAGAACAGCCGCGAACATTGATACTTTCAGCGATACGAAGAACGCCTCCGCCGGCGCTATGAAGACGAGCTTTTCGCCTTTCAAAATAGCCTTCATCTGAAAACTGACCAGATACATTATCTTATCCGAGTAATAACAGAATACGCAGAACAGAACCCCCACCGCTATGACGGATCTGATGATAAGCGTTCGAAGCTCCGTGAGATGTTCTATAAGATCGACGGATTCATCGATGACAGGGTCCGCTCTCTCAGTTATTTCAACGGCCCCGTCAAGCTCCGGATATATGTTTTCATTTTGTTCGCTTGTTTCTGACATAGTGGTAATTATAATTAAAAAGTCGGTTTTTGTCAAAGAGGCCTTTTAAGAAACTTTGGACGTCATCCATAAATGGAGAACAACCGCGTGTTTCAAAAAAGGCCCTTGATTTTGACGGTTTCCGTTCAGCCGGATAAATGCCGGCGCAAGATAATTACTGAATAAAATACATAGGGTTCGGCAGTTTCAATATATTTTCGGAATATCCGCCGAAAAGGTCGCTGTACTGATCGCCTACGTTTAAAATTATGTGATAGCCCGATCTCTCTATTTTTTCGCGTCTCTGCGATTTATATTTTAAGGCGGTCAGATCTTTTTCTTCAGGCGAGCGCATTATAAGTTTTTCATATTTTGCGTAACCTGCGTTCACAAGGTTTTTTTCAGTGCTCGCTCTGCCTCTTTCGGAACGGCCGGTTACAAAGAAAACCGGAACGCCTTTTTTGACGGCCTCATCATAAATTCTCTTTATACCCTTTATAGCTGGAGCTTTCGCGCTGTCAACCCACTCGAACCATATATTGGGAATGAACGCGAAATTATTCTTTTCGTAATATTCATAATTGTCAACGGTCGTTTCGTCTATATCAAATACCACGGCCTGTTTTTCATTTTCATCGTAGGCTTTGTAAAACATTTCGATACCGCGGTCGCCGGCCACTTCAAGCTCGCGGGCCCAGTCCCCCGATTTGTGGTACTGGATTATCATCTGTTTTATCTTTTCGAGGTTCGGGATCTGGTTGTCCCTGTATGCGGCCGCCTGGCCGGAAAAAAGCATGACGGAAGCGAAAATCACCAGCAGAATGGAATTCAACCTTTTGAAAAACGAGTTTTTAAACATGAATAACTACCCCTTTTTTATTTATTTGTATCATAAAACTATATAGTTCATAATGCGGTTTGTTACGATTATTTTATCAGACAAATATTTAAAAGTCAAAAATTAAAATAAAAAATCCGCGCCGGCTCTGGTCCGGAACGGATCTTTTATTTGTCATATCGAGCGTGAAAGGGCCGCGTTGTGAATAATGAATAATGCGGCCGCGAAATATTCCCGCGCGATAGGAAATATTGATGTTTTTCGGGTTATCTGAAGATCACTATCTTGTCTATGTTCAAGATGTAATCCGACGAATCCTGGTTCTTGCCGAGGCAGGTGAATCTGAATTTAGTTGTCTGGCCGTGATTCACGGGATCGTCGGCTACGTTAAAATTTATGGGGAATTTCATTATTTCGCGGTTGTTTACTGAGTAGCAGTCGATCGGGCCGAACTTGGTCCCGGCCGCTTCTATCTGATAAATTCCGCAATTTACGCCTTTTTTTACCCATATCTCGCATTTATATGGATTTGTCATCATAAATTCGTTAAGTTCAAAATAATCATCGACCGCGTCAACGTCCAGTCCCGCCAGCGGAACGCCTCTTACTGATTCGCCGTTTGACGGGGATATGGGCGAATATTTAAGGTACGCGCCTTTCTGGTCGAGCTCGGCGTAGTCGATCACGTTCACTTCCACGTCGAACGGCCTTCCGATGGCGTTTACGCCTTTTGCAATATCGCCTAGATACTCTTCGGCCTCGATGGTTTTATAAAGAACGTTACTTACGACCTGAAGGCTGTTTGAAAGCGAGCTTTCATTGCCGGCTTCGTCGACGGCGGTGATTTTGAAGTAATAGGAGTTGCCGTAAGGAATGGTCATTACCACATAATTTACTGGTGTTTCGGTGGTCTTAGTGTATATGCCGTTCTCGATGGGCGATCTGAACACGTTATAGTTCTTAGCGCCCGAAACCGCTTCCCAGTTGATCGTAAGCGTTGACTGCTGGCTTAATTTAGCGTACAGGTTCTTCGGCGTTTCAAGGTAGACTATTTTCGGTTCGGAAGTAACGGGCTTTGACATTATGGATTCGTTACCTGAGATGTCGTACGTTGAAAGCGTGTAAACATAATAGATATCAAGATTTATGTTGAAATCGGTGTATCTTGTGTCGGGCGGCATTATCTTTATAAGCGAATAAGGTTCCGTCGAATTTTTATCCTTGCGGTATATTTTCACGCCGTGCATGTCTAAAGTTTTGCCGTCAGCGTCTTTTTTAGGATTCTGCCATGTCAGATAATTCTTGCCTTTCTGGTACCATACTTCTAAATTGGTGATCTGGCCGGGAGCCATTTCGTCTATCTTTCCATATATGGAAAAACTTCCGTCCTGATATTGAGAATAGTTCCCTGATTTATTTTTAGCTCTTATCCTGTAGAAATAAGTGCCTTCGACAAGATTCGAATCGATGAATATGTTTTTATCCGCCGGTATCTTGGCTATCGGTTTCCATGTCGAGTTACTCTGTTTGTGGGATTCTATTTCGTATTCGGCTATATCGTCGGCCGGTGAATTGTCTATATTTTCAGTGGGCGCGTCCCATGAAATTATTATCTCGCCGCGGTCGCTGCCGGACATTATCTGATTTCCCGGAGCGAAGAAAATATTAGATACGGATTTGGGTATGCTTTTTCTCTCAGGCTGAATTATCACGATCTGAACGTCGGCGTGAGGGCTTTCACGGAGCATGTTATCGTAAGCCGAAACGGTGTAAATAAATTTTTCGCCCTCTAAAAGTTCGGGCGATTTATCCAGGTAATAATGCTGGTCCGTGCCGAGAGAGGCTATTTTTTTGTCTATCGCGGATTCTTTTCTGCGGTATATGTTATAGCCTATGATATTTCTTTTCGTATTGTCCTCTGAATTTAATGTTACGGGCTCCCAGTCCAGTATCACCTGAAACTGCTTTTCTCCGATCTTCTGAACGTCTATCGGAGTAACCGCGTTCCATTTCGGGCTGTCAGGAACATAACCGTCATCGGCTAAAGACGGCACGCCGGCTTCCGGGTTGACGACCTTGCTGTTGCATCCCGTCGACGCCAGGGCCAGAAATAATATTAAAAAAATTGAATATACTAATATTTTATTTTTCATTATTCTCCGCCTAAAATTTGCAGGCTTCTTTAGGATCTTCGAATATGCTGACGATGGAAGTGAGATTTATAAGATTGAATATCCCTGAAACGTATGCGCTAAGCCCGGTTATATGAAGCGCTCCGCCGATCTCCTTCAAATTTTTAAGCGTGCCGATGAAAAACCCGAGGCCTGAAGAATCCATGTAATTCGATCCCGAAAGATCGAACACGAAATTCTTGTTTTTGTCGTCGATGAGTTCTTTAGTTCTCTTTTTCATAAGAGTGACGGTTTTGACGGTAATATCGCCGAAAACATTCACTTTTACGTAATTTTTTTTCTTTTCGATCTCCAGATCGAATTTCTTTTCAGCCGGAACCTGCGGCGCGGCCTGTGCTGCCGGAACTTTTGCCTTTTTATCCATGCGGATGCCTCCAAAAATTTCAGAATTATTGACGAGTAAGTTTATGTTTGGATTTTTTACTGACCACGTCTACCGCTTTTACGCACTTTGTGGCAATGTCCACCCTGAGCCGGTCGTTGGTCATGTTCTGGACCTCGCGGTAAATGCCGCCCTCAGCCGTCACATAAGAGACGACCGGAAGGCCGTTTATCGCGTGAGCCGCCATATCGTCAATGCATCTGTCGCATTTGCAGATATTGTCTTTATTTTTTGAAACTATCTCGTGGATCTTGCTGTAAACAAGGTCCTCAACGTAATTATATATTGCCATAGGAAAAGTATCGGAATAATATGAATTTAATTTACTGCCGCCGTCTTTATTTTTTTATTATGCCGGCTGCGCTTAAAAGTTTTTTTATCGTTTAAATTGTAATATATGCTTAAATATGGTATAATGAGCGCTGAATTTCATGGGTTTATCAGCTTAAATTTTAAAGAAAAGCGGTGTTATTATAATGAAACAACATTCCGGAGTGATATACGCGATCGCGGCCTCGCTTCTTTTCGGGCTCAGCACTCCATTTTCAAAGCTATTGCTTGGCGAAGTGAAGCCCTTCATGCTGGCGGGGCTCTTATATTTCGGTTCAGGCCTCGGCCTTTTGATGTATATGGCCGTAAGGTCCGCTTTCGCCGTCAAAGACGTTGAAAAAGAAGCTAACCTCGCGGTATCCGATTATAAATGGCTCGCGGGCGCAACGCTTTTCGGAGGATTTTTAGGCCCCATGCTGCTTTTATACGGGCTTAACAATTCTACCGCTTCCACCGCGTCGCTTCTTTTAAATATGGAAGGCGTATTTACAGCGCTTCTGGCCTGGTTTGTTTTTAATGAAAATTTCGACCGCCGTATCGCTCTTGGAATGGCAGCGATAACCCTCGGCGGCGCCGCGCTTTCATGGGGCGGAACTCCTGATATGGCAGGGCTTTTCGGTCCCGTTTCGATCATGCTCGCCTGCTTCTGCTGGGCTATAGACAATAACCTGACAAAAAAAATATCGGCCGCGGACCCGTTCCAGATAGCTTCCATAAAAGGCCTTGCAGCAGGCGGTACTAATCTTCTGATATCATTCTTTATTTTAAAAATAAGTTTCCCCGGTTTAACATCGCTTATTTCATCATGCGTTCTTGGTTTTCTCGGATACGGATTGAGCCTCGCGCTTTTCGTTCTGGCGCTCCGCCACATCGGAACTTCCAGAACCGGCGCTTATTTTTCACTAGCTCCTTTCTTCGGGGCGGCCGTCTCTATCGCGATATTCGGCGAGCCGGTAACTATTTCATTTCTTGTCGCGCTCGCTCTGATGGGACTCGGCGTATGGTGTCACCTTTCTGAAAGCCATGATCATGATCACGCTCACGAATTCGTAGAACATGATCACGCTCATTCGCATGACGATATGCATCATGAGCACGGTCACGAAAACGAATGCGCGCCGAATGAAAAACACAGTCACAAACATACCCACAAAGAAAAAGAACATAGCCATTTTCATTACCCGGACCTGCATCACCATCACGGACACGTTTAAATAGTTGAAGAGTGTAAAGATAAGAGTGAAGAGTTAAGGTGGGCGCCTCAGGGCGCTACAGATGCCGGGATGCTGGCGTTACAAAGTTTTGTGGAAAATATCAAACATTAAAATAGCTCTTCCTTAAATCATGTGAGTTCACTAAAACCAGAGTATGAAAATGAGCAGACAAGATAACAGTTGTAGATTGACCAGACTATTTAAAAACAGGCGACCGAAGGCCGCGACATCAACTATTCACTATTCTATATTCTCTATTAACTAAAAATAATGGTCTCACGCAAAACATAAAAAAACTTTAAATCATATATTATTAAATTAACGGAGGAAAAAATGGTTAGAAAAGTCGATCTGGAATTTACCAAGCACAGGGAAGTTTTTGCCAATCCCGCTCCGCTCGGTCTCATAGGCCTCGCCATCGCCTGCGCGGCGCTCACGCCGCTCGCGTTCGGATACGGTCTGGAACCGGCCAATTTTAAAGCGACCTTTAAAACAGCCGCAATGTACGCGCTGTTATTCGGCGCCGGATGCCAGTTCTTATGCGGCATGATGGAATATGCTAACAAAAATACCTACGGCGGAACGATATTCACCACTTTCGCCTTCAACTGGTTCTTCAACTACTGGGCCTTTAATTCCGTCGTTGACGGAGTAGTTCCGGATCATTACACGGTTCTTGCAGTAGAGGCCACAATGCTCGTGATCTTTTCCGCCCTTACATACGGTTTCGGTTTCTTCAGCTCGCTTTTATTTTATTTCCTTCTCGATATAGATATTTTATACGTCTGTAAAATAATAAAATCGTTATCCGGCATACCTACTCTCTTAAATATACCTATTGCCATCTGCACAGTTATAATGGGCCTCATCGCCCTCTGGATAGCTCTGGCCGCGCTCATCAATCCCGTCGCCGGCCGCGAGGTGTTCAAAATGACGGGCCCGGTTTTTTTCGCGCCCAAAAAGAGCCGTTTTGATTTTTCCGTCCGTTACAACATATTTGACATACTTTACAATCACTGGAAAGAAAACGCTTATCAGGAAATGAAATTCGCCGACCTTCAGACAAAAATAAAGGATAAAACAGGCACTGACAACATCGCGCCTGAACTTTTCTACCTTCAGGAATTCGGATATGCGGTATTAAATTTCGACGTATTCGAAAAAGAAAAGATAATGAGCCTTCGCCTGAACGCTCACGGAATAGACCTTTACGAACAGCTCATTTTGAAAAAATACGATTGGAACTAAATAAAGCTGAATATGTTAAAAAGTAGTGTTAACATAATTTATGAGTAACAAAATTTTTTTGAGGGATATCTCGGAGGAGGCGAAGGCCACGATGGCCGAGAGCCTCCGAGAGAGAAGCGGCGAAAAATTCAAGGACGAATTTTCGACCGCGGTCCCGAAAAAAATTTTTGTTACGATTATTTAGTTTTCGCTCTCACGAATAATCTGAATACGCCGCCTAAGCCTTCATTCTTTTCGACGTTTCTGACCTTTCTGAAGCCGTCGCCATAAATGTCCTGTCTGACCTCTATGAGTTTGGCGCCCTTTTCGTCGCCTATGTAATTCAGTGTTTTATATCTTATCCATTCGGCAAACCCTTCCTCGATCTCGGTGTTCTTATAATCAGGCGACACCTCATGCATGTACGCGTGCGCGTATTCGTGCGCGAGAACGCCTATTAAAAGATTTTTCGGCAGATTTTCCTGAACGAATATGTCGAACTGTTCGCCCCTTCTCGAAAATATCCCCAGCGGTATGCTTGCGCCGTCAGCCCCCGTCGGCGTTTCTTTTCCAAGTTTTTCCATTTCCTTTATATCTTTGAAGCTGATGGCGTTGATATGACCTATATCCATTGAATATTCCTTAACTATAAAGGCCGCGACGGCCTCATAAAGAGTTTTAACGGTGGCTACATCCTTGACCGAAGTCGCTTCGCAGTCGGGGCATATCTGCCTTCCATCGGTCAGCGTAACCGGTTTGTCGCCCGTCGGAAGTCCGCAGACGCCGCATTTCGGTGTGTTTTTCTGGCAGTCAGGGCAGTAGGTCTGTTCGGCTATGCTGTAATTATAGCTTGTTTTCATGATGAATTTACCGCATCCATGACACTTTTTCAGGCCGCCGTAACATTTTTGACATACATTCTGGCCCTGGACCTCGCTCAGGCCCGTCGAAGGAACGCCGCAAAGCGAGCATTTGGGCGTTTTATCATTGCATTTTGAACAGGTATAAGTGACGGTCCCGTCCTTTGGATCTTTATATTGAACATAAGTTCCGGCTATGTGATTTTTACATACTTCACATACCGGCATTTTAGATATTTTATCATAACAACCCGCGCAGAGACGGTTTCCTTCGTAAGAACTCAAGCCCGACGAAGGAATGTTACAGACGCTGCACCGCTCGGACCGGGCCATGCAGTCCTGGCATATACAGTTCGTCGCGCCGGACGACGGATCGGTATATTTCGTATAACTTCCGGTTATATGTTTCTGGCATATACCGCATTTATCGGCCTGTTTGATCTGGTTATAACAGTTCGCGCACATTTTATTTCCGTCGAGGATATTTTCTTCGCGCATAAAACCTTTGCAATTGGGACATCTCGGCATTTTTCCATAACAGGCAATACACACGAGATATTCGCCCGAGGCCCCGTTCATTTTATAATATTTTCCTTCGATATTGCCGCGGCATATTTCACATGTGAGCTGCTGTGCCATGGAAACCTCCGGAAAGATCAATAACGCGGGAAATGCAATAAGCATTGATAAAATTAAGGGTATCAGATATATTTCAAGTTTTTCAATTTGCAAATCAAACACTCCTTTTGAGGTCCGCGCTTTCTACGGCCATAATCATAATTATATTCCGAATTTTTCAAAAAAGCCATGTGTTTTTCAAAAAAAATGAAAAATAATAAAAGCGCCCCGTATAGAGCGCTTTTATTTATAAAATAGATCTTTCTTATTTTATAAGGTTGAATTTATCCGCTACCTTCGTGCGCGGCCCCGATCTTAATATCCTTCAAGTTTAAGATCGACAAGTATCGCGTTCGCGATCTTTGAAACGGCGGAAGTGCCTTCGGTTATATCAGTGCTCTTGGCTTTTTCGATCTGAGCCTTCGCGTTCTTGTTGTCGCCGGTGTAATAATACGCGATACCCATGAGCGCGTGGGCCTGAGCGCTGGATATATCGAGTTTATAATCCGAGATATAAGTCTGATCGAGATTGTGAACGTTTATCGCCTCCAAAAGAGCGACCGCGTTCTTATAATCGCCTTCTTTTCCGCGCGATATTAAAACTCCGGCGTATCCGAGGTTCGCGTCATTCGATGTCGATTTGACCTTTTCGAAATACGCGCACGCTTTTTCGGTGTCATTAAGCTGCGCGTATGCCCAGCCTATACCAGTATGCGCCGACATTTCCTCGCTTTTATTCGGAGTTTTTTCGAGCACCTGCCGAAACGCTATTATGGCGTTGTTGTTGTCGCCCATGCGGACATACTGCCACGCGCTCTGAAGGTCCTGATCGAGTTTCGGCGCAGTTCCAAGAACGCCGCCTCCCCCAGCCGCGCAGCCTAAAGCGAGGAAAGCTATCGAAAAAATCGCCAGCATAAGCGTCTGGAATCTTCCGTTATTCTTTTTCATTTTTCTCCTCTTCATCAATATCTGAGAGTAATTTCCGATGCAAAAATCAAAATTCCGGTTATTAAAGTTCACGCTCTACCTCCGCCATCGCCTATTTTAAAACCGCTATCTTACCGTATTTCGCGGTTACGCCGTTATTGTCCTCGACCGAAAAATAATATATGCCGTTCGATACCATATCCATCGAATCATTAGCCAGCGTCCAGCGGTAATTTCTCGCGAATACGCCGTCGTAGGATGCCACCGTGTTCGAGTATATGTCGTGTATCTTTACTTTAAAAGGCGGGACCCCGCCCTGCCAGGTGATGTTGGCAAAAGTTGCCGCCGGATTCGGCGCTGAGTAAAGGCTCGAAACGTCATTTGAAACGTTCCCGGCCTGATAATTAACGTTATACGCGGCGCTGTTTTGAGCCCTGTCGGCTACCGTCAGTTTTATGGCTCCTGCCCCGCCGTAGTTTGAAATTCTTACAAGCCCTTCATTCTCGAAATATTTATATTCGACGCCTTCGGGCGCTTCCACTTTTACCCCGCCGGATGCGACGCCTGAACCGCCGTCATTTATCTGAATGTCTATAATGCCGTTAGCGCGGCGCATTTCAGATACCTTCGGAGCTATATCGTCGAACATGAGATAGTAATCGCCCGTCGTGTTAACATTCGCCGCGATCATATTTCCGTCCTTCATATAACTTTCGCAGAAACGAAATCCCGTCGCCGAGTTCGCGTCTTTTTCATAAATGCCGAGCTGTCCCGCCGAAATATTCGAAGGGGTTATATCGCGGAAATTGAAACTGACCTCCGAGCTTTTATAAACGCGCTTTGGAATGTTGTCAAAAGTTCTAACGCCGCTCAAGCATTTGAGCTCGCCGCCCGTTTCCGTTACGCCGGTTTTTTCATCGATATCGGCGGGAACCACTGTGACCTTAGGATAATCCGCCGCATTTTCGCCGGCAGCGGGCATTTGCGAATCCGCCATATCGATACGCGCCGAAAAATAACCGCGCCCTTCTCCGAAAGCTATCATATTTAAAACCCTGTTCTGAAGTTTTCTTATCTCGAACGAGGTCTTTATGGTTCCAATAAGGCCATTCTCGTCTTCGCCGGTAACGCTCACGTCGAACATTCCGCTATATACCACATGATAAGTTCCGGTATAAAGATTTTTCTGCGCCGCGTTCATCGTGACCTTTTGATCCGGCCCGCCCGAGCGCTTTACTATTACCTGAGGTTTTGAAATGCTTTTGACCGTTATATACATATCGTCTACGAACACCGGATTCGGATAAATTCCGACCGTCGGACCCGCGAAACCGACCGCGTAATGATATTTGTTAGGCCCGCGCTCCGCCGTTAAAGCCGGCACTAAAAGCACGCTGTTATAAGTCAGGCCGAACTCGGCAAGGTCTATGAACCCTTTGTTGTCGCCATTTAAAGATATGTTCTTAACCACGATCGTTCCGTCTTTATTGAACATGCAGACGCGCGGATAATAAGTGCCGAAAGGCGCGCCCGAAAATTCGAGCACATGCGATTTTGAAGCGGCGTATTGAAACATTATATAATGCGCGCTCCAGTAATTAAGGTCGAAGCTTCTGTCGCGCACGGGATATCCCGTGTGGGTCTGAAGCGCGCTGATGTTTATCACGAAATCCTTATATTTGTATTTCGAGAATCCTTTAGGGTTGATATAATTGGTCAGCGCCCAGTCGGCGAAAATGTCCTTGAATTTAACGTCCGGATACCCCGCCGACGCCAGCGCGTAATCGATAGTGCGCGTGCCTTTGTCGCCGCTTCTGGTAAGATTTCTCATAAAATTCTGCTGTTCCACGATATTGGTCCCGCCGTATTGTTCGAATAAATATCTTATGAAAAGAAATGAAGCCCCGTAATGCGTTATGGGGTCCACATCATAGCTGAAGGGCAGAAGATTTATGGACGGGTTTTTCGCGAAAGCGTCCATTTTATCCTGAAGCACCCTGTTTCCTACAATATATGCTGCGTTATCCGCGATACCTTCCGCCACCCACGATTCTTCCTTGGGATTCTGGTTATAAGATATCATGTGCCAGAATTCGTGCGAAAGCGTGTGCATATAGGTCGGGTTCGCGGGAATATAATCATATCCGTTCATGTAGAACATTTCGCGCTGGTTCGAGCGAAGGCCTACCGTCTGCGCCTGTGAATCGGGAAGTTCGTCTGTCGGATCGAAATATCCTATGATGGGGTTACTCGACGATACCAGGCGCGTCGTCAATATGGTTATTTTAACGTCGTTATCTATGCCGGGGCTGTTTTCCTGGCCGAAATATGCCGTCTCGGTCGGATAATAAGTGTTATCGAAGGTCGAAGCGACCGTCTCGATCTGAGACTGCGTGATAAGATTTCCCGTCCAGAGAGTATTGTCAACGTACATATAGCAGTGTCCGCCGACCTTTCGAAGCGTCGCGGTGACGTTATCGTATCTGCCCATGCTGAAGTTATAGACGAAGAAGCTGCGCTGATCACCGAGCAGATCGCGGTTCGGAGCGGCCGGCGCCATATTTTTCATCCGGCTCGCCTTGTACTCGGTCAGAAGAGGGGTTATTTTCTCTTTTATCCGCTCTATATCAGGCCTTCCGGGAAATCCCTGGTTAGGTTCCGCGAGCGCCGCGCCCACATAGCAGACCGCGAGCGAAATAATGAGCAAAATGGTTAAAACCGTAAGTTTAACGCCTGTTTTTATCATATCTGCAAATCTCCTGTAATAATATATGCCATAAATAAATTTTCTGGTTCAAACTTACTTATCGGTTTTATTTATCAAACATTAACCTATAAAAAATTCGTTCAAACGGTTTTGGCTAAAAACAAAAGCGTTCCCTATTTACATATTATTTAAAATATATTATAATGGCCTGAAACCGACGGGCTAAAAAATAATAAACGGGATTTTTTGAAAAATGGAAAAAAAAGACCTCAAAATACTTCTCGTAGACGCTCCGGAAACTGACGCGGGCTGGTTCAACGGCAACGTCCCTTCGCCGGCGCTCGGCTATGTTGCGGCTTTCGTTAAAAACTTATACACCGTTAAGATCTTAGACCTGCACGTCGAAAAAACTCCCTGGATAAAATTAAAAGAAACGCTTGTCGACTTTAAGCCCGACCTCATCGGGATCACTTTCGTTCATACCTGCCATCACGCCGAGGTCAACGCATGCCTTAATATAATTAAAAAAATATGTCCGGACGCGGCCGTCACGGGCGGCGGTTTTTTATTTACGGCCCTTAAGGATAACTACCTTAAAAGCGGAATGGTCGATATTGTTGTAACAGGCGAAGGCGAGATCACTTTTTCAGAGATAGCTAAAAGAATTTTTGAAATAAAACAAAAAAACGCGGGAAGAGCGCGCATAGCCGTAAATGAAGAAAACTTCGGCGATATTTCGGGGATATCTTTCATGCCTCCGGGAGGAGGCGCGGTTCATAAGACCGCGGAACGCCCCTTCATAGAAGATATAGACAAGATCCCGTTCCCCGCTTTTGAATTATTCCCGATGGAAAGATACAAGATCCCGATATATGGCGGCCCTGAAACCTTCGGCGCCATGTTCTCGCGCGGCTGCGCCAACAGATGTTCTTTCTGCACCGAATCCGCCGCCTGGAACCACACGGTCCGGCGTCACTCGCCCGAATACGCCATAAGATATCTTAAAATATTATATGAGGTTTACGGCCGCCGCACTTTTATTTTCGGCGACACCGATTTTCTTTCGAACCGCGAATGGGTGATCGGATTCATAGACTGCCTGAAGGCCAGCGGAATGAAGATAAATTTTTTCGTGCAGGCCTGCTGCAGATCGGTCATAAAATGCGCAGACCTCTTGAAAAGCCTTAAACAATTAGGATTATTCGAAATGATGCTGGGAGCGGAGTCACCTTTTTATGATGTTTTGGCAAAGCTCAATAAAGCCGGACAGTCCGAAGAAATTATATTAAAAGCCATGAAGCTTGTAAAAGAAAACGATATAATTCTTTTAATTATGTCGATCTGGGGAACTGAATTCGACGATGAGGCCTCCCTTAAAAAACAGCTCGATTTCTTCGGCCGCTATGCCGATTTCATAAGCCCGGGCGTTATAACTCCATACCCCGGAACGGCGCTTTTCGAGGAAATGAAAAAGAAGAATATCATCGAGAACGATGACCTTTCATTTTACGATCAGATGCATGTGCTTGTTCCGGCCGGAAAAATGAGTTATAACGAGACCATAAACGTTTATCACAAAAATCTTTTATTATATTATAACCTGAACCCGCGCTATTATTTAAATCTTTTCTCATCCAATAAATTTTTAAGAAGCAATCAGATCTATTTTCTCAAACACGTCTGGCGCTCTTTTTTCAAGGAATTATTTACGCTGGGACATGGCCATAAGACCAAATCACTCATAAACCCGAAAGAATACCGGCTTGTTACCGACGGTCCGGTTTGATCTTACCAGCTTTTTATTGAGGCAGCGTGAATATAAAGCAGCTTCCCTTTCCCGCTGTACTTTTCACGATTATTTCCCCGCCGTGTTTATCGATGAATTCACTACAGATCAATAAACCAAGCCCGGTTCCTCTTTCATTCGCCGTTCCTTCCCTGGAAATGCTGCCGCCAATTTTAAATAACATGCCGGCGAGTTTTTCGTCCATTCCGATGCCATGATCACTGATCGAAATTTCTATCGAATTATTTTTTTCTACCGCTTTAACTTCTATCCCGCCTTCCGGATATGAATATTTTATGGCGTTAGTAAGCAGGTTCCGTAATACCGTTCTTATCATATTAACGTCCAGGCGCACTTTTATGTTTTCAAGTTCGTGGCTGATCTTTATTTTTTTCGCCGCCGCCAGCGGGTAAATTTCAGAAATTTCCTTTATTATAAATTCTTTGATCATTACAGGTTCCGGGTTGAATTTGATCTCGTCGATCTGAGACTGTGACCATGTCAGTAAGTTGGTCAACAAATTTGAAGCGTTATTGGCCGCCAGGTTAATTAAGCCGCACATTTCTTTTATATCGTCGATTTTGAGGTCTTTACCGCTGATCATTAATTCGGAAAATCCGATTATCTGATAAAATGGATTTCTCAGATCGTGGCCTATTATTGAAAATAATTTATCTTTCGTCCTGTTTAATTTTTCAAGTTCCATAGTTCTTTCAAGGATCCTGTTTTCAAGAGTGTCCTTTAAATTTTTAAGATTTATGGACATGAGGTTGAAAGAATCCGCCATGTGGTTGAATTCCGAACCTACCGGCACGGAAACCAATGTGCCCAGAGCGCTTTCATCGTTAGCGATAAGGTCTGTTTTTTGTCTGAAAGTTTCAAGCTGATTGATGACGATAAACTTGAATATGAAGTATATTAATAAGAAGGTCGCCAGAAATTCCAGGACCAGAACGCCGGACAATTTTTTTATGAATGTCGTCATAGTGTTATAGGCCGCGTCGAGAGGAACTCTGATCGAGATCGCCGATATCACTTTGCCCGTATCTTTTTTAAATCCTTTTTTGTCTCCGTAAATTTTGACCATGCCGCCGGGCGCTTCATCCGCTTTTCCATGGCAGCGGATACAGGCGGCGTCCATTACCTCTCCGCGTCGCATGAAAACCAGGAACGGTTTCTCATTGTAGTTTATGATCTCGGATCTGGTGATAAGGGCAGTATCATCGTTTGTTTCTTTGATGAATGCCGCTTCATGCGTATCCGCTTCGTTTTCGGGATTTCTGGCGTTTATGGCGCATTCTTTGTAATAATAACCGGTGTTAACATGGCCGGGCTCTTTCATTAACAACTTATGGATCTCTTTGTTTGCGTGCGTTGAAGACATCCATACCGGATCAAAATAATTTTTATCGGCGTATTTATCGATCAAATTAAAGATGGCCGGTTTTAAAATATTATTAAAATAATTATGCGTGGCAAGATTTTTGTCCAGAATGAGGCGGGCGCGTTCTTCGGCGTCGGATATGCTGATCGCGTGCAGATTTGTTTGAACGAGAAAAAAGGTTATTGCCGCGATCATCGAGAATAAAGCGACAAAGGACGCAATAAGAATGCTGTTTATCTTCAGTTTTTTCAGGAATTGAAAATTCATAATATTTCTATCGCGTATTTAAAAATTGTTAAATAACACTAACTGAAATGTTATTATATTTCATTTAGATTTTTTTGTCAATGTTTTGAAAATCTGATTTGAAAATCTGACGGGGCATCACATATTTTTTGAGATACTTTTTATTCACGAGCGTATAATTAAGAGGAATTAGCTAAAGCGATCCTTATAGGCGGCTCTATCTGTATGGTGGGACTCAGCTGCGCTATAACCAGCATATATAATGAAGCTCACAGCCAGGGCGCATGCGGCGAGGTAATTTCCAAAACCTTACAATGCTGATCTGATTTAGTATATTATTAAGCGAAGCAAAACAATTCGTTAAGAGATCGTTTTGCTTCGCTTATAATGGCTTGCCTGTTATTTTAATTATCTTGTCATGATCGTTTTTTATTTATCCAGATCGACCGTAATGTTGGCGTGATTTACGGCCGGCTCGTTCATATTTTGCGCTCCGGTTCCAAGATCATTTGTTTTTTGAGCGGAAAAATCAGCCGTGGTTTTTTCGCTCAGATTCATTTTCACGTTCACGCGCGTCCTGTTCGTCACGGCGGAACGGTTCAAATTTTTCCCGCCCGTCGCTTTAAAGCCGGTGTGTTCCCATCTGACGCGGTCATCGACCAAAACATCGATTTTTCCGGGGCCGCTTCTTTTCATATTCTCAATTTCAGATCCGGCCTTTTCAATGTCGTTTTTAATTACTTTTACTCCGCCGATGTTGTTTATTATTAAATTTTCATCCGTAGCGGCCGCGGCCTGAGCCGGTTTTACGCCGCTCTTATCATCCGGAGCGCTTACAGACAGAGCCGATATCTTATCCTTGAGCATGCGGAATTTGTAGGAGACTATGCCGTCCTGTTCTGAAACGCCGGCGCCGAAAGCCTGCGAGCCGAGCGAGAGAAAACCTGCCGCCATCAAAGTAACCGCCATAATTTTCACATTCCTGAATTTTTTCATACTTGATACCTCCATAAACGTTCACGAGACCCGTGTGCATTTTCTAAATGCATAATGCGTGCCATATTAATTTCAAGTTTCAGACCGGCCGCATCCCGCATTTAACTATCGGCTGAATTATACCATAAATAATGACTTTGCGGTCTGAAAAATTCATTTAAATTGATATATCTTACTTTTGTATTATCATATAACAGCCCACGCATTTTTATGGTCCGCAAGTATTAATTTTTATCATCAGCCTCTGATGATTTTTCATTACCGCGAATTTATCCTGATACATTGACTTTCCAAAGCTCACTAAAATATTGACTTTTCGAAACCCGGTCACGGCATCCGTTCAACTATAAGCGTTTTTAACATTAAGACGCACGGCGTTTTTTGGCGGAGTAAAGTTTGCGGTCGTATTTTTTTACGATAAAAACATCTTGAATTTAAGCAGAAAATGTTATATTATTAAAACAAAGGCAAACACCGGACACCGTTAATTTTATTATAGTTCTCTTAAAAGCCGGATCCGACAAGGTGAATTATGGCGTTCCTCGAATGGGATAATAAATACAGCGTGCTGCACAATAAACTCGATGAAGATCACAAGATACTCTTTGATATCATAAACGATCTTTACAAGGTCATGGCGGTCGGACAGGGCCATCTTCTCATCGGCGAAAGCCTGAAAAAATTATACGATTACACCCGCACTCATTTTCTCGCCGAAGAAGAATTCATGAGGGCCGCAAACTATGAAGGTCTGAAGATCCAGCTCGAACAGCACAAGATATTTCTGGATAAACTTATCGAATTTCTGCATGACGCCCGCGAAGGCAGCAGAACACTTCATATCAGTATCGCTCTGTTTCTGAAGGAATGGATCGTAAATCACATCCTCAAGATCGACGTCGGACTCAAAAGCATCAGAAACGCCCATTATAGTTCGACGCTGAAACAGCCCGAAAGTTCTGATTAAAGATCAGCTTTCCCGCCTTATTTACTAATTAAATTTTTCAAGGGGTATTTCGCGTGAGTTCTTACAGGGGAAATTTAAGTTTTACCCAAACCGCCGGCGCGGTATTTATCGTGCTCGCTATCCTTTTATTCATGCTCGAATCCGGAAATTATATGTACCCGGCGCATTTCAAAAAAGACGGCTGCATAGCCTATATGAAAATAATCGAAAGCGCCTCTGAAATGTATATAATGGAAAACGCAAATAAACCGCCGGCATCCGTGGAAGAACTAGTCTCAAAACAGCTTATGGTTTCGGTCCCGAAATGCCCCGGCGCCACTTTTCGCCGCATAAGCTTTCTCAAATGCACCGATCACGCGGTCCCATCTCAAAAACCTTATGAAATGATACCTTATCAGGACGCGAAAAAAGAGTTCCATGTGGATGTCAGATGCGATATCCACGGACTTTTATCCAAACAGGAAACCGACGATAAATACACCGGCGCGCCGAAATACGCGATGCCGCGCTGAAAAATATTTAAATCGATCTGATCACAAGATCAGGAGAGTGAGTTTTTATGAAAAATCGTGTTTTTAGTTTCTTCTTTTTTTCGGCATTTTTATTGTTTTCGCTCAGCGCTGTATCCGCCGCGGATCTTTCCGGCAGCGGTTTTCCGATGAACAAAAAAGCCGTGTGGAAATACAGCGGAACGATTTCTAAAATGGAAGCGAATGAAAAGGTCAAAGAATTTAAAACCGAAATAAAAATGGAGATCGTTGAAATTATCGATCGCGGAAATGTGACCGCTGCGGTTATAAAAGGGCATCCATTCGACGCTATGTCCAGCGATGAAAAAGGTAAATGCGAAAGAGGAAACTACATTTTAATAAGATCAGGGCTTGATAAATACTACCTGGTATACGGTGAATCATACGCCGAAACGCTCAAAAAACTCAGGGACGCCGACGATGTTTTAGCCGCAATGGTTAAAGAAAGCGATATAGTTCTCGAAACGCCGCTCTATGAAGGCAAAACCTTCGGCGAGGCCGAACAGATAACAAGGACCGATAATTCTTACTGCTGGTTCGTCGAAAAAAGCTCTGAAGTTGAATTAAAAGATATAAAAGGCGCCGATATCGCCGGAAAAACTCAGCAATTTGAAATAAGATACAGGACCAACCCCGACGTTCAAACGATAACTTTCGTGCCCGGTTTCGGCATCACCGAATTTACTTATACTCATAACGGTACGCCGCATAACGTCAGTTTGAAATTAGTCGAGTACGAGGCCGCCGTTAAAAAGTAAATTAACCGTTCAAACGCCAGTATTCAAAGTTAAGGCAGGTCGCGAAGCTCACCCAGAGTATATAAGGAATTAATAATATTCCAGCGGGCGCGGATATTTTATAAAATTCGAAGATATTGAAAAGTATTAAAAACCATAGTATCAGAATAACCGCAAGTCCGGCGGCGGGCGATCTCAACCCGAAGAACGCCGCCGACCAGGCGATATTAAAAATAAGCTGCGCGGCGAAGATATAGATCGCTTTCTTATTGGCGGCGAAGACGCCGTCCCTGGAAATTATAAGGTAAAGCGATATCGCCATGAGAGTGAATATAGTTATCCACGCCGGAGCGAAAGCCCAGTTCGGAGGGGCGAACGATGGCTTCTGAAGCGTCTGATACCATGTCGCAACCGACATGCGCGTAAAGAACGATCCGGCAAAACCCGCGCCCTGACATATCAAAAGCGAAATTATAAATTTGGTTATATCGAAACCTTTCATTTTTAACCTCTTTGGGCCGATTTTTATTATTTGAGTTCAATAAGTCTTTTAACGACCGGCAATTCGCTGCCGTCCGGCTTTATCCATGCGTGGCCTTCCCAGCCGCCGCCGGCGGGCGCGGTCAAAAGCCAGGGCGAGAAGCAGAAGAAATAATCCGGCGCGTCCTTCATGGATTTGTAGCAGTGAATTATCCAGTCAGCCATTTTATCGGCGTCGCCCGCGACGTCCTCCGGGCGGGTGCCGCCCTCGCAGCCGAGCTGCGGAATATCAAGAGCGTATTTGAGCATTATGGCGCGATATTTTTTGAATTCCCAGAAACCTCTGTCGCCGTCTGATTTCGGGTCCTGAGACGTCGCATAATTATGGAGCGCCACGAAACATTTTGACGCGAGTCCGCGCTCGTTTCGCGATATCAGTTCATTTATCATCGATTCAAAATAGTTCGCGCCGTCCCTGATCTTTCCGTCCGTATCGTAATATCCGGGCGCCGGTCCGGGTATGCCGGGTATTCCGCCGGCTTCCAAAACAGCCTTCGCGCGGGGAATGAATGCGGCCGCGAATAACTTTATAGAGTTTTCGGGGAGTTTTTTATTATCCCATTCGCATTCTAAATTAGGTTCGTTGAATATTTGGAAATATGAAACACCAAGCGTTTTATAACGCTTCACTAAATTTTTCAGCGTTTCGAGTTCGCCGTTTTCAGCCGGCGATATGGTTTCATAATATATTCTCATTATGGGCATTATTTTATTGGCCGCGAGCTTTTCGACGAGATATTTGTTTCCTTCAAGGTCGTCCTTCGCGTTCAAAAACAGCACCCATTTTATGTGCATAGCTCTGATCTTTTCAATGGATCTATCGACCTCTTCGCGCGATTGCGAAAGCGTAGGATACCAGTGGATGCCGAATCCGTTATCCCCTTCAGGGCGGGGATAAGCCGAATATTTAGCCGCGCCGGCGCGTTTATTTCCGGCCTGCGGGCCAAGACTGTCGCGCAGTTTCTGGATTTCCGACACCAGGGTTTCGCTTTTTTCTTTGTCTGAATTTTCGTCCTTCGCCCGGTTGAATGCCATCGACGCATATATAATTTCGGGCCGCGCGTTCACATCCTCCGGATAATAAGGGTCTTTCGCGGCGAACGATATTGTCAGGCCGTCCGGTTTCGCGGCCGGAACTTTAAAAATCCAGCGGTAATTATCGCCGTTTTTTGATATTTTCGGGCCTTCGAACCGGCGGTCTCCAGTCTGGCTTGTCTTGACGCACACGAACACTACGGGCAGCGGCCCTTCTACCGTTACGTCATAATCCGATGCGAGCGACGGACTCGCCGAGATCTTGAACCCGCTTCGGGCATCCGCCGGGCCGGCGAAAAGAAAGGCAAAAAACAATACTAAGGTTAACACTAATGCAACCCTGACATTATTCATAAACATCACCTTTAATAATTATTTAGATGATCAGCAGATTGTAATTTTGAATTTAATTGTTTTGCGTGATCTTGCGAGGTATCCGGCTTTTACTTTGTTACGCTGCCCGATTTAAGCTTCTGGTTGACCTCGTTGATCCTTAAGCTCTGTGTCGGGGTTCCGGTTTTTTTAGCAGTTCTGACGGCGCTCGCGGGCGCGGTTTTGGAAGTGAGCTGGACCGATGTCGTTGAAGCGGCTCCGGCGGAAGCCAGGTGATCTCTGGCGGCTCTTTCGGCAAGGCCCGCGTCGCCGGCGGCGAACATGGTGCCTCTTATTCCGGATATGAGTTCGGATACTTCATTCATACGATTATTGTTAGCTCTGATCTGTTTGAGAACGAGCGCTTCGATCTCTTTGTTGGCGTCTATTTTAAATTTCGCGTAAGCTTCGGGGTTTTCGCGGGCGAATATCCTTAAAAAAGTTTCAAGGTTCGGCGATTTTATAAAATCAGGATTTGATTTCACTTTAACTATCGTGCGGTAGCCTTCGTAAGGATCGGCGTAAGACATCGCGACCCTGTGAAGCACTTTGGCTATAAAAAATTCGGTGTTCTGAAGTTCGGCGGGCGATTTGAGTATTTCGGTCCATGTGAGTTCGGCTTTGACCTCGCTGCTGTCCGCAATTACTTTATAAGCCATTTTGGTGGCCTGGAAATCGTCGTTCGCTATATCGTAAGCGTCATGGGTCGGCGACGTGAAAAAACTTCCCGTGAATTCGGCGAAACCTTCCTCAAAAGCGGTCTGGGAACCGGTCGTTTTTCTGAACCAGTGAGCGGCCGGCATAGGATCGCCTTTTCTGACGAATTCGACGACCTTGCTGTCGTTCGCGATAGCGCCGTCTATGACGAAATAAGGATTCGGGTCTTTGTAATCGGAATTGATGTTGCGCATGCCGGTAGTATTATCGCTTATGACATGGCCCGTTTCGTGAGCGAGAGTGACGAGGCTCCATAATTTTTCTTCGTTTGAAGCGATGCCTTCGAGCGTCGATTGCTGCATCAGGATGGATGCGGGAACACTGACCGTTTTTCCGGTCTTGTCTTTATATTCGAGCGTCCAGGGCTGCATGCAGCTTGTGGTGGCGTTCGGGTCCTGGCCGACGATTATCGTTAAAGGCGGGATGGTCTGGGAATCGATCTTCTGCATTTCGGTCTTCGCGTAATTTATCGTGGCCTTTACCGAGCGTGACGGTGTTTTTCCTGGTTTTACGCTGGCTTCGGCTTCGGCGATCTGTTTTACGAATTCGGCTTTCTGAACTTCGAATCTCTGGCGGTAGCTTTCTTTATAGAATTCGACCATTTTTTTGAATTCGGCGTTTTCCTGAAGCATCGTGTAAGCGGTATTTACGCCTTCGCGAACTTTCGGGTTTCTGATCTTTTCGGTCGTGGCGACGCTGTATTCGTTATTAGCGCCCTTTACGACGAAAACGAAGTCGGGGTTTTCGTAAGTGACGGAAACACCCTGAGTTCCGGCGCCGTCGGTGATGCGCTGGCTTTCGGCGTAAGATAACGCCATCGGAGAAGATGAAAGCGTGAAAACAAAGACGAGCAGTAATAAAAGCCCGAAATATCTGGTTCTTCTATCTTTTATCATAAAATTCCTCCGGAATTAACGAATAAAAATACCGTTATTCATCGAGGCCGCGCTTTTAAAGTGGTTTACATATTCGGGATTTCTAAGCGCTTTTGCCATCACGCCGGCGTTATAACCGAGATACGCGCCGAGCCTTTTCTTTAAATTTTCATCAATTTTCTGAGCGTTCATTATTTTTACGAATTCGGCCATTTTAGTATATGCTTGATTTTTATTGCCCTTTTTGAATTCGTTTATATAGAAATAATTAAAATACGAGACCATGTTTATCAAAGTGTTATTAATATTATACCTGATTTTTTGGAAATCGGGTCCAATTTTGTTAAAATTGTTTAAATATTTTATCTGTTCAAATAATAGGACGGGATTAACAAGACTGACAGGAGCATATTTCGCCTTGCTGTTTGTTTTTTCATCAATGATGCATTGGGCCAACAGAAAATTTGAAAGATCAACATCGTAATCGCATTTCGTGTCTTTCACAAAATTTATGAACTCATCAATTTTCATTTCAAAAATTTCAAGATAACGCATCTTGAAAGACTCAGAATAAGTTTTTGCCTCGTCAAGAGTCATGGCTGTTTTCAATATGAATAAATCACCGTCAGCTTTTTCAAAATAACCCTGTGGATTGAGCGCGCATTCCGATTTCGTCACAAACAGGTTTATCGGGACCGATGAGGTATACTTTTTGTTTTTACGGCTGATCATTTCAATCATCTTTTTGCTTTCGGGGAGTTCAGAGCTAAATTTTTTGCTTACTATTTCAACAAGTTTCTCAGACGGGTACATTGTTGAAAATTCGATATATCCGTTTTCGATGGTTTCTTTTGTTACGCTGAAATTAAAATCGGCGTTAACTTGTTTCATTTGTGAACTTTTGATTGTAACGGTTTTCTCGCCGACGATCTTAACGGTTTCCGGCATAACCATTTTTGCCGTAACGGTAAAATCGGCGTTCATCAATGGTTTAAAAACGAATCTTATAGTTCCGATCTCGTTTATTTTACATGGTTTTAAAAGTTCTGCCGAGACGAAATGCCAGGCCGGTTCAGGAAAACCGGGCATCGTGGCCGCGGCTTTTGCCGGCATGGAAAAGATAAAACCGATAATTATCAAAGCGATCATAAATTTATTCATTTTTTATTTCCTCCATCAATTAATTCAGTCGTCTTTATAGCGTTTTTTATATTATAGCATATGTGCTATATTGTAAAATTGCCAGTTAAAAACTAATTCTCGCTGCCGGCTATTTGCATTCGAAGTTGATCCGGCATCTGAAATTTATGTTAAAAAACTTTGCCTTGCAAATATCAGTTATCCAAAATTACAGCGTCAGTTTGAATTTTTCGGAAAGTTCGAGCGCCGCGGCGTCGGGCGATATATTTCTGGCGTTCGCGTATTTTTTAAGATCGTCATATTCGGGTTTCGCGTTCAATACGATGCCTTTTAAAAATGTCACCTTGAAACGGATATCGCCGTGGTCCGTTTTTAATATATCGGTCCTGCGATCGAGTATGAGACGGCCCGTGCGCTGAACGCGCATTCCTATGGTAGTGCTGAGTTTGAAGATCTCGGCCGAAAGCGTCGCCGTTTTTTCAGGCTGGCACATAACGCTTAATTGATTCGACGGCCGGCCTTTTTTCATAATGACGGGCGTTATCACCGCGTCAAGCGCGCCGATTGACATGAGTTTTTCAACAAGAAAATCATAATATTCGGGCCGCATATCATCGATATTCGCGGTGATCATGTCTATCTGATCGCTGCCGCAGCCTATTTTTTCAGCTATGCTTTCAATATAGATATCATTCGGGCGGGTTATTTCAGTTTTTTTTTTTTCGCCGATCATTATGCGCAATACGTTCGGGTGTTCAAAATCGTGATATCCGGCGCCGTATCCTATTTTTTCAAGTTCGAAATCGGGCATCTGAGAAGAACCTTTGCATAATGTTTTTAAAATAGCCGCACCGGTGGGCGTTATAAGCTCGCGGTCTATGTTCATTTTATAGAGCGTGAAATTTTTAAGAAGTTCGAGCGTCGCGGGAGCCGGGTTAGGCCAGAGGCCGTGCGAAAATTTGATGTAGCCGAAGGATACGGGAACTTTTGAAACGAAACATTCCCCGATCTGAAAATGATCGACGCAGATGGCCGTTCCAACGATATCGATTATCGAATCGATAGCGCCGACCTCGTGAAAATGGATCTTATCGATGGCGATATTATGCATCTTCGATTCGACTTCGGCGATATTTTGAAATATTTCACATGAAAGCGATTTGACCCGCGCGTTTAAACCCGAATCATTAATGAGGTTTTTTATTTCGTTAAGACCGCGGTGCTGGCCGCTGTCATTTGCGCCATGATCGTGACTATGCTCCGGACGGCCGTGTCCGTGATCATGCGAGTGTTCATGGCCGGCTTGTTTATTCTGATGTTTTTGCCCTTCATTCTTATCATGGCAATGCCGATGCGCCGCCGGAGGTGGCGGCGGAGGAGGAGGACAGTGATGATGGGAATGCGGATGTTCGTGACCTTCCTCGTGCGAGTGAAAATGGAAGTGCTCGTGAAGTTCTTCGTTATCATGCGGCGGGCAGTGTTCGCCCGGCTTTATATTGTGGTCATGATCATGTTTTTCATAATGCTCGTGATGAAATTCAGGCAAAGTTTCATGTTCGTGCGAATGATCGCCGTCATGGTGTAAATGAGGGCCGGCGGCGTCTTGCGGACACGGCGGATGCTGATGTCCGTTATCATGGCCATGGCTGTGAATATGTTCATGTTCGGCGTGCCCGTGTTCATGATGATCGTGTTTATGCTCGCCGGGAGGCATATTTCCGTGTGAATGCTTTTTATGGCAGTGTAAAAATATCGGAGCGTGGCCGAAAACATTGCCTTTTTCGTCCATGACGTTGAATTTATGAGCGGCGAGGCCGTTTTTCATTACGGCTTCGCATTTAAGCGAATAACCTGGGAGGTTCAATTTTGAAAGTTCGTTCATCAGATAATTCATATCCATGCCGGCGTCTAAGAACGCGCCGATCGTCATATCGCCGGACATACCGGAAAAACAATCGAAATAAAGAACTTTCATAAAATTACCTCCGCGTTTTGTTGGGCTTTGTTTTTATCGTTTTGGCCGGTGCCGCCACTTTATCTATTTCACGGGATTGAAGATTTATCTGGGACGCGAGATAACCCGCGCCGAAACCGTTATCGATATTTACGACCGAAACTCCGGGCGAGCAGCAGTTAAGCATCGATAAAAGAGCGGCGAGGCCGTTAAAACTCGCGCCGTAACCGATGGATGTAGGGACCGCTATGACCGGGACGGAGGCAAGGCCGCCAACGACGGACGCAAGCGCCCCTTCCATGCCGGCCGCGACTATTATGACGCGGGCGTCGAAAATATGATCTATATTATTAAAAAGCCTTTTGATCCCGGCCACGCCGACGTCATAGACGCGCGTGACATTCGAACCTGAAAGCTCCGCGGTGACAGCCGCTTCCTCGGCAACTTTTATATCGGATGTGCCTGCTGTTAAAACAGCTACCTTGCCGTATGGCTCGGCCTGTTCGCCCTGTTTTAAAAATACGAGCGACGAGTGTTTTTCAAAAACCGCTTTCTTATATTCTTTTTTTATAATATTGTACGCTTTTTCCGAAATGCGCGTGGCGATGACATTTCCACCGTGTTTCGCCATGTTTCTGAATATAGCGACGACCTGTTCGTCCGTCTTTCCAAGGCCGAATATAACCTCTGGAAAATTTTTGAATATCGCGCGTTTATGGTCGACCTTCGCGAAATCCATGTCCTCGAATTCAGATATTTTAATGAAATCGAGTATCTCTTTCTCGGTCGCTTTTCCGTTTTTGAAATCGCGCAGACGCGCCTTTAATTTTTCTGAAAAATTATGTCCCATTTGTGTTTATACTCCAAATAAATTTTTATTCGTTGAAAGATCCGGACCTGAACCCGTCTATGTCGATGGTGACGAATTTGAAACCGGCTTTTTTGAAACCGGCCGATATGGTTTCGCGGTTTTTGATCAATAATTCAAATTCCGAAGGCTCGATCTCGATCCTGGCTACCTCGCCATGGCAGCGTACGCGATATTGCGAAAATCCCATTTCTCTGAGTTTGTCTTCACAAACTTCGACCATGTTGAATTTTTCCTTCGAAAACTCGACGCCGTATGGAAAGCGCGAGGTCAGACAGGCCATCTGCGGGCGGTCCCATGAGGACAATCCCATATTCTTTGAAAACCATCTGATCTCGAGTTTTGTCAGTTTCGCGTCCATCAGAGGCGACATGATCCCGAGCTCTTTCTGGGCCGATATGCCGGGCCTGAAATCGTCGAGATCGTCAAAATTGGCGCCCGAAAATACTTTTGCGATATTTTTATCGGAAGCAAGTTTCAGAAATTTTGTGAAAAGCTCTTTCTTGCAGAAATAGCAGCGGTTCTTAGGATTTTTGCGGAATTCGTCAATGTCGAGTTCCGACGATTCAATGAATATCTGTTCGATGCCGCGTTCTAAAGCGAATTTTTTAGACATCTCGAACTCATGTTTAGGAAATGTCTCTGAGATCGCGGTAGCTAAAACAAGAGAAGAACCCAGGACATCTTTTGAGACGGCGGCCAGAAATGAGGAATCGACGCCGCCTGAATACGCGATGAGCGCCGAACCGCACGATCTGATCATGTTTTTAAGCTCTTCAAGTTTTTTGAGAGCCGCTTTTTCATCTATTTTAGAAAAATCAAATTTAGCCAAAATTATCAGCCTTTCATACATTTTTATATGCCCGTAGTATATAATAAAATCAGGACATTGTCAATCGGTTACGGGATGAGTGTCAGGATTGTCGCAGCTGTGTTATGCTCCTGTCTTTTATACAGCTGAGCCGTTAATATCCGAAGACAAAATGCCGGCAGGCCGGTTGCGGGCATAAAGTTAATTTAGTTTTTCAACTTTTCCCATTGCGAATGAGAATGTGCAGTTGTGATAAAATAAAAATGAATTTGCTCATGAATTATGGTAAAATAAACATAATTAAATTTTTTACCGTTACCGGTGGATGGGTTAAGATGTCTATTTTAAATCCAATCATTTTTGAGGCAAAAGAACTTAAAAAACATATTTTCGTTTTGATATTATTCAACGCTATCTTATTGTCCGTGGCTTTTTTCGGCATTATCGGTTTTTTCAGCCCCGCGATGTTTCTGGTCGGAATGATTATGTTTTATATGCTTCTAATCGGCCCTTTTATTTGCTTGAAGGGCCTTTTTAAACCGGGCTGGAACCGCAAGTTAATAAATATAGTTCTGGGCGTTCTGGCCACATGTTTTTATATCTATATTACCATGCCTGCATATTCTCAATTACACGAATATGGTGTAGAACTCAAATTCAAGCGGCACAACGATCAGCTTGCCGCCATGTGCGAGAAGATATTGAAAGAAAAAAATAATGATAAAGAAAAAACGGCCTTCTCTTTAAGAAAATATGATTCATTTGATATATGGCCTTCTTTTTTATCACCGACGAGAAATTACGGACACATACGCGGCAGGCTGCTGCTTTTGAACTTCGAAGGCAGTCCCGACGGTGGAAAGGGCGTTCTATATTTTCAGGGCGACCCCGAAAAAGACGATACCGTTTCCGCCAGCCTTAAAAGCTTTTCGGCAAGGCATATGTTCGGGCCGTGGTACAGGTTTGAAATTTATTGATAATTATACGCTCACGCGTGACCGTAGAGTTCTTCAGGCGTCGGATCGGGTACGCCGCCTTCTGTGAAATTAGGTATGATCAGATGTTTTATGGAATCGTCATTGTTCCATTTTGAAACCAGTATATAATCATCGATCGAATTTTTTCGCGCTTCTCTGAAACTGATATCCATTAATATCAGGACTCCAAATATTCTAAAAAACTTATATATAATTAATTTTAAAATGTGACTTGCGCGGCCGGCCGTGGATACGCGCGTTGAAAAACTTATGAAACGATCCGGCGTGAGTGCGGCTCACATTATCCAGCGGCTTAATTCGATGCCGTTTAATTTATCGGGGCTTTCTTTTTTCAACATCCGCATCGCCGACCTTTGCACAAGATATCCGAGGCCTAAAAGCCGGTTGACGGTTTTTTTGTTAACAGCACTTGCGGCTATCGTAACTTTTTTAAGGCCGCTGTCGAGCGCGAAATTTTCAATTTCGGCCATCGCCCGACCGAGATCGTCCATGTTTTCTTTTTCCATCACGAACGCGCGGACCGTTAAACTGTCCGGTTTTTGTTTTTTAATTATTGAAACATGTCTTAATATGGTAAATCCGCGTGATGAAAGCCCTTTAAAAACAAAAGTTTTGCCCCACCCATATTTTTTAGCGTTTTCAACCTCGGGCGTAAAATCAAGGCCTTTTATTACTCTCGAACTGATATCCTTTATTTCTTCTGTCGTGAAATCATCCCTCAGGCAGCTATCATCGATAACAACCGGCCCCTGTAAATTTTTTTCAAGAACGATAACGGGATAGGTCAGTTCAAATCCTTCCTTTAAATAAAGCCCGATATTATAAGGTGAATCGGACATTGTTTCAAGCCCTATCGTCTCGCACTCAGCATTTTCAAGGCTTTCATACGCGGCGGCCAGGAGTTTTTTGCCGATGTTTTTGCCATGCCGGCACGGGTGTATTCCGAACACTCCTATCCAGCCGGTCTTTCCGAGGCATCGCGAGAATATGAACCCGCAGACGCCTTTTTCATCCTCGTATATGAAACAGCCGTCCGGATATAGATCCAGACTGGACGCTATGTTTTCCGGGGTCCTTTCGAATAATTTGCCGTAATATCCCAGAAACGCAAGAGCACATATTTCAATAACGGCGTCCGTGTCGCCTGATGTCATTTTTCTTATGTTCATAAATATATTCACCTTTTTGATCAGCTTGATTTTTGCCGAAAAACCGCTTTCACCAGCCCGCGCTGACGAGTTCAGCCCGTAACGCCCGCAAAATGACCGCTGCCGTTTTAAAGCTGGAAATTTAATTTATTCGTTTTTATGATATATTGTATATTTATGCATTAAAAATCTCAAGACATTTTAATAAAACGACTCAAATTATTTTGTGGCAAAATATGGCGAGCTGTGATAAACTTAAGATTTTAAGGGCAAATCAGGCGAAAAAATAAAAAGGCCGTCTGGCTTAAAAAATAGGATTGATGACGTGTTTAAGCTGTTAGTAAAAGCGTTCGATATTTTCAAGAAACTTCATATAGGCCTTTATCTGTATTTCATTATTTCGATAATAGCGGTCGAATATCCGCTCGACATGTTTGAGTCATATTCTCTGGTAGACGCCAGGAACGTGAAGAACCTGGTCGCCGGGCTCGTTCAAAAAGCCCGCGAGGAAAAGCAGCGCCCCATTCCGGCCACCGGAGATAATAAGCTGGTCATAAGCGATAACAAAACTATATTGGACGATTATAAGAACGGATTTCAGTTTACGACCGGCGGCGGCCTTGTTGACGTGCTCGTTTCACGCCACGATAAAGACGGCGGGTTTTCATTGAAACTTGAAAGGCGGTTTGAAGATAAGGTTACCGCTAAATATCCGATATTTTCAATTTTCGATAATAATATTTTTTTACCCGTTCTGACGCTTCTTATATTGATATGGCTGTGGCCTTATTATAAATTCAGTTTTTGGGGGTCCTCCGAAAATATAGATACGGCCGAAAAAAGAGTTATCGATCTGCCGGTTTTCATACTCGCGCTCATATGGGTTTTCGCGGTATTTAAATTCGCCTTTAAATGCGCTGCATATTATCTTCTGGTTGCTGAACTTTCCAATCTGATATTTTTGATGTTCTTCGTTTCATTCCTCGTTTTTGGAACGATAACAAGTCTTTTGAGCCTCGGGTTTATTCAGCAATACATCAATAACAACATTGCGGCGCCTTTTTTCAAGGATAACGAACCGTTTAAATTAAGAAGCGGCTATTCCATCAACCTCACCCTGCGTTTTATTATAATAATATTTTGCGTCGGCGTCGTGCCGACCGCGCTGGGCGTATATCTTCCGCTTTCATTTAATATAAGCATATTATCGGATGCCGGCGACACGCTTAAAATGCTCGATAATTTTGATAAGATAGTGCCGGTCGTGACGATGATGTTTTTCGCGTTTTACTTTTTGATCATGCAGGCGATATCGGTTTTTTCATTCCGGAAAAACATTATAATCCCCGTCAATAATCTTGTGAGAAGGATGAAACTGGTTTCAAAAGGCGATTTCAACTGTAAGACATCCGTTCTCTACGTCGATGAGATAGGCCAGCTGAAGGGCCATTTCAACCTCATGCTGGACGGGCTTATCGAGCGCGAAAGGGTGAAGGACACTTTCGGCAAATTCATTTCGTTCGAGATAGCGGAAAAGCTGATGAAAAATGAAAAATTAAATTTAATGGGCGAGGAGGTCGAGGCGACGATATTATTTTCCGATATAAGGGATTTCACGCCTTTGAGCGAAAGCCTTACGCCTGAAAAACTCGTCGAATTTTTGAATCTTTATTTCTCGCACATCGTCGGCCCGATACACAAGAATCACGGAATAATAAATAAGTTTATGGGCGACGCTGTAATGGCTATTTTCTCGCCGCTCTTCGGAGAGGCCGATCACGAAAAATCGGCGGTCAAAGCGGGGCTTGAAATGAAGCGCGCGCTCGAGGAATTTAACGGTCTGAAAAAATATTCTCAGGTGAAGAGCGGTATCGGGATCCATACTGGAAAACTTATCGCCGGAAATATAGGCACTCAGGAGCGGATGGAATATACGTTTATCGGCGACAATGTAAATATCGCGGCCAGAATAGAAAGTGAAACGAAAAATTTCAAGACCGATATTTTGATCAGTAAAAGCGTTATCGACAAAATAAAAAAAGAGGATTTTCCGGAAGTCGATTTCATAGAGCACGGGCCGGTTATGATGAAAGGAAAATCGGTGCCGCTGATACTTTATGGAGTATCGTTGAAATAAGTTAAGTTTAATTTGACTGCGCAATAAAAATTATTCAGTCAGCGAATGATCGTTTAGAAAAAAGAGGAAGTTTATGAATATAAATATCAGACAGGAACCGGTCGAAGCATTAGCAGAATACGCGAAAATATCGATAGCGTTTCATATAGAAACCGTATTCAGGGTCGAGGCGGTTGAAAATGGCCTTGGCGGGTTTATTCTGCGGGAAGAGAAGATCAAAAAACCATACAGCAAGGATTATGATGCCATCCCCGGAGAAGGCCCGGCCAGCTGGCCGAAGCAATGGGATATTTCAAACTGGGAAATAATATCGGCTTTTGCCGGCAGAAAACGCATTGGCGGTGCGCTTGTCGCATACGACACCGAAGGGTTGAATTTTTTAGAAGGCCGTAAAGATATCGCGGGTCTCTGGGATATTCGCATAGACCCAAAATTTCGCGGCCATGGCGTCGGGACGAAACTTTTTCAGCGCGTTGTAAGATGCGCCAAAAAAAGAGGTTGTAAACTTTTAAAGATAGAGACCCAGAATAATAATGTTTACGCCTGTAAATTTTACGCCGGGCAGGGCTGCGAACTCGGCGCCATCAACCGTCATGCGTATCCCGAACTTCCCGGCGAAACGCAGATGATATGGTATAAACATATTGAATAGAATTTTAATACTTCCCGGATTTTTTTTAGTATTTCGCCTAACTTAAACTATCGCAAAAATGTTTTTACACAAACTATTTTACGCTACCCGGTTTCGGCGTATTTTTCGCCGATATTATTTTTACTCGCCGGATTTTGCGGTCATCGAAGCGATCGAAAGCTGCAGCAGCGCGAATTTATCATAACTACTTTCGCTTTTAATAAAACGGGCCTTTAACTGATCCGGATTTTCCTCGAGATGGTTCAAAAGAATATCCATAGCGTATTTTTTATCTTCGATCTCCGTTAAAACGGACATTTTTCCAAATATTACTATTGAAACATATTTGTGTTTGCAGTCATTTGGAACGTAACCTTTATCTTCTATCACTGTCGCGCAAACCTGAGGATTATCTTTAATAAAATCGGTTTTCAAACCCTTCAACGCGGAATGAAAATATAACGAATGGGTCTTTTCGTCATAACCATAGCTTAAAGTTACCAAGTATGGTTCGTTGTTTCTACACATGGCGATGATCGCGTATTTCCCGTTTTTAAGAAGGCGTAAAATCTCAGATTTGTCTTTTATCTGACTTTCAGGTTTACTCAAATGATATTCTGCCATTTTTATCTCCTCCAATAATATTAAAGGTCGATCCTGTCGCCGGCTTTTTTGGGCGCCGTAACCACTAAAAATTTAACCTGTGCATCATATATATTTTTAAATTGGTGTTTTTTTCCCGGTTCGATGGAGATCCCCTGCCCTGCAGCCATTTCATGATCAACGCCTTCGATCTCCATGACCGCATGTCCACTCAAAATGTAGAAAAATTGCCGTCCTTCGATATGATAATGTCGCCTTTCAAATTTCCCGGCCGGGACTTCCTCTTCGATGACGCTCAGTTCTTCACAATTCAGAAGCCGCCATCCCAGACAACCGTCCCCCCAGCAATATTTTTCAGAATTGCTTTTATCCGAAATTTTTTGCATAAAGCCTCCCGATAAACCGTTTTCTATCATCATAATTTATTTAGCATCGCCGGCCAAATTAGTTAATAACTCATAACGGTTATTTATTTCGCCACTTCTCCCGAAAAAACCGTTACCGCTTCGCCGCTCAAATGAACCCTGTCGTTTTCGACCCGAACTTTCAGCAAACCGCCGCGTTTTGAAGCCTGATAAGCGACAAACTCGTTCTTTCCGAGTTTTCTCTTCCAATAAGGTCCCAGGCAGCAATGCGCCGAGCCGGTCACGGGATCTTCATCGACAGCGTAAGCCGGAGCGAAAAACCGTGATACGAAATCGATCTTTTTATCGTCCGATCTGCTGGTAACTATAAAACCTCTGGTGCCTATCTTTTTAAGAATACCCATGTCGGGTTCGAGCCCTCGCAGTATCGTTTCAGATTCGACCTCGATAATATAATCCATCCGGTTTTTTCCAATATATGTATGCCGCGCGTTTATTCCGCGAATTATCTCAGACACATCTGGAACCGCTTCATCCTCTTCGGCCGGAAAATTCAGCTCTATCCAGCTTCCTATCTTTTTAGCCGACAATGATCCGCTCCTGGTGTAAAATTTGATATCCCTCTCACCGGTCTCGGTCCCGGTTTCATACAATACATGCGCAGCCGCGAGCGTAGCATGCCCGCACAGGTCTACCTCCCGGTTCGGTGTAAACCACCTCAGATCGTAACCGTCATCGCGCTTTTTAAGAAATGCGGTCTCCGACAGATTCATTTCAGATGCCATATTCTGCATCCATCCGTCCGTTTCATTTGTCATGAAAATGCATACTCCGGCAGGGTTTCCACTGAACATTCTGCTGGCGAACGCATCGACCTGAAAAATTTTCATACTTTCCTCCGATAATTTTACTATTTTCTCATATAATGTGCTATTTGAAAAGAAATTTTCAGCGCGTAAGCAATATTTTCCAACAGCATATTTCAATCCTTCTAATCGACGATCAAAAGCTTGACACCGTTCACGGTTGATGATCTATGTGCTTCGGCATTATCAGATACTATGTAACACATGCCTTTCGTGAGCTTGTCTTTCCTTCCGTCTTTTAATTCGGATATGAATTCTCCTTCTAAAACATACACAACATGACCTTTTTCACACCAATGATCGGCTTCATAACCCGGAGAATATTCCACGATTCTAAATCTGATGTTTCCTTTCTTAATGACTTTCCATAATGCTTTTCCGGTAATTCCACTATGTTCTTCAGCTATTAAATCTTCCGGTTTGAATATTTCAAATGGTATATCTTTAATTTCCATATTTCCTCCTGATTTATTTAAATTTTTGCATATACATTTGGATCATGTAATTCCATCCACTTTTCCGGATTAGCGATATGTTTCCATCCGAATTTTTCATAAAGACCATGCGCGTCGCCTGTCAGTAAGATCCAGCGCCTCAATTCCTGAAGGTCAGGATGCGCCATTACCTGTTCCATCAACCATTTTGAAAGGCCCCTGCCGCGATGGGCGGGAAGCACGAATACGTCGCCAAGATATGCAACTGTTGAAAGATCTGATATTACCCTGGCATATCCAACCTGTTTTTCAAAATGAAATAACCCGAAATTGAGCGAATTTTCAATTGCGGTTTTAACCTTATCGAGTGATATGTTTTTACTCCAATAAGATTGGTTTGATAAAAAATCATGTATCACTTCTATGTCGAGTTTATTTTTATTCGTTGTTATTGAGTAATCTTGATCAACCGGTGATAAAACATTCATTATGGGCTTCCTCCCGAAACATTTTTCTTCCGGATATTATATTCTTTCATTAATTTTTAATTTATTTTTCCAGCGGCATTGGGTTTCCCGAGCATTGACTTGATAACCCAAGCCAGGCGCTCAAGCCCATCGATAGTTTGTTCGCTCGGGTTGTATGCGTAATTTATCTTTATACCGTTAAGATGAGGTTTGTCGAAAAATGCTTCCTGCGACGACGATATAATAACGTTGCGCGCCATTGCTTTTTTGACCAGCTCGTCGATATCGATGCTTGAAGGAAGTTCCAGCCAGATGAACGGCCCGCCAGGCCTGTTCCAACGAACCTCTTCGGGCATCAGTTCGCCGAGCGCGGCAAGCGTCTGAGTATACTTCCTGTCGAGGGCTGTCTGCACTTTTTTTATGTGTACATCATAGTAACCGCGTTCGAGAAATTCGCCAAGAGCGGCTTCCGTGATCAGAGGCCCGCTCAGCGTCGAAACCCTTTTCGCGGCTATCAAAGCCTGAACGCTTCGCTTATTGCCTATCACATAGCCTATGCGCAGTGACGGCAGCAATTTTTTAGTGAACGAATTTACATAAAAGACCGCGTCTCCGCCTATAGCTCGCATTGATGGCCTGAATTCGGCGTTTGAAAGCATCTCTGAGCCCCAATCGTCCTCGATGATACCAAAACCGAAGCGTTGCGACCAATCAAGAATGGCTGCAAGTTCCGCCGAGGTGTACGAATAGCCCGTGGGGTTTTGAAAACTGGTCACTATGTGAACGGCTGCGGGTCTTTCTTTTTCAATGATACTTTCCCATAGAGACAGATCAATGCCCTTGAAGGGATCGAGCGGCAGGCCTGCCGTTTTAATGCGGCTCATTGCGAATAACCGTTTGCCCATTAGATAACCGGGGCTTTCCATTGCCATCACAGGCTTTGCCAGCGCTCTTGCCACCATAGCCAGGGCTTGCTGCGAACCTACGGTTATAATGATATGTTCGGGATCGGCTATTATCCCGAATCTCTTGAGCCGGACGGCGATCTGTTCGCGCAGAGGCCTATATCCTGATAACTGGTATTCCTGAGCAAGGCCTGAACGCTTCAACACCGATCTGAAGCAATTTTCAAGCTGTTCGCGCGGAATAAAATTCGGATCCAGAAACGCCGACGAAAGCATGATTTTTCCCGGAACGAGCTGTTCGGATACCGGACCCGGAAAACCGTCCGGATATGACAGCTTTGGGAGGCTCGCGCGGGCGGCCTTTGGCCGTTTTATCGCTAAAACATCTTTCGGGGTTTCCTTAATGAATAATCCCACGCGGCTTCGGTTCACAACTAGCTCACGTGAGGCAAGTTCATCGTAAACTTCCTGGATCGTCGTTTTTGACATATCAAGCTGGTGCGCGACCATTCTTACCGGCGGAAGCCTGAGTCCACGGCAGTTCGTGTTTTTCTTTATTTCATCGGCGAACGCCTCGACAATTTCATTTTTTGAAAGTTTTCTTCCGGAGTCCGTCGGAAAATTAATGCGAAGATATGGCGCGTTCATTGTAATTCCTCCTCAGGCCTTAATATAGCAATTTACGGCAAAGAAGTTAAGGGACAGAAAAAAATATATGATGGTACAGATATCAATTTTTTCGCTCATCGCGAATAATTTTCAGATGCGCGCATCAACCGATAAAATGTTGTAATTCCATCAAGTTGTAAAAATATTTTGATTCTTTTGTGTTATATAAATTATACCACGCTTCCAGATTTTTTTCTTTAAAAAGATCGCGGTTCTTAAAAATTTCATGACTGAATTCCAAAACGCCCCTTTAATATCGTTTGATACCATCTCCGATTCAAGACCAGATGAAATGTCAATAATGCGAACATGGCTATTCCCGTCAGTTCATGGATCGTATTATCGGTAATGCGGCATGTCATTGAAATAATGAGAATAATTATTATAATGAGATCGATGCCATATCTGATCAACAATTTTTGATCCAAAACGTTTCTCCTTCGTTTTTACTTTAACATTCCAACTTTATCGAGCCATTCCGATATCTCGTTCCCGGATGTTTTAGAGTCCCTGCCGCGTATTGCTGAACCGTCAAGAAAGGTTGATTCAGGGCAAAGCGTTTTAATATCGCTGACGCTTTTGCCGAAATGGCTTCCTTCATGAGTGCAAAAGGGTATAATTGTTTTTCCTGAAAAATTATTTTCTGACAGAAGCGTCACGATCGGCATAGGGATCGTTCCACACCAGTTTGGATAGCAGACATAGATAATATCATAAGAAGCCATGTCGTTTAACTTTTTTGCAAGTTCCGGCCTGGCGTTTTTCCTTATTTGCCGACTTATTTTCGAGTTGTGAACTAATCGTTGACCATTACAAGCTTATAGTTCTGGCTTCCGAGTCCGAGGGTCTCGGCGTGTTTAAGAATGTGAACGGCGTTCTGTTTTTCCATTCGTTTGCACAGAGCGGCGCTTTTCTTCTTGTCCGGCGATGCGTACACCAGATCGACGCAGGCCTTGTCCAGCGCGACGGGATCGAGCGAAGCGAGAATGCCGATGTCGGACATTTCAGGAGGCGCCGGATTGCCGTTGCAGTCGCAGTCTATGGATAAATTATTCATAACGTTAATGTATGCGATCTTATCGCCCATTTTTTTCATGATGGCTCCGGCGGCTTCCGCCATCGATTCAAGAAAAGCGTTTTGATTTGTTTTTAAAGCGACAGAAAAATCCTCTGTTTTTTTAGTTGCGCCGGCGGTATGGATCCACATTTTTCCGCTCGCTGAGGCGAAGCCGATCGACATGTTTTTCAGCGCGCCGCCGAACCCGCCCATCTGATGTCCTTTAAAATGTGAAAGAACCAAAAAAGAATCGTATTTTAAAAAGTGTGACCCGACAAAATCCTCTTTAATATTTTTCCCGTCGGGGACGGGCAGGCTTATGGAGCCTTCTTCGTCCATAATGTCCACCGGAGCGATAGCGGTAAAGCCGTGATCTTTCGCCGCCTGTTTGTGCATCTCGGTGGTGGAGCGCTTGCCGCCATAGGCGGTGTTGCATTCGACTATAGTACCGTTCAATGATTTTACAAGATCTTTGATCAACGCGGGAGCGAGAAAATTATGTCCGCCGGGTTCGCCGGTGCTGATCTTGACCCCGACCTTTCCGGGCAGTTTGCGGCCCATGGCCCTATACATCGCGGCTAATCCTTCCGGATCGATCCTGGTCGTCATGTAGACCACCGGCAGTTCTTTTGCCGACGCCAGTTCGGATGTGTCGTTTAACTTTACGGACTCCGTTGCCATTGCTTTAAAGCTGCCGAAATTGTTAGAGATGGCCGTAAACGCGAACATGCCTAGGCAAAGTAATGCCAAAACAGACCGCAAAAAAAATCTTTTATTTGTTAATTCTTTCATTTCTTAAATCCTCCTGTTATTGTTTAGTATTAATTCTTTTTCCTTTTTATTTTGCTGTTTATATTTTTGTCGTCCCTTATGCATTAAGCAGAACTTGTCTTGAAGGAAGCGGTTTGATTTCGGCTCAACCCATTTCCAGGCTGGAATTTCAGCGTCCGGTCAATTTTTCCAGATTCTCGGGGTATCTTGTTCCCTGTATGGTGATCTTTGAGGCGGCGCTATTTATCTCGCATATGTCGTCTGACGTCAGATCTATATTCGCCGCACCGATATTCTCTTCGAGGCGGTGCAATTTCGTGGTGCCGGGGATCGGAACGATCCATGGCTTTTGGGTTGAAATCCAAGCAAGCGCTATCTGCGCGGTCGTCGCCTTTTTCTTTCCCGCGATCCCGGCGAGCAGATCTATCAAAGCCTGATTCGCCTGCCGCGCCTCCGGCGTAAAGCGGGGGAGGCTGTTGCGAAAATCGGAATTATCGAAAGATGTTTTCCCGTCGATCTTGCCGGTTAGAAAGCCACGGCCCAGCGGGCTGTATGGCACAAAACCTATTCCGAGTTCTTCGAGCACTGGCAGTATTTCCGCTTCCGGGCCTCTCGTCCACAGCGAATATTCGCTCTGAAGCGCGGTGACCGGGCAGACGGCGTGGGCGCGGCGTATCGTTTGCGCTCCGGCCTCGGAAAGGCCGAAGTGTTTGACCTTGCCTTCCTTGATAAGTTCCTTGACGGCTCCGGCCACGTCTTCGATCGGCACTTCAGGATCGACGCGGTGCTGATAAAAAAGGTCTATTGCGTCTATCTTCAACCGCTTGATCGACGCTTCGGCGACCTGTTTTATGTGTTCCGGCCGGCTGTCCGGTCCGGTCCATTTCGGCCCGCCTGCGGGATCGAGCTTGAACCCGAACTTGGTAGCAATTATAACCTTGCCGCGAAAAGGAACGAGAGCCTCGCCGACAAGTTCCTCGTTCGCGAAAGGGCCGTACACCTCTGCGGTATCAAAGAATGTTACTCCGAGTTCAACCGCCTTCCGCAAAAGAGAGATCATTTCCTGTTTGTTCTGAGCCGGGCCGTAGCCGAAGCTCATCCCCATGCAGCCGAGTCCGAGGGCCGAGACCTCAAGTCCGCTTTTTCCCAGTTTGCGTTTTTCCATTGTTTTTCCTCCCTGATAGTTAAATAAAAATTGCGTTTTTTAATATATTAGTGTTATTTTAAAATAAATGCCGTTCATTCTCGGCTCTTATCCTTATTGTAAAACATTCGAGTAACACGAAGTCAACAAAATAACTAAAATATTTTAAAAATAATTTTAAAATTCTTGTTTTTACTGGAAAATATTTTAAAATTTTATGTTGCTTATTTTTATTCCTTGTTGTATATTGTAAAATGTTAGAGTTACACGAATCAAATGGGAGGCCCCAAAAATGCTTAAAAAAAGCCGGGAAGCAATAAAAAGAACTGAAAATAGCGAATCGATCGTATATAGCCGCGAACCCAAATACACAGTTAAAGATATCTCAGAAATGCTCGGATTAACCAAACACACCATCCGCTATTACGACAATGAAAATCTTATTCCTTACGCTTCCAGAAGCGGATCCAATATAAGATTATTTTCAGATTATGACATCCAATGGTTTAAAACAGTTAATTGTCTCAGATATTCAGGCCTTTCTATCCTGCAGGTGAAAGAATACATCAAGATGTGCCTTCAGGGCGATGAAACGATACTCGAACGCGCGAAGATCATCTTCCAGCAGGAGAAAATACTTGAAGAAAAGGCCAAGGAGATAACCGCCCAGCTCGAAATGATCAAGTATAAAAAAGCGTATTACGAAAAGCTGCTTGTTGGAAAAGGAATAGACAAATGTAACCCGTTCAAAGAAAAAGATCATGATATTGAATAAATAACAATTAAAGTTATAAAAGTATTTTTAACATTCAAAATAATGTTCGAGCATCAGAACCGGAAAAAGCTGGAATTAATACTACTTATAAAATTCAACTATTTTCTTTTTCGTATTTTGCCGATCGATTTCATTAAATATTCCGCATAGCGTGAACACTATTTAAATATGATGAAGCGTCATGCAAGTCTCTATGCCATATGCATTTTTTTCTGCGCTTCAGCGGATGAAATTATGGGAACTATTTCAAAATCAACTAAATCCCGCCAGTTATTCATCCATTCATTTAACAGTACTATATCCTGACATTCCATTATTTGAAAGCACATTTGCATTTTCTCGTCGACCCAGCTTTCGACATATATCAAACCATCGGGCGCCATTCTTCCTTTTTCAAAAAATCTTTTATAAACGCTTTTGGCGTCGCCATTTTTATATCTTTCAACGATCATATATTTCATTGTATCGCTTCCTTTCATCTTAATTTGTCTTCGGTCAATAGAACCGGAATCCCGGACAAAAACGTCACATAGATCTTATCGCTTTCTTTTCATATAAAATATCGAATAAATTCCAGAATCCAGCATGTGAAAGTAAATCCCGCTATTATCGGGAAGAACCGTGACCGCTTCCGCGCATTCTCCTTTAATGGGGATCAATTGCGGCGTGCCGAACGGTGTGTCGGTTGACTTTCTGGCGGCGACGTATATTTCGGTTGAAGCTTTTCTTCTGTTAAAAACGGTGTAATATAGTTCGAGCCCGTCGTGCGAGATCGACGGGGCGTATTTTATACAGTGACCAAAAGCGGCGTTTACGTTTTTCATGATAGCTACGCTGTCGGTCGCCTTATAAAAAGCGGAGTTTTTTTTCACGGCATATCCGATCGAACATTCAAGCGGTATCGCGCCAAAAAACCAAAAGCGGGCGTTACAGAAAAACAGGGTCTGGCCGCCTCTGGATATCTCGCTGTCCATAACGATATGGCCGGGAGTCCTGATATAAAAATCTCCGTTCACCGAGGTCACATTCTCAACGGTTCCGTGATCGAAACGGCCGGTATAAATATTTTCAAATTCGGCCGGATATTTGCGTGTCGTGGTGAAATAAAATTTGCCCGATGCGTCCATGCTTGCCACGGCGTCAAGATGCGGCGGCCGGCCATTGACTGGGCCCGCTATCTTTCCTTTTACGGAAAAAGTAATTTGATCTTTTCTTATCGCGTAATATATGCTGGTATCTTTTCCATCATTCAATGAATTGAAAAAAAGAAATTTATTATCGCATGTGATGAACGGCTCCATGGCATTACCGGCGTATCCTTCGAGCGAAACTTTTTCAGCCGGCCCGAATTTTTCACATACGCCTGATGTTTCATATGTTCTTTTATCCGAGAATTTTTCAAATATGCCAAAAATAATTAAGCCGCCAACGATGAGTACTATAAAAAATTTAGCTGTTTTTTTAATCATTTTACTTATATCCTAAGAATTTACCAGGATAAACATTGTTGCCGGGGCTCTTCCGCTGGAAGAATCTGGAAATTAAAATCAACTCCCCGGATATCAAATACCCATCCTTTTAATGTTTTTTAAAAAATTTTATTATTTCATCGTTAGCGTTGAAAACGGAAGAAGGCGTGTCCGCGCCGTCGCGAGGCTTTTTCGCGCCTGGCCAGGCGTGTCCCTGATCATGAAGCATCCAGAAAACGACCTCGGAGCTTGCGTCGCCGCCTGAATAGATCGAACAGGAAGCTTTTCTCGCGTCGTCTTCGAACTTCTCAGGAACCGCCGAACAATGGTTCGCGTCCACCCAGAATTTGACCGTTTCAGCGGCCGATGTGATAAATTTCGGATCGTTATTCGCGGAGCGTTTCTGCAGGCCGCCCTCCGGAGGGACCGATCTATCAAGTTCGCCGTATATGATAAGCGCCGGCACAGGTTTTTGAGGCTTCGGGGGCATTTTCATCAAGGTTTCTTCCGGTTGCCGGCCGCCCATGGGAGCGACGACGGGCGCTATGGCCGTAAAAGGATTCGCGGGATCCGCCGCAAGCCAGTGGCAGAGAGCTCCGCCGTTGGATATTCCGGTCGCATAGATATGGCGCGTATCGATATTGTATTTTTTAGTTAAATATTTCACCAGTTCGATAACGAATCCTATATCGTCTGAGTTGCTTTTTTGCGCGTACCCGAAGCCGAAAAATACATTCCATGTTAAAAGAAGATCTTCGCCCATGCGGCCCGCTCCGTTAGGAGCGACAAGTATAAACCCTTCTTTCCCGGCGAGAGCCGCCATGCCATAGCTGTCAACGGCCTGTTTGGCGGACCCGCCGCCGCCGTGAAATAAAAATACCGCGGGCATAGGCTTTTTTTCATTTCTCGAGGACGGTAAATATATCAGGTAAGTTCGCGCCTGCCCTTTATAATTGAAAGATTCTTTCACGCAGCCGGACAAACTTTTTTGCGATGAATTATCAGGCGATGTTTTACCTTGTTTACTTAAACCCATTTTTTCTTTTACTTTTTCTTTAATGCGCTCTTTTATCTTTTCTCTCAAAGTCTGACAATACGCCTGGTCAAACGCGGATATTAACGCCGATATGATCACAACGCACAAAAATACTTTTAAAAATCTGCCTGAAAGCATAACATCTCCCTTTATTTATTATAAAATACGGATCATCAGCCTCTATTATCCGGCAAGTTCGAATAATTTATTAACGGTCTTCCAATTTCTGGTAGTGGCGCATAATTTTAGTTTTCTTTCGAAAAAATTATTGGACAATTTGGTTCTTCCATATCCGTCAGGACAAAGCAGATAAATTTCCCTGTCTGAAATTAAAAATTCTTCAGATGGGGCTTTTGCTTTTTTAAATTCTTCTTCGGAAATTTTTACAGGGGCGTCGCTCAAAAATGTTACATACAGGTTATTAATGTCTTGCGCTGAGAATGGGGAATTTTCGATCAGATTTTTAAATTCATCCTTGGTTCTTATAAAAACTATAACGTCAAAATCAAATAATTGTTTTATCTTTTTTTCGATAGCGCTTTTTATATCCGCTATATTTTTATTTGAACATTCAAATATTACATTACCGCTTTGAATATAGGTTTGCACATTTTCAAAACCCAAAGACTCATATAGCTTTTTCAGATCGTCCATATTTATCTTTTTCTGTCCGCTCACATTTATTCCGCGAAGCATTGAAATATATGTTTTCATAATTATCTCACTTGATCAGTTTGTTTTCGTTTTGAACAATAATAAAATTTTACAATCTTTTTAACATCTCGATCACCGGATACGCCATGCCGGCGGCCAGCAGCAAAACAAAGAAGGGCCTGTTGATATTCTGCCATTTGTAATTTTTTCGAACTATAGCGTCGACAGCATGATTAACGGCGGAAAAGACCAGAAAGAAAAAGAAGGCGAAGAAGATGGTCAGCTCCGCTTTGATCCCCCAGCTCAAAATATATACCAGCAAGGCTACCGAGGCATAGGACAGTTGTGAAATAGCCGACTGGCGCTGGTAATTGCTGCCCGTCTCAAAACCTTTGATCTCAGCGGCGGCTTTTCCGAAAAACAATCCTTCAATACCCGTTAATCCTGATATAGCAATAACAATGATAGGTATCATAAAATGCAGCTGGGCTTCGGGGTTATAACTGCCGTTTTGAAACCCTATACGATAACCGAAGAAGAAAGCCAAACCAACGGCCGCGATGCGAATGTTATCAAAGGCTGCGATCAATTTTTTTTCGTACATTTTATTGTTTCCTCATAAATATAGATTTTCTATTTCAACATGTATTTCGCATAACTTTGTTATTTGTTCTGTTTTTGCGATGAAGGCATCTTTTTTTCCTGAAGCTCTTTCAATTTGTCTTTCGCAAAAGTGTTTTTCGGGTCCAGTTTGATCGCCTTTTTATAATCGGCGAGCGCTTTACCATGATCGCCTTTTTTATAATAAGCGACGCCGCGGTTGGCGTATGCGTTTGAAAATTCAGGCTCCTTTACTATTATTTTGTCAAATTCAGTTATGGCATTTTCGTAGTCGCCTTTTTTGCTATATGTTATAGCCAGATTGTAGCAGGCCATTGTAAAACCCGGGTCCAGCTTTATCGTTGCACTGTAATCATTTATTGCTTTGTCGAAATCGCCTTTTCTTGAATAAGCCGAGCCGCGGTTGCAATATGCCATTGAAGATGCGGGGTCTATTTCGATCGCTTTATCGAAATTGCTTATAGCTTCGTCGAAATCACCTTTCTGGAAGCTTGATTCGCCAAGGCCGCAATAATAGCCGGCGCTTTTAACGCTAACACTACTTTGGACGAACGGCGACGGCAGTTTCATCTTTTCCGTCGAGTATTTTACCATGATTATCGAATCTGGTTCCGCTTTCTCGCCGTGTTGGGCGAATTCCACGGGCAGACCGCGCTCGTCATATTTTACGGCAAGCCGGGCCGACAATTTGCCGGACATAAAAGTGCTGTAATCGAAAAGGTTTCCGGCCGGGTCATAAGAACATGTGATCCTGCCCGTCTGATTGCCTTTTTCGTCGAACGAAGTTTGATCCGTCGCGTTTCCTTTTTCATCGTATTTCATGGTCGATTTCAAATAATACGAGCCTTTATGTAATTTTTCTACCGCGCGGCCTTTATCGTCATATTTGTATATCTCAACGCCGTCTAACTTTCCGTCCGATTCTTTTATCGTTTCTTCGATCATGTTTCCTTTTTCATCGTATTTATAAGAAAAGATCCGGTCTATTTTTCCCTTTTCGGATGTCAGGTATTGGATGAACTCTATTTTTCTTCCCTTATCGTCATATTTATACGTATCGACCTTATAAGTTTTGCCGGATTCCGTATTCGAAATATCCAGAAGATTGCCTCCGGCGTCATATGTATAAACCTTGCCTGTCATCTCCAGTGTCCTGGGATTTTTAGATGATTCCTCTATTTTTTTGTTTTTATCATTATATTTGATTGCGATATGCTCGCGCCTTGCGCCCTCAGTCATGAAGCTCGTAATGCCGATCATATTTTCGCGGCTGTCATAAACATATTCGATCTTCATTTTGACCGTTTGATCCCGTTCAAAATAAATTTCTTCCGTCTTGTTTCCGTTGGCGTCGAATTCGGTATATAGCGTCGGCCTGCCTTCTCCGGGATATTTTGATATTCCGTTGACGATCTCGAATGACATGGAAGATTTTACCTTATTTTTTTTGACAGTCGCCTTTAATTTTTCCGCGACGATATTCACCGCGGTGAAATCATACCAGGCATAGCAATAATTTATAGCGCAGCAATTGAAAATAGACACTATGCAGAGCGTAATAGCAATAGCCATGATCTTTGAATTTTTTATCATTTTTTACTCCTTAAAATATTGCAGTTCCAGCACTCCGCCGAATTTTTCTTCATTAAATATCGGAAAATATACTATCACCTTTTTTTTGCCGTTGCGTTCTACTTCTTTTATAAAGTTTCTTATAGTTTTATCTTCGAATTGCTTGTATAGTTTTTTAATCGCCTCGCACGAATTTTCGTTATGACAGTCAAAAAGGCTTTTTCCGACTATCGCCAAGCCGCCGAATCTCTCATAATTTTTTGCGCCGATCTCATTTACGAATTTGATGATATAATTTTCATCGGCCATGACCAGAACGCATTGCGATCCGTTTATTAAATTTACTATTTCTTCAAATTTTTCCATATTAACTCACCTTTAAAATTATTTTTGTTATCCAGGTTATTTTATTTGCATTCCGGGGATTTGTCAAGAAAAACAATGATAAATATTTTATGGTAAAATGCAAGGAGCTATGATAAAATTATAAAGATAAGTATGATACAAAAACCGGTTGTAGTGAGTGTAAAACAACATGATCAAATGTCCTTCATGCGGCCATAATAATAAAGACAACACGAAATTTTGCCCGGAATGCGGTTTTAAATTATCAGTAAGCAAAGACGCATTGAGCCTGCCCGTGGCGTTAAATGCGGCTTCCGGCGCCGCTATATCGTCATCCGCTATTACCGATGAATTAAAACTTGTTACGATGCTTTTCGCCGACATCAGCGGCTTTACCGCCATGAGCGGAAAACTTTCGCCGGATGAAGTCAAGGATATAGTAGATGAGATATTCGAAAAACTCACGACCGCGATAGAATCGGAGCATGGAAAGGTTATTAAATACGAAGGCGACTGTATCATGGCTTCTTTCGGGATAAGTGAGAGTAATGAACTGGACCCCATTTTTTCCTGCTATGCGGCGCTTAAAATGCAGCGGGAACTTTCAAGTTTCAGTGAAGTATTAAAAAAAGCCAGAGGCTTCGATTTAAAAATGCGCATCGGCATCCATACGGGCAGGGCCGTCATAGGCCTGATCGGCGGCCGCCTCGATATTATGGGTGACGCGGTAAATATCGCGGCGCGTATGGAACAGAACGCCGGGATCGGAAAGATAATGATAACGGCCGATATGGCGAAACAGCTGAAAGGGCGATTTTTATTGGAAACGCTGGAACCGGTAAAAGTGAAAGGTAAAGACGAGCCGGTCAATGTTTATAATGTTATTGAAAAATCGGCAATTAAATCGCGCCTGATACTTGATCGTTCGACGGAAATGGTCGGGCGGGAAAATGAACTGGTTTCGATGATCAAAAAATTCGAAGATGTCGGCAACACTTCTATTCCGCATATGTTTTTTATAGAAGGGCCTGCCGGATGCGGAAAAAGCAGACTGATACAGGAATTAGAACAATACATCCATAAACTTCCCGGCGTTATAAAATTAAACAAAAGCTTTTTTAATTCTACGATCGGAAGCGATTACAGGGTTTTTAAAGTTTTCTTCAAAAACCTCGATGTTAAGTGTGACAGCGAATACGAACTTTTAGATCATCTGAAAAATGTCATGGCGGGTTTTGATGATAAAATTATTGAAAATTACTCGAAAAACATGGCATATCTTTTGGGCCTTGAATATATCGAAGACGAATATATCAAAAGAATGAAGGAAACTCCAAAAGATTTCATTCCTATCATTTTTAAGGCTTTTGAAGATTATTTCACGGCCATGGCGAATAATGCTTTGCATGTGTTTTTCATAGAAGATCTTCACTGGACGGACGACGGTTCGATCAAACTCATCGATCATCTGTTAAGATGGTGCGCCGGCAAGTTATATTTTGTAGCCACTTCGCGTAAAAACCTCAAAGAAGATAAGTTCAAGCTGCCCGGACATAAAATTACGGCGTGCCGTTTAAATTATCTTTCGGGCGATCAAAGCTATATGATGATTAAAAATATTTTAAATAGCGGCGCCGGTATCGATGAAGACCATGTGAAAATGATTATTGAAAAGATAGACGCCGTGGCTTCCGGAAACCCATTATTCATTGAGGAATTAATTATTTCAATGAATGAGCGCGGAATAATTTTTAAAGAAGACGCAGGATGGATAATAGATGAAGAAAAATTAAGGGTGTTATCGTTACCCGCAACCGTTGAAATGGCGATACAGGCTAGAATTGAAAGCTTGAGCCGCGAAAATATAGATGTCCTGAAAAAAGCGGCGGTAATAGGACGAAAATTTTCCGGGGACGCTTTAATTTGTCTTCTTAATAAAAATTTTTCAAAAGATCTGCGGTCAAATATTTCAGAACTGATAAAAAAAGGAATGCTTTTACACGCCGGGGCGGGATATTTTATGTTCTCGCACGATACGATACGCGACGTTGCATACGATAAACTGACGAAAAAACAAAAGCGCGAGCTGCATGGAAAAACCGCGGAATGGCTTGAAGGCAGGGTAGCGGAGAAGAGTGAGGATGAAAATTTTGAGGCTTTGATCAGTTTTCACTTCGATATGGCGGGAAATAAAGAAAAAACGGTTCATTACGCGCACCTGGCCGCGAAGATATCTTACGAAAAATATCAGGTGGAAGATTGTATCCATTATTATGAACTTATAAAAAAATATTTGGACGAAGACGGGAAGATAATGGATGAAATGCGATTGACGGAATATCTGGAAGATTATTCCGATGCGCTGCTTCTGGCCGGTAAAAACAATGAATTGCTTGAGACGCTAAAAGAATACGATAATAAAATTCATGACGATGTCTTTCAGATTAAATTAAACATTAAAAAAATATTTTGTTACAGCAGGCTTTCGGATATGGAAAATTTGGAAAAAACTTTGAATGAAACCGAAAAAATGATGAATGGCCCGGCCGGAAAGAAAAACGCGGAAGCTTTATGGGGGACGCTTTATGAACGGCGCGGAAGTTTTTATGAAACAAGGGGAAATTGGGACCTCGCGCTGGATCATTATGAAAAAGCGCTGAAAATATATGAAAATGCTGAAAATATGAACGGGATCGCCACTATTTTGATCAGCACCGGCGTAATTTATTATAAAATGGGTAATTTCGATGACGCACTGAGCCGGTTCGAAAGATCGATCATTATTTATAAAAAAACGAAAGATAAACGAGGAACGGCCCAATGTCTGAATAACCTGGGAATGATCTATCACGCAAAAGGCGATCACGTCAAAGCGCTGGATCGATTCGAACGGTCCATGGAAATTTTGAAGGAGATCGGCGACAGGCGCGGGGCGGGCAATTGCCTGAATAATATGGGGATCGTTTATAACGATAAAGGGGATATCAACGAGGCGTTGGATCATTACGAAATGTCTTTGAAGATCTTCGAAAATACAGGTGAAAAACGCATGATAGCAAACTGTCTGGCTAATATCGGCATTATTTATCATTCAAAGCAAAATTATGACGAGGCGCTTCATCATCACGAGAATTCGATGGCGTTTTTTAAAGAGATAGGCGATCGGCAGGGATTCGCGTATTGTTTAAATAACATCGGAAATATTTATCATATAAAACGAAATTACGACGGAGCTTTAAAAAACTACGCGGAGTCTCTGGATATTCTGGAAGAGATCGGAAATAAATACGGAATGGCGAATTGCCTGGCCGGCATAGGAACCGCTTATAACGAAAAAGGCGATCACGATCAGGCACTGGTCAGCTGCGAGCGGTCTCTGGCTATTCTTGAAGAGATCGGCGGAAAGCAGGGCATCGCCATGTGCCTTCATTTTATCGGTAAAATATATATCAGTAAACTTGAATATGATACGGCGCTGGACTATTTAAGCCGCGCCCTGACCCTTTCAGAAGAGAACGGATATAAGCCGTGCGGCGCGTTATGCCTGAAGGAAACCGGAAACATATATATGCTTAAATTTGAATATGATACGGCGCTGGATCATCTTGAGCGCGCGAAGGCGCTGTTTGAAGAATTGAGCGATAAAACTGAAATATGCGCCTTAAAGGGTAAAATAAAAGAATGTCTGAAACTGAAAGGCTGAAATAGACGCTTTGAAAAATAAAATAGAAAGGTGTCTTAATTTGAAAATGAGAAATCGGGGTTGAAATGAAAAAAACATTATTGACTGTAATGACCGTAATAGTAGCCGGTATTTACTTTATATTGTTAGCGCCCACGGTATATGCCGGCGGTAATGAAAATATGAGGCCGTTTAAATTTAACGCTGACGCGGAAAGTTTCAATATAAGCGTCGGATCTGAAGGTATTTCGTATAACGCTTCCGAACCCGCAAAAAAAAGAAAGGTGACGGATCTTTTAAAGTCGGAAACCGCCATGAGCTGGAACTATCCTGATGAAAGCATAAGCGTCGAATTAAAAAAGGAAAAAGAATATCTGCATGTATCGATCAGATCGGGCAAGGCCGGAAAATTCGTATGGCCGGCTGTAGCGGCCGATAATTATACGCTTCCGCTCTGGGAAGGAAAATATATTCCCGCCGGCGATAAATTCTGGAAAGAGTTTTTAAAGGACAGAAGTATAACCGTCGCGGAAGACTTTTCAATGCAATTCTTCGCCCTGAACAAAGAAAAATTCGCGATAGTTTTTATCATCGAAAACATGTTCAATAACCGGATAAAATTCGACACGAAAGATAATATCAGATTTTCTTTCAGGCATGAATTTACATCGACGAACAAAAAAAAAGAATATGGATTCAGGATATATGTAACGGCGAACGATCCGGTGAGCATCGCTAATGTTTATAAAAATTACATAAAGGAAAAAGGAAGATTCGTTACGCTCGAAGAAAAAGCGAAGACCAACGCTAATATAAGAAAACTTTATGGCGCTCCGCATATCTATTTATGGGAGCGGGAATTCATCGTAGCGGAAAATATAAACTGGAATAAGTTTAGAAATGCGTTAGCCGCAATGAGTATGAAAAGCATAAAGGATTTCATTAAGTTAAAGGTTGAAGGCGGAGCTGAAACTGCAACAGAATGGGATAACATAAAAAAGCAGGACTTTGTAAGCGATTACCAGAAAAATTCGACGATCTACGCGTTGAACCACGCGATGTTCGAAAAAGATTTTTATAACAAAAATGATTTCGGAGAAATTGATACCGAAGCCGTTAAGTTGGTAAGCGCCGGAACTGATAAATTAAATTTGATGCAGCGATACGACCTGAATAAAAGAGCGTTGAAGAGCGCTTTGAAAGACGCAATAGATCCGATAGAAAAATGGGGCAACGGAAATTCTCTGGAATTACTCGATGACATGAACAAAGCCGGAATTAAAAACGCGTGGCTTGGCTTCGGCATGGACTGGATGCCCGGCCTCATCAATCCCGAATTCGTAAAAAAAGCCTGCCAGTATGGCTATCTCATAGGCCCTTATGACTCATACCACTCGATCCATGAAAAGTGCGACCCTGAATGGATCTCCGCATATTTCGACGATCCCGATCTCTTCGAAAAAGCCACCGTCACAAACATTAAAGGTGAAAAGATCGCGGGTTTCATCGGAAGAGGACGGCAGCTTAATCCGGCCCTGTCTCTGCCTGCCGTAAAAGCCCGGATGGAAAGCATATTAAAGACCGGAGTTCAATATAATTCATGGTTCATCGACTGCGACGCTTATGGCGAATTTTTTGATGATTATACGCCGGAACACATAACGACGCAGGCCGAAGACATGGCCGGAAGATTGAAGAGAATGGAATATATCAGGGATGAAAAGAACATGGTCGTCGGATCTGAACTTGGAAATGATTATGCGGCAGCTACGATCGCTTTCGCCCACGGGCTTGAAACGCCGGTTATTGGTTACGGCGACGCCGATATGAAGAAAAACAAAGAAAGCAAATATTTTCTCGGCGGATACTGGTCTCCGGACGGCGGCATATCGCCGATATATTCAAAACAGGTTCCGCTCAAAGAATTGTATCGTCATGTGTATATCGATCCTGTTTACTCGCTTCCGCTCTATAAAATGGTATATAACGATTCCGTGATAACGACCCATCACTGGGAATTTTCGAGCCTCAAATTCAACGGCGAGGTCGAGAACCGCATGCTGTATGAGTTTTTATATAACGTTCCGCCTCTATATCATCTTGATAAAAAAGCATGGAAGAAAAACCGGGACCTTATAGCAGGACATGTTTCCATATGGTCGCCATTCCATAAAAAAGCGGTAATAAGGGAAATGACAGGGTTTGAAATATTATCAAAGGACAGGCTCGTTCAGTCGACTGAATTTGGAAACGATATGAAGGTCGTCGCGAACTTCTCGGATAAGGAATTTAAATATCGCGATGATATTATAAAACCTGGTTCTCTCATTATGTATGATCGCGCGTCAAAGTTAATGTATAATCCGCGCTGATCAGAGCATTTTTCTTTTATCAAGCGATATACATCCGGCGGGGCATTTTGAAACGCACAACCCGCATCCGTAACATTTTTCAATATCGAATTCGTGTTTATCGCCGTTCATTATCCTTGCGTTGAAATAACAATATCCGACACAGGCCCCGCAATGAACGCATGAACTAAGATCGGTATGAACAACCATTTCTCCCTTGTCGCAGACCTCGTCATCATTCAAAAAATAACCGCAGCAATCGTCGCAGCAAAAGCATATTCCTTCCGTTATCTTTTTAGTCTCATAATCCCGAAACGGCCTGGGAACAAGGTTTTTATCCATTGATTCGCGAAGCAGATCAAGAACTTCTTCTTTAGAGATCTCTTTCATGCCCGTTCCGGATGCGGCGGTTTTATTATGAAATTGAAGGCATACGTCAATCCTTGAACGGCGGCAGTTGCTGCCTTTTCCTTCCCGGCATCCGCAATTCGACACCCAGAAGCGGTTGTGGCCTTTAATCAGTTTTTGCGCTTCTTCAATAGTACATACATAATGTAAAGATAATTTATTTTCGCTCAATTTTAATTCTCCTTTTCTTACATTTCGGTGTTAATTTTATATCCGTTCTTTAAAACCGAGCTGTACATAGAGAATATAATAATTAGCTTTAATTGTAAACAAAAATAAATTTAAATAATATATAAAAAAAAGACTTTTGTATATACTGCTTTTTTTAAGCATGTTCCGGAATACTTATTGAAACGGTTTTATTTTAATTGTCAAAAAAATATTTACTTATTTAACTAAGAGGCTGCATCAATAATTTGGCATATTCTCACGATCAGGAAAAGTAAAACCAGTGGTTGAAATAAAATCATAAATATACTGTTAAAAACGCCTTTTTTATGTTAAAATTAACGAAAAAAACTGGATGAAAAAGAGATCGCTATGATCAAATGCCCCTCATGCGGCCATAAAAATAATAATAACATGAAATTCTGCCCGGAATGCGGTTTTAAATCAGCCGTGAATAAAGGGATATCGATCCAGTCCGCGGACTTTTCCGGCGCGTCTTCCCGTGCGGCTTCCGGAGCCGCCAAATCGTTATCCGCCATCGCCGATGAATTAAAACTCGTCACGATACTCTTCGCCGACATCAGCGGCTTTACCGCCATGAGCGGAAAACTTTCGCCCGACGAAGTTAAAGAGATCGTCGATGAGATATTTGAAAAACTGACGGCCGCCATAGAATCGGAACACGGAAAGGTCATTAAATACGAAGGCGACTGTATCATGGCTTCTTTCGGAATAAGTGAGAGTAATGAACTGGACCCTTTGTATTCCTGCTATGCGGCGATTAAAATGCAGAGGGAACTTTCAAATTTCAGCGAAATTTTAAAAAAAGCCAGAGGCTTTGAATTAAAAATGCGCGTCGGCATCCATACGGGAAGGGCCGTCGTAGGCTTGATCGGCGGCCGGCTCGATATCATGGGTGACGCCGTCAATATCGCCGCGCGCATGGAACAGAACGCCGGTATCGGAAAGATAATGATAACGGCCGATATGGAAAAACAGTTGAAAGGGCGGTTCTTATTGGAAACGCTGGAACCGGTAAAAGTGAAAGGCAAGGACGAGCCGGTCCGGGTTTATAACGTTATCGACAGGTCAGCAATCAAATCGCGTCTGATATTTGAGCGTTCCACGGAAATGGTAGGGCGCGAAAATGAATTAAAGGCGATGATAAAAAAATTCGAAAGTATCGAAAATTCTTTGGTTCCGCATTTATTTTTTATCGAAGGCCCGGCCGGATGCGGAAAAAGCAGACTGATACAGGAATTCGAACAACAAATTCATAAGCTTCCCCGCGTTATAAGATCAAACAAAAGCTTTTTTAATTCGACTATCGCAAGCGATCATCACGTGTTCAAGGTCTTTTTTAAAAGCCTTGATATAAGCTGCGGCAGCGAGTCCGAACTTTTTGCTCATCTGAAAAAGGTCATGTCCGGTTATGACGAAAAAACTTTAAAAGACCATTCAAAAAATATGGCATATCTTCTGGGCCTCGACCACAGGGAAGACGAATATTTAAAAAGAATGAAGGAAAAACCGAAAGAGTTCATTCCGATTGTTTTCAAGGCTTTCGAAGATTATTTCAAGGCCGTGTCGAATGACGCTTCTTATGTGTTTTTTGTCGAAGACCTTCACTGGGCCGATGAAGGTTCCGTAAAACTGATCGATCATCTGCTCAGGTGGGTCTCCGGAAAATTATTTTTTATAGCCACTTCGCGCAAAGGCCCGGACGAAGGAAATTTCGGCCTGCCTGAACATAAGACGAGCGTTTGCCGGTTGGATCATCTTTCCGGCGGGGAAAGCGGCCTTATGATAAAGAAGATACTTTGCGGATGCGGAAATATCGAAGATGATCTGCTGGAAAAGATAGTTCGTAAGATCGGTTCGGTGGCTTCCGGCAACCCTCTGTTCATCGAAGAATTAATTATTTCAATGCATGATCGGGGAATAATTTTTAAAAAAGACGCCGAATGGAAAATAGATGATGAAAAACTGAGAGTTCTATCGTTACCCGCAACCGTTGAAATGGCGATACAGGCTAGAATTGACAGCCTCAGCCGCGAAATTATAGATGTTCTAAAAAAAGCTTCCGTAATAGGCCGGAAATTTTCAGTCGATGTTCTGTTATATTTACTCGATAAAAAGCCTTCAAAAAAGTTTCAGTCAAATATCGACGAGCTTATCGAAAAAGGCATACTTTTGCCGGCCGGCGCCGGTTCTTATTTGTTCTCTCACGATACGATCCGTGACGTGGTTTACGATAAATCGACGAAAAGGCAGAAACGGGAATTGCATGGTCGCATCGCTCTGCGGCTGGAAGATCGGATGAGCGAAAAAAGCCGGAATGAAAACATCGAAGCTTTGATATGCTATCATTACGAGCGGGCCGGAAATATTGAAAAAACGATCCATTACGCGATGCTCGCGGCGAAGATATCTTATGATAAATACAGGGTGGAAGACGCTATTTCACATTACGAGCTTGTAATGAGATTTTTAAAAGATGATGAAACGCTTATGGATGAAAATGATATGATCGAATATATCGAAGGATACTCCGACGCTATGTTTCTGGCCGGAAGAAGCGTTGGATTACTCGACATGCTCAATGTTTTCGATAAAAAGATATGCGCCATAGCTTATCGCGTGAGGTTCAATTTAAAAAAGATCCGCGCTTACAGGATATTTTCGGACGACATGGAAAACTGGGAGAAATTATTGATCGAAACGGAAGAAATATTAAGCGGCGCCGGAAACAGAAAAATTCTCGCGGCTTCAGGAAAGACCGAATATCTGGCTTTACTTGCGAATCTTTATGAAAGCTGGGGCGTGTTTTATATATCGTTTAAGGGTATCTGCGATAAGACGCTGGATTATTTGAACAAAGCCCTCAATATCAGAAAAAAAACAGGGGATTATACGAACGCGGCAAGCTGTCTGGTCAATATCGGCCTGGTCTATTCCATTCGCGGAGAGCACAAGCCGGCGCTGGATTATTTCGAGGAAGCCATGAAGATCGCGAAAAAGACCAGGGACAAACGCGTGACCGCCATTTGCCTGATAAATTTAGGCATAATCTGCCAGGCGGAAAGCGATTATAAAACCGCTTCGAAATATTATGAAAGCGCTCTGAAAACGGCCGAAGAAATAGGCGACCAGCGCGATATCGCCGTCAGCCTGATAAATATCGGTAATATCCACTGCCATAAAGGCGAATATGACAAAGCGCTGCAATGCTCGGAAAAGGCTCTGGAAATAGCGAAGGAGATCGGACATAAGCGCGGCATATCCGACTGGCTGGTCGAGATCGGCGAAGTGTATATAAGAAAAGGCGAATACGATAAAGCGGCGGATCATTTTAAAAAGGCTATGGCGCTCGCGGAAGAGATCGGATATCTTTTCTGCATGGGCAATTGCATGAAAGGGCTTGGAAATATATGCGCCCGCGAAAATGATCGCGAAAAAGCGTTGAATTATTACGATCAGGCATTGAAATTATATGAAAAGTCCGGCAGCATCGCCGAAGCGGATAATTTAAAGAAAACTATAGATGAATGTATTAAAATGTAAGGCAAAATACAATTCTTAATTGATTTTTTCGAATTCTTCCGTAAACGCTAAATTTAATTTACTTTTTTAAACCTTGGCGTCTGAAAACGCTTTCTTTTTTCATTCTTTCATAGATACTTTCAAAAAAACAAAAAAATATTGCGTAAAAAACTGAATTTGTGTGTTATATTTTCGGGAATTAAGAACAGGAAGCGTTTTGATGGAAAATACAAACAAAATGTTAAAACAAAAAATAAAGGAACTTTATATCGCTTATTCTGAAAGGCTATTCGCTTATTCGTTCGGCGTTTTAGGGAACTATGAGGAAGCGCGCGACATAGTTTCCGAGACGTTTTTGAAGGCGCTGAATGAAAAAAGGCTGGTTGAAGATGATTTTAATTCAAGAGCGTGGCTTTACAGAGTGGCTACAAACCTTATGAACAACTATCTCACCAGATTCATCAGACGCTTTTTGAGTTCGCCTAACTATGATTTAGACAGGCATGCTAAAAAAGACGAGGACGTCCACGAAAAAATGGTCAGAAATGAAAATTTTAAAAAACTGACGGAATCACTTAGAAAGATCGATAAGATCGATCGTGAAATGATATATCTGAAATATTATGAAGACATGACATACGCGGAGATCGCGAAAATCATGGAAAAACCCGAAACGACCATATCGTCTAAAATAACGCGGGCCGTGAGGAGGCTATCAGATGAACTCGAACATGAATGAAAAAAATAACGAACATGAATTAAAGGTCACGGAGCATTTTTCAAAGCTGAGATCGGCCGGGGCATGCATTATCGAAAATGAAGCTATTCTCGAAAATTTAATGAAGGCGGCCGATGCGAAAGAAGATGAAACGGTGTCGCTTTTATTGCCTTTGATAATATTTCTCGTCTCATTTATTTTCGCCTCGGCGGCGACTTATGAAAGTTATTATTCGCTCGTTTCATACAATTTGACCGTATCCGAAGTCGTGGTTCCCGCCATGGAAAAAGCGGCCCAATCATTAAATCCCGGTCAGGAGGTTATAGTGGTGGTGTTTTCACTGACGTTTATGTGCATAGTGTTTAGCATTATGGCGGCTTTCGCGGGAGCGCTGGCATATAGTATCTATAACTCTATAAGCATGGCCGGACATAGATCAAACTCGATCATATAAAAAACCTGAAAGGCTAAAAGCCGAGGATTTAAATTTAAAGAACTGAAAAAATTAAGGAGCTGATGAAGCATGAATAATAAAAACATATTGAAGCGAAGGATCGCGGCCGCGCTTTATTTCATTTCAGCCATACTTTTTATATTTTCAGCTTTCATAATATTTATAGTGCATAATGTAAAAGCCATGAAGATGTTGGCGGATGATGCAAAAGAACTCACATACGAGGAATTTGTCGAAAAATTAAGAAAATCGAATCCCGATCTTTATAACCTCGGAATGGTCGAAATATCACTTCCGGATAACGAAAAAATTCCGCTGCCGGCGAACGGAACGATCGAAACCGGCCTGAAATATTTCAGAGAAAAAATAGAAAAAATTAAGAAGGAACTGACGGTAAAACTCGATCAAAAAAAACCACCCGCATCCGGCGATGAAATTGATCAAATAAAAAGCAGTATCGCTTTTTATAAGCGCGCAATCGATGTGCACCTGATAGATTACGCCTGCCGCGGCCTAAAAAACGTGGAGCGCGATTATCTGGAAGCGGTATGGAAATTAAACAAGTCTTTCAGGGATGAAATGGTCTCAACGTATTACAGGCCAATAATATTCGCGGCGGCAACGGAAGAAGGAATATTGGACTTCGACGCATATTGGAAGAAATACAACTCGAAATTTTTTAATGATCCTTATTTAAAATTCAGCGTTTCCAATCTTCTCGAAATGATAGCCTTCGAAAATGGCGACATTGAATTTGCCATGATGGCGGATTATTATAAACTGAGAGAGACAGCCGCGGCGGCGTTTCTTTTTTGCCCGAAAGTTCCAAAGACGCGTTCTTTGAATGACTGGGAGTTTATTGCCTCGGAATATTCAGATGTTACTAAAGCCCTGTATTTGAAAGACGACAGGCTTTTTTCAAGTGAAAAAACGAGAAAAGCCGCTAAAGAAGCGCTGTTAAAAAGAGTAGAATTTTTGAGATTCAAGCCGGATTTTACGATGACGTTCAATAACGAGTTTGAAGCTATAAAAAAGCGGGATTTGATGATGGCGACGAAAGATAAACTGACATACGGCATATTAAATATATGGTACGGCGATCCAAACCAGCCTTTCTACGACGCCGCGGCAAAGATAAATGAAAAACCGGGGAACAGCCTTAATGAAATTGAAAAAATACTGATAGAATATGTTAAAAAAATCCAATACGGTAAAAGTTATACCATAGAGCTTGCCAACTCCGGAGACGGCCTCATTTCAATGTTTAAATTCGTCAAATTTGCTATAAACATGCATCCTTTTGCGACAAAAGCACATTTCATACCGGTAAGCGATCTGAAAAATATAGCCTGCAATGAAACGTTCCAGAGAATTGTAACGCTCGGAGGGCTGGCGAGATTATTTTATTTTGAAAACGGACGCTGGCCGGATCTTTCAAAAGATACGGCGTTTGTAAATGAAGCGGGTATAGCGGCCGTCGATCCTTATGATAACGCTAATATTAGATCCGAGATAATGGCCGACGGATCTGTAAGATACTTCGGGTCGGTCTGCAAAGTACCAGCTGAGAAGCATTATATCAGAGAAATATTTGAAAAAGCGGATTTGATCGTGCCGAAACCCGCCAACATTAAAAAATAAAAAAAACTGCCAACACTTTGAATTTCTCGTCCGTCATATTAGTGTAAAAAGTTTTGGAGCGGTAAAAATGGTGATCATCGAAGAATTATATGACAGGTATTATAATCAATTGAAACGCTTCGCGCTCGGCATAACGCGCGATATGAATCAGGCTGAGGAACTCGTTCAGGAAACATTCGTAAGGGCCACATCGAATGTCGACCTGCTCAATATCCTGCCCGAATATAAACGCCGGTCATGGCTTTTCAGCGTACTGAAAAATTATAATACCGATCTGATGCGCAGATCTAAATTCGAAGAGATCTACGATGAGAACCTGGAACTTGAAAGCGCCTGCGGAGATCCGGATTCAAAACTGGACGCTATGGAAATGCTTTCGAAACTTCCGCAAACCCTTCGCGATATCGTTTTCAAGCGGTACTGGCTTGATATGACGAGCGCGGAGATAGCCCAAACGCTTTCTATTTCCGATTCGACGGTGAGATACCATTTGAGCTCCGCCATAAACTTTTTAAGGTTGAAAAACAAAATTAATGTGGAGGAAAAATAATATGACAAAGCGTAAAATTGATAATATAGGCGTGCTGGACATAAGAAGCGCCACGGAACAGACGATCGGCGAGATCGGTAAAATCGGGAACGTCGGTACCGTAATATCGAGCCCTGAAACGTCTCATTTACTTTCAAAAATTTCAATAGGGAACATGGGTTCATCGGTCGTAATCACGAAAGACTATGAAATGTTCACTGGCAAATTGGAACTCACGCCCGAATATCTCGGCAAACTTTCAAAACCTTTATATTTATACGTTACCGGCAAACTTTTTATAAGGGAGAACGTCCTTATTGAAGATATAGAAAAAGGCCTCGGCGGGCTTATCATTACCGGCAAAGTTCTTTGCCCGGAAAAACTCGCGCCGGTAGTTCAGTCTAAGATCGTCAACCAGACGGGGAAATTTGTTTCCTATCCAAATGACGCTTGTTTTATAAGCGGCCCGTGCGTTTTGACCGACGCTTTCCTGCGCGCGCTCAAACCGGCCTCGAATCTTTTTATCGACGGTAAACTCAAAGCGGTTGGAAATATAGAAAAACAACTTATAGAAGATAAGATCGATAAGATCGAAGTAGCCGGAAAGGTAATTATAGACGAACAATATGCAGAGATCATGAACAAAAAGATCAAAGGCGCGGCGAAGATCGAAGTAATACCGCAGGACTGTATCTATCTCGAAGACGAGCTTATAATAGATTCGATCTCTATAAAAAAATTCAGCAACGCCAGACTTCATACGGATCTGATGATCACATTCAAGGACGACGTCCGGTCCGAAATGCTGCACTCAAGAATAATTTCAATAAAAACGACCGGCGTTATCGTATGTAATGAAGAACTCAGAGAACCGATCGTTAATATGTGCGAGGGACTTTCAACGACGGTCCTTTACCATTCGGGTAAACACATAATGGTCGAGGACGAATATGAACTCGATGCGTCGGAGCTGGAATTTTCAGAAGGTAAAGTAACGATAATGGTCATGGGCGAACTCACCGTAGCCGCGGATCTTGCGCCGGAACTGTTACTTTCAAAAGTCGAATTTATCGATAATTTCGGTGAGATAAGCGCCGATCCGAGACAGATCGGGGCCATTAAAAATAAACTGCGCACCAATAAAGGCGAGATAATAAACAATAAAAAAGTCGAAACCGGCGATGATGACGTTTTTTTATCGAACGCCGGATATCTAAAACTGTAATTTGAATTTCAGCAAACGCCGTTTCAAATCGGGCGCACACTAAAACAAAACCCGCCGGTATAAATAACATCGGCGGGTTTTATATTTAATTATTCGAATATATTAATTTAGTTTCTGCCGCGAAATATCAGTTTAATATCCGTAGTAACCGCAATATGGGCAGGTCGGGGCGTAACCGTTCGGATAATATGAGAATTCACGCCTGCATCTCGCGCAGTGGTGAATATGTTCGACCTGGCCGTTGTTCGGCGGGTAGTAGCTGGGCGGCGGGTAGCTGGGATACTGCGGAGGATAGTAGTTAGGCGGGTATGAAGGATAAGTAGGGTATGTCGGCGTCGGATAGGTAGGGTAAGAAGGATATGACGGATGATTGTTGTGATGACCGCCATGGTGATATGAACCGCCGCCCGAGAACGGGCCGTTGTCGCCGGGCTGATGGTAAAGTCCGCCGTTGGCGTTTTCGTGTAAATGGCCGGGATGTGTCGGATCGTAGTGTTTGCTGACATCCGTCGTGTCTATAGCGCTCATTAAAGTGTTTTTAGGGGCGGGCTGAGCGTTTATCCATTTTAAAAGCGCCGCGGTCCTGGCGTAGCTTTCCTGTGATCCGGAAGCGTCTTTTTTATTCTGGCCGGCGGCAAGCGTCTGGTTTTTAAGAGCGTCAGCGAGGTTTTTAACCAGCGGCTGGAACGCGAAAACGGCCGGGGATCTTTTCGCTTTTATATAAATTAAGATCTTTTGAATTTTTGCCTGAGCGTCCGCTTCGTTCTGGCCGATCTCGTTTATGATCTCCTGTGAGAACTTCGCGTTATATTCGTTGTATGCCTGGAAATTTTTAAGAATGTCTTCTTTTTTAGCTTCCTGCCTCTGCGAGGCAAAAAGCCAGTGCTTGTATTCAAGGATAAACAGTTTATCCTTAACGGATGTGGAAGCCTCCATTTTCTGAAGCATTTTCGCGTCGATAGCGGCGGGTTTTTCAGCCGCGAAAAGAGCCAAGGGAGCCATAATGGCAAGCATGATCAAGATAGAAAGAATGCTTTTGAGTTTCATAAAATCTGATTTCCCCTTTCATTTTGATTTTTTAAAATTCGTTTGACTTATATATTATACTTGAAACAATAAAAATATTCAAATAAGTTTTATTGATATTAAAATGAGACCGGTATCGATATAACTTTTGTTGCCGCTGCTTATAAAATAGTTTTTTAGAATTGAAGGAATTTCATCGCAAATACCGGCCAAAAAAAAGAGCCGCTCTTATAACAATCATAAAGATCAAAATGCCAGCCGTTTTTTTAATGGTATCTTATCTTTATTGACACTGTTTCGATATTTATGTATAATGCCTCAAATTATTTTTAAAAGCTTATGACGCCTTCCCGAGCGGTGATCTTTGCTGAAATTAAAACGGAGGCTTGTAAGTGAAATTCAAAACACGCGTAATTTTTATAATGGTCTTTTTTTTATTATTATTCGCCGGAGCGGAAAATGCGTTCTCTATTCCCCTGCCCGATCTAACCCCTCACAAATGCATAAGTTTTTCCCTCGACTATTACAGCTACGGTTTTGATAATCCGCCGCCCATAGCCACGAGCGCGCCCGACTGGGGAATTGAATACGGCTATAAAAAGGTCGAATTCGGCGTCGAATACATACCGAAGACCCAGTTCGTCGAAAGCGGTTTTTATCCTGGAAAGACGGCGTGGAACGTGAAATGGAGAATATTGACGGACGGATCGGACCCCGTGTCGCTTATCGCTGGATCGCTTTATCTGGGTTCTAAAAAATATACGAACCAGTATTACGGACCTTCCCCTTATATGATCTTTTCGAAAAGTTATAAAGGCCTGAGATTTCATCTGGGCTATCAGGATAACCTGCTCGGAAGCGTTTACGCCGATACCGACAACAAGAAAAGCCGCGGCATGGTCGGCGGCGTCGACGGAACTTTATTCAAACACCCGAAACACCCGGTTTTTTTCATAGTCGATTTTGCGAAAGGGCCCATGGCGACCCACGGCATTACGCTGTCTCAACCGATAAACAGGTATCTGACCTGGGTTTGTTCCATGTACACGCCGTTTGAAAAACGCCTTCCCGTATCGGGCGATGAGCTTCCGGTCCAGAAAAGGTTCGGATTATATTATACCGTGCCAATTAAATAAAAGCGTGAATTACTTTGAAAACGATCTGATTTATAATGAACCAGGATCAAACTACAGCCGGAGAATATGGCGGAAAATTCTAACAGGTGACAATGAACTCATTGAACGATACGATCAATAGATACGCGGGCGTCTTTAAAAGCCGCAAAATGACGGCGCTTTTAATACTGGGGTTTTCTTCCGGCCTTCCGTTCTATCTAACTAATAAAACCGCGCAGGCATGGATGACGCTTGAAAAGATAGATCTTGCATCCATTGGTTTCATGAGCCTTGCGGGGCTTCCGTATTCGCTGAAGTTTCTGTGGTCGCCGCTCATAGACCGCTACGGCACGCCGTTTCCCGGAAGGCGCCTCGGATGGGTTTTTCTGACGCAGATGATTCTTGCGGTCCTCATCGGCGCGATGTTTTTTATGAGCCCTGCGGCATCGCTTAAAGGGTTCGCCGCCGTCACCCTTCTTATAGCCTTTTTCAGCGCGACGCAGGATATAGCTTTTGACGCTTATAAGATCGAGATACTCGAACGCAACGAACTCGGTGCTGGCGCGGCGCTTTCGGTCCTCGGATACCGCGCGGCTTTAATAGCGGTCGGGGCGGCGGCGTTCATGATGGCGGACGGTATCGGATGGCAGAAGTCTTATCTGGCCATAGCCGCGGTTGTTTTCATTTTATCGCTTATAACGCTTCGGTTTTTCAGAGAAGATAAAAGCGCGCAGGCGCCGGAGAACTTTAAAGACGCGGTCACTATGCCTTTTTTGGAATTTGCGGGACGGCTCGGTTTTCGGGAAACGGCCATGACACTCGTTTTTATAATGCTTTATAAATACGGCGATTCCCTCGTCTCGAATATGTCCACCTCGTTTCTCATGCTCACGGGATTCTCGCAGACCGAGATAGGAGCGATATCTGGAGGCATAGGCATATTCGCCACGATGGCGGGTGTCGTCGCCGGAGGCGCGTACTTAAGCTCGGCCGGTATCAAACGCTCGCTTCTGGCATTCGGAATATTACAGGGCGCGAGCAATTTAATGTACTACGCTCTCTACATCGCCGGAAAAAACTATTACCTGATGGCATCGACCATGGTGATAGAAAATCTTTGCGCGGGACTCGGAACGGCGGCGTTTGTAGCATATATAATGAGTCTGTGCTCAAAAAGGTTTTCGGCCACCCAATACGCTCTTCTTACGAGCCTTATGGCGGCAAGCCGCGACATTCTGGTCGCCCCCGCAGGACAAATGGTCCAGGCGATCGGGTTCGGAAATTTCTTCCTGCTGACCGTGATCCTTTCAATTCCAGGCACGGCGATGCTTTTTGCGATGAATATAAAAGAAGACGAAGCGGACATAGAAACGGCGAAAATGATATCTTAGCGATTTAAGTTTGACATATCGCAAAAATACCTTTATAATTAATCTACATAAAAAATCATCACCCAATTTGTAATGGATGCGCCAATATTTCAACACAATTTTAATTCATACTTAATTTTTTCTATAAACGCAAAAAAATTCTGGAGGTATCATGAAAGTTTATTCAAAACTGACCGGAAAATACCGGAACGCTTTCTCATCCGCCGTATTCATTTTTATTTTAGTTATTACTCTGGCGCAGGCCGCGCCGTCTTATGCCTTTGAATTTCATTCGCGGGCGCTCGACGCCCTTAAACCCGTCGCGGACGGATCCGTCACGATAGTCGAATCGGCGCCGCCGGAAATGAACTGTCCAAGATCGGTCAACGCCGAGGACGGCTTCACGGCTCTTGTCGATAACGCGCGCCGCGAATTATTATTCGAATCTTATTATATTCAGAAAGGCGTTTCCGAAAAATTCGTCGCCGCGCTTAAAAACGCGGCCCGCCGCGGCGTCAAAATAAAAATGCTGCTCGCCGACATTTCCTCGGCGGACAGAACTCTCGCGGTAGAACTCGTTTCGGAATTTCCATCGGTGGACGTGCGCTACATCGATCTGAGAAAAAATAGATGGCTGTATGGTTCGGTCCACTGTAAAACCGTCATCGCGGATGAAAGATATACATCCTGCGGCGGAACCAACTACAGCTTCGCCGGATTTTTCGAGAACCGCGAAACTTCTGTTATCATCGACGATAAAAACTTCGCTCACAATATGAAGACGATATTTGAATCAGACTGGCTAATGTCCGCCCCGGGCGCCATTTTTGCCGGCGTAAGATCTCCGAACGCGGCGGCCGTTCTAACGGCGGACAAAGAAAATACCGCCGCGCCCGCGTTTTCAAAACCGCTGCCCAGCGATTTTCTCTTATTAGAAGCGGCGCCCGCGGAACTGAATAATCCTTACATACATAACCTCCAGCCCACGCTCGGATACCTCATAGACCGCGCCAGATCGGACATCTTCATGGAAATGGACTACATATCCGATTTCGGAGGAGTAACCGCCGCTCTGGAACGGGCCATGGCCAGGGGCGTTTCGGTAAAACTCATCATCGAGCACCGTTCATATTTTGACGAAAACCCGCTTTACCAGCCGGCCAGAACCAGCATCGAACGCCTCGCCAAAATCGGAATGGATGTAAGGCTTTTCAATCTCTCGCCGCTCGGAAAGATCTATAACCGCGGTATGATGCACTCAAAAGCAGCCGTAATAGACGGCGAATGGGTATTCGTCGGAAGCGCCAACATTTCCAAAAGCGGACTTTTATATTCGCGCGAGGCGGGTGTAATATTCAAAAACAAGAATATATCCGCCGCGCTTCTTGAGATATTCGAAAAAGACAGGCTCAACCCGTTCTGTCTCCCCGCCGCGGAAGCTATAGCCGGCGATCATTCATACGAGGTCAGGCCGGGAAAATTTGCGGGAACGAAGATCTTCGTAAGAAGAGCGAAAGGCTCTAAAAACCCTGACGCGATGATATTCTACGGCGGAAAACCCGGAGAATTCAGGATAAACCACGGGTTAAAATAAAAATCGTGCGATTTCACAAAAAACTGCCGATATGTTTAGTTGAATTGTTTTAATTAATTAAACAAGGGGTACATCTAGTATGGATCTGTTTTATTTTTCACCCGCTTCGCCGCATGCCGACGCGAACGCTTTCGAATATGAAGGCACCAAGATCGGCATCTCAAACATAGTCACTTCCATAAGGAAAAATTTCACGGACTCAGGTTCGAACAAGATCGACATCGACGAGATAATGCTCGAAAAAATGTTCGTTCACATAAAACACATCGAGGAAAACCAGAAAATGTTCCTCTGCGACGCTATTTTACACGGCGTGCGCGTCCGGCTTATGACGAATTCAAAACACCTTTCCGAATTTTTCACGGACAATTTTTACAATCCGCGCGAATATTCGGAGCAGGTCCAGTCTATCGGAATAGCCCAGCAGGGAAGCATAGTCCCGTTCAAAGTGAATATGTATGCAATAAATGGAATATTCGACAATACTCCGCTTTTCTGCTACAGTTCGAACACCAACGCCATATACGTTTTCAACTGTTCATATTATAAGGTCATTTTCGAATTGATACTCGAGGCCGTTTCAAAGATCCTGCGCGAAGACCGCGGATTTCTCGTGGAACGCTGCCATACTCTCGAAAAGAACGGGTCCGGCGTATCCATCATAGGATGCCGCAACCCCTCATTCGCCTGCGAAGACCGCTACTGTTCGGTCTGTTTCAAGATGATCCCCGACCAGGGCGTAAAACTTCAGTCCGCGGGCTATTCCGTATTCAGATTCGCTTTCCGTAAAAAAGGCGAGGAAAAACTTCTTTCGCCCATTAAAATAACTTTCCCGGATAAAAGCGTCAAAAAGGGCGCCGAACTTCTGGAATATTTCATGTCCCTGATATCAGACTCCCCCGCCCGAGCGCAAATTGAAGGAGCAACCGTGCTCTGCCTTACGCCGAAGGATGAGAAGATCGATATACCCGCATCCGATATAGACTTTGACGGTAAGGTCGAGTTATTCTCCTATCCGCTTTTTAAAAACCATTATCAGAGGACCTCCGTCATTAAATTCCACGCGGTTTCAACCTATCACTTCCTTCACTCGAAACTCGAGAACATACCTGAAATAACGCAGGAATACATCATCGCAAATAACGATTATCTCGAATCCTTCGCGAGAACTGAATTAAGAGGCTCAAAAGACGCTTCAATAGCGAAATATTTCAATTCCATATCCGAAGAGGACGGCAAAAAATACGTCGCCAGATTCGGATGCTTCCCTGATTCACATGTTTTAATAGACTATTCCAAGGTTTTTGGAAAGATGAAGCATCTTAACAATCCGCTTGAAACATCTCCCATAAGCGTCATAGCAGTGCCGGAGATCCGCCGGAGTTCGGAGCTTTCGGACGCTCTCTTCTTAAAAAGCCTGGCCGCGGGCGAAAAATTCGAATCAACCAATGATTCGCCGCTTTTGAACATGATGGCAAAATGCCCGACGCTCAAGGTTTGTAAAACGAAGATCTATTTTTATGACGAGCTTAAAACCACTGATGAGGAAAAAGCCGCAAAAAAGGGTATGATATATGAAGCATGCATGAAAAAAATCCTCTCGCTGAACAAGGATTCCGAGGGGATCAATATCGACGGAACCAACTATGAGAGCCTGTTTCCGCCTCCACCGCCGCCCGCGGCTCCCAAACCTCAGGACGCCCCTCCGCCCGCTCCGCCTCAGAATCCTCCTCCCGCGGGTCCGCCCCCCGTCAAATCTTAAGCGCGCAAGGCTTATCCGGACGCCTTTAAACCACAATGCTGTCAAGTGTTTTTACAAATTTTTTTAAACAAATTTACTAACAATTTTAACATCGCCAAAAGTCCCTGTTTATACTTATTCACAGACTTATCCACATTATCCACAGAGCGTGAACGGGGCTTCGAAAAATTTTTAAAAAATTCTCTTGACAGGGTTTTTGAACTAAAACAACAACAAATATCCAATAAAAAAAGCGGACGATCTCTCGTCCGCTTCTTATTTATCCACAGGCTGTTTTAAGCCGGTTTCACATTATTTCTTTTCGGGAACCGCGGGAGCGGCAGGTGTTGCGGGAGCAGCGGGAGCGGCAGGAGGAGTGTAGCTTGTAAGTTTCGTTAAAAGGTCGTTTCCTTTAACTTTCATAGCGTCCATTGTTTTTAAATGTTCTTCGATGGATTTCTGATTTTCTTTCATTTCGCTCATGAGATAATCCATCATTTCGAGCTGTTTCTTTATTTTTTCAAGCATGTTGGCTTTCATTTTATCGGTTACCTTGCCCGAAGCTATAGCCGCTTCAAGTTTTGCTATCATTTCATTGGCTTTTTCGACTCTTTTTTTGAATCTGTCTTCTCTTTTAGCCTGATTTTCATCATGCTTGGCTTTTCTTTCCTCGACGCTCATTTTCTGACCTTTACCTTCGCCGCCTGCTGCCGGCGTTGCGGGTGTTGCGGGTGTTGCCTGCGCGAATGCCGTTGACGCCGTGAAAACCAATACCATAAATACCAGAACTAAATTTCTTAACGATTTCATTAAAACCACTCCTTAAATTAGATTTTTATAAATTTTACCATATTTTTTTTTAAAATACAATACGCCATGCTCGATACCGTTTCCGGGAAGCGCTTCATCAGTCTTTCTTTTTTTTCTTCTTTTTCGCGTCCTGATTATCTTGAGATTCCGCGTCGATGGCGGTGGCATAACTGTCAAGTTCCGTCATAAGCTTATACAGTTCTTCCTTCATCTCTTCGATAGGCCTTATCTCTTCCTCGATCTTAGCCATTTCTTCGCGTTTTTTGTTTATCTGCCGTTCGAGCGCTGCGATCTCTTTTCTGATCTTTTCAAGTTTATCTTCTTTCGTCTTTTCATCGAGGGTTTTATCCTTCATAGCGGCTTCGACCTCGCTGATCATAGCGGAGTTTTTAGAGCTTTTTTTATCGGCGGCTTTTTCAGCCTTAGCCGTATTATCCTTATCTTTTTTAGCGGCGGCCCCGGCGTTCTCACAGGCCGCAAAACTTAGTGTTAATACCGCTATAAGAGCCGCGGCTGAAAGATTTTTCAACATATCCATTCACGATCACTCCCTTTAATTTGATTTTTATGGCTGCTGTTTGTATGTCATAACTATCGGAACTATGGTGAGTATAAGCCCTATCGTTATAAGTATCCATGTCGTGGTCACAAAGTAAGGATATATCATCATTATCATGCCCGATAGAATGAAAAATATATCTCCCGTTTTTTTGCCTATGCTGAAAAATCCCATGCCTACCACGCTTAAAAATATAATGAAGAACCAGTACCACTCGCTCGTGGGCATGGACATTCCTTCGCCTTTTCCCTTTCCTTTTTTGGTCGGGTCCTCAATGTTTCCGGTAAAACTCTGCATGACGCTGTTGACGTCGACAGAGCCGGTTCCGGCGTCATAACCGTGTTCCTTGAGCGTTTCCTTTATTTTTTTAGCGTTCTCTTCTTGATTTTTTTCATATTCAATAATTTCATCCTGAGCGCTGCAAACACCTGCAAAACGCCATGATGCCGATATTACGGCGATAAAAAAAATAAAAAACGCGATCTTTTTCAACTTGAATTCCATGGCACGGCACTTCCTTATTTTTCAACTCTGCGCTCGAGAAAGAACCATTTAAGTATCATCAGAACTATCATGAAAAGACCGGTTCCCATCAAAAGATGCATAAGGCCCGACACGATAGTGTCAAAAATATAAATGTTCCTTTTCAAATTTTTCTTCTTCTTTTTTTCGGCTTCCTTTTTCAGTTCGGCCTGGCTTGTTTCATGCCCGGCAGCCTTGTTAACAGCGGTTTCAACCGTGGCGGACGCTTTTTCAACGGCCTCGTTTTTTATTACCGGAGCGGCGGCCGCGGGCTTCGCTTTCCCGCTTTTTACGGCCTGGCCCGACGCCTCTTCGAAACATAAAATATTCAAAAAGACTGATATGATAACGGCTGTATATATATAAGGCCGGCGGGGCATATCTTTCATTTTATTTTTCAGACTTCTCCATTTTTCTCATTTTGACGCTCGCGGCTATATCCTGATAACCTTCCCACGCCTCCGGGTAATCTATATCGTAAATTATCTCGCGAACGCCGGCCTGAACGAGTATGCGAAGGCATACCGAACAGGGTTTCGCCGTTACGTAACACGTCGAGTCTTTAGTGGAGCTTCCGTGTTTCGCGGCGAAAAGGACCGCGTTCTGTTCCGCGTGGACCGCGTAACAGGCTTCATGCCTGGTACCCGAAGCTATCCCGTTCTTGTCGCGATAACAAAATCCCCGGTCTCCGCAGCTTTTAACTCCGGCGGGCGCGCCGTTATATCCCGTCGATATTATAGATTTATCCGATCTGATAAGCACGGCGCCGAACTGCCTTCTTATACACGAAGTGTTCGATTCGGCTACCATCCTGGCTATGTTCATGAAGTATTCGTCCCAGTTTTTCATTTTTTAATTATTTTCCTTTCGATCTATTATATATTCAAAACTTTTGATATAGATGATAACAGTTCTTTTTCGCTGAGCGGTTTCGATATGTAATCATCCGCGCCGGCGGCTATGAATTTTTCCCTGTCGCCTTCCATGGCGTAAGCCGTAAGCACTATTATCTTCGTTTTAAAGTTATCCTCCGCGGCCGAGCGTTCTCTTATAAGTTTCGTCGCCGTGATGCCGTTCATTTCCGGCATTTGAATATCCATCAATATTATATCGTATCTTTGTTTTTCTATCATTTCTATAGCCTTTTTGCCGTTATCGGCGACATTCGCGTCAAACCCGTTCTTTCGCATGACGAATAAAGCGAGTTTTCCGTTTATTACCTCGTCTTCAACTATAAGCGCCTTAAAGGAAGTTTTTCCGATCCCTTCCGTTTCTTTATTCGCGACCGCCGGAGCCTTTGTTTCGGTCTTTTTTTCCTCATTTATTTTAAACGGCAGTATAAGATCGAAACGGGACCCTTTGCCCGGTTCGCTCGATAAGCTGATGTTTCCACCCATTAATTCAACCAGATTTTTAACTATTGCAAGGCCGAGCCCGGTTCCCTGATATTTTTTAGTGTACGAGCCGTCCACCTGAAAAAAACTGTCGAATATTTTAGATACCTTATCAGCGGAAATTCCGATCCCGGTATCGGCCACGCTTAATTTAAGTTTGGCCAGGTCGCCGTTTCGCTCCAGCTCATCAGCCGTGATCGAAATAAGCCCTGATTCAGTAAATTTAACGGAATTACCCACAAGATTAGAAACCATTTGATTCAGCCTTGTAGCGTCGCCAAAAACCGAATAGTTTATTTTCGGCGATATGCCTACATTTAATGACAAATGTTTTTTTTCAGCGGACGGCCTGAATATTTCGACCACCTGATCCAATAAAACTGATATTTCTATTTCTTCATAGACAAGTTTCAATTTACCCGATTCCATCTTTGATATATCAAGTATGTCGTTTATTATTTCAAGCAGATGATAAGATGAAGTTTTGAGTATATTTACGTACTCTTTCTGGGAGTCGTTAAGCTTGGTGGATTCAAGTATCTTCGTGAACCCGATGATCCCGTTCATCGGCGTTCTTATTTCATGACTCATATTGGCCAGGAACATGCTTTTAGCCTGATTCGCCTTTTCGGACGCCTCTTTAGCCGATAACAACTCAGCTTCGGCGTTTTTCCGCTCGGTTATATCCTCGTATAAACCTAATACTCCGAAAGATCCTCCATTTTTTTCAAACAAAGGCACCTTGCTGGTGTCGATCCACACGCGAGTTCCATCCGCCCTGTTTAATTGCTCTATGATGTGTCTTTTGGGCAGTCCGCTGCTTATAACTTCACGGTCATCGGATATATAAGCTTCGGCGTCGTTTTTAAGCCAGGGCATATCATGATCGGTTTTTCCTATGACCTTTTCCGGATCCATAATTCCGCTATCTTTAGCGAACGAACTGTTACAACCCTGATATACGCTGTTTTTATCTTTCCAGAACACCGACTGGGGTATTGAATTCAGAACTTCCAGAAGCATCGCCCGGTTTTTGGCCAGTTCATCCTTTGTTTTTATTTTTTCATTGCGCCCGGCCATAAGTTTTCCTAAAAGCGCCGTTCCTATCGGAAATATTATGATAACCGGAAGGATTATTTTCGAAATCGCTTCTAATGCTTTGGGCCATGGCGTCAGAAGCTGGCATAGAAGCATCACGGCATGAACGATTATTCCCATGTAATATAGCTCCGCCATTGAAATATTATCAAGGCGGTCCCTGTAAAGCCTTCGCCAGCTTATTCCAATGAGCGTCGCGGAAAATATAGTAGCGACACCCGCCATGGCTCCCGGCCCTCCGAGAAAGAGACGGTACGCGCCGGCCATGAGCGCGGCGATAGACGCCGGCACAGGCCCGAAAAAGAGGCCGGAGATACTTAAAAGCACCGAACGGGTATCAAAAACCAGGCCGGGCATAAAAACCCAGGGATTAAGCATCACGCACACGCACATGAAACCCAGAACGAACCCGGTCAATATGACGCTGAACGCCGTTTTACGATTATCTTCGATGATATCATATAAAACGCCAAGCGCCAGAAGCAGCGCCGCGTTATTTATAAGGCCTATCACAGTAGACGAATTCAATTATTTATTCCCCTTAAAATTACATTGGCCCTATTGAATTAACGGGCTTATACCGCCGGCAAAGTTATCTTTTCATTATCTCAAAAAATCAAGGATCGTTATATTATGAAATTATAAATTACTTTTACGACCCAGATAGTTTCAATTTTTTGAATATTGTTTCATCATCTCGACTATATTCTCAAAATCGGATATATCCTGCCGCGCAGGCGGAACGGGGTGTTCGGATATAAAAACTTCCCTGAAGGTCGAAGTTTCCATTTTATAAATTATGCCGAGCGGTTTTCTGACGAAATATCCGAGCGCTATGTTTATGGCTTTTTCATAGGACAACGGATCATAACCGGGGGTTTCCTCGACTTTATACGACTGATTTTTATATTGTTCGTAAGTATTGAGTTTATTAAAGGTCACGCAGGGCGACAGAACGTTTATGAATGAAAAACCTTTATGTTTGATACCGGCCGCGATGATCTGCGAAAGACCCATGACGTCGGACGAAAAACCCGTCGCGACGAAAGTGGCTCCGGCCATAAGGGCCAGATGCATTACGTTTATAGGCGCTTCCTCCGCCCCGTCAGGCGTGGTTTTCGTAACGAAGCCGCGGTCCGATGCAGGAGAGGTCTGGCCTTTCGTAAGGCTATAAACTTGATTATTCATCATGATATAGGTTATATCTATATTTCTTCTGGCCGCGTGAACGAAATGGCCGCAGCCTATGGCCATTCCGTCGCCGTCGCCGCCCGCCGCGATAACGGTAAGCTTGGGGTTGGCGAGTTTTACGCCCTGCGCTATCGGGAGCGACCTGCCGTGCATTGTGTGAAAACCGTAAACGTCGATATATTCTGAAAGTTTGGATGAACATCCTATGCCTGTCACGCAGGCTACTTCCTCGCGCGTAAGGTTCATTTCTATTATGGCGCGCTGTATGGCATTTAACACGGCGAAATCACCGCAGCCGGGGCACCATGTGGGTTTTCCGTATGAAAGATCTTTTATCGTCATAGTCATGGTTATTTCACCTCCGAAAGTCTGGCGACTATTTCTATTGGCGAGAACGCCACGCCGTTATATTTAAGTATCGAATGAAGCTTGTTATGTATCGGAGCGTGCATTTTAATTATATTTGATATCTGAGCCGTTTTATTATTTTCGATCACGAATATTTTTTCACGCTGCAAAGCGAATTTAGCGACCTCTTCAGTTGGAAAAGGCATAAGAGCGGTAAGCTGCATCATCGCAAAATTCGGGCCTCCGGCGAGTTTTAAAATATCGAGCGCCTCGAGCGTAACGCTCGTGTTGTGCCCGATGGTTATTATTCCCAGTTTAGAGGCGTCGTCACCGAAATAAAGCGGTTTTGGAAGGTGTTTCGATACGGCGGCGGCCGTGAGTTTCATCTGCCGTTTATCCATTATCTTTACGCGTATATCGGGGTCCTCGGTTATTCTGCCGGATTCGAGATGTTCGTTACCGCTGGCCAGATGGACCCCGCCGACCTGCGAAGGTATCGCGCGCGGAGAAATACCGTCGTCCGTGAATTTATAACGCAGGAATTTCTGTTCCGCTTTCGCGAGCTCTTTATCGGACAGAAGTTTTCCGCGGTCTATTGTCACATTCGAAAAGTCTAATTTACGCATTACGGTTTTATTCTGAGCGATAGATTGTTCACTCATTAATATTACGGGACATTGAAAAACTTCGGCCAGATTAAAGGCCTTTACGGTAAAATCAAAACACTGAGAAGCGTCGCCGGCGACGAGGACTATTCTCGGTATCTCGCCGTGAGTACAAAAGAGTGCGTGATAGAAATCTGACTGTTCGGTCTTTGTGGGAAGGCCCGTGGAAGGACCGGCTCTCTGAACGTCGATTAACACGACCGGGACCTCGGCGCAGCCTGATAAACCTATTGCTTCGGCCATTAAAGAGAATCCCGGGCCGGAAGTGGACGTCATAGATCTGGCTCCCGCGAATCCGGCGCCTATGGCGGCGCAGAGTGCGGCTATCTCGTCCTCGGTCTGAAGCGCGGTTCCGCCGTTCTTTGGAAGATAAGAACACATCGCTTCGAAAATCTCCGTGGCCGGCGATATCGGATAGGCCGCGGCGAATCTGCAGCCGGCGGCGAGAGCGCCAAGCGTCACGCACTCGTTCCCGGTCATTAGAACCGTATCAGAAAGATTAGCTTTTGGCATTCTGAAAAGCCTGCCTTTAAGTTCGTTCTTATAAAAATTAATACCGAACTTGCAGGCGTTCATATTGATATTATAGATATCTTCGCCTTTTTTGTCTTTTATGGCCTTTGAAAAACCTTTTTCAATATATTTCATGTCGATATCGAGCATCGCGGCAACAAAACCAACCAGAATAGTGTTTTTATAAAGCGATTTTTGAAAATTTTTCACGGCCAGATCCGATATGGGCACGTCATAATAAGTTATGTCCAGGCCTTCTACCTTCACGGGATTTTTTATTTTTGTTGAATCGTATATCACTATGCTTCTTTTTTTAAGTTCGTGATTATGGACCGCGAAGGATTCTTCGTCGAAAGCGAGCAGTATATCGACCTGACAATCCTTGTGATTGCAGAAATTATCGGCGACCCTTATCGAATAAGAAGTGTGGCCGCCGCGTATCCTTGAAGGAAAATTTTTATAGGTGGCAAGGCCCGATCCGGCCTCAAAAAAGATCTTACATAATATTTCGCCGGCCGAGAGTATTCCGTCTCCGGCCTCTCCGCCTATGGTAATGTATAAAGAACTGGTTATCATTATAAGGTACCTCCTTTTGATTTAAAGGGGCCGCTATGTTTTCATTAATAATCTAACATATTAATCAATTTATTTCAAATAAAATTAATTTGCATTTTAATTGTTAATATCTTATAATATAACGATCAAAAAGATAAAATCATAAAAACGGGGAGAGGAAAATATGCCAGGAACAATTGAAAAAGTTATCAAAAGGAACGGAACCATAGCCACGTTTGATAAGGAAAAAATTGTTAACGCCATTTTCAGAGCGGCCCAGGCCGTCGGCGGTTCGGACAGAAAACTCGCCGAAAGCGTAGCCACCAAGGTAACCAACACCGTATCCAAATTATATCCGCCCCCGCAGATACCGACCGTCGAAGAAGTTCAGGACATAATCGAAAAGGAACTTATCGAACACGGACACGCGAAGACGTCTAAATCTTTCATATTATACCGCGCGGAACATCAGTCGATGCGCGATGGAAGAAACGCCAACTACGTCACTTCCGAGAACATCCCTTATAAAAAAATATGGCAGAACCTCGTATGGTCGGTCGACAACAAGGCGTACTCAATAGAATCGATCAACGAAAAGGTCAGAAGCAAAAAAGGTTTCGTAGAACTCATCGAAGCCACTGAAGCGGCTTACCATCAGGATATCTCAATGGCCTGCGACAAGATATTGAAAAAAGAAAAGACCAGAATAGTTATAATAGCCGGCCCGTCGTCGTCCGGAAAGACGACTTCCACCATAAAGATAGGCGAAGGCCTCGCTAAACACGGATTGAACCTCGTAGCGATGAACCTGGACAATTATTTCTTCAACCTCGAGATGCACCCTAAAGACGAATTCGGCGACTATGATTTCGAAACGCCGCAGGCGCTCGATCTTAAACTCATAAACCAGCATCTCGAAGATCTTATGGCCGGAAAGACCATTCAGCAGCCTATTTATAACTTCAAGACCGGCCTGCGCGAAAGCGAGACCATACCGCTGAAACTCGAAAGCAATCAGATACTGCTCTTAGACAGCCTCCACGGGCTTTATCACGAAATGACCTCTTCCGTGCCGGAAGAATATAAATTCAAACTTTATATCGAAACGCTCAGCCAGATAAAAGACAACAATAACGAATTCGTGCGCTGGACGGATATCCGCATCCTGCGCCGCATGGTCCGCGATTCATGGCACAGAAGCTACGATCCGAAACGCACGCTGGAGCACTGGCACTATGTCCGCCGCTCGGAACTTCGCCACATCATTCCATTTATCGGGACCGTCGAACACATATTGAACGGCTATCTCGCGTACGAACTTCCCATCCACAAGAAATACATGCACAAATTCTTCCCCGGCTTCGTACAGGAATATAAAGATAATCCTAAAAAACAGGATGCCTATATCCGCGCGCAGCGCATAAACGAGTTCCTGGGTTCCGTCGAAGAATGGGACGACGAAAGCGTCATACCTAAAAACTCCTTAATGAGAGAGTATATCGGCGGATCGATATATACCTATTAACTATTATATTGGAGGTCGTTAAGAAATGAATTCACGCTCTTATAAACGCTTTATTTTAGCGATTTTTCTGGTTATTTTAGCGCCGGCTTTTCTTTTATCGGCGGGTGACGCCCATGCTCAAAAGAAAACTAAAAAACAGCAGCGCGAGAAAAAACCGGCGGCGCAGGCGGCGGCAATGCCCGATGCGCCTGAGCCGAAAAAGATCGCGGCGGGGGCAAAAAACCTGGAACAATCAATAACGGCCTCCGTTAAAATAGACATAGCTAAATTCATCAAAGACGCTATGATATCGGTCTCAAATAAGAATCCCGGACAAACGGTGAAATTGAACATAACCGCGCAGCTGGCTTCCGGCTCGTCGGAAATAATGGTTTTTAATTATTCCGAACGGTACGATAAGCCGATGTCCCTTAAAACCGAGGTCTCGGACAAATATCCGGGACCGGGTTATTTCACTTTCGAATCGGATTACGCCGGAATGAAGGGCATTCAGATCGTAAGCAGACCTTCAGCGTCCTCATATATCGATATGATAGGCTATCAGGTCTCCACCGACGCCATAATAATAGGTTATACGATGGCGGACCCGAAAGATGCGGACGACGAAAATTTTGTGAATATCAAACCGAAGATCAGCTCCGAAGGCGCTTTTTACAGGCAGGCCGCGGATTCGGCGTTCGCATGGAAAAGGTACGGCGCGTTCAATTTTTACGATACGGCAAGGCTGAAAAAATTCAAGGCAACGCCTGCGTTCGGAGAACCCATGTCGGTATCTACGGTCGGGGTCGAGGGAAAGACCGCAAATATAAGCATATTCGCATATAAAGATAGTCAGGCCGCGGCGAAGTTCTTTCCGGCGATAAAACTTTCAAAGGAAGTTCCGGCCGAAACGGCCAAAAACCATAAACGGGACGCTTCATATAACTATTATCTCAACGACAGGTTCATAATAGCTATATCTTCCAGATAGGAATAATTTTAAAGATGTATCTTCGAATAGACAACAATAAAAAAAACAAGCCGTTCAAGCTGAATTCAAAATATTCGCCAACCGGCGACCAGCCGCAGGCCATCGAAAAAATATTATCCGGATTCGGCGGGGACAGAAAACACATAACACTTCTGGGCGTGACAGGCTCAGGAAAAACCTTCACCATGGCCAACGTCATCGAAAAACTTCAGGTCCCGACGCTTATAATAACCCACAATAAAACGCTTTCGGCACAGCTTTATTCCGAGTTCAAGGAATTCTTCCCGGATAACGCGGTCGAATATTTCGTCAGTTATTACGACTACTATCAGCCCGAAGCTTACATTCCCCACAGCGACACGTATATCGAAAAAGACTCCGACATAAATGAAAAAATAGATAAACTGCGCCATTCGGCGACGCACGCGCTTTTAACCAGAAGCGACGTAATTATAGTCGCGTCGGTTTCTTGTATTTACGGCCTCGGTTCCCCTGATATTTACGAAAGCATGAAAGTGCTCATACAGAAAGGCCATGATTACGACATCGATACTATTTTAAGACGGCTGGTCGAAATGCAGTACACCAGAACGACCCTTGATCTGGCGCGTTCGATGTTCCGCATGCGCGGCGACGTTCTGGAGATCGTCCAGTCCTTCGGCGAGGACGTCATCCGGGTAAGTTTTTTCGGGGACATAGCCGAAAAGATATCGGTTGTCAATCAGGTCACCGGCGAGGTGATATCAGAGTTAGACGACATAGCCATATTCCCCGCCACGCACTTCGTCGCGCCCGAAGCGGTCAGAACAAGAGCGCTCGCCGATATAGACAAGGAGCTCACGGAGCGTCTCTTTGAATTGAAAAAAGAGGAAAAACTCGTCGAGATGCAGCGGCTTTCACAGCGCACCATGTACGACATGGAAATGATCAAGGAGATCGGCTACTGCAAGGGTATCGAGAACTATTCAAGGATACTCTCGGGAAGGGCCCCCGGCACGCCTCCTGAAACGCTTATAGATTATTTTCCGAAGGATTATCTTCTGATAATCGACGAATCGCACATGACGGTGCCTCAGATATCCGGAATGGAACACGGCGACTTCTCGCGCAAGAAAAATCTAGTTGAATTCGGTTTCAGGATACCGTGCGCTTACGATAACAGGCCTTTAAAATTCAAGGAATTCGAACAGTGCGTGAACAAGGTTTTATACGTTTCGGCGACCCCTTCGGCGTACGAGATCGATAAATCTAAAAAATATATAGCCGAACAGGTCATTCGCCCGACGGGTCTTTTAGATCCTATAATAACCATAAGATCGACGAAGGGCCAGATAGACGATCTTATAACCGAGATAAAAAAACGCGTCGAAAAAAAAGAGCGCGTTCTTGTAACGACGCTTACCAAGCGCATGGCGGAAGATCTTACGACCTTCCTTCAAAACGCCAATATTTTAGCTCAATATCTTCATTCCGAAGTAGATACTCTCGAACGCACTGAAATAATAAGAAACCTGCGCCTCGGTAAATTCGACGTGATCGTCGGAATAAACCTTTTGCGCGAAGGGCTCGACATCCCCGAGGTATCGCTCGTCGCCATACTCGACGCCGACCGCGAAGGGTTCCTGCGCTCGCACCGCTCCCTTATTCAAACTTGCGGAAGGGCGGCCAGAAACGTCAACGGAACGGTTATTTTTTACGCCGACAAGATCACCGACAGCATGAAAAAAACGCTGGATGAGACCGACAGGCGCCGCAAGATCCAGATCGAATATAACGAAAAGCACAATATAACGCCGCGCACGATCATTAAAAACATATTTGAAAGCATCGTTCCTCAGGAGGTCGCGGAAGCCGCCGGAATAATAGGCGAAATGACGCCTGAAAAATTATCGGCAGCCATAGCCGAACTCGAAAAGAAGATGTATGACGCGGCCTATAATTTAAATTTCGAGGAAGCTTCGGGATACCGCGACCAGATACTCGCGCTCGGAGGAAAACTCGAGTCCGACGGATCTAAGGATAAGTTCTCTAAAACGAGGGCTAAAGGGAAAAAATAATGAACGGCGGTAACGACGAGGACCTGACCAATTCCATATTGAAAGCCATTAAAAGCCTTTCAGATGAAGATCGCGCTAAACTCGTCGAAAAAATAAACGATTTTCTGGCGAAAAACAAAAAACCGGAAGATAAAAAATAATATCATTAAGGTGGATTATGAACATCACGGACACAAAATCATATACGGAATGCTTCCTTCAGCTGGCCAACGTCCTGGACCTGGATGAGAACCGCGACGATTACCATAGCTGGCGCGTTGCGTGCGTGGCTTATATGATGGCGAAAAAGATCAACTGCCAGAACCTTCTCGAAGTTTTCTGGACGGGCCTTCTTCACGACATCGGGGCCTACGGTTACAATGATTTCACAATATCCACCTCGGATTCGATATCAATATTCGAAAAAAATAAAATACTTACGCACACGATCCGTTCCGCCGAGATAATAATGAAGGAACTGCCGGGCGACGTTCATAAAATAGCCGATTTCGTCAAACACCACCATGAAAAATTCGACGGCAGCGGATTTCCCGACGGCCTTGCGGGTAACGATATACCGCTTATATCTCAGATAATAAAGGTCGCCGATGATTTCGACATAGCCCTCCGCCTCATACCGAGGCTTTCAAAAGCCATCATATATGAACTTTTCAAACAAAACATAGACCGCGAATATTCAAAAGATATGATAGATCTTTTTATCGAGACCATGGAAAACAATAATTTTTTCAACGAGATAGAGCTTGAAGCTCAGATACCGATGATAATCGGCAGAATAATGAAGGAACTGCCTGATTATAAAATGTTTCTCGAGACCGACCTGCTTGAAAAGATGACCTCCGTTTTCTCGCATATAATCGACGCAAAACATGAAGAAACGCTTGGCCATTCAGGCCGCGTGGCTTTCTATTCGCAGAGGATGGCTGAATATCTGAGGCTCAATCCTAAAGATATAATGAAAGTAAGGCTCGCGGGTTTCATGCACGATATAGGAAAAGCCGCGGTGCCTCGCATAATTTTGAATAAAGCTGAAAATCTGACCGTTTACGAGCGGCACATGGTAAAAGGCCATCCGGTCCTTACTATGGAGATACTCAAAAATATGTCGGTCTTCAACGATATCATCGAAATAGCCGGTTATCATCATGAAAGACTCAACGGCTCGGGTTATCCGGCCGGCCTTCCGGCTGAAAATATTCCATTTTTAGCCAGGATCGTAATGGTCGCGGATGTTTTTGACGCCATGGCTTCAGGCCGGCGTTATCAGAAACTTGTAACTAAAAAAGACGCGCTGGATTACCTGATCTCCCAGAAAAATATATTATTCGACGCGGAAGCAGTTGACGCCATGGTCGCGATATCCGATATGTATGAGATCAAAAATATGACCGGAACGGCTAAAGGGTAAAACTGCCATCACTTCTTTTTAAAAAATATAAGTTTATAATATAATCAATAATCGTAACAAAGTTTTTTTGGGGACCGCGGTCACAAATTCATCCTTGAATTTGCGCCGCTTATCTCTCGACGGCTCTCGCCCATCCTTGGGCTACGCCGTCTCCGAGATGTCCCACAAAAAAAATTTGTTACTCTTTGTCGATAATCTATAAAATTATCAAAGGGACAACTTCCATTACAATACATATATTAGAAAAAAAAGGGGCTTGCGCCGCCGAATTTGGCGATTCAAGTCCCTGAATGTTATTTATTTACTTTTTTCTTATAAATTATTGTACCGGAACGAATTTTTGAACACGATCATTTATATGATCAGCAATATAAAGATTTCCATTACGATCTATTAAAATATCTATAGGTCCATTAAATTCACCGTTGGCGTTACCGTTTGCCCCTATTTTAGTTTTAAAATTACCATTGGAATCAAATTTTTGAATACGATGATTTTGATGATCGGCGACAAATATGTTATTTGAAGAATCTATACCCAGACCGGTTGGCATACGAAATTCTCCATCAAGATCACCACTGGAACTGTCTCCACCATTTCTTCCCCACTTAGTTATAAAATTACCATTGGAATCAAATTTTTGAATGCGATGGTTAAGTTGGTCTGATACATATAAGTTATTTGAAGAATCAATAGCCAAACCACTTGGCTCATTAAATTCACCATTACCAGTGCCACTTAATCCAGCACCGCCATTTGGACCAACTCCGCCATTTTTCCCCCACTTAGTTATAAAATTACCATTGGAATCAAATTTTTGAATGCGATGATTGAAAACATCAGCTATATAAACATTATCTGATGAATCTATTGCAATACCCCATGGCTGGTAAAATTCTCCATCACTATAACCGCCACCTAATTTTCCCCATGTGGCAACCAAATTACCATTGGAATCAAATTTTTGAACAAGGCAACTATGATAATCAGTCACATAAGTATTGCTGTTGGAATCTATTGCAATGCCCGCGGCAAAGCTAAATGACCCAAATACCTTTTTGGGTGTAAGATTTAAAACACCCGCTGTAATGTCTTTTATATCAAAAACTTTAACGCAACGTCTGCTGCAATCAGTAATATATAAATTTTCAACGGAATCTATTGCAAATTCAGTCGGATGATAAAAATCACTATATAGTGTAGCACTCCACTCATAATTATTGTTACTTGGCGGTGTAATAGTATTTTGTGAAAATTTAACTACGCGCTGATGCATATAATCTGCAATATAAACATCACCAAATGGATCGACCGCTATACCCAGTGGAGTGTTCAAACTATTTGGTTCAGAACCAGGAGCCGCTGTCCATGATTCAAATTTAGTCAAGTAATTTCCGTTCGAATCAAGTTTAACCACGCGATGATTTGGATAATTAGACCAATCACTGGCATAAATATTTCCGTCTTTATCTACCGTAATTCCTTCCGGATTATTAAATGCCCTACCATCGGCGGAAGACCATTGAGTTATATAACTGCCGTCTAAATTGAATTTTACTACACGATGGTTCGATTCATCCGCTATATATATCCATTTATTAGTTTGATCGATGCCGGCGTAGCATGGATTACTTAATTTTTTACCACTCGCTGTGCCATCCCAGCTGGTAATATATCCGCCATTCATGTCAAATTTAACAATACGGTTGTTATCTTTATCTCCAACAAATACATCGCCGGTCGAGTTGTCAATCACCACTCCAACTGGCGAACTGAAATTTATACCACTCACCGAACCATTCCATTGAGCGATAAAATTACCATCTAGGTCTAATTTTTGAATACGATGGTTAGTGCGATCAGCTACATAAAAACAATTTCTAACTGGATCTACCGTAATCTGATCTGGATGATTGAATTCCCTAATTCCACTGCCAGTTTGTCCCCATGTTGCCAGAAGAACGCCATCGCGAGTATATTTTTTTATATTATTCGTTTGATCATCAGTAACATAAAGATTTCCGGCCAGATCTGTGGCAACTCCAGCAGGTCCTGCAAAACCTTTTATTTCTTTGACAAAGTTATAATTTGCTCCGGGAACGGGAGGAATATTAATTGTATATGCAGCGCTCGCTACCGTCGAATCAGTCATGCCTGATTTTATTGCTATAGCTTTGATTGTTTTTGTTAAAGATACGTCTATAACGCCAGTATATTTAGTGCTCGAGGCGGTCGGTGTTGAACCGTCTGCCGTATAATAAATGTCGGCGCCTGCCGTAGTGCATGAAATGGTCACTGATTGCGCGACAGAATATGTGCCGGCGACTGGGCTAAAAATTGGCGTTTCAACTGAAGGAGTCATCAAAACCACGTAAAGTCTGAATACAGCCGTCTTTTTGATACCCGCTTCCGTATAGCTTGCCGTGAATACTGCCGTTTCCGTCTTTGCCGTGGCGGTATAAGTTTTTCCTGAAAGCGTTCCGAGACCTGAATTTTTGGTCCAGACCATAGTCGGCTCGTCTTTTACGACCCTTGTCTGATTGTTTGAATATTTGGCGGTGACTATTATTTTATTGAAATCATAGGTCTGGGATACCAGAACTGAATCAGTCGAGGGATTCAATGAAATCGAATACAAACCAATTACTTTGAGCGTGAATGTAGCTATTTTAGTTATTCCGCCTTCGGTATAATTCGCTCTGAAAGTAGCGGTTTCAGGTGCCGCTGAAGTGGTATATATTTTTCCGCTAAGCGTTCCGCCGCCTGAAACTTTTGTCCATACCAAATTAGGACTTGACGATACGTCTTTCGGGTTTCCGCTTGAATATTTAGCGGTGATCACTATCGGTGAAAGATCATATGTAGCAGGGCCTGTCAAAAGCCATATTTCGTCTGTTGTTTTATTCAATACGATCGAGGTAAGACCGATAATCTTAAGAGTGAAATAAGCTATCTTCGTTATTCCGCCTTCTGTATAGCTGGCCTTTAATATCGCCGTTTCGGGAATGGCAGCCGTCGTATAAACTTTGCCGTTGAGAATGCCCTTGCCTGAATATATAGACCACTGAGTATCAGGGCTGTTAGTGACGTCTTTCGTTGCGCCTGTTGAATATTTAACGGTCACTATTATATTCGAAAGGTCATACTGATCAGAACCCGTCACAAGCGTTATTTCATCAGTGGTCTTGCTTAACGCCAGCGCTGTCTGGCCGGTCACGCGAAGCGTGAACTGGGCGCTCTGAACCATTCCGTTTTCGGTGTAGCTGACCATGAAAAGCGACGAATCCACCATCGGCGCGGCAGTGTATAGCTTGCTGGCTTCAATGAAAGTGCCGCGACCGGAGAGAAGAGACCATTTTGTATTCGCATCATTCGTAACGTTTTTAAGAATTCCGTTCGAATCTTTCGCCATAACGCTTATCGCTGAAAGATCATAAACGCCTGAAGCCTGGACCTCATCGGTGGTCTTTCCAAGAACAAGCGAAGCCAGACCGTTATATTTCAGCCTGAATATAGCGTATCTGTTTATGCCTTCTTTTGAATATACGGCTATGAATACCGTGGTTCCTGGAACGCTCGGAGCCGTATATATGTTTCCCGACATAGAGTTAACGCCGGAATAAATTATCCATGTAGGAGTAACGGTCTCGATATTTTTGTTTGAAAGTGTTGCCGTCACCGCAACCTGCGCCGCAAGATCATATGTGGCAAGAGTCAGGATCTCGTCGGTTTTTTTGCCGAGAGTTATGGCCGTAAGATAAGGATCGCCCGGGGCTTTTTTCGGGGCATTAGCGGCAAAGCTATATTCGTTATTCAATATTTTTTCGAGTCTGTCATAATACTCGTCTTCGTTAGAGGCTGTAAGCATCATGTCGGGAACGACAACCTTTGATATATCGCCGACGCCTGGAACGACTTTATCATTGCCCGTAAGGGTTGGAATAATCGACCCGCCGCCGTCATTTCCGCCGCAGCCCTGAATAAAAAACAATAAACCCGTGATGATGACCATTAGCAAAATACTTTGCCTGAAACCTTTTTTCATACCACACTCTCCTGACTATTATATTTTTGGTTTGACTTATTTTAATAAAACATATCCTGCCAGTGCGCAACAAACATATGCGCATGGCAGGCCGCAAAATTAAATGTTACATATTGTTTTTTGAAATTAGTTCTAACAATTAAAGAATAATAAGTAATTTACTATAGCATACAGAAGATAAATTTACAATATTTATTTATTAATATATTCAAAACTTCTATTATTGCTAAGTTTAGAGTATATTATTATTTTACGGACCGGTGATCATGCGAGTAATTTAGTCCACTATTAAAACAGTATCAGGAACCATTTCACGACGAAAAGATTCACTCCGCAGAGGATGAAATTAAAGTCCGTGAAGCCTTCTATGTAATTTCCATAGTATGAGCCTTCACGGCTGAATTTATTGACCGCCCACAGAAGATATAAAAAGTTGACGATAAGCGCGAGGCTGTAGTATTCGTATTCATTGACGAGCACCGCCGCGAGAAGTATGGTCACGCCCGCGAGAAGGAACATTTTTATAAGAAGCGCTGAAAATTTATTAGGCGCCGCGATCGGCCTTGAAAATGAAGGAACAACGCTGTCCCATACGCGGTTTATTATGACGGAATATCTATTCTCGATAAGCGTCGGAATGGTCTCTTTTCCGACGATGCTGTCGCCCTGAATGTCTTTTATATCAAGTATTATAGTTCGGCAGAAAGCAAAGATGAAGATTATGGAAAATGTGAACAAAAGCCGCCATTCGAATATCCATTTTCCGCTCACGACGGGCGAAATAGTTAGAACCGTGGCCCATGCCGCCGAAATGAAAATATCGCGCGAACCGGGAATATCCTTTAATGAGGCGTATCTGACGAGCGGCCGGAACTGGACGGGAACGAAGTTTATGCTGTATAGAACGCCCGTAACGGAACAAAGCAGATAAAAAAGAAAAAGCCAGAACCCTCGGGTAAGCGATAATACGGTGACCGCGGCGGACGCGAGTATGCCGCCTGCCAGAACGTAATTCATATATTTCTCATATATCTTGCTGCGCCGGGAATTGTTGTAGCGCCAGGCTTCACGGTCTATGAAACGATTCAGAGTGTGCATCGAGAATATGTAAAGCGCGGCGAGGCCCGACTCGAAAAAATGGACCTGGTGCGATATAAGGGTCGACGCGACGTACGCCATCGAAAACGCCCCTATGCCTATATAAATATCGCTGTCTATCAAAAAATTAACGAATTTTTTGGAGAATCTGGTAAAAACATCCTTTTTTTCATTCGCTATATCTTCTATGCGCTGGGCAACGTTTCTTATCATCCAGTTAGGAGTTGACGCTCCGGCCGTTATTCCAACCGTTTCGGCGTCGCCGATGTCTTCCTTCGATATCTCTTCCTCTGTTTCAACAAGCACCGTGCGCGAACCGTTCTTTCTGGACACCTCGGCGAGGCGTTTCGTGTTTCCGCTGTTCTTGCCGCCGACGACGACCATAAGATCGACCTCGTGCGCAAGCGATGCCGTCTCGTTCTGACGCATCTCGGTGGCGTTGCAAATAGTGTCGAAAAAAGCTATGTCCTGGTATTTTTTAGTGAGATAAGATTTAATTTCTTCGTAATGCGCTATTTCCTGGGTCGTCTGAGCGACGACGGAAACCGGCTCGCTATATTCCGGAAGGCTTTCGGCTTCAGAAATATCGTTTATGACGACGCCCGAATTATTAGAAAAACCTAATATTCCGATCACTTCAGGATGGCCAGATTCGCCTATTATTATAATGCGGCGCCCGTTATTTATTTCGCGTTCCACGATCTTATGTATGCGAGAGACAAGAGGGCAAGTGCCGTCAAAAACTTTTGAGCAGTTCTTTTCGAGAAATTCGCGCCGCTCGGGAGAAACGCCATGGGCCCGGATAATAAGAGTAGCGTTAGCCGGCATGGCCTTTTCATCTAACGCCGTCACGTTCCTGGATTCGAGGGCTTTTACTATCTGCGGGTTATGTATAAGCGGGCCGTCAGTGAATATTGGCGATCTGGTCCGGTTTGATACGTCGAGAACTATATCTATGGCGCGCTTTACGCCGAAGCAGAAGCCGGCGGTTTTTGCTATTTTTATCTTCATAATTTCAGATCATAAACCCTTGCGCCGGAGACGATTTAAGCGCGCGTCAAGTGATATTCTACAAAACCGTTATTATTGTTTCATTTTCGTCTTCATGCCGAGCGTGGCCATATCTATGACCTCGCGGTCGAAGAAATTTATGCCCATGCCCGCGTCTATGACCACGCGCTGGCCGTTTATACCGCTCGAAGCGCCGCTTAAAAGGAAAGCTCCGAGGTTTCCGACCTCTTCCGTCATAAGATTTTTCTTGCGCAGCGTATATTTTTCGGCGAACTCGTAATAATCGAGATATCCGGGGATCCCGGCCGACGCTGAAGTTTTCAAAAGCGACGCGCAGACGGCGTTGAATCTGATATTTGAAAATATGCTGAACGACTTGGCGAGAAAACAAACGCTTGAATCGAGGGCGGCTTTTACGGGCGCCATATAGCCGTAATTTTCAGCCGTCAAAGTAGTGGATGAAATGGATATGGTTATGACGGAACCGTCTTTATTTATAACGCCTTTAAAAGCGTTGGCGATAGCCACGAGAGAAAAGCACGATATATCCATGGCCTGTAAAAAATCCTTGCGCTTCGTTTCGTGGAACGGCTTCATCCCTTCAGAATAATTGGCGAAAGCGAGAGAATGTACCATGCCCTGTATCTCTGAATATTTCGACTTTATTTTCGAGGCAAGGGCGTCTATTTCCTCTTCTTTTTCCACGTCGCATAAATAACAATCGGCCTGCGGCAGTAATTTCGCCGCGGCCTCGAGCCGCTTTTCATCCTGCATGCTAAGTATCAGCTTCGCGCCGTTCTCCGTCAAAGTTTTACCGATATGATAAGCCACGCTTCGTTTATTCGCGACACCGAATATAAGAAAATTTTTATTTTCGACCCCAAGAAAACTCATTATGCTTCACCGCCGTCTGACGCGATATTGACCGCGAACTCAACCCTGAGCGCGTTCTTTCCATCCACCGAGACCGCGCCCTTCATAAAATAAGCGCTGCTCAATTTTTCCGTTATTTCGGCCGTTATTTCTATAGTTTGATCCGGTAGGACCATCTTTCGAAATTTTGCCTCGCCGACCCTCGTTAAGACTGGGACGGCGTTCTCTCCTATTTTGATAAGCGACGATATCAGTATCGCGCCCGTCTGAAATACCGCTTCGCATAATATAACGCCCGGAACTATAGGCTTATGAGGATAATGCCCTTTAAAAAATGGTTCCGACGCCTCTATCTTTTTGACCGTCTTTATTTTATTTTCGGATATCTCGACTATGCTGTCCACGAAAAGGAACGGCGGCCTGTGCGGTATCAGTTCGAGTATTCTTTCGTCTATTTTATTTTTATTCAATTAATGTCACCCTTATCCGAGCTTCACTCGCTCCCTCCCGCGAGGGGAGAGATGATATTTTGTTACTAACTTTTCATCTTGATGTAGCGGTCCGCGTTATTAGCGACTATTACGCCATAATTTACCGCGCCGAGCCAGCCGGACATAATTATCCCGACGGAGCCGGTATGAAAGAGCCCGCCTATCTCATTTCCCATTTCCATGCTGGTTTTAAGGCCTTCAAATTTAGTTCCGAAGGACGATCCGCCGATGTGGCGCGTGTATCTTTCAAAGGTTTTCGGAGTGGCGGCTTCTATAAAGTCTATCTTTGATCTGACGCCTGGCACGTATTTTTCAAGATGGACCAGCGTGCGTTCGATAAGTTTCTGCTTTTCTGCGGCGTATTCTTCCTTCGTGTATTTTTCCCAGTCGGAATAGTTCGAATTCGTCGAGGCCACTATCGCGTACATATCATGGCCGGGGCGCGTTCTCGGATAATAAACGGAAAAAGTGCGGCTTGTCGTATTTTTATCGATAAGTTCGGCCGCGTCGAATTTCGGGGCGAATGAAGTAAATATCAGATCGCCTATTTCGTCTATCTTCTCGCCTTTTTTTATGCCTATATAAACCTGGCAGCTGCTGTTATTTATTCTGACCGTCTTAGCGTAAGATATATAATCTTTTGAAAAATTTTCAGCCCCCACAAGATCGTTCACGGTCGATATCACGTTAGCGTTTGAAACTACGGACCTGCATTTTATAGTTTGTCCGTTCACTACAACGCCCGTGACCTTCTTATCCGCGACGGTTATCTTTTGAACCAGGCTTCTTGTAGCTATGGTAACGCCGTTCTTTTCAAGTTCGGCCTTCATGGCGAGTATGAGTTTATCGGTGCCGCCTTCAAATGTATAAACGCCTTTGCTCATAAAATTTGAAAATACTATGCCGTAGGATATAGCGGGATCGTCAAGCGTGGACCCGTTAGCGTAGGTTATCGGTTCCATAAGAAGACGGACCACGTCGTTCCTTCCTGGAAAATGTTTCTCGAAAAGCTCGCGGGCCGTCATTTTATTATCCTGAAAATAATCCATTCCGCGGACCTCGGTAAAGAAGTCATCGACGGTCTTCTGGCTGAGTTTGAAATTTTCCATCAGGATCCTTTTGAAATCATTGATATCAAAGGTGGTCTTAAAGGAGAACTGCGGGTTGTCGAAACGGATGTCATTAAGCTGAACTATCGAATTGGCTATCTCCGGCGTCCAGTATTTACGGCATGTTTTGATCATGCCTACGGGAAAACCGTGAAGAGATACGTCGAAAATATGACCGCCCTTTCTGTGGAACCATGTGGCGAGGCCGCCTATATTTGAATGGTGTTCGCATAACAATACCGAACTTCCGGATCTTGCGAGCATATTGGCCGCGGTCAATCCCGCGAGGCCGCTGCCTATAACGACAACGTCATATTCATTCTTTAAATTACTCAATTTCAAGCACTCCATGTCTTTTTTTTGACTGTATTATATTGAATTTCTCTATAAAATTCAATATAAAAATTTTATAAGGATAAATATGACTAAATATGTTGCATTTTTTAAAACAGTATTGTAACATAATTCATTATGGACAGCGTTTTCAATAAGATCAAAAGCTATATTTTCGGCGGTTCCTTTCAAAACAATGACGGGAGATCGCAGAATAACGGTTTTCTCAATTCGGAAAAAATGATGACAGGGGAAAGTTCCGGCGACGCGGCCTTTAAAAACAGGTCCGAATTTGAAAATTTTGCAGTGCCGGCCCCTTATAAAATAGGCGATATGATAGGCGAAAAATACGAGATACTCGAAATACTCGGAAAAGGCGGCTTCGGAATAGTTTATCTCGTAGACGCGAAGGATCTCGGCGGAATTTACGCCATGAAAACCTTCCGCGACGAATTTTTCGAGGACACGATCGCCCGCGAACGCTTTAAGAGAGAAGCCAAACTATGGATAGACATGGGCCGCCATCCGAATATCGTTTACGCTTATTTCATAGACGAGATCGAAAAGCGGCAGTATGTTCTCATGGAATATATAGCGCCGGGCCCGAACACGGCAAATACCATTGAAGGTTATATAAAACACGACAGGATACCCGATATAGCCCGCCTGATGCGCTGGGGTATAGAGTTCTGCCACGCGATGGAATATTCCTATTCAAAAGGCCTGCTTTCACACCGCGACATAAAACCGGCGAATATAATGATAACTTCCGATAAGCACCTTAAAATAACCGATTTCGGCCTCGCCGACGTCATAGGCACCTCGCTCGCCATCTCATCGTTAAAGACGGGAATGAGCGGAATGGAGGCGGGCCTCTCGTTTCAAACGTTAGGCGGAATAGGATTCGGAACTCCGCCGTATATGCCGCCCGAACAGTTCGACAACGCTTCGGCGTGCGACGAGCGAAGCGATATCTATAGTTTCGGCGCCGTGTGGTATCAATTGATATCTTCCGGAAAACTCCCGTTCATGGCCGAACTTCCGAAGGACGCATCGGACGCCGAAAGAACCCGCTACTGGAATGAAATGAAGGAACTTCACTCTAAGGCGCCTCTTTTGGAAGTGAACTCAAAAATATTTCCAATAGTGAAAAAATGCATGGCGAAAAAGCCCGAAGACCGTTATCGATCCTTCGCGGCGTTAAGATACGACCTCGAGGACGAACTTTATAAGTTCAGCCGGGAAAAAGTTGAAAAGCCGCAATTCAAAGAAGCGGAAGACTGGGAATGGAGCAACAGGGGTTTGAGCTGGCAGAGCCTCGGAAAACTTGACGAAGCGATAAGATGCTATGACAGGGCTATCTCTATAAATCCTAACTACGCCAAAGCTATCTACAACAAGGGCACGGCCCTTTTAAATCTTCAGAGGCACGATGAAGCCATAGCGCTTTTCGAACGGGCGATCGCCATAAACCCGGGATACGAGAACGCATGGTATAATAAAGCCGTAAGCCTGCGCGAACTTAAAAAATTAGAAGAATCAAATATCTGCTGGGACATGGTCATAAAACTCAAACCGGCCGATTCATGGGCTTATTTTAACAAGGGTCTTAATTTCGAACGGCTCGGCGATATAAAAAAAGCGGTGGAATTATATAAAAAGGCCATGGATATAAACCCGCGCAATATAGAGGCGACCAATAATCTCGGCGTATGCTTTTTAAAAGAAGGAAAATATGAGCAGGCCATAGCGCTTCATAAAAAAACCACCGAGCTTAAAGCCGGCTATAGCATTGGATGGTATAACACCGGGCTCTGCCTTTACAATCTCAAAAACTACAAAGAGGCGCTCGCGTGTTACATGAAAGCGGCAAAACTGGACAAAAATTATTATAACGCGTGGCATAACGGCGGAATGACGCATATCGCGCTTTCAAACTATGACGAAGCCATAAAATGTTTCGACCGCTGCATCGAGATAAACCGTTCAGACACCGACGCGTGGCATAATAAAGGGTACTGCCTCGACATGATCGGACGGTATGAAGAAGCGGCCGCATGTTACGGACGCGGACTCGAATTTAATCCCGAGCTCGATACGCTCTGGTACAATAAAGGCACAAGCCTTAATAAGATGGGACTGCAGCGCGAAGCGATCGAATGCTTCGAACGGGCGGTAAAGATAAACCCGAATAACGAGAACGCGTGGAATAATATGGGTATATGTCTTAATTCACTGGGCGAATACGAAAAAGCTATTAAAAACTACCAGAAGGTTATAAGCGTAAATCCTAAACATACCAAAGGCTGGTATAACATAGGGATAGCGCTGGAAAACCTTAAAAAATATACAGAAGCCATAGAATATTATAAAAGGGCCGTCGATATCGACGAAAAATATTTCAACGCTTATTATCACAGGGCTTATTGCGAACAGATGCTTGGAAACAATAATTCTGCGCGCATAAGTTTTAGAAAATATCTTGAAACGGCCCCTGAAACCCCCGAAAATATAGAGTTCATAAAAATGGCAAAGATCAACGTCGAAAAATTGTAAATCATAAAAGGGTGATGAAATGAAAGAACTTTCCCCCGTCGCTGAAACGGTATGGAACATAGCGGCTAACGAAGCCGCGTTCACGAACCACGCCAACATCGAAAAAGAGCATCTTTTGATCGCGGTTTTAAGCCTCGAAAAGATGTCTTTCGACCCGAAAAAAGACGCGGCGGGACTTGCGGCGCATGAGATGCTTGAATTTGAAAAAAAAGCCATAGAAACAATTTTTGGCTCATTTCGGCTTCAGACGGCGACGCTCCGGAGAAGAATCAGGGAAAAGTTAGGCGACGGAGGCCATAAGCATGAAAAAAAGATAGTGCACAGAAGCGCCGGCTGCAAGGAAGCATTCGATCACGCGCAGTCCTTCGCCAACAAATATTTCGAGGTTTCATGCATACATATTCTCGCGTCGCTTCTGGACCGGCCGGGAAAGATCATTTCCGAAATATTCGAAGAAGCTTATATCACTACCGTTAAAGCCCGTGAAGCGGTTATTTCCGCCATAGATAACGGAGCTGATTTTTTCAGAAAATTTGAAAAAGTGAAGGCTGAAAATATAAAAGCTGAGCCGAAACCCGAAAACGAGAGCGCCGCCACTCCTACGCTTGATTATTACGGGCGCGACCTGACGCGGGAAGCCCGTGAAGGAAAGCTCGGTCCGTTCATCGGAAGAAGAAATGAATTATTGCAGCTTATCCAGATACTCGCCAGAAACTTAAAGAACAATCCCGTCGTTGTCGGAGCCGCGGGAACCGGAAAAACCGCTATGGTAGAAGCTTTAGCGGTCAGGATCGCCGAAGGCAAGGACCCGCACATACTCGGCGGTAAGCGCATAATCGAAATAAACATCGGAAGCCTGATCGGCGGGACAAAATACCGGGGCGAGTTCGAGGAGAAGGTCGAACGCATGATCCGCGAAGCTTCGGCGCACCCTGAAATAATTCTTTTCATAGACGAGATACATAATCTCGTCGGCGCCGGACGCGTCGAAGGCAGCAGCATCGACGCCGCCAATCTTTTAAAACCGGCCCTCGCCAATGGATCCATCAGATGTATCGGCGCGACGACGCTCGACGAGTTCCGGCGTTATTTCGAGTCGGACACGGCTCTGGAACGGCGGTTTGAAAAAGTGATACTCAATCCGTCAACTCCGGCGGAAACCATAGAAATATTAAAAGGCCTCAGAAAAAAACTTGAAAAACACCATAACCTGACCATAACGGACGCGGCGATAAACGCGGCGGTAGTGCTTTCGGATAAATTCGATTCCGATCATAATTTTCCAGACAAGGCCATAGACCTGCTGGATAAAACATGCGCTTCATCTAATATACCGGAACTGAGCATGATGGGCCCGGGTCAAAGCGTCAATTCACCAGGCGGCATCGATAAAAAAAATGAATCCTGTGATAGATCAAGTCCGGCCTATACATCCGTCGGAGAATTTGAAATAGCCAGAACGCTCTCGGAAAAAATAAAGATACCGCTCGACATAATTCGGGGGCATTTTGAAAAGGGCCAGAATTCAAGGATATTAAAACTGCAGGATTTTTTAAGTTCGCGCATAAAAGGCCAGAACGAGGCCATAGAAAAGGTTTGTCAGAGGATATTGATGTCCCACACAGGCCTCGGTAAAAAAAGCGGCCCGCTCGCGGTTTTTATGTTTTTAGGCCCGACGGGCGTCGGAAAAACTGAACTGGCCGGATCCCTCGCTGAATTTTTGTTCGGCAGCCGTTCAAATATGATCCGCTTCGATATGTCCGAATTCATGGAAGAACACAGCATCTCGAAACTCATAGGCCCGCCGCCCGGGTACATCGGCCACGGCGAAGAAGGGCAGCTGAGCGGAAAACTTCGAAACACGCCTTATTCGGTTGTTCTTTTAGACGAGATAGAAAAAGCCCATAATCGCGTATTCGACATTTTTCTTCAATTGTTCGACGAAGGCAGGATAACCGACTCAAAAGGAAAGACGGCGGACGCGAAGAACGCTATATTTATTATGACCTCAAATATCGCCCCCGCCGATAAAACTCCGGGCGCGAGAAGAGGAAACGAAAAAGAATCGATCATGCGTGAAGTGGCTAAAAAATTCAGGCCGGAATTCATAAACCGGATAAATGAAATGATCTTTTTCAACAAGCTTGACGAGAAAAGCGTCATAGAAATATTAAAGCCTATCCTGGAAAATATAGCTGAAAATTTAAAAAGTCAGTACGGCGCGGCTCTCCGCTTTGACAAAACCGCCGAAATGGTCCTGGCGAATTCAGGCTACAGCGAGGAATACGGCGTCCGCGAGCTCAGAAGAACGGTCGAAAGAATGATCGAAGCGCCTTTATCGCGGATGATTCTAAACGGCGAAGTGACAAGCGGCACCGCCTGGAAAGTAAGCTGCGCGGATGAATTCCTCTCGATAGTGTCCTATTCTTAATACCAGGTTGCGCTCACGGCTTCGGCTAACCGCAATGACACGACAACTAATTATCGGCGCGTTTACTTTAATTATAACGCGGTCCTAAAAACCTGAAAGGCCGAAAAAAGTGTAATAGAGGCCCCCGCCGAGTGAAACGCCCTTATCTATCTCGGCCGCTATGAAATCTTTCAGCTCGTCTTTTTTCTTTATGATGACCTCGATAACTTCGCAGTCTTCGAGATGCTGGGGAGGGTTCTCATTTTCCGGCGCGATTTCGTCTATATCGATATTCGCGACATACACGGTGTCGTTTATAGTTCCCGGGTTCAGTTTTAGCGGCGGGCTTATCCTTACCGCGCCGCCGGTATATCCCGTTTCCTCGTAAAGTTCTTTCAGCGCCTCTCTTTTAATATCGCCCGTCCCGGCTATTCCGGCCGGAAAACCTATTATAAAATTCTCGAGCGCGGGCCGGTATTGTTTTATCAGAACGAACCGCTCCGAAGGCATCAGCCTTGGCACTACGACCACGACGCTTTTGCTGTTCTTGCGCTCGACGCATTCCCAGCGGACCTCGCGACCTTCCCTCGTGACGCAAATATTTTCTTTGAGAGCGAGCCATCTGCCGCTGTATAATATTTTTTCAGATATCTTCTTCATTTTATTCCCCTTGTTTTTTTAATAATTTTATCAATTTTTTATTGAAAAAACAATACTTTTTGACATATTTTAAATTTTAAGTTATCATATCCGTCATGGAAAAAAGATACGACATAGCCGTGATCGGCTCGGGAAGCGCGGCCGGATTTCTTTTGAGTTTTTTAAAAGAATCCCGCGCGTTCTCTAAAACAAAAATACTGCTCCTGGAAAAAAACACGAAACCTTTCAGAAAGATAGACGCATCAGGCAACGGAAGGTGCAATTTTTCAAATTCACATATCACAAAAAAAGAATATTTCTCCTTTTCTGCGTCGAACGAATGGAAGGAAAAGGCTTTCGAATCAGTGTCCGGTTTCGGCCTCGCCGAATATCTTTCGCGCCTGGGCGTACCATCTTATTCCGACGAATACGGAAGGCTTTTTCCATACACTAATTCGGCGAAGACCATATCATGGTTCCTCGAAAAAGGCTTTAATTCGGAGGGCTGTGAAGTAAGGCTCGGCGCCGCTGTTTCAACTGTTTCAAAAATTAAGAACGGCGGCGGTTTTTCCATATCCTGGCGCGAGAGGGAAAGCGACGCCGGACATAAGGCTGCGGCGGATATCCTTATCTTCGCGGCGGGCGGAGCGGCTTATCCGCAGCTTGGAACGGACGGTTCGGCTTTTTCAATATTAAAAGAACTCGGGCATAGCGTTACGAAAATATTTCCCGGCATAGTTCCTCTTAAAACAAAAAAGTGCGCGCTGCATGAACTTTCAGGGATAAAAGCCGAGGTCTGCCTATCCTTCAAAAAAAATTTCAGGCGTTCGGGAGAGATACTTTTCACCGATTACGGAATATCCGGCCCTAATATTTTATACGCCAGCAATTTTATTTCAATGGCGCTCGCGAACGGTGAAAAACCTGAATTAACGATTGATTTCTTCCCTGAAAAAAATATGACGGATAAATATTTTGAAAATGTTTCCGGCATGGCCGATAAAAAAACGGCGACAGATATTTTCGGCGGAGTTCTCAATCACAGGCTTTTAAAAGTATTGCTCGACGAAGGCTTCAAAGGGCGGATCAAGTGCGATTCAAAGTTATCCGCAACTGATATGCTTGAAATTTACGGGCGTCTTAAATCGTTTAAAATCCAGGTCGAATCCACGATGTCATTTCGGGAAGCTCAGGTCTCGATCGGCGGAATAGATTGCGGCGGGGTCGACCCGTCGTCATTCGAATCAAATATTCATAAAAACTTATACATAATCGGCGAGGCGCTCGATTACACAGGGGGCTGCGGCGGGTTCAACATACAGCAGGCCGCAGCCACGGCCAGATCGGCTTTTAAATCAATTAAAAAACGGCGGGAGGGATTTTAAAAATGATCAGCGTAGATAAACTCAAATGCGCAAAATGCGGCAAGTGCGTTATGGTCTGCAAACACGGCGTATTCTTCCAGAAGGAAAAAGGCACGGTGCCCGAAATCGACGGTGAAATAATGCTCGAATGCGTAAAATGCGGACATTGCATCGCGATATGCCCGTCCGACGCCGTTTCCAACGATAATATAAATTTTCCCGAATGCCGCGCGATCAATCGCGATGAGATCCCCGATTACGATAAAACGATGAATTTCATAAGAAGCAGAAGAAGCTGCAGAAATTATAAAAGCGACCCGGTCCCCGGCGAATTATTTTCAAAAGTATTGAACGCCGCGCGTTATTCTCCGACCGCCAAGAACAGCCAGGGCGTCAACGCCGTTATAATAGAAGGCGAAAAGGTTAAAAAACTCGCCGAACTGACCTTCGATTTTTATAAGCATCTCGTAAAATTGGTTTCAAATCCGATAACCAGATTCGGATTCACTCTGGCGGCCGGAAGAGCTGTTGTTAAATCCGTCGAGGCCAACGGCGAATTGTTCGAGCAGGCTATCGAACACTGGATGAACGGCACCGATTATCTTTTCTATCACGCGCCCGCTATCATCGTGACGCACGCGGCCAGACACAGCGCCCTTCCAAAAGACGACTGCGATTACGCGCTTATGAACATGATATACGCCGCCGAAAGCCTCGGGCTCGGAACCTGCATAAACGGATTTTTATCAAAGGCCGCCGAACGCTCGCGCGAGATACAGAAATTTTTAAAGATACCCAAAAGCCATCAGGTTTATAACGCGATGACGATCGGATATCCTTCGCTTACTTTCAAAAGGGCCGTTTCACGGGATCCGCTGAGCGTAACTTATATAAAATAAAGGTGATTTGATCTGCCTCACAATATTTTTGAGATAAATTTTCTGAAAAGCGCCAAAAAACTCATTAACGATGGCGATTCGATCCTTCTGGCATATTCGGGAGGGCTCGATTCCACATGTCTTCTATATCTTCTTTCAAAATTTTCGAAAACGCTTAAAATACGGGTAGCCGCGTTTTATCTCAACCATAAGATAAGAAGCGAATCGGATATAGAAAAAGAGATCGCCATAGTTAAAAAAAATTGCGAAAAATACGGCGTGGAGCTATATCTGGCATCGGCCGATATAATTTCAGCGGCGAAGATATCAAAAAGGTCCGTGGAAGAGGAAGCCCGCGAACGCCGCTACGGCCTTTTATTAAAAAATATGAGTGAAAATGGATTTTCAAAAGCGGTCACGGCCCATCATCTTGACGATTCTGCGGAAACTCTGATTTTAAAACTTTTAAAGGGCGGATCGCCTTCTTCGCTCGCCGGGATCAGAAATATCTACAAAGGATGCGTTATAAGACCGCTTCTATTCGCTTCTAAAGAAGATATTCAAAAATACGCCCGCGAGAACAAGCTCGTATATTCCACCGACCACACTAATAAGGACATCAAATACGAGCGCAATTTCGTAAGAAGCAGGATAGTTCCGGCGCTTAAAAAATTCTCTCCTAATTTTCTCGAAAAAATATTAAATTTTCAGAATATTCAAAAAACTGAAAATGATTTCATCGATTCCGAAGCTGAAAAATTCGTTAATAGTTTCTTTTGTTTCGACGGCGGCACGTCATGTTCTTTCAACTCATCAGACCTGGCATCCGCACATCCGGCGGTTAAAAGCCGGGCTATATTATATGCCGTAAAAAAATTGGGCATCGATCCGGCCGGGATCAATTTCGGGTCTCTCGGCATGATAATAAAATTCGCGGAAAGTAAGAACTCACAGGAACAATTCGAGATATTAAAAGGCCGCCTTTACATTTACCGGACATCTTCATACGATCCCGCGAAGCGCTTCAAAAAGATCGCGGAAAAACTGGTCATAAGCAGACAGCCTTTGAATAATGATCTTTCACAAAACAGTGAAACGAGATTTGATATCTCAGCCGGAAAAGATCATAAAATAAGAATGAACCGCTTCAATTTCATATTCAAACTCGAAAAGATCGCCGGAAAGCCGCTTGAAATAAATAAAGAGAAATATTCGATCTTTATTATATTAAAGCCGGAAATAAAAACTCCGCTGGTCATAAGAAGCGCCATAAATGGAGACCGTATGAGAACGGCTGGAATGAAGGGCTCGTCTCAAAAAATTTCCGATATTATGACCAACGAAAAGGTCCCGGTTGAAATAAGAAATTCGATACCGGTGATATGCGGCGCGGACGGCGAGGTCCTCGCCGTCTGGGATATAAAATTATCCGAAAAAGCCGCGGCCTTTAAGCCGGACGCCGATGATAAAAAAGGGTCCTATCTTTTATCCGGCGCATTTATAAAGAGTTGACGCCGCCATAAATCCGGGTCATAATTTCGGGTAAAATACTATTGAGTTGTCATATTATTATGTTCTTGTTTTATGCAAATTCATAAACGATAATATATTTGCTTTTTAACTAAAATAATAGTACAATCAAATAAATTATAATCAAAAGATAAGGGGTAAATATGAATAGAATGATTTTAATCGTCAGCTCAATAATTATATGTCTTTTATTTTTATTTGCCGCCGCCGAAGCCAAACTTCCGGACGACTTCGCTTCAGCCGGCGTACAGAAAAAGGCTGAACCAGGCTCTAAAAAAGGCTCAGTTCTGGAGATAAAAAACGTGAGATGGGGATTCGAGTCGCCTGAAAGGCATGGAGCAAACAAGCCTAAATGGCGCGATATAGAGATCGACGCCGGCCGTGTCAAAGACGTTTATTTTTGCGTAAAGCCTTTCCCGCCCGAATGGCTCGTCGCGCACACTTTTCTCATCTTTGAATTCGACGAGGAAGGCCCGGTCGTAACCAACTTCAATGAAAGGTCCAAAAGCCTTGTTTTATCTATAGAACCGATTTATACAGCCGGTAAAACTTATGGAAAGTCAATGACCAAGGGCCCGATGTTCATCGTATATCAACTCAGCTCTTACGAAGATTACATGCTGATATGCAACATAGAAAGATCGAAGGTCGTTTTCCCTTTCCGGCTTAATCTCACGCCAGAATTGAAACAGAAACTGTTAATAAACGCTCTCGACGCGGCCTTCACCTGCGATTTCCCGCGATACGACCTTTTTACCAATAACTGTATCAATAACCTTTTTGAACTTTTCAACACGATACTTCCCGATAAAAAACATTATTTTAAAACCTTTTTTAATAATAAAATATGGAACCCGAACGTTTCTACTCCGCAGCTTTGCATAAACGCCCTTAAAAGATACAGTCTGTTCGGCCAGAAGATCGCTCCTATAAAATTCACGGGAGATATCAGCGTTAAGCCGAAACAATTCGAAGGCCGCGACCGCGAAATCGCCGCCGCGAAGATCATCGACATAAAAAAAACCGCGGCCGGCCTGAAAAATATCATCATCGAAAACATCGAAAACGGCGTTTTAAACCATGACAATCTCCAGACGTTATTTTATAATGGAGCTACTCAATCACTTCTTTATTTTTACGTTCCGCCTGTTTTTCCGGACGAAGCCTGTTACAAAGAGTTTAAAATAGGACCGGAGTTCATCAACAACTCAAAAGGCCCGGACGCCTCGCCATACTTCAGCCGCGTCATCGATAGTTATACGCAAGCGGTCGAGGAAAGGCTTCTTCTTGAAGGCCCGGACGTTTACGATTTCTTAAAGCTTAGCTTGCTGGGAGCTAAAAAAAGCGTTGAAGATTTCGTCAGATATCACGAACTTATGAACAAATAATGATGCCTGCGGGTCTTAAATTATCCGAAAAACACAATTAAAACTGACAAAACTTATAGATCCAGAAACCTTTGGCGGGGATAGACGCTTTGAACGACGAGCCTCTGCCGAGTTCCTTTTCGCTGTCTTTTCCAATTAACGGTTCGCTCACCATTATTTTTTTAACGGCGCTTCTTTTGATATTGAGAAGTTTTAATATCCTGCCGGACTCGATCGAAAATTCGCGGGAATTTTTATCGTCCTGATTAAAGATACAAACCGAAGCGGCGTTTTTATATACCCTTACAAAGGCATATATTTTAGAGTCTTTTTCAGCGGCAAGCGTGAAAATATCGCCGCGCCTGAGTTCTATATTTTCGTTTCTGACGGCTATTATCTTTTTATAAAAATCATATATATCTTTGTTCCATTCTTTTTCGTTCCACATCATGCACTTTCTGTTGTCAGGGTCTTTTTCGCCCGTCAGTCCGATCTCGTCTCCGTAATATATCGATGGAGCGCCGGGATAGCACATAACGAAAGCAAGCGCTGATTTGAATACGGATATATCGCCGCCGCACACCGTCAAAAACCTCGGTGTGTCGTGAGAATCCAACATATTCATCATGGAGAAGAACGCCGATTCGGAAAGTCCCGTTTTATTTTCAGATAGCATTTCGTCTAACTTTAAGGGGCTTATCTCGCGCTTCACGAAAAACGATATTATCTGGTTCCTGAGCTTATAATTCATGACGGCGTCGAATTGATCGCCCGAAAGCCAGGGCGAACCGTCGGCCCATATCTCCCCGACGATATAAGCGTCTTTCATTTGATTTTTAACGATCTTTCTGAAATCCTTCCAGAACGAGTGCGGAAGTTCATTCGGAACGTCGAGCCTGAAGCCGTCTATACCCGTTTTCATCCAGTATTCAGGGATCGTAAGAAGGTAGTTATAAACGTCGGTGTTTTTAATGTTTAATTTCGGAAGCGACCCTATATTCCACCAGCAGTCATAGTTCGGTTTCTGCATATTCACGGGAAAACTCTTGAAGTTATACCACGCGCTGTATCTGCTTTTTTCGCCGAGTTTCTTAACGTCGTCGAACGCGAAAAAATCGGTTGAAGTGTGGTTGAAAACGCCGTCTAATATTACCTTGATCCCTTTCGAATGAGCTTCTTTTAAAAGTCCCTTGAAGGTTTCCTCGGTTCCAAGAACCGGATCTATCTTAAAATAGTCTATAGTATCGTATTTATGGTTGGAGTTCGATTGAAATATCGGATTTAAGTATATTGCGTTAACCCCGAGATCTTTTATATGCGAAAGCTTCTGTTTTATTCCGGCAAGATCGCCGCCCATGAAATTATCGTTGACCGGTTTAGACCCCCATGGCATAACGAATTTCTGATTGAGCGCGGGATCGCCGTCGCGGAAACGGTCGGGAAATATCTGATAGAACACGGCGTCCGGCCACCAGTAAGCCTTGTTCATATTTTTAAAAAGAGGGTCCGGTACCTTGAACGCATTATCCGACAACTTATTCGATTTTCCCGGCTCAAAAACGCCTTTATATCCATAGTGTTTGCCGTTTTTTCCGGAATCTACGAAAAACAGATAAACCGTCGTCGAATCGGCGTCATCTATATATGTTTTATAGTAATCATATATACCGTCGCTCGCGTATTTTGTCATTACGGCGGGCGAATATAGTTTTGACGCTTTTTTCAAAACAGCCAGCGACGCAGAGCTGACATCGTTTTTAAAAGTGCGAAGAATTATCCTTACCGTTTTATCATCTATAAAATCAATATACTTGACCTCGGACTGCTTATGCGAAAGCCCTTCGGCGTCTATCGCGTCATCGTCAGGCGACATCGCTGAAATTTTCTTATAAAGGTCTTCGCCCGCGTTCAAAACGCTGTTTTTTCCGCCCTGCCCGTCTTCGCATGTCTCTTTGTTAGCCGGGTCCGCGACCCATACTTCGCCGTTGATGACGAATTTATACTGATGAGCGCCGGCCGTGACGGGTATCTCGGTTTCCCATAAACCGCCGGCCGCTTCCTTCATTGGCGAAGCGGTTTTATTCCAGTCGTTGAAACTTCCAGCCACAGATACCGATTGAGCGCTGACGTTAGGCGAATAAGAGAATTTTACGCTGACCTTTTCCTGGGCGGGAACAGGCGATATAACGACTATGACAATGAAAAAAGCTATTGATAACAAAGCGCTTATTTGTTTTAACCTTTTAAAATTTACCGGATTAAGCATATATTCCTCCATATTTATATAAAAAATTTTATAACTGAAGTTAATTTTATCCGCATAATGATAACACAAAATAAATTAAAATTTCAATGTATTTCGCCTCTAACTCGAGCCGCTTTATTTGCGCGGCACCCTGAGGCTTTAAGTAACGCCAACCATAGACGATGCGAGCATGAAGGCGCTGGTTGCGCGGATGCCAGGGAACCCGAAGTACGCTGCATTAATGGCGAATGCGTCAACTTACAGCCGTTTACACTCAAAAAGGTAGAATCTTTGTTCTATAGCAAACGATATTAATTAGTTACCATGTCATTAGCGATCGTGTCGAAGCAATCCCATTGTAATTTAAACACCAAAGAACCTCAAAAATAAAATATGAATTATTTTGAATGAGGTTGTTTTGTTTTAGAAATCCTGAAATTGAGATACTCACCCAGATAGATCCCGGGCACGGCCGTAAAGAACTGTATCACGATAACTACATGAAAAGCCATTTTAGACGCCGTATCTCCGGCTATCCGATCAGCCAGAAGAGCCCCTGAAACGCCTATTATCAAAGCCTTTAAAAAGGCCGGCGCGATAATTCTGGCTGCTTTTTTTTTATCTTTTAGAAAATGATAGCATAAGACCATTGAAATATTGCCGAAAGCTATGAAAGGCGCCACGGGCACCATGAAAGGCGGAAGATGCCCGGTGAAAAAAGCTATTGACGGCGTCAATACAGCCAGCATTACAACGCTTTTGATATCGGCTGATAAATATAATAATATGTAAATTGAATTTACTATGACGCCGGTAATAAGCTTTGGAAAACCCATTATCTGAAGCGCGATATTTATGGATAAAAAGACCGCCGTAAGAGTGGTTTTGAACATATGGTTAAATTAACTCTTTTTAATGCCGTTTTTCAGATGTGAACCGCTTGATCTCAGCCATAAAAATTTTGCCGTATTGTTTCAGTTTGGTCTGTCCGACGCCGCTGACCTCTAAAAATCCCGCATCAGTCGAAGGCAGCGTTTTACACATGCCGTTCAACGCCGCGTCGGAAAATATCAGATAAGGCGGCACGCGCTGTTTATCGGCAAGTTCGCGGCGAAGCGCTTTAAGCCTGTCAAAAAGTTTAGCATCGACGGATGTTTCGACCGCGGCCGCGGCAGGCGGAAATTTGCGTAAAACTCTGGTTTTGACCGGTTCTTTATATTTAATTAATATTTTTTCACCGGTTTTTAAAGCGTTCTCGGCTTTTTCGCATAAAGAAAGTGTGCGGTACTGGCTGTCGTCTATTTTTATGTATCCGTCCGCGGCCAGAAGTGATATCATATCTTTTATAGCGCCGGCGGAAGCGTCTTTCATCACTCCGTATACGGGAAGTTTGTTAAAACCGAATTCCTCCGAGCGCTCCGGATTCACACCACGAAGCACTTCCGTCACAAATGTCGTCCCAAAACGGCCGCCCATAAGACATATACACGAAAGGATCTTTTTAGACTGATCCGTCATATCCGAAAGTTCGGTATCGTTCAGGCAGCTTCCGCAGTTTCCGCAGCCTTTGTCTCCGGGTTTTTCGCCAAAATAACTCAAAACGTAGCTTCTCAGGCACGATGATGAAGCGCAATATTCGATCATCTGAGATAATTTCCGCATTTCGTGGCTTTTATCCGTGCGCGTTGCTCCGGCCGAGTCTTTATCGCTGTTTTCGATCAAAAATTTATTCATTATTATGTCCGAGCCCGAAAAAAGCATTACGCATTCGGCTTTTTCACCGTCACGCCCGGCCCTTCCGGCTTCCTGATAATAACTTTCAATATTTTTAGGCATGTTGTAATGAAGGACGTATCTCACGTTCGATTTGTCTATACCCATTCCGAAAGCGTTGGTGGCGACGATAACGCCGGCCTGGTCGTAGCTGAACTGTTCCTGGGCGGTTTTTCGCTCTTTCTGAGAAAGGCCCGCGTGATATCTGACGGCGTTGATGCCGAATGCCTGTAATTTTTCGCATACGCTTTCTACGAGCTTGCGGGTGATGCAATAGATAATGCCGCATTTACCGGCGTTTTTTCGCACGTAGTCAATGGTGAAATCGGATTTGTTGTCAGGCCGGTTGACCTCGAAATAAAGGTTTTTGCGGTCGAATCCGGTGACGACGGTGACGGGGTTATGCAATTTAAGAAGTTTCACTATATCGTCTTTGACAAGAGGCGTGGCGGTGGCCGTAAAAGCTGAAACGACCGGCTTATTCTTGAAGGATTGGATCATGTCGGCGATCTTGAGATAGCTCGGGCGGAAATCATGGCCCCATTGAGATACGCAGTGCGCCTCATCGATCGTGACCATTGTCACCGATATGTCGTTTAAAAATCGGAAAAAATTCGGATTTTCAAGCCGTTCCGGGGCTATATAAATCAACTTGTAAGTTCCTTTTAAAGCTTCGCTCTCGATCTTTCTATATTCGGAAGCGGTAAGAGTGCTGTTTATGAAAGCGGCCGGAAGCCCAGCCTGCCGGAGCGCCTCGACCTGGTCCTTCATAAGCGATATCAGCGGAGAGACGACGATAACGGTGCCTTCGGCCATCAGCGCCGGGATCTGGAAACACAGGGATTTACCGGCGCCGGTAGGCATTATCCCGAGCGCGTCGCGGCCGGAAATAATAGCCGAGATAAGCTCGGACTGGCCGTCCCTGAACTCGGAATAGCCGAAATATTGTTTCATTAGTTGCAGCGGATAAGTTAACATAATATAGTGCGCGATTATATCAGAAAAAACATGGAGTGTCAATTAATTTATCGAAAATATTTTCGATGAAAATTAACCCGTTTTTTAATACATGCGGGTTTTGTATTTTTAGCACTTTTATACCCGCTTTATGCAAGCGCGCCGCCGCCGATTTCGCTGAGATCGACGCTAAATACGGCTCAAGCGTTGAAATAATCAAGGTCGACGTTACAAAAAACCAGGACATGGTAAATAAATTCAAAGTCACAAAACTTCCTACGATCGTTGTAGGAGATAAGAGGATCAACGGCTATTCTTCAGGCCTCGCCGCAAAGATAGAAAATAACATAAAGTCCGCCGCGCCCGGAATTAACGCGAATAATAATTCTTCCACGGCCGGTTCTTCCACTATAGGCGCCCTTTCACAGACCATTTCCGAAAATTCGATAACGGCGGATCAGCCGGCCGCCGCTTCAGCGAATGAAACGGCGCAGAGTTCATCAACGGAAGCCGGATGCGTAACGGCCCCCGTCAGTTCGAGTTCACAGACCGATTGCATCAATACGGCGCAGATAACCGAAACGGTTAAAAAATATTGCAACAAGGGAATAATCAACAAAATCAAAAATTTCTTCCGCTCGTTCACAAAAGAAGGCAAATCCGGCGGTTTCTTCTCAAAAATTAAAAACTTCTTTAAAAAGGCCGTCGATACGGTTAAATCAATATTTACCGGCGGATGTTCGACTAACAGCGGCGCAAACGCTTCTAACTGCAATAACTCAACTCCCGGCTGCGGCGTCAATAATACTGGCGCGGTACAGAACGCGGCTTCAGCGGCCCCCAAACCCGAAGGCTTTCAGGCTCCCGCTTCCACTACGGCCGAAGAATTAGGGCGCGGCGGCATGAGCGGAAAATAATAGAATCACATAAGAAAAAAATTAAATAGATAAATTGGTCCAAACCCGGGTTTTATTGATTAAAAGCCCGGGTTTATTTTTGAATATATAATTACATTGCCGAACAATCCGTCAAATGATCAAATTAATATTGCAAAATTGCAGGTTATAAAATAGAATTAAAATAGAAATGGTAAATTCCTTCATATTGTTCTAACTTTACCGGGGGAAATATCTATGGTCTTAATAAACAAATTTTTTATATTTACAGCCGCCTTTATTACCCCGGTCATATTTTGCGTAAGGCCGGCCCTCGCATGTATAACCTGCGTCGATGAAATGATCTGGATGTATTTTCCTTTCTATAAGTGGTGGCTGGCTATACTTTGCCTTTGGGCGGCCGCGGTTTTCATAGATAAGATCAGGTCTGGAGCAGGGCCTTTCATTTTTTTAAGGAACGCTATCATCGCTATAGTCTCATTTTTCTTAAGCGTCATCTTCTTTTTTCTCTACCCGTTCGTATTACTGGCTTTATTTGGAAAATGGGCCGGAAATTATTATTCGGTCTTTAAAAACCATAAAAATAATAACACTCCGGCTGAAGATAAAAACGGGATATATTTTTACATAATGGAATTTTAAACTCTACTTATTGTTTACCCTATACTTATGAATTCTACTACAAAACACCTAAAAGTAAATAACAAGACCTATTATTTAGCGCGAAAATTATCGCCTGAATAAAAAAGTCGGTTCTTTTACGACGCATGTCTTTTACAGTGTACATATTTTACTGCATATTGAAATATTTCCTATTTTATGATATACAATTAACACCAAATTAATTCTGATTATAGCTAAGTAAAATTAAAAACTCTTTGCTTTAAATTAATAAATTTCAAGATGTCCGGACCTTCCGGCAGGCATCCAAAATATTTAGGAGGATCAAAATGAGAAAAAAATCGTTCTTTCTTGCCACCTTCATCATCCTATTATCTGGCCTTATTCAGAACGCTTTCGCTCAAGGCAGCCAGGTCCTGTTCCTCAAGCAGGGATTCAATTTTGTGAGCTTCAGCATAACTCCTTATATAACTCCGGCCTCGCTCCTTGCCGATATGGGCGCTAAATGCGACGACATATATTCTTACAGTGCTTCCGCCGGAAGCTTTTTGAGCGCGAAAGAGGGCTCTCTCGCCACGTTCGCGCGCGGCCGCGGATACATCTTCAAGATGAACTCGGACTTAAACCCTTACCTGGCCGAATCGGCATGGACGGCCATGAGTCCTATATCTCTTAAAGCGGGATACAACCTGGTCGGATTTTCGTGGGCGCCCGAAACAATAACATTTTCAGGGCTTATGAAAAAGTACCCGGTTATCAGGACGATCTACAAATGGAGCAACGCTTCCGGAACATTCATTCAGGTAGCGAAGGACGCCGCCGGAATCCCCGTGCTTTCAGACGGCATAGACCCTGCGGTAACGGCCGGGCAGGCTTATTATCTAAATCTTGAAAATGATACGACCTTCACTATTGACAGAACTATAATGAGTTTTGGAAGCGGCACGGTCACGCCCCCGATCACTGGCACAACTACCGCCTCGATCGGAACGGGCGGCGGCACGGCGGCGGCGTCTGGTATATCAATAAAAGTTCCGGCGGGCGCTTTCGCTGCCACCGCTCAGATCAGCCTGGCGAAGACCGATGCGCCGGTTTTCACGGACGTTCCTGTAATTAGCGGCACGTACACGCTTTCAGGACTGCCGGCTACGCGCTCCGCCGACGTCACGATATCGTTAGACGCTACGTCATCCGCAATAGCCGGTGATGTTTATCTTCTTTTGAAATACACCGACGCAACGCTGCGTTCCTCTCTTATCAAGGGCACGGCCGCAGACGGAAAGCTCACATTCGTCGTTCCGCGCAGCGACCAGCCTCTCAGCGGTCCTGCCACGGCCGCGCCCTCACACGATACGGGAGCAGGCGGCGTCATCGAGGCGAAGCTTACGGCGACGGCCGACTGGGCAACGATTGATGACGCAAGTGGAAAATTCTCGCTCACCTATTGCCGTTCGATCGAGAAATTTTCAGGCCACACCGAACTTATGAAGACCATAAGCGACATTTACGCCAGGGCCGGAACGGACACGGGCCTCGACTGGACCCGTGTCAAGGATAAGATCGAGGTCGTATTCTCGCCCTGGGAGTTCCTCGGCGACACGCAGAGGATCGGCGTAGCCGTTCAGAACAATTCCTTTCACCCGGTAAATGTTGCGATGTACGGATGGCATTACATCGCACTAAACCCTAACAGGTTCCGCTCTTCGGCCGATCTCACCGTCATGAAGGCAACACTCGCCCACGAAGCGTTCCATATACTCACCTCCTATAATTACGGCGCAGTAAGTTTCGCCTGGACCTGGATGGACGAGGCGTCGGCGACGTGGTTCGAGCGGCTTGTCATAAGTGATCCCACCTACATTCCCGGCACCGTGAAACCTAACGTCGAAGACCCCGCCAATTCCAGCGAAAACTGGACTTTCATGACCCGAGGCGGGCTCGAGACGCCGGCGACGGCTGGTGACTATTCCAACGCCCAGGAGCAGGGATACGGATCCTCGATGCTTTTGACCTTCCTGACGCGAACTTATGGAAACAGCGTAATAAAACACATTTACAACCAGCGCGCCATAAATAACTCATCCATCGCGCCCTGCGAGGCCCTCAAGACAGCCCTTTCCATATCGGCTGACACAACGCTTTCCGCCGCATGGCTTAATTTCTGCAAAAGTTATATTACAGGAAGCGTATATTCCGGCGTAGTTTTTCCCACGATCGCGCAGGTACTATCTCTCGACGTCCCGAACTATCGCGCTCAGTTTACCGCCGTCACGGACGTGCCGAAATCTTACTCGATAGCAGTAAAGGACCTTTCCGCGCGCTTCGTAACGTTCTCCGTGAAGCCGTCGGACCCCGCCACATGGCCGGCCGTAGCAAGCGTCGTGGCGATGTTCGAATGGGACGCGACACTTGCGCCTGACGTCACCGTCCTTGCCTACAAGGCGACTTCGGCCGGAGCTGAATATTTCGCCGAGATCAAAAACGGAGTGGAATCAGAATACGCCACGAACGACGACAGCCCGATAAAATTCATGATCGTTAACAGAAAAGCCGTAGCGCCCTACAACGGATCGGCCACCGTCAATTTCACGGCGAGGGTCAAGGACGCCCCGGTCGTGTCCGACAATTCATACAAACTGCGCAACACATATTATCAGTATTTCACAAACCCGGTCGCCACCGAGCCTTACAAGTTACTGCACTCGAACCCGCTTTCGAGCTCGATCGACTGGACTGAAAAACTGATCGTCGATTATGACGGTGCCATGAACCCGATCTATCAGACCAAAGAGCATTACTGCCTGAGCAATTACACCTGGACCTCCCCTCCTGCTTCGCTATCGGCCGGCCAGTCCGTGACATTCGACCTCAAGGCCGACATTATGTCCAGTGACGAGGGCGTTTTCAGAAATAAGATGCATATGAGGTTTTATTACGACGATACATCGTCCGTCAACCTTTACAGGAGCACTTCTACGACAGAATTCGCCCTTGCTGAACCTACCGCTTACAGCGGCGCCGCGCAGGTCTATAAATACAGCGGCACGGGGACTAAATCGATCTCCTGGAACGCTTCGGAAATCGGTACAAGAAAACATATCGTCCAGATCCGTGTCGAAACTATAAGGATAAAAGACAGCAGGGCATTCAACACCAGGACCATAACATTCGAATATTCTAAGTAAAACGCCGATCCCGGCGGCCCCTAAACCCGAAGGCTTTCAGGCTCCCGCTTCCACTACGGCCGAAGAATTAGGGCGCGGCGGCATGAGCGGAAAATAATAGAATCACATAAGAAAAAAATTAAATAGATAAATTGGTCCAAACCCGGGTTTTATTGATTAAAAGCCCGGGTTTATTTTTGAATATATAATTACATTGCCGAACAATCCGTCAAATGATCAAATTAATATTGCAAAATTGCAGGTTATAAAATAGAATTAAAATAGAAATGGTAAATTCCTTCATATTGTTCTAACTTTACCGGGGGAAATATCTATGGTCTTAATAAACAAATTTTTTATATTTACAGCCGCCTTTATTACCCCGGTCATATTTTGCGTAAGGCCGGCCCTCGCATGTATAACCTGCGTCGATGAAATGATCTGGATGTATTTTCCTTTCTATAAGTGGTGGCTGGCTATACTTTGCCTTTGGGCGGCCGCGGTTTTCATAGATAAGATCAGGTCTGGAGCAGGGCCTTTCATTTTTTTAAGGAACGCTATCATCGCTATAGTCTCATTTTTCTTAAGCGTCATCTTCTTTTTTCTCTACCCGTTCGTATTACTGGCTTTATTTGGAAAATGGGCCGGAAATTATTATTCGGTCTTTAAAAACCATAAAAATAATAACACTCCGGCTGAAGATAAAAACACATTACCTATCTATCACTTTACAATGGTCATAATGCTTTTAACCGCCGTTTATTTTTACGCAGAATGGATCACGGTCGGCCCTTCATACCCGCTTTATCATATTTATAACGGTTCGCCGGGCATAGGATATTCCATGGAAGCCGTCAAAAACCAGGCAATAACCGATGAAGCGCTTCTGAAGATGTTGAAAAGCAGATCAGAAGAAGCTAAAGTAAACGCCATGTGCGTGCTCCTTGAACGAAAAGACCCCAAAAACATTGAAAAAGTGATCGATGAAATTAAAAGCCTGACGAGACCGGATCTCCCATGGAAACTATCCGGTTCATTCAAGAGGGCTTTCGGCGCGAATGTCTCATCCAGAGACGAATGTGAAAAATGGTTCGAAGATCATAAAAAAGAAGAAGCCGTTTTAAAATGATCTGATCCGTTCATCAATAAAACACCGTTATCATTATTAACCAGAAAAACCCCGGCGCTTTTCCGATTAAATTCCGTTTACCTTCACATGCCAGATCTTATTTCAATAGATCGGCCTTTTATCAAAATGAGATTTTTAACCGCGAAATTTTTTGACCAAAACGTTCTGACCAGGCGTGGAAATTTGTCTTAAAAAATTTTTTTTTTCTATTTTAAATAAACCCGAAAACAATTTCGATGAATTTTTCATCTGCTCCATGTTTATAACTTAAACACTCCAAAAAGCGAAAAAGACCTGTTAATACAGGTCTTTTCATTTATACCATAATGTTATCCACAATCTATCCACAAGTTATTCAAAAAGTTATCCACATCTTTATCAACATTATCCACAAATCAATTTGATAATAACTTATTTATAATTTTCTCAAGATCGCTTTGTGAATTACAGAGTATTTCAAGCCTGGAATTCTTCTTTTTCATCTTAATGCTGACTTTGAGACCGAGAATTTCCTGAAGCGATGACTCGATTTCAACGATATGTTCATCTTTTTCAGTTATCCTTGCTGTTTCACGTGAAACACTGCTGGATATTTTATGCGCTTCTTCCTCGGCGCCTCTGACGGACAGGCCGGCGTTCAATATTTTTTCGCAGAGTTCGCTCTGATGTTCCGGCGTTTTAAGTGAAAGTATAGCCCTGGCGTGGCCTTCTGAGATCTTGCCCTGGTTTACATAACTTTTTATCGCATCCGGAAGCTTTAAAAGCCGGATGGTATTTGAAATGGCAACCCTGCTTTTTCCGATCATTTTGGCCATTTCATCCTGTGTGAGTTTATATTCGGATATAAGCTGATTATAGGTGTTGGCTTCTTCGAGAGGATTGAGATCGTCTCTCTGAAGGTTTTCAACCAGCGCCATTACAAGGCCCGAACGGTCGTCAAGACCCTGTTTTATTATCGCCGGCACTTTGGTGTAACCAAGCTGAAGAGCGGCTCTGAAACGGCGCTCGCCAACAACTATCTCAAATTTTTCACCTTTAGGCCGCACGATGATAGGTTCAAGTATCCCGTTCGACTCTATCGATCTGACCAGTTCGTCCAGCTTGTCTTTATTAAAGTTCTTTCTGGGCTGGTTGGGATTCTGAGTTATCAGGTTAACGTCTATGTCGGATACTTCAAGCATTGGGTCCTTTTTTTCATTCTTTCGTTCAAAAAGGTTAAGATCATCTGATTTTTTTGATCTGACCGGTCTTTTTTTCTCAACCATAATAACTCCGAAAAATATAATTTAAGCGCGCTGAGCGTGCCTCTCACATATTATCGTAATTATATCAGAAATATTAAATAAAAACTATTTCAAAATGAGATTTTTTTTGTATTTAAATGAGACCGATGAGTTTTATGGTTCCCTCTTATTTGTCAAGGGTACCGAAAGTAGAGATGAGATAATAAAGAATAATTATGGCCGGCCTCTGGCGCTCAATTTTAAAAATGTTGGTTGCACCACCTCACCAAAAATTGTCTGCTAGACCCGCACGGAAACGATAGTGCCGGCGTATCTACGGATGGCGAGAACCGAAGAATGCGGCTACATTAACTTAAAAAGTATCCAGCGTTATTTCGGTCGTACCGGCGGCGAGTTCCTTTAAATTCATGAATTCGCCGTCAAAACTTACATTAGCGTCGGCGCACGAAGCGTTAAATTCTGAGTTTTTACGAAACGAAGCGTTTGCAAAAGGCTGCGGTGAATTTATCGTCATAATTAGCTTATTTTCTTTTTTGACCGATGAAAATATCACGCGGTCTCTTTTCATCCAGAACGCCCCCGCGTCTCTTATGGTCGTTTTCCAGCAATCCTTCGGAAGAGCGCTGACGAACTTTTCCTCAAATTCAAGGTCCTTATCCTTGCCTCTAAATACCGTAAGGTCGGGATGAATGAGCACGCATGTAACGCCGCCGTTATTGTGTATCTTTTTAAAAAGAGCCAGAGCCGGCTCCACGCTTTCGGAAAGATTCCACAGCTCATCCTCTATAGCCATGGGGATCTCACATATAAAACTTTCCTTTTTATTTTCGCCTTCTTCGTTAATGAGCCTGAAAGGAAAGTAAGAAAGCATATCGTTGGCTGAAAATGACGACGAACAAAGATATCCGGATTCCTCAAGACATTTTGGAAGCTGCCTGTGATATTTCAAATGTCCCGGCCTGTATGAATCAAGAGGCACGCTATAAGCGTTGAATATCATTTTCGGCACCCTCACCTCGCCGCACAAAGTAGCCGTGCCCTCTATGTATTTAGCGCTTATTATCTTCGGCCTGTATTCGGGATAATGTTCTTTTCCGGTGCCGTAATCAAAATTATTGAGAAGTTTCGAGTGTATGACCGTGTGACTGCCTATTTCGAAACCCTTATCATTCAAATTTTTCATCAATTCGATCGTTTCATTGTTAAAAAAAGCGTCGTCGTAATAATCGGTGATATATTTCGCCTGAACGAAAAAAGTGGACCTGATCCCCAGTTTTTCTTCAAGCGCGGCGAATTTCCTTGAATTTTCCATTGAATTATAAAAATCAACGTCATGCGACATTATCATAGTTGACCTATAGCCGGCGGGCGCCGTGTTGATCGTGAACCCAAGCGGGCATGAATTTTCATATATCGATTTTACAACGAATAAAAATATATCGGACATAGGCTCAAAATCATTGGCGTAACGCTTGAACGCCTCATAATGGCGGCCTGTGAGATTTCTGACATATACGTCGTGCAGCGAAAAACCTAAAAGATAAGCGGTGCCTTTTCCAAAAATATTCTTCGTGACGGCCGGGGAATTATCCTCAAAAACAGCTATTGGTTTTGATTCGCCCATTACTATTGCTTTCGTCCATATCGTTTCGCCGGCTTCTTTTGAATACGAAAAAACCGTCTGTAATTCGACCGTTTCATCAAGGTATCGGTTTTTATAGTCTGATATGAATTTAAGTTTTTTTCTCGTTTTCTGAGCGTCTATATCTTTCCAGCCGAAAACATCCTTCAGCTGGCCGTTCTTTAAATAAAAAGCGCCGTCACTTACAATGGTTCCGCCGCCTGAAACGAATTTTTTTATATCCGAAAGATCATTATCGCCAAGAAGGATCGGTTTATCATCTTTTCTGATAAGAACCGCCATCGGGCATCCAGAAAGCCTGCCGGCTGATGAAGAAACGAAAAAAGGTATTCCCGCCTGTTTCAATATCATGCGCCATGAAAATAATTCGTCGTTTTCCACGCCGTCAGGATTTAATATACAAACGGCGGAATCCGCCGCAATATCTATTTTTCTTTCGGGATCCGTGCCATAGTTTTTCAAAACTATATCGATCGATCTCAATCCTTCGACGAACTTAACGCCGCCCGAGGAAAATATCATGTATGAAACCAAAAATAGCGTCAAAAGAACCATTATCGTGGCTATTATAAGATGTTTTTTACCGCTTGCCAGTTGATTTGTTTCCATTTATATCAGCGGCATCTTTTTTGGAATACCGCTTTTTCTCGGATATTTTTTAGGGGTCTGGCCGGTCTTGCCCATAATTAAGACGCGCCGTTTATATTGCATTCCCTCGAGCTCATATACGAAATCTTTTATATATCTGGCGTTTAATACCTTTACCGCCTTCGCCGCCGATGTTTTTTCGGCCTCTATGTCCTCGCCCTTCATAAAAAGCCCGGAACCGGTCACTTTCATAAGCGGCACCGCGTATTCTAAAAGGACCGGGAGCGAAGCAAGGGCGCGGGCGGTGACAATATTAAATTTTTCACGGTATTTCGGATCGATCCCGGCGTCCTCGAGGCGCATATTCTCGCACCTGACGCTCTTTTCGATGCCTAAAGCCTTCACGCATATCTTTAAGAAATCGGTCTTTTTAACCGAGCTTTCAAACAGCGTCATTTTTATGTCTTTTTTCCCAAGATTATGGGTCAGATGAAAAAAGAGAGGGAACGCTGGAAACCCGCCGCCGGTGCCTATATCGGCAATGACGCTGCCGTCGGAAAAAACGCCGGCGTCCGCGGCCGAAACATATACGAAAACGCTGTCTATGTAATGCAGAAGGACCGATTCCTCCACGCCCGTTATGCGCGTGAGGTTGAACATTTCATTATATTTGACCAGAAGCTCATAATGCGCGGCGCAAGCTTCGACAAATTCAGACGCGGGCTTCGCGTTAAAATATTTGGCGTATTTATCAATTAAAATATCTTTGAATTCCTGCACTTTAATCTCCCTTTAATAAAACTCCGGTATTTTTATAATCCGGTAACCTTTATGTAGATAATAGAGAATAGTTGTGGATGCGCCTCTGGCGCTCAATTTTAAAAATGATGGCTAAACCCCGCCAGACCACATTATTCAAAATTGTCTGCCGTCCAAAGGCAGCTACATTAACTTTTCTCTCTTCTCTTTCATCTATTCATTAAAAAAATTTCACTTTGCGGCCTGCCGGTCGCGGTAACTGATATACATAAAAAGAGACATCAGATCAGACATCGAGACGCCCGATATACGGGACGCCGCGCCGATGGTCAGAGGCAGATGCTTTTTCAGTTTCATCTTTCCCTCGGTGGATACGCTCGCGACCGCATCATAGTCAAAATCGGAAGGTATAGGCATCTCATCGTACTTTTTAACGCGGCCGATCATGTAGTTCTGTTTCTTTATATAACCATCATATTTCGCGGTGGTCTCAAGATATGTCAGAAAGCCGGTATCTGTTTCGTCTAACTTATCATCGATCTTTTTAAGCTCGTCTATGATATAATTTATCTTTATTTCAGGCCGTTTTAAAAGCCTGTAAAGGTCTATGCGCGAACTTATAGCCTGCGAGCCGTGACAGGCAAGCCGCGTATTGAATTCTTCTGAAGGCATTATGAAATAATTCTTCATTTTTTCAGCCATACTTTCAGCCCGACGCTCTTTTTCTTCGACGGCCGCTATTTCTTCCGCGCCGATCAATCCAAGTTCGAACGCGTATTTAGAAAGCCTTACGTCGGCATTGTCCTCCCTTAAATTAAGCCTGAATTCGGCGCGGGAGGTAAACATTCTGTATGGCTCGTCGGTGTCTTTAGTTACCAGATCGTCTATTAATATTCCTATATAACTTTCAGTTCTGCCCAGGATCAAGGGAGCGCGCTTCATCATATATAAAGCGGCGTTGATGCCGGCCATAAGCCCCTGCCCCGCGGCCTCTTCATAACCGGATGTTCCGTTTATCTGGCCTGCCAGAAAAAGGCCTTCGATCTTTTTAGTCATAAGATTTCCAAAAAGTTCCACCGGATGAACGTAATCGTATTCTATGGCGTACGCGGGGCGGACCATTTCGGCTTTTTCAAAGCCTTTCAGCGTCCTTAAAGCGCCCAGCTGGATATGTTCGGGAAGCGACATTGAAAAACCCTGAAGATATGTCTCATAGGTATCGGAGCCTTCCGGTTCAAGAAAAAGCCTGTGCGATTCCTTGTCTTTGAACCTTACTATCTTATCTTCTATAGAAGGACAGTACCTCGGGCCGGTGCCGCTTATCTTACCCGAATACAGCGCTGAATATTTTAAATTATTCTTTATGAATTCATGCGTTTTTTCACCGGTGCGCACAAGATAACATTTTTCATCTATGTTCTTATAATTTTTTTCCTTCGACGATCTCGAAAAATAACGCCGCGTATCATCCGAACTTTCCGGCAAAAGCGCGTCCAGATCCACCGTGCGCCGGTCTATCCGGGGCGGAGTTCCAGTCTTTAAACGGCCCATTCGCAAACCCAGCGAATTAAGGCATTCGGAAAGTTTGACCGATGGAATGTCGCCTAACCTCCCGCCCGGCATGGAAGTATCGCCGATATGTATCACGCCGTTCAAAAAGGTACCGGTAGCCACCACCACCGCGCCGCATTCGAACTGCGCGCCGTTATGAAAAGTAACGCCTTTTATCTTTCCGTCCTCGAAATTAATGGTTTCCACAATTCCCTGTTTTATCTCGGCGTTCGGGCATTTTTCAAGAAAGAGCCGCATATTGTTCTTATAAAGCCATTTATCGTTCTGAGCGCGAAGTGACCATACGGCGGGCCCTTTTGAAAGATTGAGGGTCCTTGTCTGTATCGCGGTCATATCGGCGATCTTCGGCATGACGCCGCCGAACGCGTCGATCTCAAAAACTATCTGCGATTTGGCCAGCCCGCCTATGGCCGGATTACAGGACATCTGGGCGATGTTATCGATATTTATGGTGACGCCGAGCGTTTTCATGCCCATTCTTGAAAGGGCGTAAAAAGCCTCGCATCCCGCGTGCCCGAGTCCTATAACTATGACGTCATATTTTCCTATATACATAAACAACTCTATTTTAATTTAAATTTTTAAAAATGTTTCCTTAAAATTTTACATGAACAAAGCGCTTATTACCAGTTGAGAACTAAAAGTTTTTTTTAACTCACATAACGCGCGACGGGCACGGAGGCCGCAGTGTCGGCGTAGCCACGGACGACGAGTGCCGCGATGCCATGGATGGCAATGAGCGGCTTGCGAGAAGCGACAGCCCACATTAACTCTCCACTCTTCACTATCAACTCTTCACTCGGCTATTGTTCCCCATTCCCCTTTTTGAGCTCAGATATACCATCAGAAGCGATATCTCGGCCGGCGTGACGCCCTGAAGCCTAGACGCCTGTCCGAGATTATGGGGCCTGTACTTCATTAAAAGTTCTCTGCTTTCCTTTGAAAGGCCTTTTATTTCGATATAATCAAAGTCAGGCGCTATCAACACTTTCTCTATCTTTTTCATGCGCTCGATCTGGCCGAGTTCGCGATCGATATAACCGCTGTATTTTACGTGCACCTCGATAAGTTCTATCATATCGGCGTACCCGGGTTTTTTAAGCGCGCACCTGAAACCGAATTTCGTCAGGTCAAGATAGCCGATCTTTTCACGCATAAGAACTTCAAAAGCTGAAAACGGTTTTTTAAGATGCGTTTCGCCTAACGAAAGAAGAACGGCGTTATTTTCATTCGTAGGGTTCACCCTGAAATTTTTAAGGGATCTTATTTCCCTCGAAACTATGCGTTTTTCGCTCAATATCCGGCCGTATTTTTCGCGGCTTAAAAGCCCGGCGCGGCGGCCTATGCCCGAAAGCCTGAAATACGCGCTCTCACTCGAGAGCATGAGCCTGTGCTCCGCGCGGGATGTGAACATTCTATACGGCTCTAAAAGCGGCTTAGTCACCAGATCGTCTATCATTACGCCAATATAGGATGACGCGCGGGATAATATAACCGGCTTTCTTTTCCGGATCTTTAGCGCCGCGTTCATTCCTGCGATGATTCCCTGGCCCGCCGCCTCTTCATAACCGGATGTCCCGTTTATCTGGCCCGCGCAGAAAAGCCCTTCCATGAGCTTTGTTTCAAGCGTAGGCGTAAGCTGATTGGGCGGCATGAAATCGTATTCTATGGCGTAACCGTAGCGCATTATCTCGATATTTTCAAGGCCGGGAATAGAGCGCAGGATCGCCTGCTGAACGTCAGGCGGCATTGAGGTCGTAAGACCCTGAAGATACATCTCATTGGAATTTTCGCCTTCCGGCTCGATAAATATCTGATGGTTCGCCTTATTTGGAAAATTTATGACCTTGCGGTCTATCGAAGGGCAGTAACGCGGGCCGTTATTGGTGATATTTCCTATGACCAGAGGCGATCTGTGTATGTTATTTTTTATTATCTCGACGGTGGATTCGTTCGAGAACGCCAGGTAACAATCGTCCTGGACCTCCCTCGAAAGCGGGCTTTCAAATGAAAAACATCTGACGCTCGAGCTATATGGAAGCGTTTTGAATTTAGAGAAATCTATGGACGAGCGATTGACCCGGCATGGCGTCGCCGTCTGGAGACGCTCTATGTTAAAGCCGTATTCGATGAGCGATAATGAAAGCTCGTCCGCCGATATATCGTTATGCGGTCCGCCCTTATATTTTATATCGCCGATTATAATGTCTGATCGCAGATATACGCCGGTGCATAATATCACGCTTTTAGCCAAATAGCGCATCCCGTTGCTTGTTTCAACGCCGCATATCCTGTACTTCGGGCCCGCTTTCGCACATTCGTCCACGCCGGCCGTTTTTTCAGCCAGAAGCTTCGAAACTATGCCCGTTTTGATATGTATATTTTCTTCGCTCTCAATAAGTTTTTTCATCTCGAGCTGATATTTCTTCTTATCGGCCTGAGCCCGCAGCGCCCTTACCGCCGGACCGCGCGAGTCGTTTAAAACCCTTATCTGAATATAAGATCTGTCTATGGCCCGCCCCATGATACCGCCGAGCGCGTCGATCTCACGGACTATGTGGCCTTTTCCGGGGCCGCCGATCGATGGATTGCACGGCATCAGCGCGAGATTATCAAGGTTAAGCGTCAATAAAAGCGTCTTCATTCCCATGCGCGCCGAAGCCGCGGCCGCCTCGCATCCCGCGTGGCCCGCACCCACGACAATTATATCGTATCCGCCATGAAAGTTTGAAGGTTCACACACTTTAATTTCTCCGGTTAAATGATTACGCCTACGGCTTTTACGGGGCGCTCTTTTCCTTTTACCTCTACGCTTTTTTTTATGATATTAAAACCTTTTAATAATTTCCGGTCTATTTTTTCGAACGCGGCTTCAGATATTAAAACGGTACCAGGCTCGCAATTTGACTCAAGCCTCTGGGCCAGATTAACCGCGTCGCCTATCAGTGTGTTGTCCCGCCTTTCGCATCCTCCGACGTTGCCCGAAATGACGCGCCCGCCGTTTATTCCGATCCTTATTTTAAAATGATCCGATCTTTGCGCCTTCATGAACCGCTGCGCAGAGACCGCCGTCGAAAAAGCCGCGTCTTCTGTCGCAAATACCGCAAATATACAGTCGCCTATGAATTTATCTATATCGCCGCCGTTTGAATAAACGATATCCGTCAGAGGGTCAAAGATCTCGTTTATGGCTTTTATAACATCCGCCGGCGCGTGTTTTTCAGCATAAGATGTAAATCCCTTCACGTCGATGAACATAAGCACACTGAAAAGTTCCTCGTCCGGGATCTCATAATTACCCGCCTCAACCGTCTTTCTGGCTTTCTTCCACACGGTATGCGGCGTATATTTTTTAATTATTTCCTGCAGTTTCTCGTTTTTTTCGTTCGCCTCGAAAAGCTCGGCGTTTTTCTTCTGAAGTTCGACCGTAAGCCTGTAATGCTCGCTGTTTATATTTTTAAACGCTTTTTCGGTCTCCGATATTATCCGTTCCGCTTTTTTCAGCATTGATTCGTTTTCTCTGATCCTTCGCTTTAAAGCTGCGGCCGGCGTTTCGCCTTTTTTATCGGCTTTTTTATATTCGCAAAGTTTTTTATAATAATTAACTTCAATTTTTTCAGCCTGATCCGGTCTCGATCCTATGACCATTATGGATATCGATGTGGACAATTGTTTCGACCCGCTCAACGCCTTTTCCGCGTTCGTTATATCTTCATACCGCTCATAAAGCGGGCCGTATTCACCCGCGCAATAACAGCCTATCACCGGGACATTTTCGCCGAACACCTTTTTAACGGCGGCTATTTCTTCGCCCGTTCTCGAATGAAGCACCCGGTGCCTCAAATGACAGCTGAACACAAAAACCGCCTCCGGTTCAAATCCAGCGAGCGCGCATTTCGCGTTAACAGCCGCTTTTTTAACGCCTTCCAGCATTTCATCGCGCCCCAGCTGCACAAGCTGTATGGTCTTTCCGAGCATATCCTCGTTCGGAAAAAATTCAATAGCGCCGGTTTTCGGGTCAAAATTTCCCGGCGTTCGAATTATATGCTTCAGCGTTTCGCCGTCTTTTAATATCTCAATGAACGAATATTTATAAGATGTTGTATTTAAAGAATTAGCGAAATCTTCTCCCAGGTAAGTCTCAAGATAATCATGTATTGGCCCTCCGTCGACCTCATACACCAGATTTCCTTTCGCCCCGCTGCATTTAACCGCTTTCGCTATCGGCGACCAGCTGCTTTCGGAAGCGTATCCGAATCTTATATTTTCAGTTCCGGCCGTCTTCATGAAAAGCATGCTGACGTTATTCGACACGGCTTCGCCGCCGCAGAACTGCCGCCCGTTAAAAAATTCAAAATTAAGGTCATCGCCGTAAATTCCGGCCGATCCGCCGCCTGTGACCGGGATCGGAAATGGAAACGAATCAGCTATCGCGTCAAGATATCTCGAACCTTTGAAATGAAGTTCAGTTCCAGTGATAAGGCATGTGACCGCGTCATTTTCAGACAGCGAAGCATTTTTAGCGTATCCCGAAGATATTGCCTTCGCGGCTTTATAAGGGTCTTTTCCGCAATCTTTGAACCGGACGTTAAAATCTATAACATCTGATGAAAGAAGTAAAATGACCACCGAACCGCTTTCAAGCCCGGAATTAGACATTTCAAAATAAGACGAGGAGCCGAACACCGGTATGTTTCCTAGAACGCTTCCCGCGCCTTTTAACACAAGTCCCGAATCGAGAGATGATGACGCGAAAAGTATCGCCGCTTGAGGATCGTTATTCTGATCGAGCGCCCTGCCCGCCGCTTTTAATCCGGCATTATAAGGGTCTTTGTCAAAAGCTGCGCCAAGGCCTTTTTTAATAAACATTTTAATTCAACCTTAGATCGAACGCCTATCTCGCGCCTTCTCCGCCGAAAACCACGAATATCGTGCGAAACATTATCCACATATCAAAGAAAACATTCATTTTTTTTACGTAATATCGGTCGTATCGAAGCTTGGTCTCAAGCTCGACCTCCTGCCTTCCGAGGACCTGTGAAAAACCCGTGATCCCGGGTTTCACGCTCAGCACTTTTTTCTGCCATTTGTCGTAATTGCAGACTATGTCGGGAACGTCCGGCCGCGGCCCTATGACGCTCATCTCGCCCTTCAAAACATTGATGAAGTTGGGTATTTCGTCAATACTTGTCTTTCTCAAAAATTTTCCTATCATCGTCCGCCTGGGATCGTCTTTTTCGGTCAGTAATGGGCCGATCTTATGGGCGTTCTTGACCATGGTGCGGAATTTATACATCTGAAACATCCGCCCGTCGAGGCCTACCCTGATCTGCCTGAATATGACCGGGCCCTTAGAATCGAGCTTTATTATGATCGCGATCAATAGCCACACAGGCATGAAAGGAACTATTATGAATAACGAGAACGCAATGTCGAAAACGCGTTTCAGTTTACCGTATATCTTATGTTTCATCTTTTTTTCTCTTTCGTACGGCATCGATCCATCTCACAGATTTTATATGATACGGTCAGGCCCGTTTCGATCCAGCGGTTTTCATCCGGGTTTTATTATGCTACCGGCCGGTTTAACAATTGTGGGCTATATTTTATACCATTTTGTTTTCTTTGTCAATCAAAACACGCATTTTTCAGCACAAAACCAATACTTGACAAAAAAAGTCTTGTTTTGTTTTCAAAACACTTGATAATAAATTTCCTGTATGATATAATCAATTTTCAGTGCATTGGCAATATACTTAAAAAACTTTAATGATACTGTTAATTTAAACATTTTAATAAAATTAAAATAAATGAAAGCCAGGTGACTTTTTATGTGGAATTACTCAGGTAAAGTATTGGACCATTTTCATAACCCCAGAAATTACGGTGAAGTCGAAGCTCCGGACGCGATCGGCGAGGTAGGATCCATGGCCTGCGGCGACGCTCTCCGGCTGACATTAAAAATAGATAAAGAAAAAGATACCATAATCGACGCTAAATTTCAGACCTTCGGCTGCGGCTCGGCGATCGCCTCTTCATCGATCATGACCGAAATGATAAAAGGCATGAAGCTCGACGACGCGGCAAAAATAACCAACGCCGACATATCAAAACAGTTAGACGGCCTTCCGCCCGAAAAGATGCACTGTTCCGTCATGGGAAAAGAAGCGCTGGAAGCCGCCATAGCCAATTACCGCGGCTATAAGATCGAACATGACGAAGAGGAAGGGCGCCTCGTCTGCAAATGCTTCGGAGTAACCGAGGATAAAATAATTAAACTCGCGAAGGAGAACAAACTTCACACGGTCGAGGACATTATGAACTACACGAAAGCCGGCGGCGGATGCGGCGCGTGCATTCAGGATATTCAGGACATATTAGACGGCGTGTGGAACGCGAAAAAAACGAAGGACGAATCTTCCAAACCGGCGGGACCGCCTAAAAAACTTACCGTCGTTCAAAAGGTAAGACTCATCGAAGAGACCATAGAAAAAGAGATAAGGCCTTCTCTTAATAAAGACGGCGGCGATATAGACCTTATAGATATTTCGGATAATAAAGTTTATGTGCGCCTTCGCGGAATGTGCGCCCACTGCCCGTCGTCATCGTTCACCATAAAATCTTTCGTTGAAACCAAGCTTAAAGAATTCGTTGCGGGCGATATCGAAGTATTGGAGGCTGAAAATGATTAAGGACGCGATATATGTCGATAATAACGCTACCACCTGCGTAGCGCCTGAAGTTTTCGAGGAAATGAAGCCCTTCCTGACCGATTTTTATGGGAACCCTTCATCGATCCATACTTTCGGCGGTCAGGTAGCCCATAAAATAGAGGAAGCCCGCGAAAAAACGGCGGATCTCATTGGCGCCATCCCTACCGAAATAGTTTTCACCTCCTGCGGCTCGGAATCAGATAACGCGGCCATCATGGGAATACTCGCGTCAAACCCCGCTAAACGCCATATAATAACGACGAAGGTCGAACATCCCGCCGTTCTTAATCTTTGCGGATACCTCCACAAGATAGGATACGACGTCACATATCTTTCCGTCGATAAACAGGGCCGGCTCGACCTCGATGAATTGCGCGCATCGATAAGGCCCGATACGGCGATCGTTTCCGTAATGTATGCGAACAACGAAACGGGCGTTATATTTCCGATAGAAGAAATAGGAAAGATAGTCAAGGAACACGACGCGATGTTTCACGTCGACGCGGTGCAGATAGCGGGGAAACTTCCCATCGACCTTTCAAGATCGACGATAGATCTTATGGCCATATCGGGCCATAAGCTTCACGCCCCCAAAGGCGTCGGCGTCTTATACGTGCGCCGCGGTACCATGATCCGCCCTTTCATGATAGGCGGCCATCAGGAACGCGGAAGACGCGCGGGCACGGAAAATGTCGCTTCCATTTGCGGACTCGGTAAAGCATGCGAAATGGCCAAAAAGCATATGGGCGAAGAAAATACCCGCGTAAGAGCGTTACGCGACAGACTCGAATCCTCCATTTTAAAAAGTGTAGGAAACACTTTCGTCAACGGCGATATAGAACACAGGCTTCCAAACACCACCAATATAAGCTTTGAATTCATCGAAGGCGAGGCTATCCTTTTAATGCTCGATAAATTCAACATATGCGCTTCATCAGGCTCGGCCTGCACTTCGGGATCGCTTCAGCCGTCGCACGTTCTGCGCGCCATGGGGGTTCCGTTCACAGCCGCGCACGGATCGATAAGATACAGCTTAAGCCGTTACAGCACCGATAAAGAAATAGATAAAATTATAGAAGTAATGCCGGCGATCGCGAAAAAACTCAGGGCGATGTCGCCTTACGCTCCTAAAGGAAATAAAACGGCGTAAGCCTTAAAAATATACTTTTTCATGGTTTATATCCGGTTTCAAGTTTAAAAAGAGCCGTCTGGAAATAGAACTTCCGGACGGCCCTTTTTATTTTAATGATTTTACCTCTCCACTTGCGGGACTTGAGGCCTGAGGCTCAAGTCCCGCTTTCGCCATGGACGCCCGGCCCGGAAGCAGCAGTGCCGGCGCAGCCGTGGACAGACTAAGGCCAAAGTGCCGCGATACCATGGACGACGCGCCTGAGGCGCTAGTGTCGCTGGAGCCTGGACGACGACGCCCGGAAGCGCAAGTGCCGCGATGCCATGGATGGCAAATGAGCGGCTTGCGATAGACTAGGCGGGAAACGACGCGGTCGGTCCGAATGCCCTGGTGCAGGGGGGACTCATAATAGCATCTAATTAATTTGTGAAAATCAAGCAAAATCAGCCTTCCACGGCGGCTATGCCGCCTGCCGCGGAAGCCATTCGCGTGGCAAACAACAATCAATTTACCCATACCAAATGAGAAGGAACATATTTTTTTAACTTAGCTGAAAAAAAGAACCTGTTGATTTTTTTCGAGTTTTGGTTTATATTCTATACCACAGAACATTTTCAAATCAAGGAGTGATCATTATGCAGGTAGCTCACACAGAATTACCGCCTCACGTACCGTCGAACCATGACGTCGATGGAAAAGCCAAGGTAAAAGCCGAAAACGACCACAAACACAACCTTCATCATCCCGACACCGACCACAAGAAAGAACTCCTCGAAAAAATGAGAGAAGTTAAACCTAAAGAGTAAAAGGAAACCAATTGTCAGAAAAGAACAAGAAGAAGTTCAGACTCACGAGCCTTTCGGCCTGCGCCGGCTGAGCCTCTAAATTAGGTCCGGGCGACCTCAAAAACTTAATATCGAAGATCCCGCTGAAAAAAGACAAAAACCTTCTCGTCGGATTTAAAAATAGCGATGACGCGGCTATTTACAAGATCGACGCCCGAAGGTCGCTTGTGTTTACGGTGGATTTCTTCACTCCGGTGGTCGACGATGCTTATCACTTTGGAATGATCGCCGCCGCCAACTCCATATCCGACGTTTACGCCATGGGCGGCGAGCCGTTCCTGGCGTTGAACGTCATGGGGTTTCCTATAAATGACATTCCGGGAAGCGTTTTAAGTAAAATTCTGGCCGGTGCCGCCGATAAAGCCATGGAAGCCGGGATCGTCATAGGCGGAGGACATTCAGTAAAGGATCCCGAGCTCAAGTTCGGAATGTGCGTGCTGGGGTTCGTTGATAACAAGTCGATAATAGATAATTCCAGAGCGAAACCGGGTGATCGAATATTTCTTACTAAACCCTTAGGTACCGGGATCATTACGACTGCGCAAAAAAGAACGAACAGAGTGCCAAAAAGTATCATGAACGAAATAATAAATTCAATGGAACGCTTAAACACCAACGCTCGAAATAAAATGGTAAAATGCGGGATCAGAGCCGCTACCGATATAACCGGATTCGGCCTTCTGGGGCACATGCACGAGGTCGCCATGGCGTCAGGGGTAGATATAGACCTTTACTCGAGCCGCGTGCCCTTATTTACCGGCGCGTGCGATTACGCGAAGAAAGGTTTCGTTCCGGGCGGAACATTTTCCAACCTTGAATACTTGAGCAAACATATCATATATGATGATGACGTAGCTGAATATATGCGCTTATTGATGTGCGACGCTCAGACCTCAGGCGGTATGCTCATATTCTGTCCGCCTGAAAAAGCAGATAAACTGTCGGTTTCGCTTAAACGGGATGAACTTTGCTGTGAATTTATAGGCGAGGTCGCGTCAACCGGTACCGGAAAAATAAATGTAAAATAAAACAAATATTTATTGACATCAGAGACGCTTTATATTAAAATTCACAACTAACCGCTTAACTTAACTGACTTGAAAAACCCCGTTCCTATAATATTAATATATAAGTTTTTTATTAATTATTATCTATTATACCCTGTTGACAACGTGAATATGTAGGTTGATAAGTAAATTACACGGCATTTTTGCCTGTTGATTACTGTGTTGAAAATGTGGGAAAGTAATTAACACTTTCAACAGTAAATGAAAATAACCGGGTTATCACCATTTTGTCCACAGGCTATAAAAAAGTTATCAACATAGTTATCCTACTTTACCCCAAAAGGTTCGAATTTATTGATGCAAAGCTCAAAAGACATATGGAAGCTCATAGTTAATTCGCTGCGAAAAAAGATGGAAGATCCGGATATTTTTAACGCGCTGATGATAAAAACGCGTGAGATATCGGTGAAAGACAACGTTCTTAATATCGAAGTCGAATCTGATTTCGTGCGCGATAAAATAACCGAGAACTATATGAACGATATGCGTAAAGAGCTCGCGGCGATACTGAAGGCGGAAAGCGTAAAGATCAGGTTTTTAACGGCTGAAAAGGGCACTTTTGAAAATAATAACGACCTGATAGACCATACGGTCCAGAAACAGGCCAGGCCGGCCGAAAAACACGCTGAAACGAAACCAGTCCAGATGGCGCTTATAAGCGAACCGGCGCCTGTAAAGGTTGAGGATGATCTGGAAAAGCTGCAGCGTGAGCACGAGATGCACGAGGCTAAAGTGTCTGCGAGCGGACTTCATCCGAAATATACGTTCGAGACGTTCCTCGTAGGAAAAAGCAATCAGCTGGCTCACAGCGTTTCGGTCAACGTCGCGAAATATCCGGGAAAACAATATAACCCTTTGTTTATATACGGAGGGTCCGGACTTGGAAAGACGCATCTGATGCAGGCTATAGCGCATCACATATTAAAGGCAAATAAAAGGGCCGGAACCATATACGTCACCTGCGAAACTTTTTTGAATGAAATGGTTAACGCCATCCAGAACAACAAGCTTCAGAAATTTCGCGAAAAATACCGCAGCACGGACCTTCTTTTGATCGACGACATACAGTTCATATCCGGAAAAGAAGGCACCCAGGAAGAGTTCTTTCATACTTTCAACCACCTTTATCAGAGCGGAAAACAGATAGTTCTAACTTCCGATAAACAGCCGAACGAGATACCGAGGCTTGAAGAAAGGCTCGTATCAAGGTTTCAAAGCGGCATGGTATCCGATATACAGGCGCCCGATCTCGAGCTTCGAATGGCCATACTTCAGAATCAGCGCGACATGTCCGGAAAACCTATATCCAACGAGATGATAGCTTACATCGCCCAGAAGATAGAGGGCAACATCAGAAGGCTCGAAGGCGCGCTTATAAAGGTCATAGCGGTATCGGATATAACCAGGCGCGACATTAATGAGAACCTTATAGACGAAGCGCTTTTCGACATGAGCCAGGCGGGGACCAGAAAGGTCACGATAGACGCCGTTTTAAAGACGGTGGCGGAATACTACAAGATAAGCGTTCAGGACCTCAAATCGAAGAACAGGTCGGCCAAGATCGCCGGACCACGGCATGTGGCTATGTACATATGCAAATACATCGTCGATGACGCGTCGTCGCCGATGATAGGCAGGGAACTCGGAGGGCGCGACCATTCCACGGTGCTGCACGGCATCAAGGAAGTTGAAAATAAAATGATGGGGGACGTTTCGATAAGTAATGAGATCGAAGGCCTCATGCAGAAAATAAGGAAAAAATAATACATATAAACAAGTCCCGGTGTACGTTTATGAAGAAAAAAATTTAAAATGCGTGTTTTGAGTGTACTTTTAAGAGATTTTCGTAACATTAAATACTTGGAGATATCACTATCTCCAGGTATTAATCTTTTTTACGGGATGAACGGCCAGGGAAAGACCAACATCCTCGAATCCATTGAGATCTTATCTACCACAAGGTCTCAGCGGGCTTCCAGAGAGTCCGAGCTCGTCCGGCACGAGGCGGAGGACGCCAATATATCGGGAAAGTTCCAGAAGAACGGCCTCGATTTCGAGATACTGATAAATCTTCACAAAAACAAAAGAAAGACCTGCGTCAAGAACGGAAAACCCGCGTCCGCCGATGCCGTTTTCGGTTCGGTCAACGTGGTCAAGTTTTTTCCCGATGACGTTGAGATAATAAAAGGCGCGCCGCAGCTTAGAAGAAAATATATCGATATGGAGATATCGCTTACCGACAGGCTCTATTATCAGGATTATAAGAATTATACGAAACTTATAGAAGCCAGAAATCAGGTATTGAAGGCGGTTTCAGACTACAGGCCGCAGAGCGCGGAATACGCAGGCGCCATGGATACCATAGCGTCCTATGACGAGCTTATACCAGGTTACGCCTATTCGATATACAGCGGAAGAATGAGATTTATAAACGAGATAGGCGAGGCGGCGAACCGGACCCATCTGAACATATCTTCGGGGTCCGAGGAAACGTCCATGCGATACCTTCAAAATAATTTTGAAAACGAGCATGAACGGAAGGTTTTGAGTGGGTCCGAATTTAAGGAAAAACTCATATTTTTATTGAAAAAAAACTTAAAAAATGATATACTTAAAAGGCTTACGGGAACCGGCCCGCACCGCGACGATATTGAGTTTTTGATAAACGGGACCAGCGCCAGATCATACGGTTCGACCGGACAGGTCAAAACGCTTGCGGTGTCTCTAAAATTGGCCCAGATCGAATACGTTTATAAAAAAGTTAACGACTATCCGGCGCTTTTGATAGACGATCTGACCTCCGAGTTCGATACGGAAAGGCTTTTCAACATAATAAACAGCATATCGAACGATATCCAGGTCATGGTGACAAGCACCAATCAGAAGATCTTTATAGACGCGTTCAAAGAGCGCGAGGCGTCGTATTTTGAGATAGCGGGCGGGGATCTGAGAAAACCATGAGTAAAAAGAACAGGACTAAAATGCCGGCGCAGATCGGCCCGGTAATAACGAGCGTGCTGATGGAGCCTCAATTCGCCGAATGCAGAAAATCGGCGGACCTGAAAAAAATATGGAACGAGGTCGCGGGCGGCTTCATAGCGTCAAACACTTCCGTGAATGATTTTAAAAATGGCGTTATTACTATATTTACAAAGGCCAGCGCCTTCGCGTTTCAGCTAAAGTCTTTAAAAGCCAGCTATATTTCGGCGATGAACGCGAAATGCCCCGGACTTTCGATAACAGAGATCTATTTCAAGGTCGGCAGGGTGACGGAAGAGGTCTATAAAAAAACTCACGTAGAAGAGATAATCGAACGGGCGCGCGAAGAGGAACTGGCGCATTATAATATTGAAAATATCGAAGTTCCGGCGGACGTTGAAGCTGCGATAAAAGATTTCGTCAATACGCTTAATATATCGGACGAAAAACTTCTGGAAAAAACTCTGCATATAACCAGAAATATATACAAGGTGTCTCAGTATAAAAAGCGCAACGGTTTCATAGAATGTAAAATATGCGATTTTCTGCATGAAGCCTCGAAAAGCGCAGGCGGCCTCTGTGACTACTGTAAGACCAGGATGGAAAAAACGCTTTCGGCAATAAGCGTGAGGATAATAGAAAAACCGCATGAAAGTTATGAAAAGTTTTCAGAATTTTATCAGGATATAAAATACCGCGAGTTCAATTACGTAAAACAGCTCGAGATCGAAAGGATAAAAAAAGATCTTACCGGGCTTATTGAAAAATACATCAGAGAGGAAACCCGCGAAGTATTCGCGATGGTCGAAAAAAGCGTAAGAACGGCCATGTCGCTTTCGGAGAACGAGAATTATTTTGAAGTGAGCGAATTCGGAGAGAAAAAACTTCAGAGGATAGCGGATGTTTTAGGCCCTAACGCGCGTACCGTATTCGCGAAGGGAATGTTTCTTTCAAAGATCTTTTAAAGATTTATTCGGGGAGAATAAAAAATGTATCTTCATATATGCGATAATGAAATAATATCGAGTGAGAATATAGTAGGTATATTCTCATACAAACAGCTTTTGAAATCCAAGGAAAACGTGATCAATTATAAAAAAATGAACGAGGCTAACAAAATCAACCGGCCGTCGAAGAGAAACACGAAATGCGTAATAATTCTTAAAAACGGCGAATACGTGGAATCTTCGATATCGGTTTCAACATTGACGAAAAGATTAGGAATTTATAAAAAAATTCAAGGTGGGATGAATAATGACAAGTAGTGGACATAATTACGATGCAACTAAAATTAAGATATTAGAAGGCCTGGAAGCGGTCAGAAAAAGACCGGGTATGTACATAGGCGGCGTAAATATCCAGGGGTTGCATCACCTTCTCTTCGAGGTCGTTGATAACAGCGTCGATGAGGCTATGGCCGGACATTGCAAAAACATAGACGTGGTAATGCACGCGGATAACAGCATGAGCGTGACCGATGACGGCCGCGGCATCCCCGTGGATAAGCATGAAAGCGGTTCCTCGGCCCTCGAGGTCGTTATGACCAAACTTCACGCCGGCGGTAAATTCAGCGACGATTCATACGCTTATTCTGGCGGTCTGCACGGCGTCGGCGTTTCGGTCGTCAACGCTCTTTCGGAATATCTTGAAGTATGGGTGACCAGAAACGGCAACGTTTACTATCAGAAATACGAACGCGGAAATCCGGCGTGCGAATTACAGATAGTAGGAAAGGCCGAGGGCACCGGCACAAGGATCCGTTATTTGCCGGACAGCACAATATTTGAAACCATAGAAGCTTCTTTTGACGCGTTCTCAAACCGCCTCCGCGAACTGGCATTTTTGAACAAGGGCATAAAAATTAATATAAAAGAAGAAAAGACCGAGAAGGAACACGCTTTTGAATATGAAGGCGGCATCGCTTCTTTCATCGAATATCTCAACAAGAACAAGAACCCGGTTCATAACGATATAATTTATTTCCAGAAGGAAAAAGACGAAGTTCAGGTTGAAGTAGCGTTAAGCTATAACGAGAGCTACACAGAAACGCTTTTCGCGTTCGTCAACGACATAAATACCGTCGATGGCGGAACTCACGTTACGGGCTTCCGTTCAGCGCTGACCAAGGTCATAAACGATTATCTGAAAGAAAAGAACCTCTTGAAAGATAAAGAATTCAAACTCACCAGCGACGACGTGCGCGAGGGCCTTACCGCGGTCATATCGATAAAGATAAAAAATCCGCTTTTTGAAGGCCAGACGAAAGGAAAACTCGGAAATACCGAAGCTAAAACCGCCGTTGACAGCGTGGTCTCGGAAAAACTTTCGATATATTTCGAGCAGAACAGTATCACCGGAAAAGCGATAGTTGAAAAGTGCATCATGGCCGCAAAAGCCAGAGAGGCCGCCAGAAAAGCCCGTGAATTGACGCGCAGGAAATCGGCGCTCGATTCATTCTCGCTTCCCGGCAAACTCGCCGACTGCTCCGAAAGAGACCCCCGTTTATGCGAATTATACATCGTCGAAGGTGACTCGGCAGGCGGTTCGGCCAAACAGGGCCGCGACAGAAAGACGCAGGCCATACTTCCGCTCAGGGGTAAAATATTGAACGTCGAAAAGACGAGGCTCGATAAGATGCTGGCCAACGCCGAAATAAGAACGCTCATAACGGCGTTCGGAACGAACATAGGCGAGGATTTCGACATAAATAAACTGCGTTACCATAAAGTTTTCATAATGACCGATGCCGACGTCGACGGAGCCCATATCAGGACACTTCTTCTGACGTTTCTTTACAGGTACATGCAGGAACTGATAAAAGCCGGCAATATTTATATAGCCCAGCCGCCTCTTTATAAGATACAGAAGGGAAAAACCATAATATATACATATTCCGACGAGGAACTGCAGAAAAAGCTGGCCGAGCTCGGAAAGACGAAGGACGAGGTCACGATACAGCGTTATAAAGGCCTTGGTGAAATGAACCCTGAACAGCTCTGGGAGACCACGATGAATCCGGGCACTAGAACGACATTGCGCGTAACGCTCGAAGACATGGTCGAAGCCGACAATATATTCACTGTGCTTATGGGCGATCAGGTCCAGCCGCGCAAGGAATTCATCGAACGCTACGCCAAGGAAGTCAAAAATCTGGATATATAACATCAATTCTTTTGAATATACAAACTATAGAATTTATTTAAGGGAGAAATATAAAAATGGCAGATAATCCAATGAACCTGGAACCAGGTGGAAAAATAATCCCTATTTATATCGAAGACGAGATGAAGAACAGTTATATCGATTACGCGATGAGCGTTATCATAGGCCGCGCTCTTCCGGACGTTCGAGACGGCCTGAAACCGGTTCACAGAAGAATACTTTACGCGATGCACGATCTGAACAACACATCGAAGAAGCCGCACAAAAAAAGCGCCAGGATCGTCGGCGAAGTCCTTGGTAAATATCATCCGCACGGCGACACGGCGGTTTACGATTCCATAGTCCGCATGGCCCAGGAATTCAACATGAGATACCCTTTGATCGACGGGCACGGAAACTTCGGGTCCATCGACGGAGACAGCGCGGCGGCGATGCGTTATACGGAAGCGCGCCTTCATGCCTTCGCTGAAGAGCTTTTAGAGGATATCGAAAAGCAGACGATAAAATTCATGCCGAATTTCGACGGAACGCTCGAGGAGCCTACCGTTCTTCCCGCTAAAATTCCGGTGCTCATGGTAAACGGTTCGGAAGGTATCGCGGTCGGCATGGCCACGAAGATCCCGCCTCATAATCTCACCGAGATCGTTAACGCTTCGATAGCTATAGTGGACAATAAAGACATAACCATCGATGAACTCATAGCTATAGTGCCCGGTCCCGATTTTCCCACCGGCGCTTATATAATAAACAAGAGAGAGTTAGGCGACATATACAGGACCGGCCGAGGCCGCGTCGTTATAAGGGCGGTCGCGGAGATCGAAACGGACGAGAAGAGAAACAGGGATTCTATAAAGATATCGGAGATCCCGTATCAGGTCAACAAGGCGAAACTCGTAGAAGCTATCGCCGATCTTATAAACGAAAAGAAGATCGAGGGTATCTCGGATATCCGCGACGAGTCGAGCCATGAAGGCATAAGGGTTATAATAGAACTTAAAAAGGGCGAAGAACCCGAGCTTATATTGAACCACCTTTATAAACACACAAATATGCAGACCACCTTCGGCGTTATCATGTTATCTCTCGTAGATAACAAACCGAGAGTTCTCAACATAAAGGAAATGCTCGAGTTCTTCATAACTCACAGATTCGACGTAGTTACGCGCCGCACCCAGTTCGAACTCAAAAAAGCCGAGGACAGGCTCCACATATTGGAAGGCCTGCGTATCGCGATCGAAAACATAGACGACGTCATAACTACCATCAAGGCTTCAAAAACCCAGGATGACGCCAAGAACGCCCTCATCGCCAATTTCGATTTTTCAGTGATACAAGCCCAGGCGATAGTCGATATGAGACTCGGAAGGCTGACCGGGCTCGAGATCGAAAAGATCGAGAACGAATATCAGGAACTCATGAAACTCGTAGCTGAATTGCGCGCGATACTCGCCGATCCCGCAAGGATCTACGCGATAATAAAGAAAGAACTTATCGAGATCCGCGATAAATACGGCGACGGACGCCGCACGAGATTCGTCGACATGACCGAAGACATAACGAAGGAAGACCTTGTTAAAGAAGAAGACGTTATGGTCATAATCACCCATTCCGGATTCGTGAAGCGCATGCCTTGCGATATATACCGTTCGCAGCACCGCGGCGGAAAAGGATCGACCATGGGTAAGATGATAGATGAAGATTTCGCGGCGCATATATACGTCGCGTCTTCGAAGGATTATATATTCTTCTTTACTAATATGGGACGCGCTCATTCGATAAAAGTTTATGAGATACCCGAAGCCACGAAACAATCGCGCGGCAGGGCGCTTGTGAACGTATTGAAACTCGAGCCGAATGAAAAGATAACGGCGATAATACCTATATCGAGCTTCGAGGAAGGCAAGTTCCTCGTTTTCGCGACCAAATACGGCGTTATCAAAAAAACGGCGCTCACTGATTTCAAAAACTCAGTTTCGCGCGGACTTATAGCTATTAAAATAGACGATAACGACGAACTCATAAAGGTCACCATGACTGACGGCAACTGCGATATTATGATAGGAACGCGTTTCGGCCAGGCGGTATGGTTCTCTGAAAAACAGGTAAGATCGATGGGCAGATCGACCAGGGGCGTCCGCGGTATCAACCTCAAAGACGGAGATTTCGTTATAGACATGGAAACGGTAAATGAAAAAAGCTCGCTTCTGACCGTCACTGAAAATGGTTACGGCAAGCGCACTCCCGTCGTCAAATACAGAAAGACCCGCCGCGGAAGCTCGGGCGTCATAAACATCAAGATAACCGAGGATAACGGCCCTGTCGTAGGCATGCTTGAAGCGGACGCGAATGACGAGATCGTTCTTCTTACGCTGACCGGCATGATAATTAGAACCAGCGTTTCCTCGATAACCGAGACCGGAAGGAACACGATAGGAAGAATACTCATAAGGCTCAACGCTAACGACCGTGTTATCGGCGTATCGCATATCGAAAAAGAGATCAGCCAGGACGCGATGTATAAAAAACTCGAAAATCCTGACGCGTTCGTAGGCGAAGCAGCTCCCGAAGGCGACGAGATAATTATCGAGGACGATATCATTGAAGAACTTCCCGATGAGGATGAAGGCGTGTCCGAAGATAAGGCCGAAACCCCGTCTGAAGTTAAAGACCAGCCTGTAACGGCGGAAGATAAACCGAAAAAACCGAGAGGAAAAAAGACTAAATAATTAATATGTTTGCCGATTTTTTTTCGTTCAAGATCTCGAGAGAATTTATAGTTCTCATGTTTTTCATGGTAGCGACGTTCTTCTTCTTTCTCTATGAGACGGAACAGATGGGCGTAAGCCAGCTTTACCTTGAAAAAAATGAGATAGAGACCAAAACGAGAATGGCAAGGCTTGAAAATGAACGCCTCAGCATGGAGATCGAAGATCTAAAAACCGATATTGGCGTCATAAAACTTGCGCGCGAAAGGCTCCGCCTCGTATTTCCAGGCGAGATCGTCGTAAAGGCGGTATCGAGCGAAGAGGTCCAGATACAAAAACTTAGAAACCTTAACGCCATAGCTAAAAAATATGAGGTGAAGCCGGCAAGGCGCGAGGAAATTTCGTCTAACGCCGTTTCTTCGGATCCGTCTGAAGAAGTGGAATCGGAAACTATCGAACCGGATGAAACGGTTATAGATGATTCCGCGGACGGCGAAGAGACTGAGGATAATACCCCCGGTGAAGAGACAAAACCCTGACGGCCTTTTAACGTTAATAAGCAAGGCGGACTAATTTGAAAGCGGTATCTAAAAAAATAACGGCGGCGGATCTTCCCGACGTTCAGTCGGAATCGGATATTCGCGAAATGCCCATAGACAAGGTCGGCGTGAACGGGGTTAAATACCCGGTCACGGTCCTTGATAAAACGGATAAAAAACAGAGAACGGTAGCCGACATAGATATGTACGTCGACCTGCCGAAGCATTTTCGCGGCACGCATATGAGCCGCTTCCTCGAGATATTGAACGAACATCGCGGCCTTATAACCATGCTCAACGTCGATAAGATATTAAAGAAAATGCGGAAAAAATTCGGCGCCAGGTCGGCGCACTTTTCAATGAAGTTCACATACTTCATCGAAAAAACATCTCCAGTTTCAAAAATAAAAAGCCTTTTGAATTATGACTGCGAGTTTATTTCAAGTTACACGGATGATCTGGATTTCGTTCTCGGCGTTTCCATTCCGGTGAATACCCTGTGTCCGTGTTCGAAGGAGATATCCGCTTACGGCGCTCATAATCAGAGAAGCTTCATAAACATACACGCGCGGTTCAATGATTTTATATGGATAGAAGATATAGTAAAAATAGCCGAAAGATCGGCTTCTTCGCCTATATATTCACTTTTGAAGCGCGCCGATGAGAAATACCTGACCGAAATGTCATATAAAAATCCCCGTTTCGTGGAGGATGTCGTAAGGGAAGCCGCCGTTGAACTGGATAAAGACGATAATATAACATGGTTCACGGTCGAAGTGATCAATATGGAATCGATACACGCGCATAACGCTTACGCCATAATAAAAAAGGATAAAAGGATTAAATAAGCAGTTATTTTTTGAAAATTTTATAAATAAGCCTTTAGGAGTTAAAGATTATGGAAGAAGACCTCTTAAAAGAATTCATGGTTGAGACTTATGAGAACCTTGATAAACTCGACAGCGACCTTATCATGCTTGAAAAAAAACCTGACTCAAGAGAAGTTCTCGACAACATTTTCAGGGTCTTTCATAGCTGTAAGGGCGCATGCGGTTTTCTCGGATTTTCGAAACTTGAATCCGTGGCCCACGCGGGCGAAAACCTTCTATCCTCGATGCGCGACGGTGTTATAAAGCTTAACGCTGATATTACCGGGGCTCTTTTGTCATTGGTGGACATTATCAGAAAAATGCTTTCTATAATCGAGGATACTCAGAAAGAAGGCGATATCGACTGTTCAATGATCATAAAAAATCTTAATTCTTTCAGGGGCGGCACCGAAAGTGTAAAAGTTTCCGGCCCTGCTAAAAAAGAAGCGCCTGCGCCCGTAAAACCTTGCGAAGAAAAAGATCTCACCGTTATTATAAGCGAATTTTCACCCGAAGAAAAAATTGAATTTGAAAGACTTATAGGGGAAGCTATCGATAATAATGGAGCTATAGTTTCAACGGAACTTGAACTTATAGTGGCGCAATGCAAGCAAATTTCCTCCCCGCCTCAGGCAGCCGTAAATATAGCCTTGCCGGACCCGGTCGAGGAAACCGAAGAAAAATCGGCAGCCTGGCCTCAAATTTCTAATTCGTCCGAAAAAAAGACGGAAGCTGTTTCGTCTGACGCCAGATCCAGCCATGCCGATACCAATATCCGCGTTACGGTAGAACTTCTTGACAGGCTTATGAACCTTGTAGGAGAGCTCGTTCTGGTCAGAAATCAATTTCTGCAGCAGGTGAACGCCAACGAGGACAGCGTTTATGCCGGAGTGTCCCAGAGGCTCAATCATATAACCGCCGAGCTTCAGGAAGGAATAATGAAAACCAGGATGCAGCCAATAAATAATATTTGGCGCACCTTTCCGCGCGTGGTCCGCGACCTTTCCACTTCTCTGAATAAAAAGATAAGGCTTGAAATGGAGGGCAAGGAAACGGAACTTGATAAAACCGTTATGGAGGCCATAAAAGACCCGCTTACGCATATCGTTAGAAATTCAATAGATCACGGGATAGAAGATCCTAAAACCCGGACGGAAGCCAAAAAGCCCGAGGAAGGGTGTCTCAGCCTCTGCGCGTTTCATGAAAGCGGCCAGGTCAATATCGAGATCACCGACGACGGCGCCGGGTTAAGCGTTGAAAAAATAAGACGCAAGGCGGTCCAGAAAGGACTTATAAATGAGACCCAGGCGGCCTCGATGAACGAGCGTGAGGTATTCAACCTTTTATTTATGCCCGGATTTTCGACGGCCGAGAAAGTAACCAATATTTCAGGGCGCGGCGTAGGCATGGACGTGGTCAAAAGAAACGTAGAGGCGATAGGCGGATCCATAGACCTTACGAGCATTTACGGAAAAGGCACGAGCGTTAAAATAAAAATACCTCTGACCCTGGCGATAATACCCGCCCTTATAGTCACATGCGGAATTGAAAAATACGCGATACCGCAGGTAAGCCTTCTCGAGGTCGTCAACCTTAAGGCGGAAAAAGCGGCAAAGAGCATTGAAGATATACAGGGAACCCCAGTTTACAGGCTTCGCGGGAAATTGCTCCCGCTGGTTTATCTTAATAACGAGTTAAAAATAGCGCATAAAAATATTTCAACGGCCTGCGATGACGCGTCCGTCAATATAGTTGTTCTGCAGTCTGTCGGAAAACAATTCGGCCTGATCGTCGATAAGGTGAACGATACCGAGGAGATCGTCGTTAAGCCGCTGGGAAAACAGCTGAAAGGCATAACCATATTCGCCGGCGCCACTATCCGGGGCGATGGAAGAATAGCTCTGATACTTGACGTTTTAGGTATAGCGAGAGCTTCCGGCGTTATATCGGAAAAGCGGGAAAAACTGCTTTCGGAAAACACCGTGCAGATCAAAAAGATCGACGACGCAGCTCATAAAATAATTCTTTTCAGAACCGGCGATGACGGAAGAATGGGGATACATCTGTCAAAAGTGTCAAGACTTGAAAGTTTCTCTATGTCGCAGATAGAAAGCACGGGAACTCTGAGCGTCATTCAATACCGCGGACATATATTGCCTTTGATAGACGTCATGTCGGTCCTTCCCGAAAGAAGGAACCGCAGAAGAGACGAAAATCCGAATTTTGAAGATATTAAAAAAGACACCGTTCAGGTTATAGTTTATTCGAATAACGAATGTAACGTGGGAATTATAGTTGATTCCATAATAGACATAGTCGAGGAATCTTTTGAGATACATAATACAGGATGCCGTGAAGGCATCCTTGGAACCGCCGTCATTCAAAAAAGGATAATAGAACTTATCGACGTTGAAAAAGTAATTTCCGCCGCGGGGATCCCGTTGATGAAAAGGAGTGAAGTGTAATGGCCGAAACCAGGCAATACTGCACTTTTTATATAAACAATATATTTTTCGGCATAGAGGTAACGAAAGTTCAGGAAATAATAAAATATCACGAGATGACCACCGTGCCTCTGGCTAACAGCGTTATATCGGGGCTGATAAATCTCAGGGGCCAGATTGTCATAGCTATAGATCTTAGAAAAAGACTGGAACTTCCCGAGGTTGAAAAACAAAGACCTCAGATGAACGTAGTTATAAGCAGAAACGACGGAGCTTTAAGCCTTCTCGTCGATGAAATAGGCGACGTGGCCGAACTTTCGGAAGAAGAATTCGAGGTCCCGCCGGAAAATATGAAAGGCATAGCTCATCAGCTTATATGCGGAGCGTATAAACTTAAGGAGCGGCTGTTATTGATACTCGATATTGAAAAGGTTTTAGATATCGAAACCGTATGATCTATTAAAGGCATTTATTATTATGTCGGACAGAATAAAAATATTCATAATAGATGACGAACTTATCACAAGACGCGCCATAATTAATGAATTATCGTTGAATGAAAATTTCGAGATCAGCGGATTCGCGTCCGACGCGAATATAGGCATGGCTAAAATTCAGCATGCTAAAACGGACGTCGTTGTAATGAGTCTCGGCGTGAAAGATATTGCCGGGCTTGAACTTCTTTCTAACATAATAAAATATAAACCCGGCGTGATAGTGATCTTATTGATAAGCGCCAGCGAGGCCGGCATTAAAATGGCTTTTGACGCCTTGAATCTCGGCGCGAAAGATTACATAATAAAACCAGCGGGCCCGCCTGATAACGCGGTTATAAAAAAACTTGCCGCGGATGAGATAATACCTAAAATAAAATTGTACGCCGGATATTCTAAGTATGAAATAAGGACCAAAACAGATCATATCTCTGATATTTTGCCGGAACTGAAAAATCCCTTGAATTTAAATCAGGACCCGTCAGGGTTAAAAAAAGATTCCGGTAACGAGGCAAAAACAAAAAAACAGAGAATAGATATAATAGCGATAGGCGTTTCGACAGGCGGTCCTGAAGCACTTCTGGCGCTTTTTTCAAATTTTCCAAAAGAATTCAATATTCCGGTAGTTGTGGTTCAGCACATGCCGGCCATGTTCACCAGGATACTTTCCGAAAGGCTTTCAGCCAATACCGGGCTTTCGGTGATCGAAGCGAATCACGGAATGCGTCTGGCACCGGGAAAAATTTATATAGCGCCGGGAAACTACCATATGACGGTCAGGCGGGAAGGCATAACTTTTAAAATATTTCTGGATCAGGGTCCTCACGAAAATTCATGCCGCCCTTCGGTAGATCCTCTTTTCAGGTCGGTATCTGAAATGTACGGAAAAAACGCTCTGGCTGTTATATTGACCGGTATGGGCCAGGACGGATATATCGGTTGTGAGGCTATAGCGCGTAACGGCGGCGGAATAATAGTTCAGGACAGGGAAACTAGCGTAGTATGGGGAATGCCCGGCTCTGTCGTTGAAGCCGGCCTCGCGGACGCGGTTCTTCCTATCGGCGATATAGCATCTGAAATTTTCAAAAGAGTTAATAGCGGATCTAAATAAAATCCGGCCATTTTTATCCGGAGAGTGTATTTTTATATGAGTATTATGAAAAAAGCCGTTTTAATTATCATATTTATTTTCTCATCTATTTATTTCATATCAAATATGCTGGTAAAATTCATTAAAAGCATCGCTTTGAAAAGATTGACCGGCTTTATAGAAAGCGTTGAAAAAATAGCGAGCGGAAATAACGGGAAGATAAGAATGGAAATTTCAGGTAACGATGAAATTTCTTCTCTTGGAACCGGGATCAATCATATGCTCGATTCGCTCGAGAAAACTGAAAAAGCAATGAGAACGAGTGAGAAAAACTTCAGGCGCATCATTGAAAATATGCAGGACGCTTATTTCAAAACTGATATGAATGACAGGGTCGTAATGATAAGCCCCTCTTTTTTAAAATTATTCGGTTATCGATCGCAGTCGGACGTCGAAGGCCAACCGTTTGAAAAATTCTTCGTGGATCCGCGTGAAAAAAAATACTTTGACGACATAATGTATTCAAATAAAACCGTCACCGATCATGTTTTTGGATCCAAAAGAGCGGATAATTCAAATATAGACGTTTCCGTCAGCGCGAGTTATTATTACGATGATTCAGGAAATATTTCGGGCATTGAAGGGGCGTTGCGCGATATTACCGTCAGAATGAGGTCCGAGGAGGAATTGCGTCAGGCCAAGATAGAGGCTGAAGAGGCAAACGTGGCTAAAAGCGACTTTCTCGCGGGTATGAGCCATGAGATAAGAACGCCTATAAACAGTATAATGGGATTTTCAGAAATGCTTTCAAATTCAGGTTTGAACGATAAGCAGAAAACTCTTTTGAATTTCATTAAAACAAGCAGCGGATCGCTTTTGTCACTTGTAAATAATATTCTTGATTTTTCAAAGATCGAGGCAGGCAAGATCGAGCTTGAGCAAATTGAATTCAGCGTTAAAGACATAGTCCGGGAAGTCATCGATATAAATACGGCCGCCGCGTCTAAAAAATCGCTGGAATTAAATTATAATATCGATGAAAAGATAACTTCGTCAGTTATAGGAGATCCGCATAAATTAAAACAGATCTTATTAAATCTTGTTACCAACGCCGTTAAATTCACGGAAAAAGGCTCCGTTAAAGTCGAAGCGAAAGTTAACGCCGAAAATCCGGATCATCTTTTCGTCGAGTTTTTCGTTACGGATACCGGTATCGGAATAAGCAAAAAAATGAAAAGTAAAATATTCAAGCCGTTCGTTCAGGCCGACAGCACCATAACCAGAAAATATGGAGGAACCGGTTTGGGACTGGCTATATCTAACCGGCTGGTAAAATTCATAGGCGAGGGTAAAATATTTTTAAAAAGCGAACCGGGGGAGGGAAGCGTTTTTTCGTTTCTTATAAATTTTAAAAAGGGCGCGTCTCTTTCTCAATTTAAAAAACAGGAAGAAATAACGCAAAAGAAGGAAAATAACGAGAAAAAGTACGGTCCATATAAGGTCATGCTTGTGGAAGACACGCTTTTAAATATAGAGCTGATAAGAATGTTTCTGTCCGAACACGGCCATGAAGTTATCGTCGCGGAAAATGGAAAAATAGCGGTGGATCTTTATGAACCGTCAAAATTAGACTGCATCCTCATGGATATACATATGCCTATAATGAACGGGTATGAGGCTTCAAAAATATTGAGGCAGATAGGATGTCTCGTTCCAATAATAGCCATGACGGCTGACGTTATGGAAACGACAAAAAAAGAATGTATCGAATCAGGAATGAATCTTTATATGGCAAAACCTATAAATATAAACGAACTTGAAGAGGTCATAAAAATAACGATCGAAAAGAAAAATATTGTATCCGTTTCGCCCGATCCCGGAATTAAAGAAACGGAAAATATAAGATCTGTTTTCGACAGAGAAAAGTTCTTGAAGAATATTGGCGGGAACATGGCCATTTACGATATACTTCTTAAAAAATTCATATCCGACGGTAAAATAATACTTTCAGATATTTTGACCGCCGTAAATGAACTTGACTGTGAAAAGATAAAATTTCATTCCCATAAATTAAAAGGCATGGCGCTTACCGTATGCGCGGAAAATCTTGCAGGCCTTCTTTTGAAAATGGAAAAAATGGGAAAAGAAAATAATATTTACAATATCGAATATACTTGTACCGCTGTAAAAAGTGAATTTGTAAAATTTTTGGATGAAATAAATATTTCTGAAAAAAGTTAATTATGAATTTAAACTAAGTTTTCAAAATATTGACAAAAATATAAAAAAATGATAATATTTTCAATGTAAAAATTTTGATATATGTGAAAAAATTAACTTTTAAAGGATCTTTTTATGGGATATATAATTATTTTTAATAAATAGGCTGCCTCTTTATGTAATGAACATAGAAGCGGCTTATTTTTTTGGAGGGTTGTAATGAGCGAAAAAATTGGGGTTTTTATATGCGACTGCGGAACCAACATAGCCGAGGTCGTCGATACGCCCAAATTGTCTGAGTTTGCCGGAAAACAGGATGAAGTAGTGGAAGTTAAGATCCACAGACTCTGGTGTTCAGAGGGCGGCCGCGATGAAATGAAACAGGCTATAATTGACAACAAACTAACGCGCGTGGTCGTAGCCGCATGTTCCCCTAAACAGCATGAGGTCACATTTCAAAAAGTCCTGGCTTCGGCCGGATTGAACCCTTATCTGATGCAGATGGCCAATATACGAGAACAGGTCGCCTGGGTTACGAAAGATAAGGAAATGGCTACTAAAAAAGCCATGTCGCAGCTTAACTCCGCTATTAAGAGGGTCAAGGTACAAAAATCGCTCGAAAAAAGCGAAATAGAATGTAAAACCGATTTTCTTGTTATAGGCGCCGGAATATCAGGTATGTCGGCCGCTCTTACGCTCGCTCAGAAGAACAGAAAAGTATATCTCGTTGAAAGAGAACCATGGATAGGCGGCAAGGTCGTAGCTTATGAGGACGTTTTTCCTAAAATGGAATGCGCGCCCTGTATGCTCGAACCTAAAATGGACGAAGTGCTGCACGACGAGCAGATATCGCTTATGACCAACAGTGAAGTTACAAACATGAAAGGTTTTTTTGGAAATTTTCAGGTCCAGATAAAAACCAAAGCAAGGCATGTCGATATGGAAAAATGTATCGGCTGCGGCGCCTGCTACGACGCCTGCCCCGTTAGCGTTAAAAACAGGTTCAACGGCGATCTTTCAGAACGCCACGCGATATACTCAGCTTTTCCGGGCGTTTTACCTAACGCTCCGGCCATAGATTGCGAGAATTGCCTCAGATACAAAGGCGAAAATTGCACGAAATGCCAGGAAGCATGCCCGTTCGAAGCAATAGATTACAACCAGAAGGACGAATATAAAACGGTAGAGGTCGGAGCTATAGTAGTGGCGACGGGTTTTGGCGTTATGAAAAGCGAAGCGGTCAAAAACTTCGCGGGAATTTCAGAAGTTTATGACGCGTATCAGTTCGAGAGAATAATAAGCTCAACCGGCCCGACCGAGGGAAAGATAGTTACGGCCGATAATAAGGTTCCCGAAGCCATAGCCTTCGTTCACTGCGCCGGCAGCCGCGATAAAAGATATAAAGAATACTGCAGCGGAGTTTGCTGCGCGAACACCATAAAACTCGCGCATCTGACGAAGAAAAAATCGCCGGAAACGAAAATATATGAAATATATTCCGACTGGTGCCTGCCTGGCAAGAATTACCAGCAGTTTCATGACAAGTGCGTTGCGGATAACGTTGAATATATCAGGACGGATAACGCGAACGACATCAAAGCTGAAAAAAGATCGGATAAAGTAATATTGACGGCCGGCGGAAAAACCATAGAAGCCGATATGGTCGTTCTATCGACGGCTATCGTCCCGAATTACGGTTTGGAACAATTCAACGCGCTTCTTGGCATGAATACTGACAGCGACGGATTTTATTCGGCCGAACATGAAAAAATATCGCCCGCGGCGACGGCGAACCGCGGCATATACGTAGCGGGATGCTGCACGGGACCTAAAGACGTTCCTCAGTCGGTGGCGCAGGCTCAGGCGGCCGCCGGAATGGCTTTAAGCGTAATAGTTCCAGGCGAGAAACTGGAGCTTGAGGTCGCGACCGCGAAAGTGCTCGATGATATTTGCGGCGGGTGCCATAGCTGTATGGGATTGTGTCCTTATCAGGCTATAAGCTTCGACGCTGAAAAAAGGGTAGCTGTCATAAATGAGATACTCTGCAGAGGATGCGGAGTTTGCGTCGCGGCGTGTCCGGCCGGAGCTATAACGAATAAGCATTTTACCGATGAACAGATCTTTTCCGAAATAGAGGGGGTATTGGCGTGAGCGTTAATTTTGAACCCAAAATAGTTGGATTTTTATGTAACTGGTGCAGTTACGCGGGAGCCGACCAGGCCGGAAATCAGCATAAGGAAGTTCCGCCTAACTTAAAGATAGTGCGCGTGATGTGCTCGGGCCGCGTGGACCCTCAGCACGTTCTGAAGGCTTTTCAATCAGGCGCCGACGGCGTTATGGTTCTCGGATGCCATCCGGGAGACTGCCACTACAAGGAAGGAAATTATAAAGCTTTAAGAAGAATGAGACTTCTGGAAAAACTACTTCACGAGCTCGGTATAGAAAAAGACAGGTTCAAACTCGACTGGGTTTCGGCCAGCGAAGGCGAAAAATTTTCGAAGGTCACGCTTGAAATGGTAGAAAAAGTAAAAAAACTTGGTCCGCTTACGATAAGATATAATAAAAACAACGAGGGAGGCGCGCATCATGAGTAAATTGAAGATAGTATTTTATTGGGCTGCTTCATGCGGAGGATGCGAGGTTTCTCTTCTTGATACTAACGAAAAGATCGTAGAGTTAGGCGCAATAGCTGACATACTTTTAATGCCGCTGGCATTCGACGGAAAATATAGCGACATAGAACAGCTTAAAGACGGCGAGATAGATATCACTTTTTTCAACGGAGGAACGAGAAGTTCAGAACATGAACATATAGCCAGGCTCTTGAGACAGAAATCAAAGGTAATGATCGCTTACGGCGCATGCGCTTCATGGGGCGGCATTCCCGGCCTCGCTAATCAGTTCCACGCCGAGGAAATAATGAAATGCGCGTATGAGGAAACGGCGTCGATAGCGGGCTCTAATCCGTCTAAAGACAGGCCTCAGCTTAAAACTACCGTTCCCGAGGGCGATCTCGAGCTGCCGAAATTATATGACAGGGTATTTCCGCTTGACGAGGTAGTAAAAGTCGAATATTACCTGCCCGGATGTCCTCCTAACGTGGAATGGATAGTCGCCGCAATAGACGCCATAGCATCCGGAAAACTTCCTCCGGCCGGAAGCGTCATAGGTTCGTCGAAAACAATATGCGATGAGTGCAAACGCGAAAAATCATCGGATAGAAAAATAAAGAAATTTTACAGAGTGCACGAGATAATAACCGATCCTAAAAAATGCCTTATGGAACAGGGGATAATATGTTCAGGCCCGGCTACGAGAGCAGGCTGCGGCGGAGCTAAATGCCTCGACGTCAATATGCCGTGCCGGGGATGCTACGGTCCGCCTCCGGGCGTTATGGATCAGGGCGCCAAACTTTTAAGCGTAGTGGCCTCGATGATAGACGCGAATGAAGAAGAAGACATTGATAGAATTTTATCTGATATAAAAGACACTATTGGAACTTTTTATCAGTTTACCCTGCCCAAATCTATACTTAAAGGGGGCGTGAAGTAATAAATGAAAAAGATCACCATAGATCCCATCACAAGACTTGAAGGCCACGGAAAAATAGATATATTCATGAACGAGGCAGGAGACGTCGAGAACGCGTATCTTCAGGTTCCCGAACTTCGCGGGTTTGAAAAATTCTGCGAAGGTAAATACGTTGAGGAGCTTCCGAGAATAACGCCTAAAATATGCGGCGTGTGCCCTGAAGCTCATCATCTTGCCGGAACCAAGGCAGTCGACGCGGTTTATAGCGTAGATCCGCCGATAGCGGCTAAAAAACTCCGCGAGCTTTTTTATTGCGCGCACATGATACACTCTCATATAGCTCATTTTTACGCTCTCGCCGGACCTGATTTCATATTAGGCCCCGACGCTCCGCCCGCTGAACGCAATATTCTCGGCGTCGTGGCGAAAGTAGGCCTCGATATTGGAAAAGAGGTTATAAAACACAGGGCCTACGCTCAGCAGATACAGGAATTGATCGGCGGCAGGGCCACTCAGCCCGTATGCGGCCTTCCCGGCGGAAATTCAAAATCGATAAATGAGAGCGAAAGAAAAATAATTGAGGAAAAATCACGCGCATGCGTTGAATTCGCTAAGTTTACGATCAAGATATTCGAAGATATAGTTTTAAAAAATAAAGACTATGTTGACATAATCCTATCAAAAGATTTATACTATATCGAAACTTACTACATGGGCCTCGTAGATAAAAACAACAAGGTGAATTTTTATGACGGCGATATCCGCGTCGTTGATCCGACCGGAAAGCAGTATTTAAAATTCGCGCCCGCCGATTATCTTCAACACATGGCGGAACACGTTGAAAAATGGTCATACATGAAGTTCGTTTATCTTAAAGCGATCGGATGGAAAGGCCTTGTAGGCGGGATCGATTCAGGTATATACCAGGTGGCGCCGCTCGGCCGTTTAAACGCTTCGGAAGGCATGGCTACGCCTCTGGCGCAGGTAGAATTCGAGAAGATGTATAAAACTCTCGGCGCGAAACCGGCTCATAATACGCTGGCTAACCACTGGGCAAGGGTCATTGAAATATTATACGCGGCTGAAAGAATGCTTGAATTAAGCCTTGACGCTGATATAACATCGGAAGATATAAGAAAAATTCCGACAGCGGTCCCCAACGAAGGCGTTGGAGTTGTGGAAGCCCCGCGCGGAACGCTTTTTCATCACTATAAAACGGATGAAAGCGGAATAACGAAAAAAGTGAATCTGATAGTGGCGACGGGAAATAATTACGCGGCGATGTGCGCGACCATAGCGAAGGTAGCGAAAAAACTCATAATCAAAGGCAAAGCCGATAATAAAGCCCTGAATATGGTTGAGATGGCCTTCAGAACTTATGATCCGTGTTTATCATGCGCGACGCACGCTATCGCCGGTGAAATGCCGCTGATATTAAATATTCACGATCATAACGGGACGGTCGTTAACAGCATAAGAAGGGATTAGTTTTAATGAAAACCCTCGTGATAGGCCTTGGAAACACCATATTAAGCGATGACGGCGCGGGAATATTCATAGCGCGGGAAATGGCCAGAGGGCTTAAAGATAGAAATATCGAAGCCGAAGTGGTGGAACTCTCATGCGGCGGTTTCAGATTGATGGATTTTTTCGCCGGATATGAAAAAATAGTGATGATAGATATCATACATGATGAAATGGGCGAAGCCGGAATATGCAGAAAGATCGATCCTTCCGTTGAAAAGCCTTTTCATTTAAGATCGTCTCACGGGCTCGGTTTTTTTGAGGCTCTTGCTCTTGCGCGGCAAACGGGGCTTTTAACGGCTGAAGATATATCGGTATATGCCGTAACCGCTAAAAATATCAGCGAATTCAGTGAAAATATCGATCCCGTTATAATTGGAAAAATACCAGATATAGTTGAAAATATAATAACTGAAGAATTTCCGGTCTGCGTTAAAACAGCCGGAAAACATATTTGAGTCATTCCGCAGCCGATGCGGAAAAATCAAATTTTTAAGGAGATACATTTCATGGCAACAGTAACATTGGACGCAAACGGATTAAAATGCCCTCAGCCTATTTTAAAGATAACGGCGAAAGCTCCCGAATTAAAACCGGGCGACGTTCTTGAAGTTCTGGCTGACTGCTCGACTTTTGGCAAAGACGTCCAGATGTGGTGCGACCGTTCCAAGAAGACGCTGCTTTACTGCCGTGACGAGGGCGGCGGGAAATTCAAGGCGCAGATACAGTTTTAATATATTTAAAAAAATTAATATACATTTTTTGTTAAAATATCAGTTTGCCGTACTATAATTTGGTGCGGCATGGTTTTGCTTTAAAAAAATATCAACATAATTTTTTGTGACGGAGGAATTCCAGATGTTCAAAGACATGGCGCCTGAGGAAAAGATAATTTATATCGTTGTAACGGTAGCGGTCATTGTATTATTATCTTTTGTTCACGTTTCTTCAATTCAGAGGGAACTTATATCGGAGACGAAGGAACTTTTTTCAATATGTGACGCGCATAAAAGCTACCTTGAAACAAGGCGTCAGGAAAAAAATTATATTTTGCGCGGCGATACTGAAAGTTTAAATGCTCTTAAAGCGGCCGTATTAAAATGTAAGACCAATTTTTCAAATCTTAACCTGGAATTAAAAGAACTTGATTTTTATGACATGGAACTTTCAAAATTGATCGAAAATAAGGTTCCTGCCAAGGAATTTGATGAAAAAATAATAGCGGTGGCAAGACTCGTTCACGCAAGGATCGAAAAAATAATAGCGGTAAAACATGAAGCGATGAGCCTGCATGAAAAAACGGTTATGTTTTATTCTTACGCGTCGCCGATAGTTCTTTTTATTTTATTCACTTTACTCATATTGAGCGTGTTCCGTATTAAAAAGACCATTGTAGAGTCCAGACATAAAATTGAAGAAGCAATGAAAATATCACAAAAATCAGAAGAAGAGCTCCACGGAAGCATAATGAATATGTCCATGAATCTAACCGATCTTTTCGCTATTTTAAGCAGCGTAAGTTCCGGCGATCTGACCGCGTCCGCCAATGAAAGAACGGGCGACGAACTTTTCGATCAGCTTGGAAAATCAGTTAATTCAATGATAAATAATCTCAAGGAATTTATCAACGGCAACAAACAGATCGTTGAAATGCTCGCGAAATCGTCCAGCGAACTTACCAATATAAGCCGTGAAATGATAAAGAGCGCGGAAGAAACGACAAATAACGCGAATATAGTTTCAACGGCTTCCGGCGAGGTTCAGGGAATAGTTTCAACCGTTTCGGCCGGAACGGAAGAAATGAGCGCGAGTATAAATGAAATATCGCGAAATGCCGACGAAGCGGCGAGGGTCGCAAGTTCCGGCGTTGAAATGGCGAGGGCCACTAATGAAAATATTTCAAAACTTACCGCGAGCAGCCTTGAAATAGGAAAGGTCATAAAAGTCATAACTTCGATAGCCGAACAGACCAACCTTCTTGCGCTTAACGCTACCATCGAGGCCGCGCGCGCCGGAGAAGCCGGAAAAGGTTTTGCCGTCGTCGCGAACGAAGTTAAGGAACTGGCCAAAGAGACCGCGAAAGCTACTGAAGACATAAGCCATAAGATCGAAATGATACAAAACGACACCAAACGCTCTATCGATTCAATAGTTCAGATAAGCAACATCATAAATAAGATCAGCGATATACAAAATACCATAGCTACCGCGGTTGAAGAACAGACAGCGACCACGGCTGAAATAACGCGAAATATAATCGACGTAAATACGGGAAGTTCTGAAATAACGAAAAATATAAGCGGAGTGGCGCAGATGGCCCAGCATACTTCGAATAATTCAAGGGAGATCTCGCGTTCGTCAGGTGAACTGGCTAAAATAGCCAATGAACTAGGCAGCCTTACCAACAAATTTAAAATTTAAAACTTACGCATATATTAGCGGCAATAATGGCATTATCAGAAAATGGTGTTAATTAAATGAATAACAAGATAAAAGTATTGATAGTCGATGATTCGATCGTAACAAGAAGGATCGTGTCTGATATAATTAATTCAGACGGCGATATAGAAGTTTGCGCTACCGCCGCTAACGGCATAATAGGCCTTGAAAAAATAGAGCTTATGAATCCTGACCTGGTTGTGCTCGATCTGGAAATGCCGGAAATGAACGGCCTTAATATGCTCAGGGCGCTTCGAAAAAAACGCCGCGAAATTCCCGTTATAATGTTCAGCGTCCATACCAGCGAAGGTGCCAGCTCGACCTTTGAGGCGCTGGCGTGCGGCGCTAACGATTTCGTTCAAAAACCTGTTAACGTAGGTAATTTAGAAAACGTGAAAAAAAATCTGTTCGAAGAACTTATACCAAAAATAAAATCTTTATACGCTATAAGCGTTCAGGACAAAAATGATAAACAGGCTGTTTTTCTGTCGGAATCGGATCTGAAGAAAAACAGGTCTGATATCAATAATCAAAGAATAGAAGCTTTGATCATAGGGTCGTCTACCGGCGGCCCTAACGCCCTCGCCAAATTGATAGCGGATATACCTTCCGATATAGGGGTTCCGGTATTGATAGTTCAGCATATGCCGCCTCTGTTTACAAAGCTTCTCGCTGAAAGGCTGGCTTCTAAATCTAAGATCGGCGTTTTTGAAGCTGTTTCGGGAATGACGGTTGAAAAAAACAAAATTTATATAGCTCCCGGCGATTTTCACATGACCGTTAAAAAAGAAGGCAATGCGGTTAAAATATATACCAACAAAGATGAACAGGAAAATTCATGCCGTCCTTCAGTGGATGTTTTATTCAGGTCGGCCGCTGAAGTTTATGGAGGTAACCTCCTCGCCGTGATCCTGACCGGAATGGGCCACGACGGATTAAAGGGATGCGCAGCGGTAAAAAAAGCGGGCGGGCGGATATTTGTCCAGGATAAGGAAACAAGCGTGGTTCCAAGCATGCCGTGTTCAGTTTCGAGCGCCGGTCTTTCAGACGGCATTTTTTCCATAGATTCCATAGGTTGTGAAATAATAAAAAAGATCAGGGAAGCTAACGCGTTAAGCGATATGCTGCGCCGCGTTTAGCAAAGGTATTTTTATGAATATAAACCAGGAAGATTTTAATTTTTTACAAAAATTCATAAAAGACGAGTCAGGAATAGTCCTTGAACAGGATAAAAAATATCTTATGGAGTCAAGACTTGTTTCCATGATCGAGGAATTGAAACTCGAATCTTTTCACGAGCTTGTTTCCCGCGTGCGCGCCAGCAAATATTCCGATATCGCGATAAGGGTAATTGACGCCATGACGACCAACGAAACTTCTTTTTTTCGCGATCTCAACCCGTTCAATTCCATGAAAAATCACGTTATTCCCGAGACCATGAAAAAACGCGAAAAGGAAAAAACGATGAATATATGGTCCGCGGCCTGTTCTACCGGACAGGAAGCATATAGCCTGGCCATGCTTATACATGAAAATTTTCCATCGCTTTTAAACTGGAATTTAAAGATACACGCGAGCGACATATCAAAGCGCATGATAGCGCGCGGCAAAGAAGGAAGTTACAGCCAGCTCGAGATCAACAGGGGTCTTCCCGCAAGGCTGCTCGTAAAATATTTCAGGCAGAACGGCCATCAATGGCATATTCGCGAAGATCTTAAAAAAATGGTTGAATTCATGATAGTCAATCTTGTCGAAGCGTGGCCGTCCATGCCTCAGATGGATGTTATATTCTTAAGACATGTTTTGATATATTTCGATATCGAAAGCCGGAAGAATATTTTAAATAAAATAAAAAAAATACTGACTCCAGGCGGATACCTGATACTCGGCGTCGGTGAAACTATGCTCAATATCGACGAGGAATTCGAGGGCGCGCAGATCGAAAATACTATATGGTACAGGCTTAAAAAGAAATAAATCGGTGAGGTTCCAATGAAAAAAAGAATTTTGATAATTGACGATTCAGAGTTTATAAGATTATCCTTAAAATTCATGCTCGAAGAGATAGGATTTGAGATCGTCGAAGCCGAAAGCGGCCCTGCGGCGCTTAAATTGCTGGAAACTGATAAAGACGTGATCGCGGCGTTCGTGGATATATTAATGCCTGAAATGGACGGGTTTGAATTGATATGTAAAATCAGGGAAAACAAAGAATATGAAAATATAATGCTGATAATGGTCACGACCGAAACGGAAATAGACCAGGTCGAAAAAGCCCTTGAATTCGGGGCTAACGAATATATAATGAAACCCGTCATGAAGGACGTCATACAATCAAAACTCGCCATTTTGGGATTGATCTAACGAAAGGGTTTCAATGAGCGACATAAACGCATCATATTACAAAACGATATTTGATGAATTCAGTTATCCGATACTCGTTTATAACGCGGAAACCGGCCGTATCATATCGGTCAATAAAAGCGCGCATGATTTTCTCGGTTATTCATCGCTCGACGAGCTTAACGATCCGGACATCTGGTACGATATAGAAAGCGACTGCTCAAAACAAAACTATTTCAATATCATAAAGCGCGTTCTGGAAGGCATTCCGGAAATTTTTGAGTGGCGTATAAAAAATCGATCCGGAAAATTAATTTGGGTAGAAGTCAATTTAAAGCTTGCCGTATCGGAAGGCGATAAATTTCTTTTCGCAACCTTGAAAGATATATCATCTCATAAAAATACCCAGTTTGAACTTAAAAAAACCGAAGAACATTACAGCGAAATAGTTAGTTCCGCCAATGACGGCATATTCACTATTGATCTTCAGGGCCGGTTCACTTCTATAAATCCGGCCATAGAAAGAGTAATGGGATATATAAAATCTGATATCATAGGTAAAAGTGTTTTTGATTTTGTAGCCGCCGAATATATTGATTCTATGAAGAAAATAATGGGAGAAAAGATCAAAGGTTTAAAAGAAAAAACTGTTTATGAAGTTGAAATGCTCAATAGCTCCGGCGGCAAAAGATTTTTTGAGATAAGCAGTCAGTTAAGGTATATGGACGGCAGGCCTTATGAGATCTTCGGCATCGCCCGCGATATAGAAGAACGGAAAAAAATGGAGGCCGAACTTTTAAAAGCTAAGGAAGAAGCCGAAAGAGCGAATAATATTAAAAGCGAATTCGTGGCCAATACCAGTCACGAGATAAGAACGCCGATAAACGGCATAATAGGCTTTTCCGATATGCTTTTAAAAACGGATCTCGACGAAGGCCAGCTTAAATTATTAAAATATATAAAATCGGGCGCCGGCCATCTTTTAATGATAATCAACGACATACTCGATTATTCAAAGATCGAGTCCGGCCACATGGAAATGGAGACCATAGAGTTTAATATTGAAGAGATAATCTGCGATATTATGGCGGCTAAAAAGATCACTCTTTCCAGAAGCGATATTGAAAGTTCGGTAACGGTCGATAAAAAATTGAAATATAATCTCTTCGGCGACCCGAACCGCCTCAGACAGGTAATTTTAAACCTTATAGACAACGCATTCAAGTTTACCCGCGAAGGATATATCAGCGTGAGCGTTTCCGTGGAAGATGAAACCGAGCACAGCGCGCTCTTGAAGATATCCGTTTCCGATACGGGAATAGGTATTACGGATAACTTTATGAACCGCATTTTCTCTCCGTTCATGCAGGCTGACGGCACGATAAACAGAAGATACGGCGGAACCGGGCTCGGGCTTTCCATTTCAAATAAAATAGTGACGCTCATGGGCGGTTCGGGGATCAGTGTAAAAAGTTCCCCGGGCGCCGGAAGCGTATTTTATTTTTCCATAAATTTTTTAAAGGGAAGAAATTACGACATGATAGATTCGGAAGAAAGGCATTTTATAAAGCAACTTCCGGACGGTAAAAATTACAGGGTCCTTCTCGTTGAGGATACCTTCTTAAATATCGAGCTTATATCCCTCGCGCTGATGCAGAACGGGCATAAGATCTTCGTGGTTGAGAACGGCCGTATGGCCCTCGAGGCGGTAAAACAGGAAATAAGTGAAGGCCGCTCTTTCGACGTTATACTCATGGATATACACATGCCCGTGATGAACGGATACGAGGCCTCCTTCGAAATAAGAAAAACGGGATGCGTAACTCCTATAATAGCTATGACCGCTGATAATTTATCGGAAATAGGCGAATCATGCATGAGGTCCGGAATGGATTATTACATATCCAAGCCGCTTAACGTGAACGGACTCGAAAATATAATATATGACGTTATCGAAAAAAATAAAAGTTTCAAAGACATTATTATTTCCGGTGAAACGCTTTTAAAACGGATAAATTTTAAGCTGCTGATGGAAAATTACGGCGGCCGTGAAGAAATGATAAATATGCTTTTTGATAAATTTATATATCAGTCTAAAGACATTTTAAAAGATATAGAGCGTTCGGTTTTAGCCGGCAATCCTGATGATACGAGATATTTTTCTCATAAATTAAAAGGCATGTCGCTTACGGTTTTCGTGCAGAAACTTTCCGCTCTGCTCGATGATATCGAGATCAAGGCTAAGTCGGGTAATTTAGAAGACGCGCCCGGGCTTGTCGAAAGCATAAAAGAAGAATTCGAACTGGTGATAAGTGAATGGGAGCAAAAACCTCTGCTGTGAAAGGTTTTAAAATAAAATATTTTTTTTTTATAAATATGTTGACATTCGTAAAGTAATGTGATAATATTTCCTTACTAAATTTTTAATGGGCCGATGTTTGGGGTTTGATATTTAAGATATAAGGGCCTATAGCTCAGGTGGTTAGAGCGCACGCCTGATAAGCGTGAGGTCAGTGGTTCAAGTCCACTTAGGC
>CAZKCG010000003.1:0-246785 GCA_964551445.1 uncultured bacterium | reverse complement strand
CCCTGATCTATACATGCAGGCAATGGCGTCCGTAATGCCTGAACCGCATATGCCTTTCGGTTCGCCTCCTCCTATTGTTTCATAAGAAAAAACGGAGGAAGAATTTTCTGAAAACACTTTATAAATGGCTCCGGGCAGCGCATGCATTCCGCAAGTGATGCCGCAGCCCTCGAAAGCCGGGCCCCCGGCGGCTGATGTTATCCAGATGACATTTCCATCCCATAAAGCTATTTCTGAATTAGTTCCAAAATCGATAAGCAGCGATCCGGAAGGCAATTCACCCGCCGTTCCAGCGGTTTTAGCGGCTAAAACTCCGGCGAGAAGGTCCGATCCCACAAAACCTGCGGCAGGTTGAATAATTTCGACCGCGGTATCGTCGCAGACCCCGAGATCTTTCTGCAATTGGATAATGCCGCGCTCCTGTCGCAAGTCGATTTCTTGCGTCCAATATTCCGGCTGAAGCAAAAGGGCGTAATTTTTACCGGTCAGAAGAGCGAGCATGGCGGTATTACCGACGATAAGAATTTTCGATATATCTGTTAATTTGATCGATGGGCGTTCTGAAAGTATAAATTTAATAGCCGAAGAGATGCATGTTCTCACGATTTCGCGCATCTTTTTCGCGTTTTTTTCGGCCTCGGCGGCTTTCATCAATCTTGTAAGAATATCAGTTCCGAAAGCCGACTGCGGGTTCATTCCACAAATTCCGGATATGCGCGTTCCATTTTTCAGATTCACGAGAGAAAGGCGAACTTGCGTCGTTCCAATATCGACTGCGATCGCGTAAGGTTTAATAATTATAGATTTTGATTTTTTTAACGCCGCAAATGATATTGCGCTATTTTCTGAAAGCGGTTGGAAGTAAGATGGAGAATCGATATTATCCAGACAGATGTGAATGTCCGATTGTGGTCTTATCTGGCAGGCGAGGCGGATGCCATGGCGTATCTGGTCATCAGACAGAATGGCCGTTTCCCTTTGAGTTGGAGCTCCGGCGTCTCCGCTTTTGATGTGAATGCGGCAAATACCGCAGTTTCCGATGCCGCGGCAGGTTGAATTGAAAAAATCGGTCGCCTCTCTGTCATCTATGGCTTCGGCGACAATAACGTCACAGTGCTCGTCGCCAGCGGTTTTTAAAATTTCATGTATCGAAACTCCGAGTTCGAACTCGAACTGGCGTTCTCCATTTTTATAATTGACAATAAGCAATGGCATAGGTTTTCATCCCTTATAGCAAATTATGATTTATCGTTAATGCCAGTTATCGAAAAAGAAACGGTCAACATTTTAACATATTTTTAAATTATTTTCAAATTATGAGTCAGTTTAATAAATGTCAAAATCAAAAATTTGATGGCGTATTTACAATGTTTTTTGAGGCATTTTTGATAAAATTCAGAGTTTTTTTAACGGACGCAATTATTGTAAATATAAAATTACTGCCCAAAGCAATTTTAAACGCCACTAATTGATTTTTTTGTTTCAAACGAAACGTGACGCCTGGCCGTCATTCTTTATCTAATTTCAGAGACTTTTTCTCTGCGACCATTTCCAGGAGCTCCTTGATCTCCTGCATATCCAGAGGTTTATTGAAATATGCGACACAATTTAGTTTCTTCGCCTCGGCCACTACTTCGTTATCCGAGAATGCGCTCATGAACGCTATTGGAATATCCGGGTTATTCACGAGTATTCTTTTTGCTGATTCAATGCCATTAACGTTATCCGCGAGACGGATGTCCATGAAAATTATATCCGGTTTTTCCTCTGCCGCCTTTTTTACTGCGCCTTCGCCGGTAGTGACGTGCTTGCCGCATAAGCATCCTAGGTTGGTTAAATAATTGACGATCAGCATAGCAGACCACGTTTCATCTTCAACGACAAGAGCTTTCAATTTATCGTTCATTTTTATATCCTCGCTTTATATAATGCGTTTTTAAAACTTATATCGCAATCAAATCCTTTTTCCGGCGTGATTGAAATATTTCCAAGCAATTGATCTTCGACGATTGAAATAACCGATTGCAATCCCATTTTACCGTCGTTGCGATAGTTGAAACCCTGAGGCAGGCCGACTCCATCGTCAGAATAACAGATGTTGATAGTTTGTTCGCGTTTCGTTATCGATAATGATATTTTTCCATGCCTTTCTTCAGGGAAGGCATACTTCAATGAATTCGAAACCAGTTCATTAAGGATTAACCCGCAGGGAATGGCAATATCAATCAATACTGAAATATTTTCAATATTCAGATCTATCGATATTCGATCCGGCGATATACTATAACTTTTCATCAAAAGGTTAATCAGTTCGACGGCATATTCATTAAGATTGATATTTGAAAGGTCTTTTGATTTATATAATTTCTGGTGCACCAGGGCCATTGAATGTATTCTGGTTTCAATATCCTTGAAAATATTTTTTAATTCACTGTCGTCAATTTTAAGCGAATGTATGGTAAGCATAGCGCATATCATCTGCATGTTGTTCTTCGTTCGATGGTATAATTCTCTTAAAAGAGCTTCTTTTTCTAAAAGAGCTGTTTTTAATTTATCTTCCGCCCCCTTGCGTTTGGCTTCGCTTTCTATAAATTCAAGAGCGAATGACATATCCTTTGTCATTTCATCGAGAAGACTAATATCTTCTTCATCAAAAAAATCAGTTTCATTAGAATAAATATTGAATGCGCCAACTGCCTTATCGAAAACAATTAACGGAAAACTAGCGGAGGATTTATAATCATATTTCATGGCATCATCCCGCCATGGAATCATACTCTCATCATGCTTAATATTGTTTGATATTTTATGTTTACCGGTCTTAATGGCAGTTCCGGTGGGACCATTACTTCGGAGCTCATCATTTAAATCAATGTTAATTTTATTCAGATAATCTTCTGAAGCTCCATATGAAGCTGCAACATCAACTTTGTTCGTTTGTGTATTCACCAGGCCGATCCATGCCATGCGAAACTTGCCGTATTCAAACGCGATACGGCAGGCTTCGTTTAACAATTCCCAGGTTTCGTGAATTCTGACAATTGCTTGATTGATATTACTCAGAACGGCGTAGATACGGTTAAGTTTAAGTACCCGTTCTTCGGCTTGCTTGCGTTTGGTAATATTCCGTGCGATACCCAACACGCCGATGAGCCGGCCGCCATTTTCGAACACCGGCGTCTTTATTGTTTCCAGCAAGGCCCGGTGACCATCGCTTTTGAAGGTTATCCATTCCTCATTGATGCTTGGTTTGCCGGCCGCCATTGCTTTAAGGTCATTTTCCCGGAAGAAATCCGCCAGTTCTTTATTTACGAAGTCATAGTCAGTTTTGCCGATAATGTCCGCTTCCCTGGCGCCGAAAAATTTTTCGAACATATGGTTACAGGAAAGATAGACGCCATCCGCATCCTTAAGCCAGACCAGGTCTGGAATGGTTTGTAACAGCGTTCGCTGGCGTGCTTCACTCTTGCTTGTTTTTTCATGCGCCTCAAAAAGCTCAAACGCCATCTCGATGGACGATTGCAACACAAAATCTCCTGAATTCTTGTTCACGTAGCCATAACGGGTGATACCGCAGACTTTTTCCATGATTTCACGCTCTGAATGCGAAGTAAGAAAAATTATTGGTATATTCCGTTTCGCCAGGATCTGCCGGGCGATCTCGGTGCCGTCGTTCCCTTGGCCGAGTTTTATATCCATGAGAACGAGGCTTATCGTCTTATCGGTTATTGCAATTTCAACCGCTTTTTTGCCGGAACCCACGGTGATAACATTGTATCCGAATTTTTTGATCGCCTGTGATTCAGCGAGCGCGGTGATCGCCTCATCTTCGACGAGAAGTATAGTTTTGGATTCCTGCAAGTTCATTTTTCCTCCAGTCCGGTTGATTTTGTTTGTCACTTCTTTGATTATACAAAATGAGTATCGATAATTGTCTTTAATTTATCGATATCCAGGGGCTTTATTAAATATCCCAGAGGTTTAAATTTTTCAGTTCTTTCCCTTACAGCCTGATTGTCATAACAGGTAATGAATATAATCGGGATACCTGAATTAATTACCATTGCTGCCTCAATACCATCAATTCCACCAGCCAGCCTGATATCCATTAAAATAATATCCGGACGATTTTGCTTTGCGCTTTTTATTGCATTTTCACCTGTTGTAACATGATGTGAGACATCGTATCCAACACCCTTCAATTGCATTTGAATGAGCATGGCATTTATGACTTCATCTTCCACTAAAAGAAATTTTATTTGTTTATTCATTTTAAACTCTCGCTTTATAGAGATCGTCTGGAAATTCAATTAAACAGGAAACGCCGTTATTGTTTTGCATAACTACCTTTCCCAGCATTTGCATCTCGCCAATATTATAAATCAGTTTCAAACCTAATGTGTTTTGATTTTGAAAATCAAATCCATCGGGAACACCAATCCCGTTATCAGAATATTGCAATATAATATTTTCCGATTCTCCCCTGGTTAGAGTGATTGAAATCATTCCTTTTCTATTGTCCGGGAATGCATATTTCAATGAATTTGTCATAAGTTCATTAATAATCAATCCAAATGGAATCGCCGTATCGATCAGAAAATGTTGGTCATCGATTTTAGTATTTAATAATATTCTATCAGTGGAAACTCCAAAACTTTGCAGAATTAAAGCGGATAGTTCATGTAAATATTCTTTGATGGAAATTTGAGATAAATCCTGACTTTTATAGAGCATTTGATGCACAAGCGATATCGCCTGAATTCTATCTTCGGTATTTTTAACCATTTGCTGAAGTTCTGTGTTCGTTGGAAGTTCTGCCGCCTGAAGCGCAAGTATGCCGCGAATTACCTGCATTGTATTTTTCGTTCTATGATAAAGTTCACGGATGAGTGTTTCTTTTTCACGGAGGGATTGTATGATCTTTTCCTCATTCTGCTTGCGCTTGGTGATATTTTGAGAAAGCACGGCAACACCAATAATTTCGTCTTCTTCCGCCCTGATAGGGCTGTGTGATATTTGAAAATATAATCGAGGTTTGAGTTTTTCTCCCGAATATGATTCCTCTACGAGCTGCTCGCCTGCTAATGCTCGATCAAGATTGCACTTTGCCTTCTCTCGGTCTTCAACTACCGTCATGTTGTCCAGTAAACTCTGGCCAATCTCGATCTCTACGCCGTAGATCTCCTTCATTACGGAAGCATGTCCATGATTAAAACTGGTGTAACAGTATTTGGTGTCCAAAGAAAAGATCAATGCGTCTGTGCTATCAATGATACCGCGCAGTGTAGAATACTGTTCCTTCAGCGCTTCTTCGGCCTGTTTTCGTTCAGTGATATCCTGAACTATTCCGATGGAGCGAACAGGGTTCCCATCCTTATCATAGAAAGTTTCGCACTGTTCATGGACATATTTGATCCGGCCGTCATGAAATAAAAGACGATGGTCGATCGAATACGGAGACTTGTTTTTTAAAGAGGCGGTGTAAGTCTCATTTACGGCGTCACGATCTTCGGGATGAATAGCGTTCAGGAAAGCTTCGTACGAAGCGCCAAACTTGTTCGAATCGATCTCAAAAATGCGATAAATTTCATCCGACCAGATAAGGATGTTTTTAATCAGATCCAATTCCCAGTTTCCTATATGGGCGATGAGCTGGGCTTCATTCAAACGGAATTCACTTTGTTTTAACAGTTCCTCGTTCTTTTTGCGTTCGGCCTCGTTTTCAATAAATTCAAGAGCGAATGAAATATCTTTTGCCATTTCATCAAGAAGATTGATATCTTCTTCAGCGAAAAAATCGGTTTCATTAGAGTATATGTTGAATACGCCGGTTACCTTGCCAAAAATAGTTAACGGAAACGCCGCGGAAGATTTATAATCATATTTCATGGCGTTATCCCGCCATGGAATCATACTATCGTCGTCTTTAATACTGTTCGATGTTTTATGCCTGCCCGTCTTGATGGCGATTCCGGTAGGACCATTACTCAGAAGCGCATCGCTTAGATCTATGTTGATTTTTTCCAGATAATCTTCTGAAACGCCATTTGAAGCGACAACGCCAACTTTGTTCGTTTGTAAATTTACCATACCGATCCATGCCATCCGGAATTTGCCAAGTTCAACCGCGATACGGCAGGCTTCGTTTAATAATTCTTTCGTTTCATGAATTCTGACGATCGCTTTATTGATATTACTTAGAACGGCATAGATACGGTTTAATTTAAGTATCTGTTCTTCGGCTCGCTTGCGTTCGGTAATATCCTGCATCATACCCAGCATGCGCACCGGAAGACCCGCATCATCTCTAAATATATTAGCCTCGCTGTGAATATGACGCACATTATTGTCGTCTCGAACGATGCGGTATTCTACGTTATAGCGAGAATCGCCGTTTAGTGCCTCATCAAGAGCCTGGCCCACCCGCTGCCTGTCCTCCGGATGGATAAGCGTGAGCCAGCGTTCATGCCACCCTTCCATGCTGAAATTCAATTCCAGCGGCGAAATACCAAAAATTTTGCAGGACTCGTTCGCGAGGGTGATACGGTTACCGGTGATATCGCGGTCCCAGTAACCTATATGCGCTATGCGCTGGGCCTCCTCGAGTTTGCCCTGACTATCCTTAAGGTTACGATATGCCAGCAGAGTGGTCAACCCATCCCCCAGCCGTCTGCCGATCTCCTGAAAAAGCCTTTCTTCACAAGCCGTCCAGACGCGAGCGTGCGAGCACTGGTGAATCCCGAATTGCCACGGTTTGCCTGTCTTTGGATAAATCGCCATTGACATCAAGCTCTTGAACCCGAATTGTTTCGATACATCTGCGGGCAATGGATAAGGGGTTTCCGGGCCAAATTTAACGGGACCTTCGGATGCCAGTAATATTCGAAGCGTTTCCGCCACTTCGGGGGTCATCGTCATTTCAAGTTTAAGAGCCAGAACACCAGGATATTCAGGTTTGTTGCGCTCCATTGGCACCTGCCATCCGGACGCGAACGGGTCGCACGGATACAAAAGAAATGCACGGTCGCATTCAAATATCGAAAGCACGGCGCCCAACGCATCGCTCATCATTCGTTCGAGGTCATTCGTTCCTTGTATCGCCCGATCTATTCTGTCCAGGCTTTCAATGAACCCGATATGGACCGAACGTTCCTGCTCCGCGAGCTTGCGTTCGGTGATATCTCTCACCAATGCCAGGTTATAGCTATGATTTTCGTATTCAATATAATTCGCGTTGACCTCGACAGGGAAAACACGGCCATCCTTTGTTTTATGGCGGCCCTCAAAAGTCATCGAACGCTTCATCCTGAGTTCCTGCCAGTGAGAAGCCCAGAGTTCCTCTGGAAAATCAGGATCGACATCAGGCACGCCAAGGTTAAGCAGTTCAGCGCGGGTGTAGCCCAGAATGCGGCATGACTCCTCATTGACAAAATGAAACCTCGCTTTTTTATCTATTAGAAAAGCGGCTTCACACACACTGTTCATAGCAAAACTCAAAAGGGCGATATTTTGCTCTACCCGCTTGCGTTCGGTAATATCCTGCGCGGTCCCTCTCAAGCCGATTATCAGGCCCTGGGCATCACGCCTTGTTTCGATGCGGGCCGTGATCCAGCGGCGGGGTTCCGCTCCGGCAAGTTCCAGATCTAGTTCATACGGTTCGCCGGTCTGCATGCTTTTCTTTACCGCCGCGTCAAGCCGGGCGGAGCTCTCGGGCGTATATGCTTTCAGATGATCTTCATATCCCGGCGGACGCTGCGCCGGATCGAATCCATAAATGCGGTAATATTCTTCCGACCAGATGATAATATCGGTTTGAATATCCCAATCCCAGCTGCCTATCTTCGCTAAACGCTGGGCCTCTTTCAGATATTTCTCGCTCTTGACAAGTTTGGCGTCGCGCTCCGACAGGGTGTCAAGCATGCCATTGAATTCTTTTGCTAGCAGAGCGGCTTCGTCGGTCCCGGTGATCTTGCAACGGGCCGAATTATTTCCGGCTCTTACTTCGTTGATCGTATCCTCTACCGCATAAAGCCGCCTGGTAATGCGGCGGCCCATCAACCACGCTATAACGGATCCTATCAGGATCGCCAAAAGCGCATAAAGTATTCCAGCGAGCGTGATCTCGTCAAGTTTCTTTCCGGCTGTTTTTTGCCCTATACCGACACGAACCCACCCCACGAACTTACCTCCAAGCATAGCCGGAACGGCAACATCCACCAGATCGGGTGTTTTACTGATAACCGCCAGGCGGAACTCTCCAGGAAGGTCGATCAGAAACTTTCCGGTTTTTGATTTTTCGGTATGGGCCATAATATGCCCGTTCTCATCTGCGAGAATCGCAAAAACAAGCTCAGGATAGCGTTGCTGCGACTCCACGAGTTCCTGAAGACCGGATATGTCGCGCGCGACGATCCATCCCGCCGCCGAGGTCGAAAGCGTATATGATAAAGCCGTGGCCTCCTCCACCTGCCGCTCGAGCAGCATCGCGCGCTGTCTTATTGTCAGGTCTGTTATAAAAAGAGCCATCATTACGGCATGTACGGCAGCCACGCTTAAGATCAGGCGACCGCGCAGCGTTCCGAACAGGAAGTCACGAAAATCACTGAAAGTCATTTTATTTCCACCTTTCGCACTTCTTTTTCAAAACGATCGATATATGTTTGCACCGCATGATAGTCCTTATCAGAGGCGGGTAAAAAACGATCGATCTCAATATTTGAAAGTATCGCTTTCCCCCTGTCGGTCTCATGTAGTCCGGTTAGTAATTTCTGAACCTGCTCGCGGATATCCGCCGGTATATCGCCGCGCGCCATGACGGAATTGCTGACCAAAAAAGGTTCGGTCTCCCATGCCACTTTCATTTCCGCGGCTTCTTTTGGATGAAGTTTTTGAAAATTCTTCCATGCCATCGTCCAGGTGCCGCCGGCAGCGGTTTTTTTCGAATAAGCGTTCATTATGGAATACTCCTGCGTGCCGACATAACGGTTTTCGATGTCCCTTCCGACATCGATCCCCTGCAAGCGGAGATAATATTGCAGCATGATACAGGCGGCGACCGCCGTGGACGATGGATAGCTTACAGACTTGCCTTTCAGGTCCGACGGTTTTTCGATGCCGCCGTCCTTTCGCACTATGAATAAGCCTTTGAAATCCTTCGGATCTCCTGCTTGCGCGATGACGCTGTAGCCGGCTTTCATTGCCTGAAGGGCCTGCCATGGATTCAAAAGAACAAAATCGGATTTTCCGGCTTTATATTTTTCCTCAAAAACAGTGAAGTTCAACGATGCCTCGAGTTGAAGCCGCCCGCCCGTAAGCCTCTCGTTAAGGTAATCGATCAGCGGCTGATAGATCTGAATCATCTTGTCGGGAGCGTAAATCGCGTGAAATCCGAAACGATATACGGGAACGGTCTGATACCGCGATGACTCGCCATATTTCGGCCCATAGCCTTGCGGCTCTTGCACGCCGCCGCGGGTCGTCAATACAATAAAAATCAGGACAATGCAAGGCCAAAATATCATATGAAATACTGATTTAACATTTTTAAACATAACAAATGTCTCCTCGGCGGAGAGCCATAATTTTTATTTTATTTCTACCTTTCGCACTTCTTTTTCAAAACGCTCTACATAGTCTCTTACCGTATAATAGTCCCTGTCCGAGGCGGGTATAAAGCGTTCGGTTTCCATACCCGCAAGCACGGCTTTTCCCTGTTCGGTCTCATGAAGCCCGAACAGGAATTTTTGAACCTGATCCCGAATGTTTTGCGGTATATCGTCGCGTACCATGACAGAATTATTGATAAATGGTTCGGTTTCCCATATTACTTTCAATTCCGAGGCTTCCCCGGGATTGCTTTTCTGAAAGACCCTCCACGGCGGCGGCCAGGTCGCCCCGGCGGTCGTTTTTTTCAAATAGACGTTCATTATGGAAGATTCCTGTGAACCGACATAACGGTTTTCGATATCCCTTCCGACATCGACACCATGTTTGTGGAGAAAATATTGCGGCATGATGCAGGCCGCAAGCGCCGTGGCTGAAGGATAGCTTACTGCCTTGCCTTTCAGATCCGAGGGCTTTTCGATGCCGCCGTCTTTTCGAACTATGAATATGCCTTTGAAATCTTTCGGGTCTCCGGCTTCGGCTATGACGCCGTATCCGGTCTTCATCGCCTGAATGGTCTGCCAGGGATTCGGAAGAATAAATTCGGGGTTTCCGGCTTTATATTTTTTCTCGAAGTCGGCGTAATCTCTGGATGCTTCAAGGACGAGTCGCGTCCCTTTCATTCTCTCGTTCAAATAATCCAACAGCGGCTGATATGCTTGCATCATCCTGGTAGGATTATAAAGCGGGTGTACGGCAAAATGATAGACAAGGGTTGTTTGAAACGGTGAAGAGTCACCGTATTTTGGCCCGGCGCTTTGCGGCTCCCGCTTGCAGATTGAAATCATCCACACTAAAGCCAGTGCAAGACTGAGCCATAATGCCAAATGCGAGCCAACTTTCACATTTTTAAACATGGCAAATTCCTTCTTATAGCCAGACTGTATAAAAATAAACTAACAATTGTTTGATAAAACCATTTTAGAAGGCTTTTATATTTTCGAAAACACCATATTATTATTTCCGCATATTTGTTTGTTTAAGATTACTTTATGATGCAACATATTCATAATTCGTAATAAATGAGTTTTAAAATGGGATATGTAACCGGCAACAGATGTCAGCTGACATTTCCATGAAGATTTGCACTGCATAAGGCTTCTTGTTAATACTTATAATATTATTGTAGATAAAATATTCAAAGAAGTCAAGAGAAAAATTAACTGGATCTGAGATTCAAATGGAGTTTCATCACTATGTAGCGGGGAAAAGACTTTCCTCGCGCGCAAGCCACAGTCTTTTGCGCGACCAACACGAGGTTGGAAGTGCCGCCGATGCCATGGATAGCAAGGAGGCGACCTTCCCTTTCCGCGGGGGCGGCGGTCAACCTAAAACACTTTATTTAGAGGGTATCGTCAATCAGTTCGTTGCTGGAACAACCATATTGAATGATTTCAGGAAAGCCTTAAATCCGAGCCGACATGCGGACCCGGATGATTTAATTTAAATATCATAATTTTAGATGTGAAGTTGAAAATCCAAATCCGAAAACGATGTTCTCTTTATTGAAATTAATACGTCGCCATCGTATATGGCCCTTCTTACCGCTATTTTTCGTTCTTATTTGATTCACCTGCAAATTCACGGCTGCCTGACCTTAAAGTCTATTTTTCTATTTTTTCATGAAGTTCATTTATATTTACGGGCTTTGACGCAAAATCATCGAATCCGTTTTTAAGATAATTTTCTATTTCCTCGCGCGAATTACAGGTCGTAAACGCTATTATGGGCGTTTTGCGGCCGGTTTTCATTTCTAATTTTCTTATCTCATTCGTGGCGCAAATACCATCCATCACAGGCATATGGATATCCATAAGCAAGACGTCGAAGCTTTCATTTTTATAAACCTCGATCGCTTCGCGGCCATTGTTCGCGAATTTCATTTTCCAGCCTCTCGTCTTGAGGATTTTTTTAACAAGGCGTCTTGTGCCTTCGTCATCTTCGACAACGAGAATATTGAACAACCCGGCAATTTTCGGACATGCTTGAACGAATTCTTCATTTCCGGGTTTTCCTTGAAATTCATTTGTTTTATCTGCGGGAAATTGCATTATAAAGGAGCTTCCTTTTCCTGGTTCGCTATTCACCCATATTTTACCGTTATTTTTATCGATAAATTCCTGGCAAAGTATCAGCCCGAAACCAGTCCCTGTTTCGCCCTTCGTTCCTTGCGTGCTGACGTCGTTCGTGATTTTAAAAAGTTTTTGGATCTTTTCACGATCCATGCCTGTTCCGTCGTCGTTGACGGAAATATTTACTTTATCGTTTTCTCTCCAGGCGGTTACGCTGACATTCCCGTTTTCATAACTGTATTTTATCGCGTTCGATACAAGGTTGCGCATAACTGTTATTATCATTCGCTCGTCGGCAATTATGTTCAAATCTTCCTCGGCATGGCATGAAAGGTTTATTTTTTTTATCGCGGCCTGCATTTTTAAAACATCACAGCCTTCACGCACGAGCATTTTAATATTGATGCTTTTTCTTTCGATTCTGATATCGTTTTTCTGGCTTCTTGCCCAATCGAGAAGATTTTCGAGAAGTTTTCTCGTGTTTTTCAACGATTTGATATTTTCATTCAAAAGAATATTTTTTTCTTCCAAATCAAAATTTATCTGTTCATCCGCCAGCATTTCCAGGAACAGTGCTGAATTGCCGATAGGCCCTCTGAGGTCATGCGCAATGATGGAAAACAGTTTGTCCTTCGTAGCGTTCAATTCCTCCAGCTTCATCTCGTTTTGTTTGCGTTCGGTTATATCTCTCGAATTGATCAACACTCCGCGTATTAAATCGTCATGGAATAAATTTTGAATGACCGACTCCGCGTAAATATATCTTCCGTCCTTGCATTTTCTTCTGTATTCGATAATTTCAACGAAATTTTCGACGTCAATGCCTTTTTTTATCAAATCCCTGATGGCGGAAATGTCTTCCGGATGCACTATATCAAAAATATTTTCACCGAGGCTTTCTTCAACCGTAAATCCCGTAATCCGCTCTACGGAATTGCTGATGAATTTTATTTTTAAATCTTTGCCGACAATCGCAAAAACGTCACCTGTGTTATGAATCAGTTTTTTAAATTTTGTTTCGCTGTCCTGAAGTTTTTTCTCCGCTTCTTTTTTATAGGTTATGTCGATCCCGAAGGAAATATGAATTATCCGTGATCCATTATCGATCAAAGTGGTATTTTGCCATGATATGATTTTTTCCTCACCCGACTTCGCCAAAAGGATATCTTCGAAGGAAGAAGGAATGTCGGAGTTCATTATCACTTCTTTGATATTGTGCCAATTGCCGCCGAAAAATTTTTGGGGAAATAATTTCCCCAGCCAGTTCGTGCCTATTATCTCCTGGCTTTCATAACCGGAAATTCTTTCGGCCGCTTTGTTGAATATAATTACATTTCCATCGTTGTTTATGCCGACGATCATTACATTGGCATTATCTATGAGAATGTCGGTAAATTTTTTCGCGGTGTCGAGATCGTCAAGCGCTTTCTTTTTTGCTGTAATATCGAATTTAATTCCGACATAATTGGTTATCACTCCCGGTTCGTTTCTGATCGGAGCGATATTAGCCTGTTCCCAGTATAATTCGCCGTTCTTTTTTTTATTGCATAATTCCCCTTCCCAGACTTTTCCTGAAAGTATTGAATTCCATAATTCCTTGTATATGTCCTCGAGATGATATCCTGATTTCATAATGCGCGGATTTTTTCCCAAAACTTCATCGGAAGAATATCCGGTTAACTTTGAAAAATATGGATTTACGAACTCAATGTTTCCGGCTGAATTCGTAATAACGATGGATGCCGGAATTTTATCGATAATAGCGCTCAGCTTTTTATTTTCTTCCTTCAATGCCGCTATTTCTCTTTGCAGCATCTCGATGATTTCATCTTTTGTATTCATAGTCAAAATCCTCAATTTCTTCAAGAAATAAATCAGGATAATTCGTTGCACAATAAACATTTTCATTTATAGACTCGAACATGTCTATGAATTTTTCATGATCTGCTCTATTTTTGTAACTTCATTGATGCGAACCGTCCCTATGTAATGAGTCGTTATTCTGAAACGTATTAAGCTTTTTCATATTATACAACTATCCTTTTAAATTCCAAAATGAATTTAGTTCCGTTATCACGCTCAATCTTTATTGTGCCATGCAACTGTCGCGTCATCATGTCCAAAAGCTGAAATCCAAATCCGCCAAAATTGGCAATATCAATCGATTCGGAAATTCCGATTCCGTTGTCCGAGATAGCTATTGTCAAGTGATTTTCCGATGCCATGGCGGATACCGTTACCAATCCTTTGTCCCTGCCTTCAAAAGCATATTTCATTATGTTTGTAAGGATTTCGTTAACAATAATTCCGAGAGAAGACAATCTTTCAGCATCAATCATAAAATCATCGATATTTTTTTCTATCTTTACTATTCCCTTATTCGGAAAATTATCGATAATTTCGTCCACAAGGGGTGAGAAATATTCATCAAACGATAATTCTTTGAAATTATTGGAACGGTAAAGTTTATCATATAAAACCATCATACTTATCACACGGTTTCTGGCATCATTAAGTGCCGCGATTGCTGATGGGTCTTTTAAAGTATCTAACTGTAAAAACATAAGACCAGAGACAGTATTCATATTATTTTTGATACGGTGGTGGACTTCTTTCAGCAAGAGTTCTTTTTCCGCGAGAAGGGCTTTAATTTTTTCGCCGGCCCTTTTGCGTTCGGTGATGTCGTGGTGAAACATCACGACATAATTTTCATTTTTTAAAGAAAGCAGGTATGATGAAACTTCAAGGTCGATGATATGTCCGTCACTATGATAGTGTTTCACTTCGAATTTAAGATTTTCGTCGGTCATAATACGCCGTATTCTTTCAGAAACTATTTGTGACTGACCTTCTACGTCAAGCTCTTGTAATTTTATATTCTGCATTTGTTCGATATTATAACCATGCATTTTAGCTAACGATTCATTTACTTTAATCATTTCCGTATTTTGTGATAAATATAATATTCCTTCATTCGCTTTTTCAAAAAGCATACGGAAGTGTTCTTCGCTTTCCCGCAGTGCATTATCGGATAGTACCTGTTTTTGAAGGCTCTTTTGAAAACGACCGGAAATTATGATCATGCTGATTATTCCGATCAGCCAGATCACCCCATGAGAAGATGATTCGGTAACCATTTGAGATATAATGTGATCGCCAAATGGCGCCCATGGCACGGCAATGCTGATTCCGCCTCGTATATCGCCTTTTTTGTATCCCTGAACGGCATGACATTTGAGGCAACTATCCTCGGTTGCCAGCGGCCGCATGAAGCGCAGATACGATATGTCGTCCTTCAATTCCAGAGAAACGACTTCACTGTCACCTTTTTCAAACTGTAGAAGCGCATTTTCTTCCCATTTGTCGGATGCATTAAGCGAGCGTATAGGCTTAAGACTTGTGATATGGCCAAGAAGTCCGTATTGAGTTTTTCCGAGTTCGTGTATCAGGCGGGTCAAATATGCAGGATTTACGAGTGTAAGCTGCCGCCCGGAATTAGTGGTAATATCCCGTTCGGGGATGTGTTTCAGATATGGATTTGGCTGGACTTCCGGCGATACCGGCACATATACCCCGCCCTGCATGGAAACCCAGCGCCTGTAGATGAGATCTTTATTGTAATTGTCAAGAGCAACGGCAGTGGCCGTTTTCAGTTCAGCATGATAAATCTGATAATAATCTCTCAGAGTGATCCCTATAATCAGCAAAGTCCATACAATAACAGCCTGCCAAAAGACTCTTCTGACTGTTTTATCAATGACATTTGGGTCGTTTGAAATGTTCATGTTGTTTGGCATACTTTTGTCGTCCTTTGGCTGACATCATTGTTATTATCAAAATTTGCAGCAATTGAGAAGCGCTTATATCCTTCAATTCTTTAATGTTAATGATCTTCATCATTTATTGATAAATTTTGAAATCTTGTCGCGAAAACATTTTCAACCATCTGCATGACGATTTGAATGTCTTCCAGCCCATAAGGCTTGTCGATGAAGGCCAGAGGGCTGATTTCCATCGCTTTTGAAACAGTCTCAAGTTCGTCATAAGCCGACGCGAAAATTATTATTACATTCGGATTGTTCTTTTTAATTTGTCTTGCGGCTTCGATACCATTAATTTCGCCCGCAAGCATAATATCCATGAATATGATGTCGGGCTTTATTTCTTTTGTAGTTAATATCGCTTTTTCGCCGGTTGAAGCATAACCCGGGACTTCATATTTCAAGCAGGTTAAAAATATTTTCAGCAATTTTGCGCAGCTGGGATCGTCTTCCACGATAAATATTTTTAATTTTGGTATCATATTTGATTGCCTCGTTTCGTGTGTGATTTTATTCGCTGGCGCTGGATAAAAGTGGTATTTCAATTATTAATTCCCGCTCCGTTTTTGCAAGGACTGCCTTTTATCGTCTGCGAAAGTAACGCGGCGAATTTTTCATCGCACTCGGTTATTTTAAAAACATATTTATTAACGCCATCCGATGAAAGTTTTTCTGATATTTCACCCGCTATCTCGCAAATGTCGACGGTAATAAGCTCCAGACCAAGATAATTTTTTTTTCCGACCTCGTATTTTTCACCCGTTTCTATCTCTACCGATCCGCCTGTTGTAAACGCGGTCCTTTTTTCGGAAAGGCCTATGGGTTCTGATTCTAAAATAACATCTTTGATAGACAGCATTAGTTTTTTCTCCATTATTTAAATTTATGTGTTGACATATTGAAGGTTTTTCACACGCTTTATAGCCTAACTATATTATGTCCTTAAAAGTATTATAAGCGTCTGTGTTAAGTATCATTTTTTTTATTTCCGGCTTGGGAAAAGTTTTTTTATTGTAATTCAGCGATTCGAATGTTTCATGACCCGCCGCCTTGTTTTCGCGCGAAACATAAGCATTGACCGACCCTGAAATTTTTTTGAGTTTGAAACGTTTGAGCATTACCGAAAGCTCGACCGCCTGTGCTGAAAGTTCTTCACTCGCTGCCGCTGCCTCTTCAGCCGTCGCGGTATTTTGCTGCGTCGCTTTATCGACCTGCGAGATGTTGGTATTGACCAGGGATACGCCATGTTCCTGTTCCTTTGATGCCGAAGCTATTTCGCCTACAAGATCAGTCACTTTCGTGACGCCGTTCACTATTTCGCCGAACGATCTCGCCGTTTCGTCGGCAATCTTCGATCCTGCGCCGGCCTTTTTGATGGAGCTTTCAATCATTTCGGCCGTTTCTTTTGCGGCCTTCGCGCTTCTCTGGGCGAGATTTCTAACTTCCTCGGCTACGACCGTGAATCCTTTTCCGTGTTTTCCGGCACGCGCGGCTTCCACGGCCGCGTTAAGAGCGAGAAGATTCGTCTGGAAGGCAATTTCGTCTATCGCTTTTATGATTTTCGCGACATTAGTTGCTGATTCATTGATCGCTGCCATGGCCTTCTGCATATCGCACATTTTATGATTTCCTTCATCGGCGGAATATCTGACGTTAGACGCGAGACCGTTCGCCTGCGTCGCATTATCCGCGTTCTGTCTGGCCTGAGAGCTGATTTCATGCATTGATGCGCTGATTTCTTCGAGCGAACTCGCCGATTCCGTAGCAGCCTCTGAAAGCGACTGGCTTGCGTCGGAAACCTGTTTCGCGCCAACATTTACCTGTTTGACCGCTTCAGAAACTTTGTTCAATATATCATTCATGGAATTGAGTGTATCGTTGATCGCGTTTTTAAGCGTCGCATGATCGCCCTGATAGCCTCCGTCAAAGCATACATCAAGGTTTCCATTTGCCATTTTCTGAAGGCATTCACTGGCTTTTTTGACCGGCCCGATAACTGCGTCGAGCGTGATGTTGACCCCCTCGATCACGCTGCGAAAATCTCCCTGGTGTTTCGAAGCATCGGCTCTTGTCTGAAGCATGCCATCCACGGCGGCTTGAGCCAGCATATTGGCGTCGGTTATAAGCGCGTTAACTGCATCGATACACTGGTTGAGATTGTTCTTGATCGTGTTGAAGTCGCCGTTGTAATTGTCAGTGATCTTTTCGGGAATGTTACCCTTGGAAATCTTATCTACACATTCGGCGGCCACGTTCAAAGGTCCGATAACTGCGTCAAGTGTATTATTAACTCCTTCGACGACCTTTTTGAAATCTCCCCGGTGTTTCGAAGCGTCTGCACGCGTGACAAGTTTTCCTTCGATTGCCGCTTTCGAGAGGGTAATGGTATCGGCCACCAGGAAGTTAATTGCATCGATACACTGATTCAGATTGTTTTTGATCTCGTTGAAATCGCCTTTATAATCATCGCTTATCTTTTGCGGCACGTCGCCTTTCGATATCCTGTCAACGTATTCCGCCGCCACATTCAGAGGCTTGATAACCGCATCGAGCGTATTGTTGACACCTTCGACGACTCCCCTGAATTCAAAATTTATTTTGCTAAGATCACCGCGAGCGTCAAGCTTGCCACCCACAGCGGCTTCGGTGAGTTTCTTTGATTCTTCAATAAGGCCGTCAATGATATTTTTGACATTAAGAGCCAGGAACCATCCTGTGACGATCGCCAGGAATATTCCGAACCCGAGCGCGTATAACATATTATTTTTTGAAGATTCGAATACGGCGTCAACTTTTTTAACCGAATTAGTGGATCCTTGATCATTAATGCTGGATATTTCATTCAGCATTTTGTCGATTTCTTCATCGAGTTTTTCATATTTAATATAAGCGCTATATGTTTTACTGTCGAGTTCAACTACGCGATTGTCTTCGACCTTAACACCAGCTGCTGTTAATTTTTCCTTTTCGCTTATAAAGGATTTTATTTCTTCGACGCCTTTTTTCCATTCATTCCATTTAGGGATGAATTCATTCCAGACCTTCGTTTCTTTTTCGACCTGCGGAAGCGGTTCATAAATTTTCCACGCGACGTCTGCGGCTTTGAAATTGGTTTCAATGAAATCAATCTGCGCCTTTGCCATTGCCGGATCGGCCATCATTCTCCGGTTGATCAGACCACGTACACCAACCGTAATGTTGCTCTGAGCAATTTGAAGTTCGAGTATGGACTTAATGCTCGGAAGAAAAATTTTCGCGATGTCGTCAGTTTCTTTCATGATGTCAGTCATGCCGTTAAATCCGGAATAACAGACGAAAGAGGTTATAGCGATTAATAAAATGAACGCCATGATCACCTTATTTGCCAGTTTCATGTTTGAAAACATAATTTTACTACCCCCTTACCTTCCTTCATACTTTGAAATATCGAAGGTTTTTATTTCATCGGTATATAGAGCGTTTTTGAATTTTTCAACTTCACTTGCGGTCACGAATAATATTTTAAAATACATTTCAAAATTGCCTTTATCGATCTCTTCCATCGTAGGTATCGTTTTCACTACATCGCCATATTCTTTTAGGCTTCTGAAAAGCATGAAAGCGTTGACCATTTTCATTGGAAGGTCCGGTACGAATTCGACCAGTATCGAATAAAGCTTCATATTTTGAGCGATCTTTTCCGTGATCACGAGATTTTCATAAGATGTTATCTGGAATTTTTCCGTTTTAACGTCGATCGTTCTGACAAGTTTCTTTTCAGGAGAATCTTCCTTGAATTTCAAGACGCGTTCTTTGACAACCGCATTTGAAACAGCGGGCTTTATTCCGACCATGATTGATTTCATACATTCTTCGAAGAATTTCAAAACATCGAATAAAAGGTCTATGCGTTCTTCATTGATAAAATCTATTCCGCTTCTCACTTTATCTAGCATGGATTCGAGTTCGTGGGCTATTTCAGATATGTTTTTCATTCCAAGCATGGCGGTGGAGCTTTTTATCGTATGCACGGCCCGGAATATTTCTTTGATTGCTTCCGTATCTTCGGCATTTTTCTCGAGATCTAAGATAGATTGCGACATCGCCGACAGATTCTTTTGCGTGTCGAGAGCGAACGTTTCATAATCTTCTAAAAGTTCGACTTCGTGAAATACGGGTTCGTCAAAGACTTTGGCTTGTTCGGTTTCTTCCTTGACCGTTATGCCTACCGTTCTTATTTGCTTTTCATCGATTTTTAATTTCGCGGCTATTTCTTTAGGCAGGATATTTGAAAGCACAAAAAATTTGACGCTCATATCGAAATTTTCAGGATTGAAATCCTTTATATTATCCGGTATATGCATGGTATATGGAACTACGATAAGAATTTCGCCGCAGGTTTTGATACTTTGATAAATATCAAACTGCGATTTTTCAGCTTCGATTATATCTTTTTCAAGCATGAGATTGATCTCATAGACCGGTTCGTTATTGTTGAAAGCGTCAAGCAGTTTTCCCTGGTAATTAAGGGCGATCTCGAGCCTTAACGCCGGGTCTATATCGGAATCTATTTCTACCTTATATTTTTTAAGCTGCTTTTCATCCTTTTTGATAGCCCCCTGTTTCACGCGAAGTCCGGCTTCTTCAGGACCTGCATGTGAAGCGGCAGAGGCTTTCGAAGCATTTTCACGGCCCATGGCCAGATTTATTATTTCAGACGCATCGATTATAAGTCCGACTTTATCGTCGCTTAAAAGCGTCGTGCCCGAGATCCCCTGGATCTTACTGAAGTAATCCTCGAGCATTTTTATCACTATCTTCTGAGGCGGAAGGAAGCAATCGACGCAAATTCCTATCATATCATCGCGTTCCTTTACTACGACGATGTTTTTGACAACTTTGGGTGACGCCCCCGCAATCCGCCTGTTTAATATTGCGTTCAGATCATATATGGTGAGAGTGTTTCCACGAAATATTATAGTGCACTGGTTCGAAACTGTCTTGAGATCCTCCTCGTTGACTGAAAGTGTCGTGACTACGGTTGAAATAGGTATGGCGTATATAGATCTATCGACCTCTATCATAAGCGCGTCGGTTATATTTACGGCTGAAATGATCGGAATCTTGAATGTAAAACACGTGCCTTCGTGTAATTTCGAGCTGATGCTGATGGCGCCGTTCAGTTTTTCCACGCTGGTGTTGACCACGTCCATGCCGACGCCGCGTCCTGAAACCTCGGAAACCGTCTCACGCGTCGAAAAACCTGGAAGCAGTATAAATTCATATTTTTCCTCGTTCGTCATTTTTCCGAGCTTTTCATGAGTCGTAAGTTCGCGTTCGAGCGCTTTGGCGCATACTTTTTCGAGGTCGATCCCGCCGCCGTCATCCTCGACGTCGACATATATAAAACGGTCTTTTTTATAAGCATTTATGGAAATGTTGCCTTCGGCAGGCTTATTATTAGCCATACGCACTTCCGGCGATTCGATACCGTGATCGACGGCGTTTCTTATAATATGAATCAGAGCGCCCGAAAGTTCCTCGATTATGGTCTTATCGACCAGCGTATCATTTCCGGAAGCCTTGAATTTGACCGGTTTCCCCTGTCCTTTTGAAAGGTCGCGCACAAGGCGCTGAAGCGTGATCATCGTTTCCTTGAATTCGACCTGCCTGATGTTCATTACGTTTTTATGAAGATAGTTGGCGGTCTGGCGCGAGGTCATCGAGACCTGCTTTACAAGATTGAGAATGGTATTATCTACGGGTTTTTGCCATTCGCAAAGTTCTTCCATAGCTTTTTCAAGTATGGCAAGCCTTGTCCCCGTTATTATGACTTCGCCTGTCTGATCGAGCAATTTATTCAGATAAGACATTTTAACTTGAATGGTTTCTTCCATAATGCACCCTTCTCTCACTTGCTTTTTTCAATTCTTTTATTACATTTGTCTTTGAGGGCGGCGGTGAAGATTTTTCGTTTGACCTTCGCCGCCGTCATCAAAACTTTTCATGACATTATGCTGTTTTGCGGTTTTTGCCTTCAAGGCCATACTGTTCCTGTTTTTGCGGTTTCACTGTTCTCGTTTTCATCGATACCACCGCTGCGGTAGCGCTTCTGACGGCTATCGATTTTTTAACGCTTATCTGGAACGTTTCAATGAGATTTTTAAGCGATTCCGCGGAAGCCGAAAGTTCCTCCGCCGATGATGCGAGTTCTTCCGATGAGCTCGCGTTTTGTTCCGTTATAGACGCGACGTTTTCGATGGCCCCTGAAACTTCGTTTGCGGTAGCGCCCTGCTCCTGCGTGGCGGCGGATATCTGTTCGATAGCGCCGGCGGTTTTCTCGACGCTCATGAGGATCTTTTTCAACGCTTCTCCGGCCTGTTCGGAAAGTTTCGAGCCCTCGGCGACCTTCGTGGAAGATTCCTTGATGAGGCTTGTGATCTCTTTCGCGGCCGTGGATGAGCGTTCGGCGAGTTTTCGCACTTCGTCGGCGACGACCGCGAATCCCATGCCGTGTTCGCCGGCGCGCGCCGCTTCTATCGCCGCATTTAATGCGAGAAGGTTCGTCTGATCGGCAATTTCACTTATAACGCCGATGATCTTGGCTATTTTATCGGACGAGCTGCTTATTTCTTTCATTGAACCGATGGCGTTGTTTACAGCGGTCCCGCCGTCTCCGGCTTCTTTTTTTGTTATTTCAGCGAGCTGGTTGGTATTTGCGGCCGAATTCGCGATTTCGTTCGTGGACTTGGTGAGTTCGCCGATGGAAGCCGATATCTCTTCGACGGTCGAAGCCTGGCTCTGCGCTCCCTGCGACACGCTTTGAGAGTTAGACGACATTTCCGCCGATACCGAGGATACCTGTTCGGTGGCTTCAAATACCTGTCCGAATGCGCTGTCGAGATTTTCAATGACCTTGTTGATATTGATCTTCATCACATTGTATGCGCCCTGATAGTTACCCGTCATTCTAACGGTAAGGTTCTTTTCGGCCGCCTGGTCTAATACCATTCCGCCGTCATCGACGATGAGTAGGTTAAGAGCGTCGATACAGGTGTTAAGGTTGTTCTTGATCTCGTTGAAATCGCCATTGTATTTATCCGTTATTTTAGCGGGAATATCGCCTTTCGATATTCTGTCCACATATTCCGCCGCCACGTTCAACGGTCCGATGACCGCGTCGAGGGTCTGGTTAACGCCTTCAACGATCTTTTTGAAGTCGCCCTGATGTTTGGTAGCATCAGCACGGGTAGCGAGTTTTCCTTCGACAGCCGCAACCGAGAGCATATTGGCGTCATCGACAAGTTCCTTGATGTTGCGTTTTAACAGCACCAGCCATTCGTGGATTTGGTCATCATTGGAAGCTTTGGCCATTTCCGCCGTCAAGTCGCCTTTGGCTATTTTATTAACATATGCAACCAGATCCGTGAGCCAGGCGTGAACGCCGTTGATGGCTAATTTCATCTGCTCGTGGTCACCCTTGCATGCGATCTCGACCTTTTCCTTCAAATTGCCGCCGCGGATCATGCGCAATGCGCGGTTGCCTTCACCTATTGGAATGAGGATAGCGTCGAGCATGACGTTTACTCCGCGCAGTACTTCCGCATACGCGCCTTTGAATTGCTCGGGCTTGCCGCGTTCGGAAAGCAACCCGTCTTTGGACGCATCGGTCAGGCGCTGCAACTCTGTCTGGAGGCCCAGCAACACCTCGGTAACCCTGACAAGACTCTTAGCTACCATGTCTTTTTCCGAACGGACATTGATCTTGACCGAAAGATCGCCCGATGCGATCGCCTGCGCGGCGTCGGCCTGCTGATTGATGGCGTCGATACACTGATTAAGATTGTTCTTGAGTTCGTTGAAATCACCGTTGTATTTATCCGTGATTTTAGGGGGGGTATCGCCTTTCGATATTCTGTCCACGTATTCGGCTGCCACATTGAGCGGCCCTATGACGGCATCTAACGTTTTATTCATGCCGGCGACTATATCGCGGAACTCGAAATTTGTCGCTTCCGCATTGCCGCGGGTGTCGAGCTTGCCATTGATCGCGGCTTCCGTGATCATTTTGCTTTCGTTTATGAGGAAAGCCAGAACTGATCCGATGCCCGCCGAAATTAAATATCCGATAGTCCAGGCTACAAGAAGTCCTATCGCGATGGAAAACATCATCATATTCGTGGCTTTATTTGCGATAGTGGTGTTCTCATCGGATTTAACCTTAGCCTGTTTTACCTTGGTTTCCTGCATTCCATCGAGAAGATTCTCCGTTTCCTTGGCCGATTTAAACGCATTCCCCTTCATCAGCGCGATGGCTTCTGAATCCTTGCCTGCCGCGGAAAGTTTCGCCGTCATGTCGAGGTCTTCGTAATATGCCTTTTTGGCGTCGATGGTCTTTTTATACACATCACGCATTTCCTCTGATAATATTGATTTTTCATAATTATCCAGATATCCGTCCAGTTCTTTTTCTATCTCTTTAATGCGGCTGGCGAAATACGCTTCACTGTTCTCGCCTTCTTTTTTTTCGGCGTAGATCATATCGCGGCTGTTGACGCGCAGCCTCTGGAAAGCTACAGCGGCATCGCTGAGGGTTGCTATCGGCGCGGTCATTTTTTCATATAGTATAACGGACTGGTCCTCAACGTAGTGGAGGTTTACGATCCCGTAGTATCCTACGAAAATTGTGACGATAGACATTACCGTGATAAGAAGTATTATCTTCGCCTTGATTGTAAGATTTTTCATAAATCACACTCCTAGAAGTTTTTTATGTTTTTAAACATTTACGTTTATAGCCGCTAGTCATTTCGAGTCATTAGATTTTAGTCATTAGTCATCAGGCGAACGATAGTCGCGAAATCCCTGACGACTGACCACTAATGACTAACGGTTCGTTACGCTGCTTCCAACATCAACGAATGCTCTTCCGATGAAAGTATTTTGTCTATTTCGAGCAGTATCAGAAGCCTTTTTTCGAGTTTTCCGATGCCTTTGATATATTCGCGTCCTATATTTGATATAACGGGCGGCGGCGGTTCTATCTGATCGTCTGAAAGCCTTAAAACCTCCGATACTCCGTCAACGATGATCCCCATTACCCTTTCTAAGACTGATACCACGACGATCCTGGATTCGTTCGTTTTTTCAGTGATCAAAAGATCGAAGCGCTTCCTGAGATCGACTATCGGGATAACGTTTCCTCGAAGATTAATAACGCCTTCGATAAAATCCGGCATTTGCGGGACTTTCGTGATCTCCTGCATTCTGATGATCTCCTGGACCTTCATAATGCTGATTCCGAATTCTTCCAACCCGATCCTGAAACTGACAAGCTGCTGATTTTTCAGGCCCTTTTTGTCTTCATACATGGTTCACTCTCCTTGAAATGTTGATTAATATCCTTTCATTTTAATTTTACTTTTTGATGAAACATCTTTTTTGCATATACTCTATTTCATCGTCGAATTAGTCATTGAGCAGGCCATTTCGTGATTTTACTCTGTTCAAGTATACTCGTAATCAAACTCTTTCTCATTTATTACTGAGGTTTGGCATCTTATCGCAAAAATATTTTCGGCCATCTGCATGACGGTTTGTATGTCTTCCAGTCCATAAGGCTTGTTAATGAATGCTAAAGGATTGATTTTGTTGGCTTTTGAAACCACTTCAGAATCGTCATAAGCTGAAGTGAATATTATTATTACACTTGGGTCGTTCATTATTATTCGGGTTGCCGCTTCGATTCCATTGATCATACCTGCGAGCATGATGTCCATGAATATGACGTCGGGCATTATTTCTTCCGCTTTTGTTACCGCTTCTTCGCCGGTTGAAAATTTTCCAATGACTTCATATTCCGATTCGGTTAAATAAATTTCGAGTAATCTTGCACACGTTGAATCGTCTTCCACTATAAAAATTTTTGATTTCGGTATCATATTCTATCACCTCGTTTAAATGCGCGAAATTATTAACCCGGTTTTTCATAACTCGCGACGCTGTTTTATTCGCTGGCTTCGGATTGAAAGGGTATTTCGATTATTAATTCCTTTTCTATACAGTTTTTACGTCTTGCACATATACTGCCGCTCATGGCATCGACAAGTTTTTTAACGATGGTGGCCCATAGTCCGTAACAGTTTTGTTTGATCATGCAATGATCGTCGAAGGATTCGTAATTAAAGCGAGAACCGTTATTATCTTCAATGACTGTTCCGAGGCCGGAATCAAAAACTGATATCGCTATCGTCGTTATGTTTTTGTTCCGAGTTTTTTCAAATACATTGAGGCCGACTTTTCCGGACAGTTTATATTTAAGCATGTTATCGATAATAAGCGTTATAACTTGTTTTATTTTAGTTGTATCTCCCATAAAGTCCTTTAGCAATTTTGAATCGATCTGACATGAAAGCGTGAGACCTTTGTTCTTGAATAAATCGAGAAAACTTGCGACTATCTCGTTTAAAATTTCTAGAAAATTAACTTTTTCGTTTTTGAGCGGCGTGTTCCCATTTTCAAGGATCAAATTGTAAACGATGTCGTCGATCTGTTCCGGCAACCGGTTCGAACGTTTTGATATCAGTTCAGAAGATTTCATTGGTTTAATAATTTCATTACTATTCATAATTCACCTCGCAATACTACGGCTTGACGTCCTTTAATACAGCAAGCTATATACCAACAGTAAAAAGCTTGTTTTTAAAGAGTTTTATCTAAAATCCGGAAAATATTATTCAAATGTATTAGTAAAAGCCGGTTTGTCTTAAAAGCTTTATAATAAAGGGTTTATAGTAAATTGTAAAAAAATATTATATCACAATTGATACATTGTATCAATTGTGATATAATATGACGCGTGTATCATAATTGGTGTTCAAATAAGGAGTTGAAATGGCGCGCATAAAAGAAGAAGGCAATCTTAAATTCGATGGAAAAATTACGGATATTCTGAACATGACGTCACTCGGGATCTTTATTACGGATGGGGGCGGCAACATAGTTTTCTCCAATTCCGGCTTATCGTCGATATCCGGGTCCGACCGCGAATCCATAGAAAAAGCCATTGCGCATAACGATGATTCTAAATTCTTAGACTGCTTCGGCCAGCCGCTCAAAAGCCTGGATATGCCCGTAAATATCGTCATCAATGAAAAAAAACCGCTGCATGGCGCCGAGATCGGATATTTGACGAAAAGCGGAAAGACGATATGGGTCAATATAAGCGCGAACCCTTACGGCGAAAAAAAAACCGGGGCTATAGTCATATATTATGATATAACTGACATAAAAAAGATCCAGGCGGAGCTTGAGATGAGCAGGCACAGATATAAAAAACTGCTGTCGGACCTTCCGGTCACTCTCATAGTCCATAAAAATGGTAAAATATTATATTCTAATTCACAAATATATAATTTACTCGGCTACAAGCCTTTTGAAATAACAGGAGATGTTCTCAAAAAACATATCTCGAACGAATACGGCCATATATTTGAAAAAACGGAAACTAATATCGACTCGCTGCGGCAGGGCGTTGAGATCGAAATGACCGGATCTGACGGAAATAAAAAAACGGTCAAATACAAGCAGTTCGAGATCGATTTCAACGACGAGATCGTTGAAATGGCCGTAATAGAGGATATAACGAAGCAAAAAATGCTGGAAAAAGACGTCGTCAAGACCAAACGACAATTGATCGAAAAATACGCCATAGGGGACCTGGTCGGAAAGAACAGGCAAATGCGAGATATTATGGATATACTGCCTGGTATTTCGTCTATTGGATGTAACGTCCTGCTCGAAGGAGAGACCGGAACCGGCAAGAGCATGATCGCTAAAACCATACACGAACTGTCGGACCGGAAAAAATGTCAGTTCGTAAATTTCAACTGCGCCGCGATACCTGAATCGCTTTTTGAATCGGAATTATTTGGTTATGTCAAAGGAGCATTCACCGACGCGCGGACGGACAAGAAAGGCAAGTTCGCCATAGCGGAAGGCGGCACCGTATTTCTTGACGAGATAGGCGAGATACCGATGAATCTGCAGGTGAAACTGCTCAAAGTTATCGAAGAAAAAAAATTCGAACCTCTCGGAAGCGTCGTTTCGATAAAATCCGATATAAGAATAATCGCCGCGACCAACCGCGATCTTAAAAAACTTGTCAAAACAGGAAAATTCAGGGAAGATCTCTATTACAGGCTTAAGGTCGTAAGCCTTGTCATGCCGCCGCTGCGCGACAGAAAAGACGATGCCGAGCTTCTGGCGGAAAGTTTTATATGTCACTTCAACGACCTGTACTCAAAAAAAATATTAGGTATGACCGATGAATTTTATAAATTTATTTATAAATATGATTTCCCTGGAAATATAAGGGAACTTAGAAATATTATAGAGCGCTCCTGCATTTTCTGCGCCGGCGATCATATCGATATAAAAGATCTGGCGGAGGAATACAGGACGATCGGAGGAAGGTCCGCTATTTTTGAAAACAAAATTCCTCAGACCGGCCGAAAGCGTATGAAAAACGCGTCGGCATCAGATCTTCAAGGGATTGAAAAGTCCGAGGTATTCAAGCGCTCCCGGCCTGCCACAGAGCGTGAGATCGACGAATCGAAATTCAGCCCGCTGGAAATGTCAGAAAAAGAAATGCTGTTTGAAACGCTTAAAAAATTTGACAACGATAAGGCGGAAGTAATGAAATATTTAAATATCAGCAGGATGACGCTGTGGAGAAAATTGAAAAAATATGGGCTTATGTAATTTCAGCTTTCAGGATATAGCGGGTATGATGCATTATAATTGGTATTTATGCAAAATAAGTATCAATTATTGTCTTTAATTCATCTATATTCAGCGGCTTTACTAAATATCCAAGCGGGTTAAGTTTTTCAGCTCTTTCCCTTATTGTCTGATCGTCATAACAGGTAGTAAATATAAGCGGAATACCAGTATTAATTAATGTCGCAGCTTCAATGCCATCAATTTCACCTGCTAATCTAATATCCATTAAAATAATATCCGGACGATTTCGCTTTGCGCTTATTATTGCATTTTCACCTGTCGTGACATGGTTTGAAACCACGTGTCCAATAATCTTCAATTGCTCTTCAATGAGCATGGCATTTATAACTTCGTCTTCCACTAAAAGAAATTTTATTTTTTTCTCCATTTTAAACCCTCGCTTTATAGAACTTATTTGAAAATTCAACCGAACAACTGACACCGTTATTGTTTTCCATAACTACCTTTCCCATCATTTGCGACTCTCCAATATTGTAAATCAGTTTCAAACCTAATGTGTTTTGATTTCGAAAATCAAATCCATCGGGAACGCCGACCCCATCATCAGAATATTGCAATATAATATTTTTCGATTCTCCTTCGGTGAGGCTGATGGAAATCATGCCTTTTCTATTATCCGGAAATGCATATTTCAAGGAATTTGCCATAAGTTCATTTATAATCAATCCAAATGGAATCGCAGTATCGAGCAGAAAATACTGGTCGTTGATTTTAGTGTTTAATGATATTCTATCGGCGGAAACTCCAAACCCTTTCATAATTAAAGCTGATAGTTCATGTAAATATTCTTTAATGGAAATTTGAGATAAATCCTTGCTTTTATACAGCATTTGATGCACAAGTGATATCGCCTGAATTCTTTCTTCAGTATTTTTTACCAGTTGTTGAAGTTCTATGTTTGCCGGAAACTTCAACGCCTGAAGCACAAGTATGCCGCGAATTACCTGCATGGTATTTTTCGTTCTATGATAAAGTTCACGAATGAGCGTTTCTTTTTCACGGAGGGATTTTACTATCATTTCATCAGCCTGCTTGAGTTTGGTGATGTCGGCAAAGGTTACTATGACTTGTGCTATTTCATCTTCTTTGTCAAAAACCGGATCGGCATTAACCAGAGCCCACACGTCATTTTCTTTGTCGGGCCTATGCACTCCAACAATTAAGTTACTTAGCGCCTGGCGCGTTGCAAGAACCCGGTTTACGGGATATTCTTCAAAAGGCATAACGGTTCCATCATCGCGAAAAAAATGACAATCCGGATTAACCGCTAATTTCCCCTGCATTTGTTCCTCGGTTAGTCCAAGCAGTTCCTGCGCCATGGAATTGGATGTCAATATTTTAGTGTCAGCCCCATACACAACAACCGCGGCCTGAATTTTCTGAATCAATGTTCTGTATTTATCTTCGCTTTCCTTGAGGTCGCGCAACATCAAAAGACTTGTCAGGGCGTCTGCCAGCCGTCTGCCTATCTCCTTAAAAAGTTTTTGTTCTTCCTCCGTCCAGACACGCGGATACGAACATTGGTGCATACCGAAAACCCAGGGTTTACCAAGCCTGGGATAAAGGGCGGCATACATCTGGGACAAAACGCCAAATTGCTCTGCACTCAATTTATTGATCGGGTTTTCCGTCCCGGCGATGCAAACCACCGGGTCATCAGACGCCAGAGCACCCCGCAGATCCTGGGCCATATCCTGGAACATGGGTACATCCACATTCAAAACCTTGGCGCCCGGATATTTGGGGCGGGTTATTTCCATTGGTACCCGAAACGCCGGAGCATCGGGATCGCACGGATAGAATAGCCATACGCGGTCACAATCGAATATCGAAAACACGGCGCTGAGAACATCGCTCATCATCTGTTCAAGATCGGGGGTTCCCTGAATGGCCCGATTGATCTTATCCATGCTTTTAAAGAACCGCAAATGGGCCAGACGATCCTCTTCCGCCTTTTTGCGCTCGGCTTCACTTTCTATAAATTCAAGAGCGAATGATATATCCTTTGCCATTTCATCAAGAAGTTTAATATCTTCTTCATCGAAAAAATCAGTTTCATTGGAATATATAGTAAATGCGCCAACCACTTTATCGAAAACTATTAATGGAAAAGCCGCAATGGATTTATAATCATATTTCACAGCGTTATCCCGCCACGGGATCATGCTGTCATCATGTTTAATATTGTTCGATATTTTATGTTTACCTGTCTTGACGGCAGTTCCAGCCGGGCCGTTACTCCGGGCCTCATCGTTTAGATCTATGTTGATTTTATCCAGATAATCTCCCGAAACTCCGTTTGAAGCGGCGACATCAACTTTGTTTGTTTGTAAATTCACCATACCGATCCACGCCATACGAAACTTGCCGTATTCAATAGCAATACGGCAGGCTTCGTTTAACAATTCTCCGGGTTCGTGAATTCTGACAATTGCTTGATTGATATTACTTAGAACGGCATAGATAAGGTTTAATTTAAGTATCTGTTCTTCAGCGGTTTTTCTTTTGGCCAGCTCTTTTTTCAAGGTCTGCGTCCATATAACCGCAATTATGAAAAATATGAGTAAAATGATTATAGCTATGTAGTAAATCACATGCGTGATCTGCTGTGCGATCTGTTCTTGAGTTTGAAAAACAGCGTCTTTCGGTTTCCAGTTGTCGATAATATTGTTGTAGGTGCCGTCGGCTTTAATAATTTGCAGCGCGTTATTGATCGCGTTAAGCAGTTTAGTGTTTCCTTTTTTTACGGCAAATGAAGAGTAGGATAATGCGATGGGCTCGCCGGTTACCTTGATATTTCGTATATTATTTTCGGCAAGAATATAAGATCCGACCCGATAGTCGACCACAACGGCATCGATAGATGCTTCATCGAGCATTTTGAAGCCTTCGATAAAATTTGGAATGATCGTTAATGGAATGTGCATGCTTTTTTCCAAAACCTGCTGAGGCAAGCCTCCCGATTCAACTCCAACCCGTAAATCGCGAAGATTTGAGAGAGCTGATATGCCCATTTTGTTTGAACGGGTAAAGATTGAAAATTGTGATTCGAGCAATGTATCTGAAAAATCGTATATTTTTTTACGCTCTTCATTCTGATTTATTTGAATAAGAGCGTCTGCTTCCCCGCGGGCAACAAGCGCCTGCGCTTCCAGCCAATCCATGGCTTTGATTTCAACGGGTTGCGGTATGTGTTTTGAAAGCGCCCGTGTTATATCAACGGCAACTCCCGACGGGGTATTTTTATTCAGGTAGATTATCGGAGCTATATTCTTGTTGCCGAGAAAAAGAAGTTTAGTATCATTTGGTGCTTCAGCAAAAGAATTGGAGAAAGTAAGCAAATTGATCAAGATGCCAAAAAGAACAGAAAGTGGTAATTTGCCTCGAAACAAGGGTTTCGGCTTCTCAATTTTCATGTTCTTATTCGTCCTTTAATTATATGCCGTAATATATTTGCAATAAACAACATATAAGTCTTCAAACGACACATATATAGCAACGGACAATACGAATAACACAAACGGTAATTCTCGTTTCAAGCGATCGAAAACTCCATCCTGTTCTCACTTACAACATTATTGTAGATAAAATATTCAAATAAGTCAAGAAAAATCAATTATAATATGGACTTATGTAATTTTTGAACTTTAAATTTCAGCGTTCGGATACGTCTATCTTCAAAGGCTTTATAACTATTTTATCGTTATAATCGCCATATTTGAAAGAGTTTTTAAGCCGCTCCGAGGAGACGATCTTTCCGACGACGACCAGGTCGTTGATATCGCGCTGCTTCAATTCTTCCGGCAGCGGCCCGTCCAGCCTTACTATAAATAAATGATCCTTATAATTGGCGTAGTCGTTAGCGCCTGATCTTCTTCCGTTTCTTCCCGCGGCCGAAAGTTCGGTTCCGGGAAGCTGATACATTATCAGATCGGTCGTCGGGCCGTACCTTTCAATGTCGTAAATTTCGCCTCTTAATGTCACGAGGTTTCCGATGTATCTGGAAGGATATCTGTTAGCGTCCGCGAACTCAAAATTTCTGTTTAAAAACGCCTGATTAATTTCGGCCTGACGGTCTTTTATCCTTTCCAGCTCGAGCTTCGCGAGATTTATCCGGCTTTCTATCACCATGTATTCAGGCGAATGCGGCAGCGCCATTTCAAGGGCCATTTCGTATAACTTTATGGCTTTCGCCCACTGGGCGCTTTTGAAAGCCGAACCCGCCGCGTTGATCTGATTCATTAAAAGATTGTCTTTTACCATCAAAAGCCGTTCGCTCGCGTCCGTGAATTTTGCGTCCAGCCTGACCGCTTTTTGATATGAATCAATCGCGTCCCCGGACCTTCCGGACTGTTCGTATGAAAGGCCTAGGTCAAAAAAAGCGCTGGCGTTCACGGGATCGGCCTCAGCGGCCATTTGAAAATATTTAGCGGCTTCGGTGAAGCGTCCTACGTGATAATTTATGACCGCCTGGTCCATTATCGCCTGAACTCTCTTTTCAGTTTTTTTCATATCGCGTTCGAATTTTTCTTCCGAACCCTGGCGGTCGCCGTCGTAATAAGCGTAAAAACCGGCGGTGAAATCGGGGTAGGGATATGATATTTCCGGCGGTATCTGTATCCTGTAGTTCCTAGAAAATGTCTGCACGCTGGATTTATCTTTTTTGGCGAGTTCGGCCTCCACCTTTTTAAGGACGGTTTTTGCTACGGCATAATTAGGTTTCAGCTCCACCGCTTTTTGAAGCGCGTTCATTGCCTCCAGCGTTTTTTTTAATTTATTGTATGATCTGCCAATGTTAAAATATACCTCGGGGTTCTTAGGATTGACCTCCGAGGCTTTCATAAAATTTTTAAGGGCTTCGGTGTATTGTCCCCTGTAGTAATATACGAGACCGGCGTCGTTCAATAATTCGTCGGACTCGGCGGCGGGTGAACATAGAGGGAATAGGAATATTATTATAAAAATATAAATTATCGAAATAAATTTCATTTTCTTTTTCAAGTTGAACCTCCGAGAGTTATCTGCATCGATCATTTTCCCGGGTCAGACCGTCAAGCGCGCGGTCACCGAAAAGACCTCCGCGAGCACGCCGTGAAAATTAAATGCGATCATAAATGAAAAGAAGCGATCTATTAATGATCTCAACAGACAGCTTCTTTTCATTACATTCTCCGGCCGCCTCCCGGCGGCCATATCATCGGCGGCGCTTCAAACTTGGTGCCGGCCGCACGCTGATTTATTTTTGCCAATTATATCGAGCCCTTAACTTTAAAAAACTAATTCCACTGGCGGAGCGTATTCCAGCTTTCGAGCGCCGTCGTGTAATTTATTATCTCTTCCGGTTTGAAGAAATGGGCCATCTCGCGGTCGGCGGATTCCTTGCAGTCGGAGCAGTGAACGATGTTATAGGTTACGTACATCGCGAGCTCTTTTCTTATGGTTCCGGGAGCGGCCTCGGCGGGATTGGTTTTTCCGGCCATCTCGCGCATAACGTGTATCACGTCGGGGCCTTCGATGACCATCGCGACTATCGGGCCTGAGACCGTGAATTTAATGAGCGCCGGATAAAAGGGTTTTCCTACGTGCTCGGCGTAATGCGCTCCGGCGAATTCCTCCGACAGTTTCATCATTTTTAAAGCGGCTATTTTCAAGCCTTTTCTTTCGATCCTTGAAATGACCTCGCCGATCAGGCGTTTATCCACGCCGTCCGGCTTCACCATAACGAATGTTCTCTCCATTTTAAAATTACCTCACTTTTTTTATAATTCCATACCTGTCCATCTATATTCTATATACTTTATTTATTATGCGCTTCATTTCGGCCAGAAACCTTCCGGCCCTTTAAAAAGATATGCGCCGGAAGATCTCTCTTTATATATAAAAAGACGCATATACTGCGCCTTTTTATTTTAAAACATTTACAACGTTCCGTAAATTCTATCGCCGGCGTCGCCGAGTCCTGGAACTATATAAGCGTGATCGTTAAGTTTTTCGTCTAACGCCGCGGTGAAAATTTTGATTTCCGGATGATGCTGGTGAAGGAATTTCACGCCTTCGGGCGACGCTATAAGGCATAAGAATTTAATGTCCTTCGCGCCGCGTTTTTTGAGCATATCGATAGCCGCAACGGCTGAACCGCCGGTCGCGAGCATAGGATCGCACAGAAGAACCGCTCTTTTATCTATCGAAACGGGGAGTTTGCAGAAATATTCTACCGGCTCGAAGGTTTCGGGATTGCGGTAAATTCCTATGTGCCCGACCTTGGCGAGCGGCATGAGTTTTTGAATGCCGTTGACCATCGAAAGTCCGGCGCGCAGTATCGGGACTATCGCCACCTTCTTTCCTTCTATCTTATAGCCGAAGGTTTTCGTGATCGGCGTTTCAACTTCGACCTCGTACAGCGGAAAATCTGCGGTGGCCTCGAAACCTAAGAGCATGGATATCTCTTCCACGAGTTCGCGGAAAATATTGACCCTCGTGTCCTTATTTCTAAGGAGCGTGACCTTGTGCTTTATAAGCGGATGATTTACGACGACCAGCTCGCCTTTGACCTGGGGCTGCTTATCTTTTTTCGTACTCATTTATTTTATCCACCCTTTTTTTATGCCGGTCCCCGGCAAAATTAGTTCTTAAAAATACTCTGATTATCTCGGCCGCGACCTCTATTCCGGTTATCCTTCCGCCGAGAGCTAAAATATTTGCGTCGTTATGTTCGCGGACGAATCTGGCCACTACCGGGTCGGTGACGCACGCGGCGCGTATGCCCCCGACCTTGTTCGCGGCTATCGCCATGCCCTGGCCGGTGCCGCAAAAAAGCACGCCGAATTTGAATTCTCCCGCGCTGACCTTTTCGGCGACGCTTAAGGCCATATCGGGATAATCGCTGGAAACGCCTTCGGCGCCTCCCATATTGACGAATTCAATATCGGGAAATTCCTTTGAAATAATATCGGTAACGGCTTTTTTCAAAGCCGCTCCGCCATGGTCCGAACCGAGAGCTATCTTTACTTTTTTCATGATTTCACCCGTTATTGTGTTGACTTGATAAAGTATTGTTGGTTACTGGTGGTCTGGTATTTACGTTTTATAATTTTTTCTTGTTTTATAATTGATCCTAATTCATTATTTTTCACCAAAACTGGTTCGGACAAATTCTGGAATTATGCCGATAAAACTTAAAACAGGTTTTGATTAAGCTCCGGATCGTTTTGGAGTTGTTTATCTTCCGTTATTTGCCGTTTCAATTCTTGTTCCGATTTAACATTATATTTTTTCATTAACTCTTCTTCATAGTATCCGCTTAAATCAACATCATATGGAAATTCTAAATCCGGTCTTGTAATTTCAATTTCTCTGAATTTATATGTGATATATAAATATTTTTTATAATTTGATGTCGTTTCTTCTATTGAGTATAAATATGTTAGCACATTTCTGAAATAATAATATCTGAGTTTATCACTGAAATCATATGTTTTTTTATTAACTTCATATATTTTATCCATACATTTTACCGCATTATTTAAGAATAATATATCCTTCTGTAAATACTTGTCTCTGTATTTACCGGTATTATAATAGGTATAAGAATTTATTTGAATATCTTTAAATATAACATTGTTATCAATGTTTTTTAATAAATAATCGTAATCATACTTGTTTGATGATGATGTTGCGTTTCCAGTTGTTGTATTAACAACAACTAGCAGAACAGCTAACATTAACATATTAACAATTATATTTTTCATTTTTATTTATCCTTCCTGATTATTATTGGATTATTTTTAATGAGTTTTTTGCATCGTTTAAGAAAATTTTTTTGTGCCTGCCATCATTATCCATAAAATAGTTTTAACCGACCGGTTAGAATTCTACTAAATTTCACCTTAATTTGCAAGGACTTTTATATACCGTGACCCGCGGCGTTAAATATCTATGGATTTGAATTTTATGGATCAGGCGATCTTTCCGGTTGTTGCGTTCACGGCCGCCGCCAGATCTTTCGGATCGATCTTAAGCTGCATACCGCGTATTCCCGCACTTACAAAGATAAAGTCGAATTGAAAAGCGCTTTCGTCGACATATGTTGGGTAATTCTTCTTCATCCCGACAGGTGAAACGCCGCCCCGGATGTAACCGGTCAGCTCCTGTATCTCCTTCATATGGACCATCTCGACGTTTTTATTTCCGGAAATTGCCGCTATCGACTTCAGGTTCAATTCCCGCTCGCCCGGAACGCACGCTATTATAACCCCGGTTTTATCGCCGCGCAGCACGAGAGTTTTAAAGAGGCGCCCGACCGGTTGTCCGATCTTAACGGCAACGGCTGCGGCGCTCAGGTCGGATTCGTCGACCTCATATTCGGCCGTTTCATATTTGATGTTAAGTTTATCAAGTATTCTTGCGGCGTTAGTTTTTTTCATTTTTCACCCCGAATCGGATATAACCGGATAAATATGAGTTTAAAGCTCAGCCAATGGATATAGGGGTAATGTTATCATAAACCGGAGGTTTTTTCAACATCAGGCCGGGCGGTTGAACCAGGCGCTGCGGTTACCGCGTTCACGATTGCTCCGCTACTTGACAAAGAAAAAACCTTGTTGTATAATTTTTAAAAATCAGAGCTTTTAAAAATCGGGCAACGGCCTTTTCTGTTTCCGGTAAAACACTTACAAAGCCGGTGTTTAAATAGCTGCTCTTTAATCATCAAACTGTGAAATCAATAAGTAAAACCAGATCACTAATTTTTAAGGAGGACAAAAATGACTCGCTCTCTTTTTTTTAAAAGTATAGTTAAAATAACAGTTTCAGTATTTTTCATCCTGACCGTTTTTTCGACGGCGGTTTTTTCGAAGAATAACATGATCCCGGGTTCGAACGAGACCGAACTCGTCGCCGACATCGCTGAAAAAGTATCGCCGGCGGTAGTTTTCATAAATACCGTAAAAGAGATAAAAGTCAGGCGGTATGCCGGTTACGGCTGGGACGACCGCTACTACGAACAGCTTTTTCCTCAGAAGGGCAGCGGTTCCGGCGTCATAATGAACAAGGAAGGCTATATTATAACGAATGAGCACGTCATACACGGCGCCGACAAAATATCGGTGACGCTCCTGGATAAAAGAGTTATCGACGCGGAACTTATCGGTTCGGACATAAAAACCGACCTCGCGGTCATTAAAATAACGGCCGAAAAACTTCCGTTCGCCGAATTCGGCGAGTCGTCGAAACTTCGCGTCGGCCAGTGGGTCATAGCGATCGGAAACCCCTTCGGCCTCGAACACACCGTGACCTGCGGCGTCATATCGGCGCTTAACAGAACGCTCGCTATCCCCGGTGAAAGATCGTATGAAGATCTTATCCAGACGGACGCGTCCATCAATCCTGGAAATTCCGGCGGCCCGCTCGTATCGCTTTCAGGCCGTGTCATAGGCATAAATTCCGCCATAATCCCCATGGGCCAGGGGCTCGGTTTCGCCATTCCGTCGGATCTTTGCATGAAGATATTCGACGAGCTCGTTAAAAACAAAACAGTGAGTCGTTCGTGGCTCGGCGTTTACGCTCAGGAACTCACGCCTGAACTTCAGCAGATATTTAAAACGAAGGACGGCATATTGATAGGCGGCGTGGTCCAGAACTCGCCCGCGGAAAAAGCCGGATTGAAGCGCGGCGACATCGTCATAAATTTTGACGGCGTTGAAATAAAGAACCGCGAACAGCTCATTAAACTCATATCGGGTTCGCCGGTCGGATCCAGAAAAAATATGAAAGTTATGCGAAATGGCAAGCCAATGGATATCGCCGCTGTCATGGAAAAAACACAGGATGCCGGATCCTTTCAGCAGCAGGCGGCTTCCGGAGAAGAAAAAGCTCCGGTCCAGCCGGCGAGCGAGGCAGAATATGAAATGTTCGGCCTTTCATGCCAGGATATACCGGCTAACGCCCGGGAAAAATTGAACATCGGCGGCGAGGACGGCGGGATCATGGTGACCGCGGTCGAACAGGGAGCGGCGGCGGCCGAAAAGATCACGGCCGGCGACGTGATAGTCCAGGCCGGGACCGAAAAGATCAAAAGTCTTGAAGAATTCAGAAATTATCTGAAAAAAAATAAGGACCAGAAGTCCTTCGTTTTAGTAATAGCCAACGGCGGCGTTTCAAGATACGTCAGCCTCGACGCTGAAACCGCTGGAAAATTCAAAGCCGGGGCTTCACAGAAAAAGCGGGAAGACGAATCCCGGCTTCAGCAAAATGGACAGCAGAACGGAGCGCAGAACGGACAGAAGCGCATGAGATATTACGTTATTCCGCCAAACTCTATACCGCGCGGCTTTGACTTCGATAATATGTTCGAGGACCTGTTGAACAGATGATATTAAATAAATATAATATACTGTCGTCGAATATAAGCGGGGCCGGAAAGGGAATGTTCCTGGAGCAGGGGGCGCAAAAAGGTTTTATCGTCGGAATTCCGGATAAGATCGACCGCGCCTATACCGAGGACGAAGTGAACGCGTTCGAAAAAGGCTCGCTCGAATATAACAGCAGCGTGCGGTGGTTCGAAAAGTATTATTCGGTAAGCTCCGAATGGTCGGATGAGTGCTACATAAACCATTCATTCGACCCCAACTGCCTGTGGCACCTGGGATTCATATTCGCGCTGCGCGATATATCATGTTTCGAGGAACTTACGGTGGATTACCGTTTTCTTTTGCAGGAAGGCGAAACGCTGGATTTCAACGATACCGTTTCGGGCCGGCCTATAATAGGATTTTCATGGGCCGAGGCCCTGTATCGGGCGTCTTCCGCGCTGGCGGAACTTTCAGGCGAAAAATTAAAGGACCACGAAAAAAGAAATATAAGTAAATAATAATATTCTTATTTAAAGAATTCGTTATATTCCGGAACGGTAAAGACGAATCTGGATCCGCGGCCGAATTCGCTTTCAACGGATATCTTTCCGCCGTTGATCTCTACGAATTCCCGGCACAGTATAAGTCCGAGCCCGCTGCCTTTTTCATTTTGCGTGCCGGATGTTTTGACGTTTGAGTCTATTTTAAAAAGATCTTTCATATATTCGCTTTTTATACCGGCGCCTTCGTCCCTGACTGATATTTCTATTCCTTCCATGGCCCTTTTCGCGCATATCTCGACGCCTCCTCCGGCGTGGCTGAATTTAAAGGCGTTGGACAAAAGGTTCCTTAAGATCGTCCTGATCATATTGCCGTCGGCGTAAGCTATGAATTCGCCTTCTAAATTCGTTATGATATTGATCTTTTTATTTTCGGCCGCCGCGGCTGAATTTTTGACGGTTTCATTTATGATGCCATTAAGATCTATGGCTTCAGGCGTAAATTCGATCCTGCCGGTCTGTGAAAGTGCCCAGTTCAATAAATTATCCACAAGTTCGTAGACCTGAGAAGATGACTGGTTTATATTGGCCAATGAACTTTCCAGCTCATTAACATCTAAATTTTTAAAGTTATTTTTAAGATAACCCGTAAAATTAACGATAGACGAAAAGGTATTTTTAAGATCATGTGATACTATCGAAAAAAACTTATCCTTGGAGGCGATGGTCTCCCATAACTGCCGATTTCTTTCGTCAAGTTCGGCGTTTTTCACCAGAATTTCCGATCTGGAATACGCGAGCTGCAGGTGATTGAATACTCTCGATATGAGTTCCTGTGCCCTGAAGGGTTTCGCGATATAATCCACGGCCCCGGCCTCGAACCCTTTCACGACCTCTTCGATCTCGCCGTGCGCCGTGAGGAACATCACCGCTATGTTTTTGGTCTCCTCGTTTTCCTTGAGTTTTCTGCAAACTTCAAATCCGTTCATATCAGGCATCTGTATATCTAAAAGTATGAGGTCGGGCCGGTCGGAAGCCGCTATTTTGAGCGCGTCCGGACCGTTTGTAGCGGCGGCTATCTCGATGCCGCAGCCGGCGAGTATATTGCCGGAAACTTTTATGTTTTCGGCGATGTCATCGACTATTAGCACCATGGGCGTTTTAGCGCCTATAAGTTCATATCCTCTGATAAACATTAAACATCTCCGGCCTTTATTTTTCCATTTAAAAAACCGCTGAGCCTGTCAATTAATGACCTTACGGTCTCTATATCGAATGAATCGGAAGCCTGTCTTATTTTTTCGGCATAGCCGGCGGTATCTTTCATTTCATTTTCTTCCGCGAAGATTTTAAGCATCGACGAAAAATCATTGATCTTTTTAAAGACGGTAGTTTTATTGATCTTTTCAAATTCAGGATATATTTTTTCAATGAATTCTCTCTTCTTTACGGCGTTTGAAAACAGCCGTTCCATTTCCTTTTCAAATATTATATCGGCTGGCCCGGCCTTTATTTCTAGTTTTTCTTTTAAGGAATGCGGCAGATGTTTTACGAGTTCGGATATCAGTTCAGCTTTACTGACCGGTTTATGCAGGTATCCGGCGCATATCGCTTTAATGGTCTCCATATTTTCTTTAAGCGCCGAGGCTGTGACGGCTATCACCGGCACGGAACATAGTTTTTTATCTTTAAGCATGGCGTCGATAGCTTCATATCCGTCCATTACGGGCATGTGCATATCCATAAGCACCAGGTCCGGAATGGTTTCCTTCATTTTTTCCATGGCCTCCGATCCGTTGGCCGCCTCTATTACATCGAGATCGCAATTTTCAAGAAACCCTTTTATGAGAATGCGGTTGGAATCGTTATCTTCGACAAGCAGCACTTTTGAACCGGAAAAGACCGTTTCATACTCTTTTAAATTTTGCTGATCTTTGGTTTCATTATCCGCCGAAGAACGCTTAACGCCAAAAAGAGTGACGCTAAATACAGACCCTTTATTTTCGGCGCTTTCAACGCTTATCTTGCCGTTCATTATCTCGCAGAGTCTTTTCGTTATGGTAAGGCCGAGTCCCGTCCCGCCGTATTTTCTGGTTATCCTGCCGTCGTTCTGACGGAAAGCTTCGAATATTATTTCCTGGCGGTCTTTGGGGATGCCGATACCGGTGTCTCTTACTTCTATTATCATATCGATCGTTTTTTCAGTTTCATTTTCTCCGGCTTTTTTAACCGTTATATAAACGCCGCCTTTTTCGGTGAATTTTATGGCGTTTCCGGCAAGGTTCAAAAGTATCTGACGGATCCTCATCGCGTCGAGAAGAAGTCCGGTATTTATATTTTTATCGATCTCAACGCCGAATTCAAGCCCTTTTTCCATTATCTTGAGAGCGAATATCTGTTTTATCTCGCGGCATATGTTATCCATATTTACTCTCTCGTATGTAATATCGAGTTTTCCCGCCTCTATCTTTGAAAGATCGAGAATATCGTTTATAAGCGTTAAAAGGCTTTTTCCGGCCATATTGATACTTTGCAGATATAGCGCATATTTAGGATCGTTGATATGTTCCTTCAATAATTCGGAGAATCCAAGGATCGCGTTCATGGGGGTTCTTATTTCATGGCTCATATTAGCGAGAAACTCTGATTTAGAACTGTTGGCGACCTCGGCGGCTTCTTTTGTTTTTAAAAGTTCGGCTTCTGAAGCCATGCGTTCTGATATCTGATGCTTCAGGCTTCGGTTAAGCGCGTTTATGTAAAGTGAAATTGAGGCCGCTATGGCCGCGATGGAAAGCGCTATGAATATCGCCCAGTAATAACGGCTGAGATCGAGGTGCTGTTCCTGTTCATAAATAAATCTTTTTAAAGGAAATCCGGGCTTTAACATTCCCATTTCAGCGTAAGTATCGGCGATGTGCCGCCAGCGGCCGGGATTCATATAACCCATTTCGATGAGAACGGGCTGCACCAGAGGCATCATTTTCTGGGCTTCAAAGCTAAGATGCGGCTTGCTGTGGCGGTTACTGTATTTATTAAATATAATATCGACCATCTCGTCGTGATTTTTCATGGCGTATTTCCAGCCCAGAAGGCTTGCCTCGCGAAAAGCCTTCACGCGGGCCGGATTTTTCTTTATATTTTCTTCGCTCGTAAAAAAGCAATCGCCGTAGAAATCGATGCCGCCTGATAGAGGCGTGAATTCGAGAAAATCAAAACCAGCCTGCTGAAGCGGAAAAGGTTCGTCGGTAGAGTAAGCCGACATGGCGTCGACTTTTTTCGCGATCATGTCTTTGGTGTCGTATGAATGAGGAAGTATCTTTATGGAATCGGTGGATATGCCTTCATGTTTCATAAGAGCGAAAAGCTGCGCTGAATGGGGTTCTATCATGACCCTTTTACCTGAGATGTCGTGAATATTGTTTATACCGGCATCCTTTCCGGCGAGAAGAACGTTAGGCGAATGCTGAAATATGACGGCGAGCACGACGACAGGTTTTCCGGCGTTACGGTATAATATCAGGTCGGAGTTACATGTTCCAAAATCAGCTTTTCCGCTGATGACCTCATCGACGGTATCAGCCGTTCCGGCCTCGACGATATTAACGTCGAGCCCTGCCTGCCTGTAAAAACCTTTTTCAACGGCGGCATAATACCCGGCGAACTGGAACTGGTGTTTCCACATAAGCTGGAGAGCGACCTTTTCAAGGTTTGAATTTTGAGAATAGGCGAAAAGCGGGCAGAAAAATAAAAAAGCGGATAGAACAGAAAAAAAGAAAAATAATTTATGATCTTTTAAGAACCGGATATTAAACATCAAAAATCACTGGCTTTCAAAAATTAAAACCGCAAGGGGTTTGCCCGCTATGTTGATATTATTTATTATAATAAACAACGGCCGTTATGTCAAACATAATTTTATAATTAATATTTCTAAAGCGGGCTCCGGCTTTTTATTCCGGACTTTTTTTAACCGCTTCGCCGGTCATCGGCACGAACATTACATAAGTTACAAGCTCGCGAATATAATTATCGCCGTTTCTTTTGATCAATATCAATTGCTGAGTGCCGCCCCGCGGGCCCAGAGGGATTATCATGCGGCCGCCGTCAGGGTTTAACTGTTCGAGAAGCGGTTTCGGCGCTTCGTCGGGCGCGCAGGTAACTATTATTCTATCGAAAGGGGCCTTTTCAGGCCAGCCTTTATAGCCGTCGCCGGTTCTTACGAAAATATTTTTATAGCCGAGTTCGCCGAGTAATTTTTCGGCGCTTTTACCAAGCGATTCAACTATTTCGATGGTGTAGACCTCATAAGAAAGTTCCCCGAGAATAGCCGCCTGGTAGCCGGAACCCGTTCCGATCTCGAGTATCTTAAGTTTTTCGGGGCCTTTAACTTCGCCGTTTTTTAATGCAGCCTCGGCGGTTGCGCCGCCGCCGATAATGCAATCGGTCATAAGCGCCACTATATATGGCTGGGAAATGGTCTGTCCCTCGCCGATCGGAAGGGGGCGGTCGTTATACGCAAGCGGCTCCATTATACCCGGAACGAACCTGTGGCGCTCAACTTTTAACATTGCGTCCAGAATCCTCTGATCCGTTATACCTCTCTCTTTTATCTGGGTTATGACCATTTCGGATCTTAAAGCTTTGTAGTCTTTTGAAAAACACATAAATCCCTCCGGATATAACATAAATGATAAAAGTATCGCCGATAAAATAAATGCCGCTTTTCGAGTTCTCATTTTAAAACCGCCTTTGATGAATAATTCTTAAAATTTCAAAGATCAGGCTGATATTTAAACCGGCCGGGTTAAAACCGCTGTCATTATAAATCTCAAATTTATTATTGTCAATGCCGCGTTATAAAAAAAACTTGATAAAAAAGGAAAAATAAGCGATAATTCAGCCGGGGTGTTTTTATGAAAAAATTTTATCAGATACTTATTTATACTTTTATCATCGAAGCTGTCACGGTTTTTTTCAGGTTCGGCCTCGGCAAAGAAAGCACGAAGGATACTGCTTTTTTAAAACATCTCACGTTCGGATACCGCATACATCACGGTTACATCGGTTTATTAGCCGTAACGCTGCTGCCGTTTTTGAATATTTCAGGAAGAACGAAAAATTTTCTGATAATATTGGGATGGTCGCTCGTATTATCCGATCTGATACATCATTTTTTAGTGCTGTGGCCGGTCACCGGAAGCCCTCAGTTCGATCTTAAATATTAGATAAAAAGGAAGCGTTATGCGCAAGATCAATATATTGTCCGGAAAATATGACGGCTCGCTGCGCGACGGATACGAGAGTTTTCTCTATTCCGAAACAGACGAATGCTTCGTCATGTTAACGCCGCCGGGCACTAAATATCTCGATTACCGCCATGGCAGCTGGTTCACGGCCGTCGACGGCATAATAGAGATATACTTCAAGAAAAAATTCTATAACGTGTGGCATATATGCGAAAGCGGAGGCGGAAAGAGCGTTATCTATATCAATATTGCATTGCCCGCCGAATTATGCGGCGACACTCTTGAATGGATAGATCTCGACCTCGACTACAGGCTCGACGACGACGGCGCCATTTCGATACTCGACCGCGACGAGTTCGCGCAAAACTCAAAAAAAATGAGTTACCCTGCGGAACTTATCGATTCGGCACGCGCCGCCTGCGATGAGGTCGAAAGAGGCCTGGCCGCAGGGGATTATCCGTTCAACAACAGGGAACATAAATTTTTATACGGTCACATAAAACAAAAATACGCCATTTGAAAAGAAAAAACTCGCGGAGGTTATAAAATGGGTCAGGGATTAGGAATTTTCGGCGGGATCATAGGGTTCGCCCTCGGCGGCCCGGTAGGCGCGCTGATCGGAGCGGCGCTGGGCGGATCGGTGGACGAGGAAAATCCGCGGCAAAATAATAATTTTAACGGAACCACTTCCTTTAATAATAACTCATCCGGACAGAAACAAATAAATGTTGACTGCCCTTACTGCGGCGCTGATATAGTTATCTCTTTCGAAGGTCTCTGGAAATGTCCTTCGTGCAGGAACGATTTTATTTATAACGGCGAAAGCGCATTGAAAAAAGAGAATTATGAAGGCGGCGTTGAAGAACTTAACGGCGGCCGGCAGCAGATATGGCTGGGCGTATTTTTCGGCCTTCTCGGAAAAATGGCGAAAGCGGACGGGCACATCTCAAAGGAAGAGATCGCCTTCGTCACAAGTATCATAGACAATGATTTCAAGTTGGATCCCAAAGAGCGCAAGTTCGCTCAAAAGGCTTTTATTGAAGCGAAGAACTCGAGTTATTCGTTCGAGGACATCGCCCGCCAGTATAATGAAATGTTCAAACAGGATACGAGGCTTATAACTTCGATGTTCGGACTGCTTGCTCAGACGGCCTTTTCGGACGGCGTTTATGCCCCGGAAGAGGACGCGCTGATGAGATCCGCGCAGAAGATATTTGGAGTATCGGATTACGATTATGAGGACATGAAGGCTTTTTATTCGAAGCGGACGGGAGCCATACCGGATAACGATATTAAAAGGTCATATGAAATGCTTGGATGCGCGGAGGGCGACCCGGTCGAAAAAATAAAGGAAAATTTCAAAAAGCTTGCCAGGGATTACCATCCCGATATGATAATCTCAAAAAATCTGCCCGACGACTTCGTTAAATACGCCACGAAAAGGTTTCAGGAAATTCAGGACGCTTACGAAAAGGTCAAAAAGCATAAAGGTTTTTAGATCAAAATTTTAAAAAGTTTAATAAACAACGGCGCACTCGTATAAAGAATGCGCCGTTATTTTATTTTTAGATATTGTAAAACGGCCGGAACCGCTTAGCCAGCTTTATTTTTTCAGGAATTCTTCAGCCGATCTTATTATCTCAAATATTTTGCCGTCGTCTGAAACGCCTGTCCTGCCTGATAAATTATCGACCCATCTTTTCGGTATTCCGGATTTTCCATACAGCGCGCCCATGACCGAACCCGCTATAGCGGCTATCGTATCGTTGTCGTCCGTGTCGTTCACGGCTCGAACGATCGCGTTCTCAAAATTATCGCCATTTTTCATTAAAATATATAGCACGCAGGGAACCGTCTCGAGTAAATAAGAACCCGACTGCCATTTCGCGCAGGCTTCCAGCACCGTCAGTCCTTCGTCATACGCCTCGCGCACGATTTTATCAAGATAACCCGAAAGCGGTCCGCTGTAACCGCGGTAAGGGGCGCATCTTGGTTTATAAGCAATATCCGTCTCGAATTCTTTAAGCGTTTCGATGAATTTATCCAGCCAGAACATCGGTTCGGGGGCTTTTTCCATGTTCATCGCGGCCAGTATCAAATTCAGAAGCGCCGCACATGAACCTATCGCGGCTGGATCGTTATTTGTCATCATCGAACATAACGCGGTGTCTATCCACAAATTCGCGTCACGATCTTTTAATTGCGCGAGGATCAGGGGCGTTACCCTCATCATCGAACAGCTGTTGGCTGAATCGGAACCCGCTTCATTCCATTTTTTCCCATGTTTATGAAAATTGGTGAGAAATTCCTTTATGGTTTTGGACATACCTATTATCTTTTTATTCAAAAAAGATCCGGCCGCGGCTTCGGCGTTGAAAGACCCGTCTTTTATTATCTGTTCGAGAGTCCACATAGTGAACTGCGTTTCATCTGACGGGACGCCCCTCGTCTCTTCCCCCATCGGAAGATAATCTATGATCTCGCCGTGCGCAGCGAGCCTTTCGCGGGGCTGCATATTTTCGGTCGGGAAACCCAGGCTGTCGCCTATCGCTCCACCGAGCAGCATCCCTTCGATCCTGTCAAAATTCACGGGTGTTTTCATCTCAACCGGCGCGTTAAAGAGATCAGACCCTCTGACCTTTATTTTTCCGGCTTTAAATAGTTCTTCGAATATGGTTTTATTATTCATCGTTTGTTACCTCAATATGTTATCTATGAAAATTCCCGCTTTCGCGGGAATTCAATTGTCATTCTTGCGGGGATCAACGGCCGCCGGTCTCGCGGCAGCCATTGATTCCGTTTATTGTTTTACTAATTACTTCTTTTTGTTATCTTTATGGAATTTATCGAAGTAGGAAGGCTTCTTGGCGCTGTCTCTTTTTTTGAAATTGCCTTCGTATGTCGTCTTCGGTTTATCGCCTGAAGCTGCCGGCGTTTTGTGTTCAGTTTTTTCGGCGCGGCTCTGGTACGGCGGTTTCGCGTCGCGGCCGAAAGCCGGTTTTTTGTCATCGGAACTCTTCGATTTCCAGGCTTCGCCCGAGCCGCCTTCTTTTTCGTTTCTCTTGAATTTGCTTACGAACGGCCTTTTTTTAGCGTAATCCCTCGGCGCGCGGTCGCGGCCGAAAGATGAATCCCTGGCGGGAGTCCTGTCGATGGCTTCTTTTTCGAAATCAGTAAAGATCTTTATTTTGTTAGGATCTACGGCTTTATTCTTATCGATCGTTTCGCTCTTGCCGTCAAGTAAAAGTTTGAACATGGCGGCCGCTACGTCGATGGCGTTATATTCTTCGCCCATGATGTTTTCGACGAGGTTGACGAATTTCGTTATCTGGCCTTTTTCAAGTATTTTTTTGACTTTTTCCCTGTATGTCTTTATCCTGGTCTCGTCGAGTTCGTCGAGCGAAGGGACATGGCGGCTGACTATCTTCGTGCCGTTGGCTATCTCTATGCGCCTGAGATTATATATCTGGCGGCCGACGATGAATGTGAACGATTTGCCGCTCTTTCCGGCCCTGGCGGTCCTTCCGATGCGGTGAATGTAATCTTCGTCGTCGCGCGGAAGGTCGTAATTAAATACGGCTTCGATGTTGTTAACGTCTATGCCGCGGCCCGCCACGTCGGTAGCCACGAGTATCTCGATCAAACCGTTTTTGAATCCGCTCATGACCTTGTTGCGCTGAGCCTGATTCATGTCGCCGTGAAGGCCTTCAGCCGAATAACCTCTGGTCTTTAATTCCTCGACGATCTCGTCAACGCGGACCTTAGTGTTACAGAAAACAAGCCCGAGTTTTATGTTGTGAAAATCGATGAGTCTCGCGAGAGCTTCGGGTTTAGCCTTTTCCTGGATGTCGAAATAAACCTGTTCGATCTTCGGCCCATGCATTTTCTGGTTCGTAACGTCGACCCTTGCAGGGTTTTTCTGATACTGTTTCATGAGTTTGGTTATATCTTCCGGCATTGTCGCTGAAAACATTATCGTCTGGCGCGATGAAGGCGTGTCCTTCAATATAACTTCCATGTCTTCGCGGAAACCCATATCGAGCATTTCATCCGCTTCGTCGAGTACTACGACCTTAACGTGATCCATCTTTATCGTCTGGCGTCTCATGTGGTCCATAAGTCTTCCGGGCGTGCCGATAACCACATGCGGCTTTTTGCGCAGAGCGTTGATCTGGCGGTCTATTTCCTGTCCGCCGTATATCGGAACGACGCCTATGTTGTATTTATATTTTAATATCCTTCTGAATTCCTCGGTCACCTGGATGACGAGCTCTCTCGTAGGGCATAAAACGACGGCCTGGATGTCTTTACATTCAAGGTCCATTTTTTCGATTATCGGAATAGCGAATGCCGCTGTTTTTCCGGTTCCGGTCTGCGCGTGGCCGATAAGATCGCGCCCCTGCATTAAGAGAGGTATCGATTCTGATTGTATCGGGGACGCTTCTTCGAATCCCATTTCAGTTATGGCCCGCATGACCTGTTCGGACAGATTAAGTTCTTCGAATTTCAGTTTTTTCATTTTCTTTCCTTTTTGTAAGTCTGTTAAATTAATTAATGTCATTTTTTTCTTTCCTTAGCAAAATATTTTCATGCGTTCGAACGGCCTGACTTTCAGCAAGTAAGCGGCCATAACCGCGTTAATATTTTCTAAATTCAGCCGCCGTCCACGATTTCACATAAACCGTACCAGAATTTCGGCCTTTTGAGCGTTTAAAATTATGATAAAATATCACACAAAGAATCAAACATCCGCGTTCACGGACATTTCTAAAACACAATAATAGTTGAACCGTGATGCTTCTGAAAAGGAGAGTTCCCCATCGGAAAAACAAACGGACGCCGTCGGTTTCAAAGCGCGGCATTTGAAGAAGACCTTCATTTCAATAAAATCATGAAAAACAAATACGCTCACGGCGCGCATTTCAAACGCCGCAAGCATATTATACCACACTTCATATTTAATTGATACATTTTTTAAAAATTATAGCGATCCTGATAAATAAATACGTTATTTATACTTAAAACACCTGGCGCTGCTGATGAATCACGTTAAAAAAACAATGTTATTTGCGACCGGATACTTCCTTGTATTTCTCGCAGGCCGCTTTATAAAGTTCAAAAACCTGTCCATTCTCCGGAGCGCCCGCGTCGAGATAGTTCTGGTAGGCAGCGCGCATCTCGTCATAAGCGGCTTTGATCTCAGGCGTCTTCGTTTCTCCATTTTTTTCTTCTTCTGTTCCAGCTTTCGCTTTAGCCTGGACATTCGCCGCATCAGCCGTTACATCATTCGTTCCAGCGGCCGCCTTTTTGAGTTTTTCAAGTTCCGCGGTTTTAGCCGCGAGTTCGGCGTTTAATTTTTCATAGTTCTTTTTATCGGAATTGGTGAAATATAACCATACCTTCCACCAGGGCCTGTTTTTATATTCGTTGTAAGCGGCGTCGGTATTCTTTTTTAAAATTTCAAGTTCTTTTTCAGCCATTTTAAGTTTTATGGCGGCGTCGGACATATTGGCGCCCGGGAGTTCGGCTTTATATAGTATTTCGTCTAACGCCATTTTTTTATCGCCGACAAGATTTATTATGAATCTGCCGATAAGCCCTTCGTTTCCTTTGAGTTTGGAGCTGGCCAGTTTTTCGGCGTTTTTTCTTATGAAATCTATCTTCGCGAAATTCATGAGTCCTTTTTCGGTCAGTTCGGCGCCTTCGTTAATGCCTGTCTGGACCAGCCTGGAAGCGAAATTTCCGGCCCTCTGGAGTAAATTTCCATCTGCTTTCCGTTTTTCGACCTTCATTATATCGCCGTTCTTAAAAGCGGCGGCTACAAGTTCGACCGACCTGTTTATTCCGCCGTTGCCGTTAACGCCGTCAAATCTGTCTTTACATAATTCATCCATCTGTTTTAAAATATCGGGCCGCGCGCTTATAACGTTCTCTGCCACAGCCTGATCGGTTATAACGGTCGCGCGGTGTTTTAAAATATCCATTTTAAGCTGTTTTTTATCGGATTCAAGGGTGATCCCTTTTATTTTGGCGTATTCGTTCCGGACCTCGACAAGCGTGTCGGCGTCGATATAATTCGCTTTATATTTATCGAATTCTTTCTTGTTTTTAGCGTAAGAGAGCGTGTCGACCATGAATTCGGTGGTCAGATGGTGCGCTTTGTCGTATTTTTTTATTGAAGTGTAAACTTCTTTCGCGTTCGAGTAGCCTTCGCCGGCGTGAGCTATCGAATCGCCTTTTAAATGGGCCGCGTAGCCCATGGCGCGCGCCAGAAGCATCTCGCGTTCCGGACTTTTTTTGGTCTCCGCGACCTTTTTCATGGCTTCTACGAAAGCTGCGTCGTGATATACGAAATAGTTGCCGTTAACGCTCTGCGCGCCGGAACTCATAACGCCGATATCCGGTTCGGTAGAGCCCGCGAGGAACGCGCCCATATATTCCGGCGCGACGGGAAGTTTCTCTTTCTGTCCGGCTTCAAGGATAAGACTCATGTGAGTAAGGCTTCCCCAGCCGTAAGCGTTCCCGGAAAAAGTGAAAAAAGCGGCAAAAACAAGACCGGCTGTCATAAAGCGTTTATATTGCATATGTTTATCTCCTTAGATCTTGCTCATATAATATAAATGTCACAACTAATTATAGAAAAAATAAACGCTTATGTCAAGTCGAGATGTTATTTTATAGCCTTGACCTGATGGCCGCGGTTGATCTTTTGTGTTGAAATTGATCGGGAAGGCGATCATATTGCCATCGTTACGGAGGTGATGCGATAATCGTGCATTTATTTTTTTTTGGCAACTATCGCGACGTTTTCAAGAATTGGCCTTTTATCGCGGACCACTATAGTCGCGAAGGCTGAAAAGTTTGTGAGAATAGTTCCGCCGTCGGCGGTTTTCAGATATACATCCCGGTTGTAGATGCTGCGGCCGGCGTATAATTCGTTCATAAAAGGCCTGTAATGGCCGTCCATGAAGATATAATCGATGGGTTTTCCAATGACGAGTGAGGCGCTTACCTTCAGGTTCTGTTCGGCGCCGGAATTAAATAAACTGACGCGTTCGGCTCCGTCTAAAATTATTATTATGTCCGACGCGCAGGTTATTATCGAACTCATGAAATTTCTGCTTTCGACGATCGAATTGTGCGTCTTCATAAGGTCGTCATAATTTTTAACGAGTTTAGCGTTGGACTGTTTGAGGCGTTTCTGAAGCTCGAGCGCTATGTTTCTTAAAAATCTGAAAGCGGCGTGGGCGTGCCTTACGACGAAGACGCGGAAGCTTTCTTCCGAGAAGCTTAATATAAAAGTTTCGCCCGAAGCGACCGCGTTGGCGCTCCTGTTACGGTTTTCCACGTCGAGAAAGGACATCTCACCGAAGAAATCGTTCTCATTGATCTGGGCTATTTCGTACATCTTTCCGTCAGGCGAATTTTTGCAGATCTTGGCGGCTCCGAAAATTATCATGAGGATGCAGGAGCCCATATCGCCTTCGCGGAATATGAACTGTCCCGGCTTATAGGCGTCGATGGATGCGACCTCTAAAAGGTTGGTAAGCTCGGTATCGTTGAAATTACTTAAAAGCGGTATCTTTTTGATATCGCCTATTTTAATGTCTTCAATATCCAAATATCGGGCTCCTCTGAAAATCTTGTCCGGGAATTTATGGCACGGGCGCCGTGAATTATGGTTTTATAACGGTTCGTATATTCGTATCTCGGGCACGGCATCCCTTTTTTCAAGCATCAAAAGCTTCAGTTTGTAAGGATCTGCCACGAAGATCTCCTTGACCTTTCTCGCGCATTTTTTAATAAAGCATTCGACTCGAAGCGCGTCGCCGCGGACGCCTGAAATAACCCAGCAAGCCACTAATTTCACGGCCTTGAAACTTTTCGTGAATTTGGCGGCCACCCGTTCTCCGCTGATGTGCGTTTTAACGCGCCTTTTTATATCGGTCGTATAGCCGGTATAATAATTTCCGTTCGCGCATTCGATGATATATACGAAAAAATCCCTGGAGATCATTCTGCCTGACTTTTTTGATATATAGCAAGCGGCGGCTTGCGGGAAGCGATCTCCGCTGCCCGCCACGCTGCGCTCGCAATGACACGGTAACTAATTATTGTCGTTTGCAATAACATAAGAACCGTTAATATTATCTTTTATTATTTCGATTTTTTAACTATTTCTGAAAGCGCTTTTCCGGCTTTGAATTTTACGACTTTTTTAGCTTTTATCTTTATCGTTTTTCCGGTCTGGAAGCTTCTGGCCGTTCTTTCTTTGCGTTTAGCGGTCGTGAAAGTTCCGAAGCCTATCAGTATGAGTCTGTCGCCTTTTTTCAAAGTGTCGCGGATTATGTGTAATGTTGTGTCAAGGGCGTGTTTCGAGTCTTTTAATGAAAGCCCTGTTTTTTTAGCCATTTCTTTTACCATTTCAGTTTTGTGCATTTAATTCTGCTCCTCGTTAATATTTTACGCCGATCCGCTGACCAAAGTTTATTCAGGGTCCGGGCCTGGGTCCGGGTTTTTTAGACCGGCGAATAATTTTATCATATTTTTATTTATTTTACAAGAGTGAAAAAAACCGCTTCCGAGCGAAAACCGCAACCCGAAGGCAAATGAGGTATGCCATTACTGAAAGCGGCAAAAAAATATGAACCAACAGTTATATTTTCTTGATATACGCTGATTTTGGCGAAGGGCCGTTAAGGCAGCACAGAAAAAATTTATGAATATAGTCAGGCGGTCTGATTTTAAAAAAGTGCAAAAGGTCCGTGGAATGTCATAAAAAATTAATTAGATTGACTTTAGCCAGGTTTAGATGTAGAGTATAATCAATCTTTCAAAATTGAAGACCGTCAAGTGTACTTTTATCATGGCAAGGAAATTTGCTTTATTAATGATATACGGAGGTATGCTTTGATCTTTTTAAAATCCTTTAAATGTTCCAGGCCGCTTATCGGTTTGTCCTGTTTAACTCTCTTTTTTCTGTCCGTCATCTTTTTTTACGATCCCGCGCTTTCAAGCGACAATTACATTATCGCTGATATTTCAACCGTAAAACCTTTTACGGCTGAAACAGATTATATGTCCGTTGAAGGATATATAATTTCACGCGTGAGAATTGATTATGGCCGGGACATTTCGCGCGGCGAAGCGAGGCGCATAATAAAAAATTCGATAAAAAACACGGCGAAAAAGCCTGCGGGGGCTAAAATAATAACTTTTGCCGGTTCCGGAGAAGCTCAGAACAAAAGCGTTTTGGCGGATCCAATAAGTAAATATAGAAAGATCATACAAAACGGCGGGAACGATGACCGGCTTTACCGGAAAGTATCGTTAGACGGAACCGGGAGTCAAAACAATACTGTATTGCTCGTTCCGTTCAATGATCTGACAAATAAAAAGACGGAAGCATTGGACAATGTTGCTTATTTTGTTGAAAAATATTTTAAGAATAAAAATTTAAAAGTGGTGCGGTTAAATATCGGCGGGGATGGATCCGGCGGCTTAAATATGAAAGATTATGCCGGTATCGCCCGGAAGCACAACGCGCGCTACATCGTAGGCGGAGAGATCGGCCGTTTTGAAAGATATAAAAAAATATCAGCGGCCGGCGTTTTGATCGATCTGCCTTTCTTCGGCGTTCATAATTATGCGGATGTAACGCTAAGCTCGCATATATTCGACGCCTCGAAAAACAGCATCATTTTCGAAAATCTGGTCAGACGAAATAAAAAAAGACAGGTTTTCGGGATCTTCCGCGGAAACAGTGGACTCATGTCATATACCGTGAAAGAAGCCGTGGACGGTTTATATCAGAATATGAAACTTTAAAAAATATGATCCGCGGTTTTGAAAAATCGCGTTGAAAATAGGAGTATCTAATGAAAAAAAATGGATCGATAATAGTATTCGCTATGTTTTCTTTGCTTTTAGCGTCTTTGTTCGCGGGCTGCGGAGACAGCGGCCCCGGATATTTAGTGACCGGAGTTTTATTCAATGCCGGCGATAATGACTCAAATTCAACGGCGGGCGGAACGGCCGCCATGGGTAAAACCGTATCAGCGATGATAAGTTCGACCGCGGGCGGAACCGTCGTCATGTCGAATTCGGATATCAACGCGGCTGATCTTAAGGTCGTGATACCTGCCGGCGCTTTGTCAAAAGCCGAAACCGTGACCATCAAAAGGCTCGATCAGGAAGCGATAGCCGCAAGCGAGTTTAAATCGCAGATACCGTCTAATATTGTATCGCCGGTCTATGACCTGAGATCGGATTCGAATTTTTTCAGCAAGGACATTACGATCGAGATCCCTTTCTTATTAAGCAAACTGGCCGCAAGTTACGATCCCCGGAAACTCGAGCTTATTTATTTCCAGAACGGAAACTGGCATGAGGTCGATAGTTATACGATAGACGATCAGCAGCGCAAGATAGTCGCGAATTTGAATCATTTTACGGCGTTCGTGATCGTTTATAACTTTTCCGCGTCAACCACGCCGGACTCTTTTGCTGTATCCGGCATTAACATAACTCCGGAAACCCCGACCGTCAACGACAGTATTTATATCGCGCTTTCAGCGAAGGTTACGACCGGATCTCAGGCGACGATCAAAGGATATTATTGTTCGGTAGACAATCCGAATATTTATATTTATCAGACTTCGGGTTTGATCTTATTGCCTTATAAATTAAGTCAGGGCACGCACACTATATGGGCGCAGGCCATTGATTCAAACGGCATGATCTCAGCGGTGGTTTCAAAAAACGTTTACGTGAAACCCTGAGATGAACGAGCGATAAATCTATAAAATTTACACACTTTTTACACAGCTGGTGAATATGAAGCTGCCGCAGACAGTAAAGACATCCAGATCAAAATTTATAGCTTTAAAAATTCTATAAAAGTGTGATATAATATTTTAAGTTAAAATTCTTAATTATAAGGCGGGCGGTAAAAATGCAGAAAGCTTTTGATTTCGTGTTGTATCCCTTTGAAGACGGGTCGACAGGCGAACCAACCGCGTTCAAAAAACCGTCGATATTTATGAACGATCTGATCGAAAAAGGCTGGATCATAGATAAATACACGATCTACGCCAGCGGTTCGCGCCTTCTGGTGCTGGCCCATAAAAACGACGAAACCGGGAAATAAAATTAAAGGTATAACCATAAAAACAGGAGAAGCCGCGATATGCAAAACTTGAACGCTAGATCCGATCTTCATAACCACACCAGCTGGTCGGACGGAAAATACGCTCCCGAAAAGATAATAGAAGCCGCGATAGAACATAAAATTTCGGTCATAGGCATAACCGATCATTACAACACCAAAAAATGCCGCTCGATCGAACCCCAAAAATTAAACGCCTATATAGAAGATATCAGCGAACTGAGATCGATCTACGCCGGCGACATAAAAGTCCTCTGCGGCCTGGAAATGCACCTGAACAGATTTCCTGAAGTTTTCAAAAAATTCGATTTCGAAGCCGCCGCAAGGCTCGACTACCTTCTTTTCGAATATATCGAATACTTCCCGGCCGAGACCGATATCGCGCGCCTCGAAGAAACCGTTAAAAATATCAAATGTCCCGTCGGCCTCGCTCACACGGACGCGGCTTTTTTAAACTCCGACAACGAAAAATTCAACTCGCTCGAAAGCATGATAAATTTCATGCGCGCAAACGATATTTTCTGGGAATTCAATTACGGCTTAAGAAACGGCGACCCCTTCGACCATTATCTCTCCGGCGGCGACAACCCGCAAGTATCGGCTTTTTTCAACGCACTCGAGCGAAACGGCATCAAGGTCTCAACCGGTTCCGACACGCACAACTTCGATAACTACATAAAAGATCTTGAAAGGCTGGAGCTCGTGGACCGCATCATCTCGAAATTCGGATTGAAAAAAGTGCAGTTTTAATTTTTTCTATGCTCTTACAATAGGAAGTTTTCTGATCCTGTGAAAGGATTCTTCTACTATTATTATAGAACTTCCGTCAAGACAGTCTGACGATTGCTCAAATACTTTAGCAATCCTCTTATTCACGTTAGCCGGAGTCTCGTTTTTCAGTCTCAAAATAATTATGCCTGGCGAAACGTCAGATGTATAAGCCATTATCGATCCAAAATCAAGATCGCATGTAATTATTATCCTTTTTTCAGTTTGCGCTTTTTTTATAATATCAAAATCAGAAGAGCGTTCAAGTCCCTGATCGCGAAGATGGATGGCATCGTGTCCGATACTTCTCAGCCATTTGACAGTTGTATTTGAAATACCCATATCGGTTATAAATTTCATAAGCGCCTCTAAGCGGAACGAAGAGTGTCAGATGCCAGCCAGGCCGCATATTGAAGAGATTCTTTTATGTCCTCGGCTTCAATGCTTGGATATTCTTCAATAATCTGTTCATTGGTCATTCCGTTCGCGACGAGATTTACCAGAAGCGACACCGGTATCCTCATGCCTCTGATGCACGCCTGTCCGCCCATTATTTGAGAATCAAAAGTCACTCTTTTGAATTGTTCCAAATCAGGCCTCCTATATTAAGCTTAATACTTTTTTGATCTTATGAAGCAAATGGTTCCGTTATAATATAACTTTTCGTCATTAAAAGTAAGATCGCCCGAAACCTTTCAGTTCCGGGCGATTCAGTTAGAGCGGGAAACGGGGATCGAACCCGCGCAGGCGGCTTGGGAAGCCGCTACTCTACCACTGAGTTATTCCCGCGATTTCAATAGGTTTCAGCCTATTTTACCTTATTTCATGCGGTTTGTCAAGTGCTTTTTAGGTGGAAAATTTGAGTGGCGAATGATGATTTTCGTTAGTTTTTTATACCTGAATTTACCGGGTTTTACCGGGGTCGGGTACTTCACGGGCACTGACAAAATGGCACGATCAGCCGGCTCATCTTTTTCCAGTGGATTCTATTTCTATCGTTTGAGCCGGTTTGTCTCTTCGCCCTCCGCGGCCGGTCTTCGACAAATCGATTACGCCGGCGATACCGCAAAGCCCCAGGACTATAAAAAACACGCCGATGATGCCGTAGAAGATCCGCGCGCCGTTTCTGCCGAAGACATTCACGAAGTATTGAGCCTTACGGCTCTGCATGAACCAGTCCTGATCCATTGCCGCGCAAACTAATACGAAGATGCCGATAAGCGCTGAAAATCCTCCCATGCTATCTCCTTTTCAGAACTATTAGTATATTGATCGCTTGTAATTATAACATTTTTTTGAGCTTTTTTGAAATTACCTTAAGTTTTATTTTTTTCCGAATTTAAAAATGCCGCCGGATCTTGACATGACAAGCCCGTTATTTTCGGCCAGTATCTTTAAAGCAGTTTCGTAATATACGTCCTTGATCTGCAAATTCACCGTTCCCGCGACCGTCCTTTCGAGAACGATCGTTGATCCCGCGGACTTTCCGACCGCTTCAATTACGCTTCTTATATCGCAGTTGCCGCTGGTTCTCAAAGAAACATATTCGCTTTGCGGTCCGTTTGAGTTGCCCTGTTCTTCCGATATTATGCGGCCCGTGCGTGATCTTTCAATTTCTGCTTCTGCCGGGGGTTTTTCGGGTGAAAAAATATATACATTGGAGTCTTTTTTCATTATCAGCCCGCCGCTTTTAGAAACGGTTTTCAGGGCATCCTCATAAAAAGCGTCTTTTAAGGAAATATTGACCTTGTTTTCGCCGCAGCCGCAAAGAATTATATTCACATGCGCCTGTATCGCGATAGTTTTTAAGACGTCGTGAACGCCGGTTCCGGCGCTTGCCGTGACGATAGATATAAATTCATCGGAGCGGCCGGGTTGTGATGAAACTTTAACGGGAGGCGGCATGACGCTTACCGTTTCCGATGGAATTACGGCAAAATTACTGTTTTTGAACTTTCCTTTTTTTGCCCCGGCGTCCCTTAATAATTTAACTATCTCCTCGAAATTTTGAAATTCGGCCATATCAAGGACCGTGTCCGAGCTGCTGTTTTCGATTCGGATAAGTGTGAACAGGAAGCTAGTGTAAGGATAAAAAAGAGCCTTCCCTCTGTATTATGAGGGCGGCCCTTTTTACCTAATTCTTGCCGTTAATTTCCCGCAAAGCGTTAATTATAAACAATTTCAGGCGATGCGTTCTGGCGATACCGAGAAAATTTCCGACGGATAGTTCATTTTCCCATTCAATATACTTGTTAATTTTCGTTGCCGGTTTTGGCTCGATAGATTCAAGCAATTGAACCAGAGCCGGTTTCGCTCTTTTTTCATGAATTTTTCCGAGAGTTTCGATGGCTGCGATCTGAACGCCATGGTCTTTTGAATTAACGAGTTCAATAAGATTTTCACCAACGATCGGATTTTTTATCATACCGAGATAATTTATCAGATCGGTTTTTATGCTTGAATTTTCATTATACAGTTCGCCGGCCAATATCTTCAATTTTTCATCGGTTGATATCTCTTCCGTGCGGTTTGCGGCGAAACCGTAAAAAGCTGCTTCTATTGTATCAGCCGGCGTCCACTTCAGGCCTTCGAGCGCGTCCGCGGCTTTTTTTCTGACGTCCGCGGACCCGTCACGAAACAGTTTTACAAGATCAGATGACATATTTTTATATTTTAAATTCGAGATCAATATCGCGGCTGCGGCTCTTAACTCAGGATCGGCTGATCTTAAAAGGATATCCACAAGTTCGGGCGAGCCGCCTTTTCCAATTTTAACCATAGTTTTTACGCAGGTTTTTTGAACGTAGGCCTCGGGATCTTCTATCGCCATTTTTGTTAATAATTCGACGGCCTCCGAATCTCTTATTTCTCCGGAAATTTTGGCGGAATGCATTCTAACGACGGGATCTTTATCGCCGCAAAGTTTGAAATAAAAATCCCGGTTTTTAATGTCCGCTATTTTTGATAACGCTTCAGCTATTTTTTGTTTTTTGAGAGTATCAGAATTATTCAAAAACATTTTAATGAGGCCGTCTTCCATTGCCGGTTGAGGATTTTGAGCGATCACATCGATAGCCGAAAGGGATGTATCATATGAATAATACCCGCCGCCCGCCCGGTCCATAAGGTATTCAAAGGCTTTTTTTGATCTCAGTTTTCCAAGCGTTTTTATCGCGTTGTTTTTAATTTCTTCGTCTCCGTTTGAAGCCTGTTCTATTAAAAATTCGGCCAGTTCTTCATGGTCTGATTTCATCAGGTTTCCATGATCGGACCGCGCGAAAAGATAAAATTTATTTTGAATTGCGTTAGGCGCCATCCACCCGATCTTATGAAGAATTTCAGCGGCCTTCGCGCGATTTTTGAAACTATCGTCCTTTAAAACAGGAGCCAGTATCTCGACCGCGGAAGTATATTTTATATTTGAAAAGTCCCGGGCGTCGAGCTTGCTTAGATCATAATAGCGGCCCGATCTTAAGATGTTTACCGCTTCGACGGATTTTTTTTCATCTTCGAATCCGATGACCGCTTTCAGGGCGGCTTCCGCGACGCGGGAATCACCGTCGTTCAATAATTTTGTAATATCCGGCAGGGCTGTTTTGTCTTTAATTTTTCCAAGAGCCTCGACCGAATATTTTCTTTCATAAAAATCCCGGTTTTTAAGCCTTTTTAAAAGCGCGGCGACGGCAATTGGATCGCCGATCGAACCAAGGGCGGTTTCGGCGGCATATCTTATATTATCATGTCTGCTGTCCAGACATTTTACGATCAATTCAACCGCTTCCTTTGAACCGAGTTCGCCAAGCGCCCTGCATGCTTTTTCGATAGCCGAAGCATCATCTTTTTTGACGGCTTTCTTAAAAGCGGCCAATAATTCAGGCACGGCATTTTTGGCTTTAAGCCGTCCGATCGCTTCGGCCGCCGCGCCGACCACTTCATCGTCTATGTCCTTCAAAGATCTTATCAGCGGGTTAACGGCTCTTTTGTCATTTAATTTGCCAAGCGCGGAAGCCGCCTTTACTCGTATTTCCCAATTTTCATGACTTAAAAATCCGGCAAGCAGACCGAACTGTTCGCTGCAATCAATTTCGCCGAGCGCTGAAATGGCGTATTTCCGATCGTCAGATCTCTCGTTCTTCGCGATTTTCATAAGAGCGTATACCGATCGTTTGTCGCGCGCCGCCGCCAGCGCTTCTATGATATTGCGTCTAACGCTGTAATCATCAGACTTTAAATTAGTTATCAATGTTCTGACCGCATCCGAAGTAACGGGTCTTATTTTTCCGAGGGCGGATATCGCAGCCTCGCGCAGCGGAGAACTCTTGTCGTTTACTATGTCCGTAAGCACCATCAACGCAGGTTTTCGCATCTTTTCGAGTTCGCCGTATTCGCGTTCTATCAGAAAATAAAAAACGCCATCGACGATATTTTTGGGTTTCCAGCCCGCGCCCCTTAGCGCTCCGGCTATTTCCTGCCTGCCGCTATAATCGATCGAATATAGAATTGGAATTATGTGATCGGGCACCCTTGAATTTTTAATGCGGGCGAAATTATTTAAAAGGTTTCCGTAACCGTAATTTCTATCAAAAATACAGTTGAATAATGGTTCGAGGATGCGCCCGTCGTTGATCTTTGAAATCGCGATAAAGGCGTTTTCTTTTATGTAAGGATCCTCATCTTTTAAAAACGGAAGCATGACCTCAAAGATATTCGATATCCTCATCTTTGAAACAGCTTTGACAGCGGACATCCGCAGAGCTGAATTTTTATCGTACGCCTCGGCTATAAGCACTTCATAAGCCGAATCTTTATAATCTATCGAATTAAAATCATCGCCTTTGACAAGGGCGTAAATTATCTTTTCATTATTGTTTTTCGGCTTCCAACCCAATTTTCCAAGTTGTTCGGCGGCGATTTTCCGGTTTTTTTCTTCTTTATCCTTCAAAGCCAGGACCATCGGAGTAAAATCCAGCTCTATTTTTTTCAATACCGTTTCAGACGTCGCTGAAACCATTTCACTGCCGATCTTTTTAATGGCATCTTCCGCTATTTTTCTGGCCCTGGAATTTTCATCCCTGACCGCTATCATAAGGCCTTCCCGCGCCTGTTTCGTATTAATATTTGCCAGAGCGGAAGCGGCAACGGGCTTGAGCCCCTCGATATCGAGATTTTCCATGCTTCTCGCCCCGAAGATATAAGCTTTCGGCTTCCCCGGATCTGCTTTCGGTTTATCGAAAAGTTTTACGAGCATATACACCGATTCGGAATCAGTTATGCCCGAAAGCTCTTTTACAGCTTCGATTTCGTTAGTGATGTTTTGATCCAGAATAACAAAAAACGAGGCTCCGGGACGCACATTCTGTATATCCGGCCGGCCCTCAGGCCCAATATAGCGCATACCTGATTGCCTTCTGAAAAATTCGTTTCCTATGAGCAGCGCGAAATAAAAAGAGACCTTTTCCCGGTCGCTTTTCGGTTTCCATCCAAGCTTTTTAAGTTCGCCGACCGTGTCTTTTAAATCACTCCAGGGTCTGTGATGCAGGAGATTTACGAGGTTGTCAATTTTCGATCCGCCGCCCATCTTTTTCAAGGCTTCGATTCCGAAAAATGAATCCAGACTTTCTTTATTGCCAAGCGATTCCTCTAAAGGCTTTATCGCGCGCGGGTCATTTAATTCACCCAGAGCTCTGGTAGCAGCCCATTTTGAAGAACTGTCGCTTTTGAGAATTTCTATCAAAGGCAATACCGCCCTCGGATCTTTGATCTTAGCGAGCGCCTCCGCGGCATGAGAAGCCAGGACCGGTTTTTTGAGTGCGTCAATAATAAGTTCTACCGCGTTCGTTTCTTTGAGTTCGCCGAGCGAGGCTATCGCTTCGATCTTGACGTGAACCGAGGGGTCGTCCCTTAAAAGTTTAATGATCTTAGCGGAGATCGAAAGGGCGTTAAGTTTTTTAAGTCCCCTTAAAATAATAAGTTTTAAATTTGGCGTTTTGGCGTTGTCTAATTCTTCCGATAAGATTTTTATCGTTTTGGCCTCATCTTTTTTTATGCTTTCAAAATTATTCGAGGCCAGATTAAAATATACCTCGTCGGTATCGTTCGACGGTTTCCACCCGGAACTCTTAAGCGCTTCCGCCGCCTTTCGCCTTATCATTTCATCATCTTTCAAAAGCCCTGCCATTATTATTTCGACGCTCTTATCGTTAAACGGCGTGAAAGCCTCGATAGCCCTTATTTTAGCTGGAAAATCGTCTGATTTGAGATCTCGCAGGAGCAAAATTATCGATTGGCTGTCCTGGGTTTCAAGCTTCGCGATACTTTTTTCAATCGCATCCATTTTGTCATAAGATATTTCCTGCATCGAAGAATAACTGCGGGTTTTAATAAATTCCTTCAACGCAGGAACTGCCTCCCTGTATTTGAGATCGATAAGCTCCTTCGCCGCCATGTATCGGATCTTAACATCATCGCCTTTTAATGCTTTTAAAAACGCCGGGGCATAAGCTATATCTTTTTTTTGCGCCGTCAGATCACATGCGGCCGTTCGAAGCTGCAAGTCGGGATCGACGATAAATTTATTTATCAGATCGATGACCATGGTTCCTTCAGAGTAACTTAAAGTTTTAAACGCATCTAATCTTACATAAGAAAAAGGATCGTTCAACTCTTCAATTACCTCTTTTATCACTTTTTTTCCAAGCCTTGAACATACGAAATAATTTCCAAGCGCCATATAAAAGATCGCGGCTTCCGATTCGTTTCGCGGTTTCCACCCTAGCTTTCTTAAAAGTTTCGCGGCGTTTTTTCTCATGTGCGGGCTTTTCGCTTTCATTAGACCGGTCAGAAGCGCTATCGATTCAGTGTCATCGTTTTTTATCATTAAAGGAAGGACTTTCATAACGCTGTAGAGGTTGTTATATTGATTCTCTTCGTTTTGACCGAGCATGTTTATCACAAGTTTTATCTGGCTTGTGTCACCTGTTTCAATAATTTTATTCAGCGCCGCGGTTTGGACTTCCGTTTCGCGGGTCTGGAGACCATCTATAATTGACATTTTTGAGGTTTTGATCTTAATTTTAGCGATCGCTACTTCCGCTCTTTTTCTCAGGTGATCGTAACGGTCGGTTCCGGCGATTTTTGATAAAAGATCGACGGCCGTGGTGCATGATTTTATGCCGGCTTTGTATATAGAATCCCCCTTGATCTCGCCTTCATTATCTTCGAGGCCTTTTATTATGACCTTTTCCAAAATATTTCGCGAACATTTTTCAAACTTGTCAACGATGTCCCAGCCGGCGTTGCTATATTTTTTTATTATATCGATAATAATTTCCGCCGCCTTGTCTTCATCATAAACCGCAAGTGCCTTAATTAATTTAAAATTAAATTCACCATATTTTTCAGATTTTAAAACGGCAGCAATGGCGTCTTTAACAGCGGCGTTTTTAAATTTTAAATTCAATAAAACATCGAGTACTTCGTCTCGTTCATAATGCAGCATAGATGTATTTCTGACCGCGTCTGAAATTATTTTTACTGCCGTTGTTTTATCGTGATCGTATAGCATCATGGCCGCTAAAGTATTTATACCGGCATCGGCGTCTTTTGAAAATTTCGATATTAATTCGACTGAAAGAGTGTCCTTCCGCTCTTTTTCTTTTATATAAGTTAAGACGAATTTTTTTGCCCACCGGTTCGGAGAGTTCGCGGCTTTTTTCAAAAGTTCGACTGAGTTTGTCGCGCCCGTTTCGATTTTTGCGCGCATTATATAAAAATTCAATTTTGGATCAGGCGGTTCGTTCAACGAGATCAGAATTTGGTTTGCGATCGCAGGTGCCGCGTCATATAACAAACTTGCGATTTTTTCGCGTGACGGTTTTTTTTCGATATTTAATTCCTCGGCCAGAATTTGAACTTTAACCGCGCTTTTGCAGTCTTTTAAAGCATCAGTGACGCTTACTCCGGTATTATTTAAAAGCTTTATCAATTCGCGTATAGCGCCGGCGCTCCCTATCTTTGCAAGCGAGTTTACCGCGCCTGATTGAACCGACCACTCGGGATCTTTTACGGCATTCGTCAAAATTTCGATTGAAGCGGTGTCGTCAATATCGCCAAGACACTCTGCTGTATATTGCCTGATATAAGAATTTCTATATTTATAAGAATTATCTATCCGTATATATTTTTTTATGCCGGCTTCCGTGGTTTCGATCAGGCCGGATTTAATAAGTTTTTGAAGAACGGGAATCGATTTTGGCCCGGCAGCCGAGATAGCCCGGACTATGTCTTCCAAATTTTTTTCATCTGAAAACATAGACGATATATCTTCGGGACCGTGAACTAACATCGATTCTAAAAATGGAATGGCGGCGGATCCTTTTTCGCCAAGAATGATAAGTTCTTTCAGGGCGCATGCGACGTCATGCGAATTTTTTGAATATAACATTTCAATGTTACAGGCCGTATCCGCGGGAGCGTCGAGAGGTATATTTTCCATTGGAATATATGGCTTTGCGTCAAGATACGCCGCGGCCGATAAAATGATCAGGACCGAAACCATAAAAAAGAAAGTATTTTTCATATGTATGTTAAATGTATCATAAAACCGGCGCGAATTCAACAGCAATAAATTGAAATATTCTAAATGACATTTCTCTCCGGACATGTTATAATTTTCAGCGGTTGGAAAATAAATTCCGGGGGCGTAAAAATTTGAAGATATCTTTTTTGTCTTATATCGGAAGAATAACTTTTATTTCGATCGCGATCGTTATGTTTTTATCGGGGCCGCTGCGCGCGAAGGTCACTATAGATTCGATCGATCCGGCCAGGGGTGTGTTTCGCGTAACGTATGACGAGATACCGAATTCCTTTCCCGGCGCCGAGGATATTACAATGCCCGCGAAAGAGAGCGGCGGCTATTCATGGGGCGAATTTGAAAAAATAAGGGTAGATGAAATAATCGAGATCAATTCGAAAAAAAAGTTCAAAGGCTCTATCGATTCCTATCAGTCAGCCGGAAGACCCTGGCGGCAATTGCGGATAATGTTCGACCGGCCCGATACGGCCGATACCCCATATAAATTCATGGTTAAGCTTGTTATGACCTCGAAAAAACATTGTTATTTTGACGGCGACGGCCAGCTCGTCATCAAATATTTCACGGCGCATGAAACCTGCGTGGTATTTCCGGAGGGATATGAGCCTTCGTTTAATAACGCTTCTGCGGATACCGAAATTATAGACGGAAAAAAGGCCGTTCATACGAGATCGAACGATAATTACAGTTCCGCCAACCCTTCGCGCTTTACCTTGCGAGAACTTGTATTTAAAGCCAGACGGCCGGCGGGAAAATGAAATAATCTTTTCATATAAAACAAAGCGTTTCCGAAATTTTTATTTTTTCCCGAATTTGAAGACGCTGCCCGTTTTAACCATTACCAGCCCGTTATTTTCGGCCAGTATCTTTAAAGCCGTTTCGTAATATATTTCCTTGAACTGCAAATTCACGGTTCCCTCAACCGTCCTTTCGAGAACGATCGTTGATCCCGCGGACTTTCCGATCGCTTCAATTACGCTTCTTATATCGCAATTGCCGCTGGTTCTCAGAGAAACATATTCGCTTTGCGGTCCGTTTGAGTTGCCCTGTTCTTCCGATATTATGCGGCCCGTGCGTGATCTTTCAATTTCTGCTTCTGCCGGGGGTTTTTCGGGTGAAAAAATATATACATTGGAGTCTTTTTTCATTATCAGCCCGCCGCTTTTAGAAACGGTTTTCAGGGCATCCTCATAAAAAGCGTCTTTTAAGGAAATATTGACCTTGTTTTCGCCGCAGCCGCAAAGAATTATATTCACATGCGCCTGTATCGCGATAGTTTTTAAGACGTCGTGAACGCCGGTTCCGGCGCTTGCCGTGACGATAGATATAAATTCATCGGAGCGGCCGGGTTGTGATGAAACTTTAACGGGAGGCGGCATGACGCTTACCGTTTCCGATGGAATTACGGCAAAATTACTGTTTTTGAACTTTCCTTTTTTTGCTCCGGCGTCCCTTAATAATTTTACCAGTTCTTCGAAATTCTGGGACTCGGCCATATCAAGGACCGTGTCTGAGCTGTTGTTTTCGATGTTGATGTCCGCGCCCTTATGTATTAAAAACTTGAAAACCCTGATCTGTTTGTCTTTGAATTTTTGAATTTCTTCGTCCGCTTCTTTTCTATTCATATCGGGAAGGACGAAAGGTATATCTTTTAAAAGATAATGAAGCGGCGTATCGCCTTCCTTATTGACCGAATTAATATCGCATTTGCCGTTGATCAATTCTTCGATAACGTATAAACGCCCGGCCCGCGCGGCAAGATGCATGGCCGATAAACCGGCCGAGGCGTCGCCGACCCTCGCGTTTATATCAAGCCCGGCGTTTAATAATAGGCGTATGTTCTTAACGTCGGATCTGTTGCTTTCGGTGTCTACGAGTATTATTTCGCCGCTTGATATAGTCCGTTCAGGCTGCATGGCTATTATGTGAAGAGCGTTGTAATTGAACTGGTCGGCAGCTTTGGCGTCGGCGCCCTGTTTGATGAGAAGTTCCAAGATGTCTGAATTGCCCAGGGATGCGGCGTTATGAAGCGGGGTCTGTTTCCCTTCGTCTCTCGCGTTAACACCGGCGCCATATTTAATGAGGAGTTTCGCCATTTCGAAAGGTTTATTTAAAACCAGATGCAGCGGCGTCGATCCGTTTTTGGTTACGGCGTTCACGTCCGCCGAAAGTTTCAAAAGCGTTTCCGCCGCGTTCAAAGATCCGCACACGGCGGCCAGATGCAGCGGCGTTTCATTCCGCTGATTTCTTGAATTAACGCCCGCGCCGTTAGAGACAAGCATTTCAATTATCCGGGGCTCGTCATATGAGGCTGCTATATGTATCGGAAGTAAGAGGTTGTTATTCGGATCATTGTCGTTTTTTTCCGATATCGCCCTGTGGTCCGCCGAAATTATACTCCTCGTCTTTTCAATGTCGTTCTTTTCGACCGCCCTGTGTATCTCACCCGCGAATGAACAAATATCATGATTGATGAATATACATCCCGCGGCGATAGATATGCATAATAACCGAAGCGTCCTGTTCATTTTATCCTCCGGGAAATAATTTTAGCCGTACCAATGTTTTTAAATGAAACATAGCTATTGCGCGTTACGCTTCCAATATCTCTTTTATCTTTTTTTTCGTCAAACTGTTCAATACCAGTTCATAAGACATATCTATCATTTGTTTTAAGATCTCGTCCGGCACTTTGCCATTTAGATCCAGCGAGTTCCAGTGTTCTTTATTCATATAATATCCCGGTACGATGTCAGGGTATTGCCCGCGCAGCGCCTGCCCGAAATAAGGCTCGCATTTTAATGTGATGATGGTTTTTTTATCTTTATCCTCTCCCTGCATCGCGAACATCTTGTCCCCGATCATATATCGTATCGCGTTCCATTCTTCCTTGAAGTCTTTTTTCGCGCCTTTTTTCGAGAGACAGTATTTATCGAGCCAGGTATATTTCATAAGACAACTCCTCGTTCAAACGGTCTGTTTTGGAAGATAAAAACTGAAAGTGCAGCCGGATCCGGCTATGCTTTCGACCGAGACGCGGCCGTTAAGTTTTTCGATGATCCTTTGAACTATTGAAAGGCCTAACCCCGTGCCGTTTTCTGAGTGAAATTTGACGGGCGATGAGCTCTTGAATACCTTTTCGAGAACGCTTTCGTTAAGCCCTCCTCCATTGTCGGATATCCAGAATTTAACTAAACCGTTATCGCATAACGCTGATCCGATCGTTATCTTCGGGGGGCTTCCGCCATATTTGATGGCGTTACTGATAAAATTATACCAGACCTCCTCGATCCACTGTGGATATCCGATCGCGGCCGGAAAATCGCCTTTTATTTCAACGTCCGCCGAAGATTCCGAGACCTGCTGTTTGAGCCTAGCCAGAGCTTCCGAGACAATCAGTTTCATATCAAGAACGGCCGGCACCACTTCTTCTTTTCCGGCGCCCGCGAATAACAGCAATTCTTTTATGACCTCTGCCATTTTCTTTCCGCTTTTTGAAATATAATAAAGATATTCGATCCGTTGTTCCTCGGCGTATTCAGGATTTGAAAGCAGAAGATCGCTGAACCCGATAAGGCTGAAAAGTGTTGATTTAAGGTCGTGCGCTACCGTGTGAGCGAAGGCGTCGAGCTCTTCGTTACGGGTACGCAATTCATCCTCGGCTTTTTTTCTGGCTGAAATATCGGTAACGAAGGCCATCATATACATTTTCTTTCCGGTATTTAAAAAACAGAGGCTGTTTTCAACCGGAAATTCAGTTCCGTCAGAGCGCTTCGCGGAAAGTTCAACGCCTGAACCCATCTGTCTTACGCGCGGTTCGCTTATATAATTTTTTATATATCCCGCGTGCGCCGAATGATATCTTTCAGGTATCAGAACGCTTATATCCCGTCCGATCAATTCATCGCCGTTATAGCCGAAAAGCTTATTAAGCCGCTCGTTTTTAAGTATGATGCGTCCTCCGGCGTTAACTATCACGATACCTTCGCCTATCGATTCGAAGAATTTATTGACCGGAAAATCGCCGTTAAGGAATCCCGATAAAAAAACATTTCTATCGAGAGCCGCCGAATCGTCTGCTGAAAAATTATCACTCATTAATTTGATCGCCCCTATAGTGGTCAGGTTAAAAATAATGTTGTCATTATACAATAAAAATTTTATTACGACAATAGTCACGACACCATAAAACACACCACTCTAAAAATCATTATGAAAAAATGGAACTTAATGATCAGTTTATAGTATAATATATTTAGTTTTGAAGTAAAACTAAAAAAGATTTTTAATGTGATAATAAAAGATCTTTCAGGAGGCGGATATCATGAATAAAAATTCTTGGAAAACCCTATCGCTTGCGATCTTTATCGCTTTCGTGTTTTCTTTTTCAGTTTTTGACGCGGTTCCGGCCGGCGCTGAAAGCATTCAGAATATCCTGCAAAATGTTTCCGGAAACCGTATATCCGACGAGGCTCTTCCCGCCGCCCAAGGTTCGGGAGCGGATCTGGCCGTTCAAAAGGCGCCTGAAGCGGGCGCAGTTCCGGCCGGTCTTAGCAGCGTTATAGATAAGATGATGTATCGCTATATCCTAGAAAATCCATGGCAGATAATGAAATACGCCGCTTCGAATCTTGGCGACATAACTTCCGATGTCTTGAAAGGCAACAAAACCGATATTATTTTAAAATACGCCGTGAACAACCCTGAAAAGATGATCGAATACGCGGCCAAAAATAAAGCCGAACTGAAAAAGAACCTCGATTGGAAAGAAAGCCTCGCTCTTGATTTCGCGCTCCAGAACCCTTCAGTAATAACAAATTACGTTAAAAATAATAAAGAAAAGATAATAACTAGCGTAAAATCCGGGAACACCACCGGCCTCGCGCTCGACGTCGCGCTTCAGAATCCGTCTCAGGCGTTAAACTTTGCTTCCAATAATTCCGGAAGAATAATAGACGGTTTCTTAGGCGGCATATTCGGCGCGAACAACGCCGGCCAGGCGCCGTCCGGAGCGAACGCCGGAACCAGTCTTTCTGCCGCGGCAAACGAAGCCGGAAACGCTATAAAAGGCATCGCCGACGGATTCAGCGGCTTCTTTGGAAATATCGTCAACGCTTTCAAAAATATAGGGAACACTTTTAAACAGGTTTTCAAAGATATCGGCGATTCATTTAAAAATATATTCAAATAAAGTTGAACCTTATCGATCATTTTTTTCATACTTTCAGGCGTTTTGATATTCGCCGCCGTTTTCAGGCCGTCCTGGCGCCCGGCTTCAATATATGCCGCTTAGCGCAAGCGGCTGCGGCGAAAGAAAATAATGCTGTAAGCGCATTTTTCCCGCTCAAATAAATTCAGCCCGCATTCGTCTTGAAAATACCTTGCTATATAATAAAACCCCGGCCTATGATCTGGCCGGGGTTTTTAATTGGGTAATTTTAATTATATTTTATGCCGCGAGATCTTTAAAATCTCATCTCGTAACCTATTTCCGAGGTTCTTCCAAAGTCAGGCGCAAGCGCTTCGGTCTCGTATTTTTTGTTGAAGAGGTTTCTTATCTTGAGATTTATCCTGTCTGAATCATGGTTTTTGGGATCGAGCTTCAGGGACAGATTCGTGCCTATATCCCAGAAACCGCCGAGCCGGTATGGGAAATTCTGTTCTACGTCCTTGCCCGCCGCGTTCTTGCCGGTCACAAGCGATACGTTCGCCCAGAAACCTCCAACGTAACGGCCATATAATTCGCATGAAAGGCCGCCCGCGAATTCCTTGAAGAGACCGAAATTGTAAAATTTGGCGGGTTTCGTGTTTATATCCGGCGTGAATTTCATTATGCCGGTGCCTAAACTCGCTTCGATCCCGCTTTTAAGGTGTAATGTGAGTTCGGCTTCCGCTCCCGTCGTGGTGGTATCCTGATTGTTGAAGATCCTCATTATGACTGAATTTGTCGGCGGATCCAAGTATTTAGTTCTTGCGTCCTCGATGAGCGCGTTCCGCATTTTATTTCTGAAAACATTTAATTTAAGAGTAGCCGGCGTTTTTAAGCTTCCGAAGTTTCTTTCATACCCGGCGTTCGCGATATAATCGATCTCGTCGGATAGGTCGGCGCCGCTAAATGACGCGTCTCTGACCGGCGGAGTAACCGTGAATCTGCCGAACCTGACCGAGAATTTATCTTTTTTTGTGGCCGCGTATACGGCGCCGGCTGAAATATTAGCGCGCGCATCTTCCCATTTATTCTTGATCGCGTTGTACTTCTGGCCGAGTTTGAAACGGGCGCGCTGCTCGTTGACGATGTAGCGCTTATCGTATCTGACGCCTGCGTCGAGCGTGAGCTTTTCAGTGGCTTCATATTCGGCCTGCATATAAAGCGAATGCCGCTTATCCTCGTTCTGCTGATTTTCCCACCAGAATTTACCGGTCGGGTTATAATAATGATCATAGGTGTATCCGGTGCGGGCGATGACTTTGTCGCCTAACTTTACAACGTGCCTTGCGTTTATTGCCGTATCTGTCTCAAAAACTCTGTGTCCGTCAAGATGGCCGATCACGGTTGGCGGAACGCCTCTGGGATTATGGAAATCGTTTTTTACCTCGAGCCTTGTCAACTGAAGCTGCGAGGTGTTGCGTTCGTTCCAGTTATGGGTGTAGGCCAGGTCCGTCAATATGTTCGACCATGGTTCGAAACTGCGGCCCGTCGCGGGAGTAAGGTTAAGGCGGGTTGTTTTATTGACGAAATTCATTGAAAGCTGCGTATAATCAGGCCTGTCCAGCGGCGTCTGATACATGGCGATATCCCTGCTGTGAGTGAACACTATTGAATTTTTTTCAGAAAAGTCATGATAAATTTTACCGAAGAAATTTTTAAATGATTCAGTCGCGTTTGTTTGATCGGGGCCGCCGAAACTTCTGAGACTTCCGGACAGGAAATAATAAGTTTTCGAATTGAGTGATCCCGAAGTGGCAAGCCTGGTGTTGAAACCGTTAAAAGTGCCGATCCCGAATTTTATCGAACTCTTGCTGCCTTCAGGTTTTTTAGATCTGATCATTACAAGGCCGCCTGAAAGCGGGCCGTATATAAGGGCGGTAGAGTCCTTGATGAGTTCCACCGATTCGATTATATCAGGTCCCATGAAATCGAGGATGCGTTCGTCTCCCCTTATTCCGGAGTAGTTTTGATTGCCGTCCTGAAGAAGGAAGCCGTCGAGCGAAAGTGAAAGATTATTTCCCCTGAAACTAAGCGTTTTTTTAAGTTTTCTGTTAGTGGAACTTACCAGAAGATTAGGGCTCATATATTTAATGATGTCATTAGCGGTTGCAGGGTTTGCTTTTTCAATATCCTTCCGTTCCACTTTTTTCGTGAAAAGTTCGTGATCTTTAGGAACCGCCGTCGGGACCGATAACGGATCAACGATCTTTTCACCGATAACTGAAACAGCGTCCAATTCTATCGCTTTCTCCTGTGAAAACGCCGTCGCTGAAGCGAAAGAAAAAATGATGGCAAGAACTAACGCATTGATAATAAATGCTTTTGAATGATAATTCATAATAACCCCCATATATAATTTTTAAAAAATAAAATTCAATAAAAAAGTGCGTCTGAAAATAAAAAAGTTCACATCGGCGGCATAAAATTTACTATGCCGGAATTTAAAACCAATAAGGAAAGCTTATTGTAACATAAAAAAAAATAAAAGAAAAGCGTGACAAAATCAATCCGGTTGGCCTGCAAAGCATTCATTTTTTTACGCATAGCGCAATGCCGTTTTTTTATTATCCGGTTCAGTGAAATAAGCAAAGGAGAATTGAAGTATTTTATTATTTATCGAATAAAAATCTCTCCGGATTGGCCGAGCAGAAAGCGTCTTTTTCCTGGGTGCCGAAAAACGGCGTCGAGGAGAACTGATCGATATATTTGCTGTATGACTGGATCTTTAAAAGGCTCATCATGAAATCGGAGCCGAATAGAATTCTTTTGAACAATTTTTCATTTATTCCCTGCGGCGAGCGGTTTATAAGCTTTCTCATAGCTTCGTAATATTTAGGGTCCACGCCGTTGAACGAAAAATCGGTGTATAAATTATCGTATTTTAACATGAGGCCGCATATTTTAACCGCCCAGTCGCCGGTGGGGTTATTCATCTGCCGGCCGAAATGAGCGAGATTAAGTATCAATCTCGGATATCGTTTAAGGACCTCTTCCCATCTTGCGGGGGATGTAAATTTCAGCGCTTCCAGGGGCCCGCAGACGATAAAACCCTCGTCGTTGCAATGCGCGGTGATCGGGATCTTTTTTTCGCAGCAATATGAGTAAAGATATTCTACTTTTTCAATTTCCTCAGCTTCGCCTTCGGGCCATGGATCGAAACCGAGCGGCGGATATATCTTTATGCCGGCGAAGAAATTGCTTGAAATATCTTCAGGGTCGCCGCTGAAAGCGCCCATATTTTTAAATAATTCGGCGCGCGAACGCTTATAGTTTTTAAAATATTTATCCAGAAGCTGTTTCAGCTGTTCGAATGAATAATTTCTCGCGTTAAGTCCGAAGAACGGATAAATTTCAAATATTTTGCTTTTACTTTTCCTCATATAGCTTGAAATTCCGTTGAAGACGTCAATGACCTGTTCGCTCAGGGGTTTTCGGGCGGGATTATTGTAATAAGTTCCGGGGTCCTCTATGTTCTTATATCCGAAATCCATCAGAAGCGGCGTGAGTATTATTTTGTCGTAAATATTTCCGGCGACCTCGAATTTATTATTATTTAAAAAGGTCTTGCTGTAGTTATATTTTCCGGATATGCATTCCTCCATGATCAAAAATATGCTTCCTACGTCATTTTCCATGACCATGATAAGGTTTTTCGCCTCGTTTACGGAAAGCAGCATGTCATACATTTCGCTTATGATGCGTATGCTTTTGAGCGTTCTGATGGATCTTATTATTTCTTCGACCGTTATCTGTTTTAAAGCCTTGACGCAGCGCTGAAGGAAGGCCATCATATAAGGGTGGCTCATATTCATCGCGTGACAGTGTATATCATAAAATACTTTTTCTTTTTTCATAAAACCACCTTTTTATTAGAGAATAGATTAAAGAGAATAGAGAATAGTTAATGCGGTCTCGCTTCGCTCGCTCTTTTAAAATCAGCTGTTGAAGGCAATTGCTTCGGTGCTTCACTCGTGGCATCGACAAATTATTGGCTCTTACTTAAATCGTGTGGGTAAAATTGGTTCATTTTAAGTTGAGAGTTCAGAGTGGTGAGTGCAGAACTAAAGGATTTTATGACAATGAAGACAGTCTATTCCATCTTTCAGGCATTATTTTATTTGTAAAGGCTCGCGAAGCGAGCAAAACCACAACTATCCACTCTCCGTTCTCCACTCTTCACTACGTTCTCCCCCGTATGTCAACGATAATTTCCCCCGGAATTCTCTCCCGCTCGAAAGTGTGGTATAAAAGCCTGTCCATCCTGATCTTTAAAAAATACGCCGAAGTCGCGAACGCTATCAATACCGATGCCGCGTAACCGAAGCCCATGAATTTCAAGCCGAAGAAGTATATTCCGAATATATTTAAAAGAATATTCGAAACAAGGAATACGCTAACCGAAACGAAGGCGTCGCGAAGGAAATCAAAGTACATCAAAAACACCATCGACAGCAAAAAGAAACTGTGAATAAGCGAACCGATAGTAAAAACGGCCCAGTTCAGCTGAAATTCGACGGGGAGTTTCAAAACCGACATTATGGCGTCGGAAAACACTATGATGACGAAAGCCATCGGAACGGTTATTTTCAATATTGACATAGTTCCTTTTATCATGGATATTTTCATTATGTTAAGGTTCGAATTTATCGAGTCGAGGTTCTCCTTTTCGATTATGGATTTATAGAAATTTCTGAATTTAACGTAAAAATTGGTCTCGACAGTGAGCGTGAAAACGGCCATGACGGGAATTAATATGACGACGAGTATAAGGTTCATTCTATCGTAGATCGAATTTTCATATAAAAAGCCGCAGATGTTATGCCCTGCGCCGAGCGCCCCCGGGACGGAACCGGCCATCCAGAAGATGAATTTATCCGCCCAGATGCCGAGGTTGAAAAATAATCCCACGCCCATGAGTATATAATATTTTTTGAATTTTGGAAGGTCCTTTAATATCATCGAACACGCGGTCTCGCTTCCGAATTCATGGAGGATCTCGTTATGCAGGCTTATGAAAATATATAAAATGCCGGAAGTGAACCCCAGAAAATAAAATATGAAACCGAATTTTGACCCGAAAACGGTCGATATCAATACGGATATGATGAATCCGACCGCGAATTTAAGCGATATCGATCCGAAGTCGCGGCAAGCCGTCAAAATTATAAGCTGGATCCAGATAAGCCCCATTAAGACGAAAAGCATTGTGGAAACAAGAGTATAAGCAATATCTAATTTAGAGGACCCGAATATGAGAAATCCGAAAATAAATAACAGCGGGCTTAAAGCGGTTATGGTGTTGAGATATACGGCCGAGATCATCTCGAATTTTCCTGAATATATGTAATCGGCGATGACGCGCGTCGCGATCAATTGAAAAATGCCGGATATCACCTGCGAAAAGGCGAAAACATAGATGATGGTCACCTGGAATATCTTATTCATTTCAACGTCGGCGGTCACGAAAAAGGAGATTATCAAAAACGAGAACAGCGAATATATCCAGGGCCCCGACGATATGAGCGCAGAATATGAATATGCCTTTATGCGGCTTATGAACGAATCGTTCTTCATTAAATTTTGCAGCGTAAAACCTATGCCGGCCATTTTAAACTCCTATTCGCTGTTCGCCCATCTTATCTTGCTCGCGAGCTGTTTGAAATAGATCTTTCTGTAAGCTGAGACCAGATGTTTCTTCTGATAATATTTTTGCACGCGCTTTTGTCCCGCTATCGACATTTCGCGCCAGAGCGACGGGTCTTTCAGTATTTTTATGACCGCGCCCGCCGTGTCTTCCGGCGCTTTGATCTTCGTTATCAATCCGCACGACCCGAATTTTTTATCGGCCGGCGAATCGCCGAAGAGCATTTCGCGGCAGGCTCCGACATTTGTCGCGACGGTCGGAATGCCGGCGGCCATGGCTTCGAGTATGACAAGCGGCTGGACCTCCGAGATCGAAGTTATCACCAGCACGTCTATGATCTTATAATAATCCGCTGAATTAACCAGGCCCGTGAATTTGAGTTTTCCGCCAAGACCCAGATTCGATACGAGATTTCGTATGTTTCGAGCGTATTCGAGGTCTTCGTCCTCGGGCCCGACCACGTAAAATTCGATATTTTTAAAATTTTCGGAAATTATCTTGCAGGCGCGCACGAAAGTTTCAACGTCTTTTATAGGGACAACCCTTCCGACGAACCCTACCTTTAAAACGCCGTCGTCGCCGCCGAAACGCCCTTTGAGGTTTTCGAACCTCGCAAGGTCGATGCCGTTGGGGATCATTAAAATGCGCTTCGGGTCCGCTCCGAGCGATACCTGCATCTTTTTATTTTCGCTGTATAAAGATACCAGTTCGTCCGCATATTTATAAGTGAGTTTTGAAAGGAAATCGAATATCTTTATCCAGAAATCCTTTATCTTTCCTATCTGGACGTGGATCTTCAGATTTTCAATAGCTTCGTCCAATATCCAGGCGGCTTCGGCCACTTCTATCTTTCGCTCGACGGTGTAAATTCCGTGTTCCGTCAGAACGAGCGGCGAATTGGTTTTAAGTTTCGCCATTACGCCATATAATCCTGCGTATCCGGTCGAGACGGCGTGATAGATGGAGGCGTTCATTATAGGCGCGTTGAGCATCTGTATCAGCGGCATGTGGGTCGTTCGAAAGGTCCAGTAATAATCGATGAACGATGTAAGTTCCCCGAATTCCTTATATAGCGATGTGGTTATATCGAAGGATTCCGGCGAATAAAGTATCTGTTCGGCCGTGACACGATCCGCGCCGCCCGGCGAAACGTGGCTTAGTATAGTTGGAAATCTGCTATGAATACCTTTTTTAATGTCCTGATGGAACGAGAAAAAATCGAATGATTTTGGCCCGATCTCTTTTTTTCCGTCGCTTGTGACCACCGTTTCGTGAATATAAATATCGACGAATTCGACGACGTTAGGCGGCAGCTTATATTTCATCTCGCGGAATTCGTCTTTTTTTGAGGCGATGTGAACTATGCCGAAAGTGAAGTTCGGAAAATCCTTTATGATATTATGTACCCAGGCTGAAACGCCGCCGGTTATATAGGGGTATGTGCCCTCGCAGATCATGCATATATCTACCATAATTATCCGTTCAACCCCGCTATCAGCTCCATAGCCTCGTTTTTACCATATTTTTGAAGAATATTAAAGAGGAAGAATTTATTTTCGTAACCGACGCTTTTGCTCATCTGTTTATAGAACTCGAGCGAGCGCGGCGTCTTTTTTATCAGGAACGAAAGGTCCTCGAAATCAGTGTCGCCCCGCACCAGCAGGTCCTCTAAAACGTTTAATATTATAGGCGACATGAAATCCGCGAACGGCTGGTGTGCAAATTGAGCAAGGTCGCAGAGATCGAAGATCCTGTCGGGATTATTTTTCAATATTATATATATCGAATCTTTGAGCATGAATGAGATGTGTTCGTTCATGCTTTTGGAGATCGTGCCGTCTTCATTGAAAAAGCGCCTTACGAAAGCCTTTATGGCGTTGAAATGAAGGGTTTCCTTTAATATGGAAACGTAAGACGGCAGACGGTTCTCATTGATACCGTCCAGGAATTTTTCCAGCGCCTGCGTGTTATTTAAAAGTATGGATACGAGAGCCATTTTAAGCATCGAATTAAACATGAGAACGTGGATATCGTCTAAAAGCGTTATGAAATCGTGTATATAGTCGGAACTTTCCCCCGCGGGCATGCACGCGACCGCGTGGACTATAAGGTTGAGGTCGTGATATTTGAAAAGCGCCGAAAGAAATCTCGAATATAGCGAACGGTCTTCAATTCCTGCTCGGGACCGCTTGATGTAAGCTTCAGCGAACGCGGCGAAATCGGCCGGCTTGTTCTGGCACTTGGCGAATATCCGTGAAAGCCTTATTCCGTCTGCGAAAGATACGAGCGCCGTTACCATGAAATATCTTTGCGCGGGGGATGATTCGTGCTCGTAATTATTTTCGATGATATCGAGCGCTGCCCGTCCCGGGTCGAGTTTCTTTTTCCAGATCGTGCCGAGTATCACGCCTTTTAATTCCGGGAAGATCGATTTATTGCATTCATCCAGCAAAAACCGCATATTTTCTTCAGTTTTAGAAACGACCGAATCGAAGAGTATTATGTTTTCAAAATATTTGGACGGCTCGCGCGTCGCTGAAGCTATATTTTTTTTAAGAAGCATTTCAAGAGCGCCCTTGTCGTTATTTAATATAGCGCACATGCCGATATATTTAAGCGATTGAGCCGAATCGCGGCAATAAAGCTCCACGCCTTTTTCCATGAAGCCCGCGTCTTCCGAGCTTAAAAGTTTCTGGAAGCAGAATTCGCGGAGCCTTAACGCGAATCCCTTGTTCATTGAAACGAATTCGATCATTTCGGAACAGGCCGCGGTCGGAAGGCGCAGTATCGAATTTATGATTATCTCATCAAAGGCCGCGTCCTTCAAAAGAAAAAGAGAATAATTCTTTACTATATCCGCGTCCGGAATGAGCACATGCGCCCATCTGCAGCAGATCTCGAAAACCTTTAAATTCCTGGCCGAAAAAGCGCTCTTCATTATATCTATGACCTTCGCGCCCAGTTTTTTGTTGCGGCCGTCCTGCGCCACGGCGAATTTTAAAGCTTCGGTGAAAGGCTCTATACGGTCCTCGCTCTGGGGATAATTTAAAAACAGCGAATAGATCTCCTCGCCCTGGCTGAAATTCTTCCGTCCGGCGAGTATCTCTATGGCTGCTGAATTTTCGCGCGTCGAGCCGGACCGGAGCATTTTTTGAAGATCGTCCGGGTTGAATATTTTCGATATCTTGCCGATCGCCGCCGCGGCCTCTTTCCGGGTAGCCGCGTCCCTGTCGTTCAAAAATCTTGCCAGCAGCCTTTTTGAAGAATCTTTTTTCAGAAGCGCCAGAAGTTTTATGAAAAAAGATTTCACGAACGCGCCCGAATTTTTAACGCGCTCGAAAACTTCGCTGAATTCGGAGTCGTCCTTGATATTTAAAAATATGTTCGAGGCAAGGTTCCTGATAACTACGTCGTCGGATTCCATGTCCTCTATTAATTTTAGAAGGTCTTCGTTCATCTGGCCCCCGCGAAATATTCGACCGATCTGTAAAATCCCTCGAGGTCGGGATATTTTTTAACGAGCGACTCGTTTATGAATTTTTTAATGTTGCGGCACGCTTCCTTCAATTTTTCTATATCGGAAATGTTATAATATATTTCGCAATAGAGCGTCACCGCTGAAATTTTAAGTTTTTCGCCGCCCTCCGACGAGATCTTCGGACTGTTCAATATCTCGTTTAACAGACCGAGCGCTTCCTGATACATTCCTTTTAACGAATATTCCTCCGCCAGCAGTATCTTCGCTTCTAAATGATCCGGTTTTTCGAATATGGCATTCGTCAGGGCGTTAATCATCTGATCGTGAAGCGTTTTCACGCTCAATTCGTCGAGAAGTTTCGATTTTATATATTTGGATATCACAACGGCGAGGTTATATCTTAATTCGTAAATTTTGTCGAATCCTTCAGAACTGGCTGTTTCGATCTCGGCCTCGATGTCTTTCACTTTTTTCTTCAGTTCGTTCTCTATGCTTAAAAGCGCGGAGGCGGCCATGAATTTTATCTCCACGTTCTGGTCGTTCAGCGCGTGTTTTAAAAGTCCGATGGCCCTGATGGATCTCATTTTGTGAAGCACTATTATGGATTTTCGCTTAACGTCCACGTTCTCGCCGGAGAGCAGATCGACTATCGGAACGGCCATGCTCTGCTGCGTTCTCGCGCCGTGCTGACTTGATTTAAGGTCGATGTAAGGGTCCCACGCTGCGTTTATGTAATCCTCGATGCTTTTTTTCAGTTCACTCTCCGACGATCCCGAACGGTTGGCTATGGCTGAAAATGTCCGGCCGTAGATAGCTATGCCTATAAACGGAAAACAGAAGGCAAGCGAGAGAAAATAATGGAATTTGAATTCTTCGCCTTCGCCGACGCGTTTTTTCAGCGAAAAATAAAACCAGGCGCATGCCGCTGTCTGAAAAAGAAGGAAGAAAAACGGAAAGCGCGCCTTAAGCGATATGAAAGCCGCTATAAATTGCAGTATCATTAAAATATATTGATATGATAATATTCTTTCGGTCCTCATTACCATGTTTTTTATTTCCTTCTGTATAAAACCTTGAAGTTGAAGTCCATCGTTATAGCGTTAGGCGAAAGAGAGGCGTTCTTTAAAAAATCCGGAAGCGCCTGTCTCAGCCTTCTTATCAATATCATCAGGCCTTTTTCATCCGTCGAGGGCAGAAGCACCATCAAAAAATTCTCGTCCTTGAATCTGGAGACTATGTCCACGTCGCGTACGATCGTTTTTACGAATATCGAGAAAAGCCTTATTATTTCAGGTTTTTTATCCTCATCCATATTCTCGTAATTAGTTATCTTGATAAGAAGCGTCGATAGATCGAAATTATAACGCTGCGCCCTGCTGTGTTCCTCCGATATCCTTTTTTTGAAGTAATCGTATTTATATGCGAGCGTGAGTTCGTCCTCGATGCTCTTCGATCTCATCTCGACCATCTGGCGCGATTTGACGAGCGCGCTCTGCGTCCAGTTCGCGACGAGTTCGAGTATGTTTATGGTCTCGAGGTTCATCCGCGAAAAAGGTATGTCGAATATGACTATGAAGCCGTATAATTCGTTCGTGTCTTTAAAACTTATGGGACAGGCGATCTTAACGCCTGATCTTGCGATATGTTTAGGTTTCGTGTCATAGATATCGATGAGCGTGAAAATCTTTCCGGTGGAATTGGCTTCCGCGATTACGGGGTCGTCGTTCGCGTTTCCGATCTGGGGGATAGCGGCCGTTTTAGAATTTTCACCGACATATTCCTCGACGACCATGAGTTTGTTGTCTTCTATCATCTTATAAATGGCGAACGATTCGGAATCGGTGAATTTTATGACCAGCTGAACGACCGACCTCATTAGCTCGTCCTCATTGAAAGAGCCGAGCGATGAGGCCGCCTGATAAACGGTTTTGATAGTATTCGAAGTTTCGAATATTTTAAGCGCGCTCTTTCTGTCGTCTTCAGATATCCCTTCATTGACCTCTTTTATGCTTTCAATATGTTTTTCCATAAGCGCGTTCTTTTCCATAAGCACCCTGTTCTCATAGTCGAAGTTCTCGCGCACGAGCGAGAGGTAATATCCGGCCAGAAGAAAAAGGATGGGCGTTCTTATGCCCGCTGATGAGGTTATGAATTCTGAAAAACCCGCTCCGGATCTGGCGTACGCTATTAAAACATATGAACACGCCACTATCGCGGCGGAAATGAACCCGAAGGGAAACCGCTGCCTCGGCGAAAGGAAGAGTATTATAAGCCAGAACGGGTGCAGCGAAAAGCCTAGAAAACCGATATCCTCCCTGAAAAAGTTCAGATTTATAAGCATCAGCGCCGCGATGAAGATAAGCGGTTCAGATATATAATAAAGAGTTTTTTTGTTAGAGAATATTGCCGAAATATCCATTTAAACACGCCCGCTATTTATTAAAATTTCATGTTCTCGCTGAAGTATGCGGCCTTTCTGGCCACCATTATCAGTTCGATCCCGGAGAAAGGTTTTTCGATATATCCGAACAGTTCCATATCCGGAAAAAGGCTGAAGAATCTGTCCATCGGAAACGGCGAAAGCGCTATGAGCGGAATGTTCGCCTTGGTCTTATTTTCAAAAGACCTGATCTTGCTTAAAAATATGCCGATATCGGCGTTCTTCAGAAATATCGGCGCGAATATCATGGATATGTCGGCGCTTAATATCTCTGAAAAAGCCGCGTCGAACGAATCGAGGCAGACGGTTTCAAAACCCGCCATGTGTAATACCGAGGCCGCGCCCTTTGAAAAATCCATGTTCTCGTCGAGTATTAGCGCTTTCATCTATCGTTTCGCCCCGCTTTTTACCGCGACCGTATGTTCGTTCGCGCCGTCAAGGCTTATATACAGCGAATTATTTATCACTTTCGACCCTGAAACGTTTTTGCATTTAGCCATGTCGAGCTCCGTTCCGGCGGCGTCAAAACGCACCGACGGAAGATGTCCGGCCGTTTTTATCTCGTAAACGCCCGGAGATGTTTTCACTATTTCAGCCGTTAAAAAATCGTTTATTATTTTTATATAATCGGACGCGGATATAAATTCGGGGTCCTGAGCCAGCGCGAATTTTATGACGTCTAAAAGCGCGCCGAGCGTCTCGTTCTTCTGCCCGGAGAAGAAATGAAAGTAAATATCCATGGGTGCGAGCCTTCTGGGCCGTTCGGTGCTCTGGAAGGTTTCGATCACTTTTTTGTAGCCGCCGAAATTCGATGTGAAAAGGTTGGTGTAGATGACCTCGTTGCACGCCGGCGTCATTATCTGAAAACCGTCGCCGATGTTAATATATGGAGGTCTCAGAAAAAGCGTCGAGTTATAGGTTGTGTCGAATTTCGAGTCGCCGCCGTTGATGTTCAAAAGCTTATTTTTCGTTATGACGGCCATCGCTTCCGCGCCCGGGTTGCATTTTCCGCTCCAGAACATCAGCGCGGTCTCTTTTCCCTTCGGGACGATATTGTTATTTATGAAATCGATCGAGAGTCTTATTTCGTAATCGTAGTCGAATTCGTATCCCGGAATTTGAAGGTTCACTATCTTTTTAGACCAGTCGTGCGGATGGGAGAGCCCGTGCGAGGCCGCCTCAATATTAGGAAGCTCGCATATAGATCTCGCGATATTTACAAATTCAGGTTTTTTTGAGATGGCGGGGTCTATCTGGCCGGTTATGAATGAAACGGAGAATTTGATCTGAGGGAACGCCTTGAATATCCTGTCCCGGATCATTTCGGCGCAGAGAGTTTTCCGGTCTATTTCCGAAACATTGGCGAACCCGTCGCCGTCGATGTGTGAAAAAAGAATGCGTTTTCCGTTCTTCGTCGTAGTGTCCATTCTGATCTCACCGGAAAGGCCGAGCGCCTTTTCGAGAAATAAAAGCGGATTGACGCGCCATTTCTTGCTTTTAAAATCGGGCGACGAAAAATAGGCGTAAGTGTTTAAAACCATAGCGCCGCGAGGCGTTATAAAGATCACATCGGACGCCGAATTCGCCAGGTCGCGCCTTTTTATCTTCATGAAGACCTGCGACTCCGCCGTATTTAAAACATTGAATTGCGTATAAAAAAGCGGGTCATTCGCGCCGTATTTAACGCCGAATTCGCACATGGCCGGGTCTTTATATTCGATCTCGACGCATTTTGTGTCGGCCGTCCAGTTGCCGGAATATTTGAATCCTACGGCTCCGAAAGCCGCGTTTAAAACGCTCATTTCAACCGGTTTTTTGCCGGCCGCGGTGTCGATATACGCCCCGAAATTCTCGAAAATTATGTATTTGATGCCTTTTTCAGCCGTCTTCTTAACGAACGCGCAGTATTCGCCGGCGTTCTTCATTTCACCGTTTCCGAACCACGAAATGACGGCGTCGTAATTTTTCATTTCGGCATCGTCTAAAATTTTAGATTCTATATCGTGGTATTTAACTCTGATGCCGAGATAATGAAGCGGCACGCCGATCATGTTGAGGCATTCGTTAAAATTATAAGCCGCGCCCTCGGAGCCTTTGTAAAGACATACGACCCTGTAATTGCGCTCTTTTTCGGCGCAAAAGCCGGACGCCGGAATAAATATGGCCGTTAAAAGGCATATCAAAAAATAAAAAAGCAGATTTTTGCCGTTAGATGCAGGTTTCATAACGCCGTTATTCTATCATATATATACATGTAAGTTCAAGGGAAATTATGGACCTGCTTTGACTTGTTTTACCGGGCAATGTTATTGACTTGACAAAATTTAAATAATGGCTTAAGATTCGTTCCGGACATTATAACACTACTGCAGCTGATCTTAAATTAGCGACAAATTACTTTGCCGGAAAAATCGTTATAAAGTCTGCATTTTTCAAAAAGCTCAATTTAAGGGAAGTCCGGATGTGAGAAATTTGTATGCTTAGAGAGATTTACGAAAAATTTGATTTTCCAAGGGCTGACGGCTGCCAGAAGGAAAAAGCCCGAAAGCTGATCATAGAGCAGTTGAATAAATTCGGTTATGACGCGGCGGTCGTCAATGATCCGACGAAATTTCTTGGATTTATGAAAATGAATAATTTTAACGTGGTCACAAAATGTGAAAAACCGGATTATATAATTTCGGCGCACTACGACACGATAAAAAATTTAAAGTTCGCCCCGTTCGAAATTTTTATTAAGCGTTTGACGGCGTATAATAAAAGGATGGCGTTCCTGTTAATAGCTTTATTTACGGCAGTTGTATATAAAATCGTTCAAAGCGCCTCGGAGTCTTTTATTTTTAAGTCTCCGACCATATTTATGTATGCGCTGACAATACTGTTTTTTTTCATTATGCTCATCCCGCTTTTTAAAATAAATTTAAAAACCGTCGTTATGAACGATGATAACACTTCGGGCGTCGCGTCGGTTTTGTATCTTGCGAACCGATTCAAAATTAAGGGCGTTGAGAACATTCAGTTCGCTTTCTTCGATAACGAAGAAAAAGGCCGGCTGGGCTCTAAAGGTTTTGCGGAAAGGGTTAAAAACGAGGCTTCATACGCGAACGCTAAATTGATAAATCTTGATTGCGTCGGTCGCGGCGTGAATATTTACATTGAATATGAAAAGGCTTTCACTGATATGTTAAATAATTTCACGCTTTTAAGCGATATGCTCGAGGCGAACGCCGGAACGAAAATATCATTGAAATACAACTCGGACAGCGATTGTAAATTTTTTTCGAAAAACGGGTTTGAGGGATTGTCGCTGATAAGGTATGACGAAACAGTATTTAACGGCCGAAAGCAATACGACATACCCTGGACCCATACGTACGATGACGTCAGGGAAAAGGTCGATTTTGAAAAAATGAATGAAGTTATCGGTATAGTTGAAGAGTTTTTCGCTAAAAAAATAATTGGCGGCGCGAATAATTGACGGCCACGGAAAGAACTATCGACCACCCGACCTCAATTTTTCGATCTCTTTTTCCGCGAGTTTTTTTATGAAACCCGCCCCCGCTCCAAGTGAGGCCTTTTCCAGTTCTTCAAGCGACTCGCCGTATCTTTTCTCGCCAAGGCGGATCAGCCCGATATGATAATACGAGTTTGCGCTGTGGATATCAGGCTTTTGGCCGCGATCGATATTAAGTTCGAATAATTCCAAACTTTTATCCCTGCCGCCGCAATAGAATTCATAGGTTGCGGCGGTTCCCTGAAGCCCTCTGTCAAGTTCCGCGTAACCCGTCTTTTTATAAAGCATTTTAGAGTTCTCCGAATATAAATTTCTCGCTTCTTCGAGTCTTCCGGCCATCAGAAGGCCGTATAAAAGATTGTTGACGCGCAGCGTCTTAAAACATCCGAGGAGTTTTTCGGTGTCAACCGATTCGAGGAATCCTATCGCTTCGCTAAAATCACCTGAATGGATAAGCCCCGCCGATTTATTGACCAGAAGCATATTGGCCATGCGGAGGTTATTGTTCTCCATCGCCCGTGTGATATCTTTTTCGATCTCTTCCAGGAAAAGTTCGATATCGCCTCTGTTTAAGATCGAAACGACGTATTCCGACCTTTTTTTCTCACGGTAAGCAGCATAGATGTAGTAAGCTAAACAGGCCGCCAGAGATACGCCCGCGACAAGCAGCAGGATATATATGAATTCTCCGGAATGGCTGATAAATGATGAATGCCGGATCATGAAACTACTTTTCCTTTCGCGCGTATAACCGGTGTCAAAAAACCGTTTGAACAACTAAAATTATACCTGAAAAAAGGAAAAAGTACCAGAATTTATTTTAGGCTCATTTGTAAATGGTCTGGTTCAAAATCCGGATTCATTTTAAATGATCGATCGCATTTTTTATTATCGTTACTGCTGATCCGAATACGGATTTTTAACATTCGCCGGCCATTCCAGGAATTTGATGGTGTATCCGTTCAGGTCTTTGATCGTGAGAGTGTTCGCGCCAAAACCTTCGTTCTCGATCCCGGAACATTCCTTCCAGCCGCTTTTTTCGATCCTTTTTTTGAGATTTTCCAGCCCGTCGACGGTTATCATCGGAAGTACGCCCGCGCCTTTTTCAGTCGTTCCGCCGGTTTCCGCATTTTCGTCAGCTGCGGAAGTTCCGCCCGCGCCTTTTTCAGTCGTTCCGCCGGTTTCCGCATTTTCGTCAGCTGCGGAAGTTCCGCCCGCGCCGATATGAAATCCATGGAACCCTCTGGTGCCCGAAACTATCGGGTCTTTATCGTCTAACGTCACGCAGCCGTAGCAGCAGGCGCCGTTCTCATCGAACATGCCTTTGTGCGCTTTCCAGCCGAGGACCTTCTCGTACCATTCGAGCGTTTTATCTACCGACGCGGCTTTTAACATGACGTCGACGCAGCTTACGATATATCCGTTCAGCGAATGTTTCTTCAGAGCTTCGGAAATTCCCGCGCCGAAATTTTTCTCTTTATCATGCTGCTCCCACCGTATTCTTTTAATGGTTTCCTCGTCGCAAAATGAGATTATCAATGTCAGTTCGTCAGCAGTGAGTTTTCCGCCGCATTCCGCCACTAATTCGCGCCCCTTATCTATCGCGCCGAACTCAAGAAGCGCCGATTCGCTGAATTTCTGATTCGTCTTCGCCAGTTTTAAAAGCTCCAGCTGCGCCTTAAGGGAAAGTCTTGAAAAAACATGCGAGCCTGTCCGCATTAATTTAATTTTGTCCATGATGATCTTCCTCCTGCTTAAAATAATATTTTGAAGGCCGGAATTTTCAGATGTTGAGTTCATCAGTTTGAATAATCTGGAACGCGCCTCATACAGCCGGCTTTTTATCGATGTTTCGTTCGCGCCCGTCAGAAGCGAGATCTGTTTAAGGCTGAACCCGCAGAAATATTTAAAGACGATCAATTCCCGGTGTTTTTCATTCAATTCTAAAACAGCCTGATTTAATCTCTTGTTTTGAATGAATGAATCATCTTTTTCGTTCAGGCCGGACGGCCCGATCTCCTTGAAAGCGATCTCGGCCTTTGAATTTTTGACGGCGTTTCTGTAATTCTGGCCTATCTCGTTTCCGCAGATCGAAAAAAGCCACGGCCCGAAAGATCTTTGGTCTTTAAGTTTTCCGAAATTGATGAACGCCTTTAAAAAAGTTTCCTGCGTGATTTCCTCGGCCGCGTGCACGTCGCGCACTTTTTTGAGCGAATGATACAGGACTTTCGGATAATACTCCGCTACCAGCGTCTCAAAATGATCCGCGTCAGAAAAGCCGGCCGGTAAATTTTTAGCGCAGTTCGTTTCCATTTTTTTCCATCCTCCATTAACACAGACGCTCAAAAATAAAAAAGGTTTGGAAGATCCCAAAATTTTTAATAATTATAACCCCGCCGTTTTTTTTAGTCAAGAAAAACATATGCCCGCTTATGATCCGGGGGGTTTCCGTCTGATGTAAATAAAAGGTCATTATCCGCTCCGTGTTCACCGGTTCATTGAAATTTTACCGGATTTGTGTTATAATTAACGCATCAACTTTTTGTAATAGTACATTTAATAGTGAAATTTTAATATATATTTTTCTTTTTTTCAAAATTTATTTTACGGAGGAAATTCATGAAAAGATCAACACTTATGATGCTTACGGTTTTATTGCTCGTTCTATCCTTTGCGATGCCCGCGTTTTCAGCGGACGACCAGAATTTAACGGCTTCTTCGATATTCGACGAACTCGCCCGCCAGAGCGGCAACCAGACGGCTCAGGCAAGGCTTATAACGGACAACAACGAAGCGTGGTACGCCAGATGGCACATGCTTACCAACGCTAAAACATCCATCGACATGACCTACTTCATAGTCGAAAAAGACGTATTCGGTATGTCAATGCTCGGGCTTCTCCTTAAAAAAGCGAAAGAAGGAGTAAAGGTCAGAATAATGTTCGACGCCCGCGGCACGAAATCATTGACCAGAACTATAATGGGCCAGGATTACCTCCAGGAATTAATAGGCGTTCCGAACGTGGAGATACATGTTTATAACCCCGTCAGCGCGAATCTTTTAAGCATGATCGGAAATTTAAGGAATATCACGGGCGCCAACCACGATAAAATAATAATCGTTGACGATGAAATAGTAATGACAGGCGGCAGAAACATTTCCATGAACTATTTCGTGGACGCGGGCGATGTGGCGACCGTTTACCGTGACACTGATGTGCTCCTTCGCGGAACGGGCGTAGCCAAACAGATAAAACTTGCTTTTGACGAAGAATTTAACAGCCACATGGCTTTCGTCATAAAAAAAGACCTGCTCGGAAACTGGGTTTCAAGAGCGGAGGACCTCGACCTTGCCAGAAGGACCATGGGCCGTTTTATAGGCGGCATGGGCGTCGTAGATCCTAAAACATTGAAAAACAATAAATCGCTCGCGAGCTTCGCCGAAGAACTTTCAAAATACAAAAAAATGCAGTCATATTTATCGTACGCTCCGTTTTCAGGCCTTCATTCGTATCCTACGATAATACTCGACAAACATTCGTACAAAGGAAAAAGGAACGACATAACTCCCGCTTTATCCGCTATGATAAAGAACGCAAAAAAAGAAGTTATAATTCAGAACCCTTATGTTGTTCTCACGCCCGAAGCGCGCGCCGCGATAAAAGAAGCCAGCGACCGCGGAATAAGCGTAATTATTCATACCAACAGCCCCGTCAGCTCCGACAGCCTTTTAACTCAGGCGTTCTTCCTCGAGGACTGGGACAAAATATTAAAAGATATGCCTAACGTAAAACTCTATGCTTTCAAGGGCGAGCGCAAACTTCACTCGAAAACCTTCGTTTTCGACCGCGAGATAACCGTTATCGGAACCTACAACATGGACTACGTCAGCGAACAGATAAACTCCGAGGTTGTAGCGGCCGTTAAATCGACCGACTTCGCTCAGAGGACCGCGCTTCGTATTGCCGAAGACATAAAACAATCGGTTGAATATAAAATAACCGTCAACGCCGACGGAAGCGTTACCAAAGTTTTCAGCCCTGAAACGCACTCGAGCCCTGAGAAGATAAAAACGCTTAACAGGCTCCGCCAGCTCGGATTTTTAAGACCGCTTATATAAAAATTCAAAATCATTTACGGATAATTTTTTACGGCCTCTTTCATTACGGAAGGGGCCGTTTCTTATCTTTTAAGGTTTCAGCGATACGTTCGACTGGTATATGCATCCCGAAAGGTAATTTTGACATGGAATTGTTTCTTAACTTTCGTGAATTCAGAGTTACATTTGGCATTGAAAATATGATCTTTACGGACTACGGTAAAGTATAAGATTTTTAAAAGCGGGGTTGCCTGAATTTATGGAAAATAAAAAAATAAAAGTTTTTTATCGTTTCACAAACTATTTTATAAATTTTATAGTATAATAGTAATAGTAAAAAACTTAAATTGTCTTGTATAAATTTATTATAATAGAGAAAGAGAGTTGATCGCTATGAAATCTTCCAACACTAAATTCCTCATAGTGTGCACTTTATTTGTATTTTCACTTTTGATTTTTTCGGCGGATACTGCCTTCGCTCAAATATCGAGCGTTAATCAGAGCCTCGGCAAAAGCACGATCTCTAACGGTACCGCCGCTCCCCCCGTAACCAACAATACAGCGGCTCCGGCTTCATCGAGTTCGGCCTCGAAAGCCATTCAGAAAAAGGTCGCCGCCGCCGTCAATAATTCGGTTATTTCCGACGAAGAATTCACGAATTCGGATTTCATGACAAAGGAAGAACTCGAAAAACTTCTGACCGATATGGGTTCTCCTATGGCCCAGGAATACGACGGAGTTAAACCGGCCGATATAATTATCGAAGTAGCCAAAGAAAGCAAGGTCAATCCTCTCGTTATACTCGCTACTCTCCAAAAAGAACAGGGCCTTGTCCAGACCAAGAAAAAAATAACTAAAAGCCGCCTCGATTGGGCAATGGGAGTCGGCGTTTATGATGATAACTCTCATAACCAGGTTTTTAAAGGTTTCAAAAAACAGATAACCGGCGCCGCCAATACTTTTAGAAAAAATTTCGAAGCCGGAATAGGCGCTTTAGCCTCCAAAAAAGCTAAAATGAAGATAAATTACGGAAAAGATTCATACACTCCCGCAAACGCCGCGACCTATTCGCTTTATGCCTATACCCCACATACCGCCGGCGCGAAACTCTTTACCTCGATCTATAAAAGCTACAAATCAAAACTCGAAAAAGTCAGATCCGCCGCTCCGGCCGCAACCGCGACCTCAACTCCTTCGGGACGGATAACTAATTAGTTAACAGTGAAGAGTGTAAAGTGAATAGTTATGGCAGGCGCTGTTTTGCGGCTGATTTATAAAAAAACGGGCGAAGCCCGCCACACCAACTATTCTCTGTTCTCTATTACTTATTTTCTGCTTGTAACTTTCTGAGTAGTATTAAAAACAAAAATAAAAAAAAGCCTGCCGAATAAACCGGCGGGCTTTTTTATTTCTCAACTTATTTAGAATTTATTCGATAAATAATGTGTAGTGTTATAAAATTTAATATTAAAATAGATGGAGAGGAAGTTAAAAATGGACAAATTCATTATCAAGGGCGGAAAAAAATTAAGCGGTAAGGTTGAGATAAACGGCGCTAAAAACGCGGCTTTACCTATAATGGCGGCGGCGATACTCGCTACCGAAAAAGTTAAGATCAAAAACGTTCCGGACCTCAAAGACGTCAGAATGATGGAAGAAGTTCTTTCATCACTCGGAATGAAGATCGAATCAAATTATGAAACAAAAGAAATGAGCCTTAAGGTCGACGCTAAACTGAGTTCTGAAGCTCAGTATGATCTTATCAAACAGATGAGGGCGTCGTTCGTGGTTTTAGGGCCGCTTCTCGCCAGGTTCGGAAAGGCCCGCGTGGCTCTTCCCGGCGGATGCGCGATAGGATCAAGGCCTGTTGATATCCATCTTAAAGGCCTCGAAAAACTAGGCGCCAAGATCATTTTCGGGCATGGTTATGTCGACGCGTCGGCTACGAAACTTGTCGGAAACACTATTTATCTCGACTTTCCTTCGGTTGGTGCAACTGAGAACATCATGATGGCCGCGACAATGGCAGAAGGCAAAACATATATTGAAAATGCTGCTAAAGAGCCTGAAATAGATGATCTTGCCCTGATATTAAACAGAATGGGCGCCAAGATCAAAGGCGCGGGAACTGACATTATCGAGATCCAGGGCGTAAAAGCGTTAAAAGGCGCGACGCATTCGGTAATTTCTGATCGTATCGAGGCCGGAACATTTATGATAGCCGCCGCGATCACGGGCAGCAGTATCAAGATCAAGGGCGTTAAGATCGAACACCTTGAATCCGTCATCGCGAAACTTCAGGACGCCGGCGTGACATTCTTTAAAGACGGTGAATATATGGAGGTCGTAGCTCCCGAACGAATGAAGGCGGTAGGTATTAAATCCCTTCCATATCCAGGTTATCCGACGGATATGCAGCCCCAGTTCATGGCGGCCATGACGATAGCCAAAGGCACTTCCTGTATTCAGGAAACCATATTTGAGAACCGCTTCATGCATGTAGCAGAATTAAAGCGTATGGGCGCGAACCTTAAAATAAACGACAGAAACGTTATCGTTGAAGGCGTTAAATCATTATCGGCGGCGCCAGTTATGGCGTCGGATCTGCGCGCCGGAGCATGCCTTGTTTTAGCGGCACTCGCGGCGAACGGCAAATCCGAGATACAAAGAGTTTATCACATTGACCGCGGCTATGAATATATCGAAAAGAAACTTACGTTATTAGGCGCGGACATAAAAAGAGAAAAAGATAATTCATTATATTAATCAGACAAAAAGAGGATGAGCGATTTGGATCTGTTCCAGAAAGTAAGAAACAAAAATAAAACCCTTTCGGATTTTTTAAGGCCGCAGGCGATAGAAGAAGTCGTAGGCCAGAAACATCTGGTCGGGCCAAATATGCCTTTTAGAATACTTCTGGAAAGCGACAGATTAAATTCCGTCATCCTTTTCGGGCCTCCCGGAATAGGAAAGACGACGGTTTCAAGAATTTATGCGTCGCTTACGGGTTCGACATTTATTCAGCTCAACGCCGCTTTATGCGGAACGGCTGATATTAAAAACGCCGCGAATTCATCGCTCGATAAAAAACCGATACTCTTTATAGACGAGATACACCGTTTTAATAAAGCCCAGCAGGATGTGCTGCTCCCCTACATAGAAGATGGAAATATCAGATTTATCGGGGCTACGACATATAATCCGCTTTTATATATAGTCCCGGCGCTCCGCTCCCGCTCGATGATCTTTGAATTCAAGCATGTCGAGGATAAAGACGTCACCGACTATATTAATTTTCTTTTTTCAAAGGGGAAATTGCTGGCGTTCATAAACGAAGAACTCAAAAAAGACCGGATCACGCAAGTTTCAGCCGATGAAAAAGTTATAGATCATCTTACTAAATGCTGCAACGGCGATATAAGGGTTTTAATAAACATTCTTGAAACCCTGATAATCGCGAAGTGCGAAGATAAAAGCTTTGACGGTACGGTCATTAACATGACGGTCGAAGACATCAAACTCGTCGTGCCCGAAAAAATTGCGTTTTACGATAAAGATCAGGATGAACACTATAATACAGTTTCGGCCTTTATAAAAAGCATCAGGGGAAGCGACGCTAATGCCGCTATTTATTATCTGGCAAAAATGCTCACCGGAGGCGAAGATCCAAGATTTATCGCCAGAAGGCTTATCATACACGCGTCAGAGGATATCGGAATGGCCGACCCGCGCGCGCTTCAGATAGCGACCGATTCGCTTTTAGCGGTAGATCATGTCGGAATGCCCGAAGCCAGAATAGTTCTGGCCCACGCGACAATTTATCTTGCGACCGCGCCGAAATCGAATTCAGTTTTAAACGCTATAAATATGGCGATGAGTTATTGCGAATCCAACACCGACCTCAAAATTCCGCATTATCTTAAAAACGTGAAGATCGACAATAAGAGTTTCGGCGAATACAAATATCCGCACGATTATCCGAATCATTACGTTAAACAGAAATACGTCGATTGCGACGAGAAATTTTACAGGCCGTCCACTATGGGTTACGAAGCTAAAGTAGCGCAGTTTTTGAAGGAGATAACAAAATGATAGACCATCTGGTTGACGCCTTCTTAAACTATGTCGCCGTTGAAAAAGGCCTGGCGGCGAATACGATCCAGTCATACTCGCAGGATCTGAGCCAATTCGTTAAATTTTTAAAAGATCTCGGAGTGAGCGAGATAAAAGATCTTACCAAACAGCAGATACTTGAATTCATGGGGCAGCAGAAAGAACTTGGAAAAAGACCTACTACGATATCGCGAAAGATAACCACGCTGCGGAATTTTTTTAAATTCCTTGTCAGGGAAAGAACCATAGAGATAGATTTTTCAAAATATTTCGAACTGCCGCACATCTATAAGAAATTGCCGGAAGTTTTATCTATAACCGAAGTGACCAATCTTTTGAACGCTCCGGATGTAAATTCGGTTTTAGGGCTTCGCGACCGGGCCATGCTCGAACTTTTATACGCGAGCGGCCTTCGCGTTTCGGAACTTCTGGGGGTCGAATCGGCGGACCTTAATTTCGAGATGGGCTATCTCAACGTATTCGGAAAAGGTTCGAAGGAAAGAATAGTCCCCGTGGGCGTCACGGCGCTTGAATGGTGCCGGAAATACCTCGACGAGGGAAGGGGCAAACTCGTAGATACGGCGAAACACACGTCCCTTATGTTTTTGAACAGGGACGGCGGAAGCCTTTCCAGACAAGGATTCTGGAAAATAATAAAACAATACGCGAAAGCCGCCGGAATAACGAAGAATCTTTCGCCTCACGTTATACGCCATTCATTCGCGACGCACCTTCTGGAAAATGACGCGGACCTTAGGTCCGTCCAGGAAATGCTTGGACACTCGGATATCTCGACGACGCAGATATACACGCACATATCGAACAAGACCCTGCGTGATGTATACAAAAGAACGCACCCGAGGTCGGGGGCGTAACTAAAAATTAAGAAACAGGATATAGAATTTGGCGCTTAGAGCACGTTTAATAAAAAAAGACAATTTTAATAAAGGACCGCGGGCTGGTATATTAAATAATTTTAATATACTTGTCCTTTTCGTTTTATCCGCGGTCCTTGTTTTATCAGGCTCTTCTTCAGCTTTCGCCGGCGTATCACTATCGACGGAAGAAATAGCCATGATGAACGCCGCGCCCTCGACCATGGAAGCTCAGATGAGCGCGGAAGATATGGACATAATCGAGAAGATAAGGGCTAAAGAGCAGCAGCAGAAAGAGGCCGAGGTTATTTCCAACGCCAACCTTTTTGCCAATCCCGAACTTTCAAAAACCCGAAAAGGCATAGCGAATAATATTTCGGATGCCGCGACATCTGAAACAAGGCTTAAACCAAGGGTGAAAAGGCCTTATAAACCGCTCGAGATAACCGGCGAAAAGGTATTTATACTAAACGACGTTTCGGTAAAAGGCAATTTTTCAAGATACGCCTCCGAGAATTTCGACTCGTATCCGGGTTTCAAATATTCGTCCGAGCTCCGGTTGAACCTCGACGGCAATATCGCTGAAAACATAAGAGTGTCGGCTAATCTGGACGATACGAATATCAGCCAGGAAACTAAAAAAGTCACGCTTTACATAGACGGCCGTATATGGAATTTCACGCTCGGCGATTTCACGACATCTTATAACGACACCGAATTCACGCTTTATAATAAAAAACTCAAGGGTATCGAAGCCGTCGGAAATCTTTCGGACGGAAAATATCAGATCAAGGCGATAGCGTCCCGTTCAGAAGGCAAGTCAAAGACGGACGTATTCACCGGCGCCGGAATGCAGTCCGAATATATGCTCAGCGAGCGGCCCGTCGTTCAAAACTCCGAAAAGGTAAAGATAGACGCAAGAGACCTTAAACGCGGCACCGATTATACGATCGATTACGAAGACGGATCTATAATATTGAAACCTAATTTACTTCCGCTGGAACCTCGTAACAGGATCAACGTTGAATACGAATATTTCGAGAACGGCAAGATGTTTAGAAGAACTCTAGTCGGCGTCCGCGGCGTTACCGAGTTTAAAGATCTCAACAAGGTCGGATTTACGCTTCTTCGCGAAGAGGACGATAAAGGCTCCGTGACCGGAACGGGTTCCGCCGAAGTTGCTGTAAAACCCACATCGTCAACGGTTTACGGATTTGATTATAAATTAAATCCCGTGAAGGACGTAAAATTCGACGGCGAACTCGCCCTTTCGATACTCGACCCCAACACGCTTTCAAATACCGCTGCCGAAAAAAATGTCGATGATTTCGCGATGTATATGCTCACCAACGTCAACAAAAAGAAATACGGACTCAATTTAAGGACTCAGAGAATGGGCCGCGATTTCATGTCCGTCGGCAGGAACAGGCTGGATATAGACGAGAACAAGAATGAATTATCGCTTCGTTTAACGCCCGCTGAAACGCTGAATTTTCAGTTCGATATCGAGAACGGCGACAGATCTTCACTGAACGATCCTGACATCCCTTCAAGCTCCGGAACGCGCGTCGATATGAATTCGAGAGCGGTCAGGACATTTTCGACGTATAAATTCAACAAGGGCCTTGCGCTTAACTTAAACACTTATGAAAGGCTTAAAAGAAACGATTCGAGCATGTTTGACTTCCATGAAAAAACATGGCAGGGAGAGGTTTCGAACGAATATAAGAAATTCACGGAAAGGGCGAGGTATAATTTAAGAAGCCTTTCGTCCAAATACGATCTTACCAGAAAACAGAATGAAAAAACTTATAATTTGGGTTTGAGCTCGAGCGCGTGGGATAAACTCAATTGCGCCATGGAGTATTCGGCGATAAAGACGGACGCCGGCCAGAACGACGACCCCGTTTCAAGCGTCAACAATCTATCCGTCGATCTGACATCGAATATAACTAAAAAACTATCATTTTCAACGGTTTTTCTTACAAGGATCGAAGAGAACCTTCAAAATAACAGAAAAGACAACCTCATAACGACGGATACGAAACTTCGCTACAATCCGTCCCAAAAGGTCCAGGGACAGGTAAGATACAAGGAAATGCACACTAAAAAGTTCCTGCTCGATAAGACCTATAATGAAAAAATACTCGAACTCAGGGAAGGCGTTTTAAACGATACAAATTATATAAAGATCGAAGAGCCGGTCACAACGCAGACGGGATCGTTCCTTATAGATATAATTCCGGCCGCGAAGGTTCGCTCGCAGCTTCAATATCAGTTCAAGAACCTCATAAACATAAATACGCGCGCCAGAATGTCGGTCTCGGATTCAGCGCTTGCCGAACTGAAACTTGCTCCCAACAATACTATTTCGACGATATACAGGATCACCAATTCAAAGAACACTCAGAGCGTCGGCGAATTTATGGAATGCCGCGACCTCAACCATAATATAGAGTTCAGAAAATCACTCAGCTCGAAAATGGCCGTCATATCTAATCTGGAACTGGATTATAAGACCGATTCATACAGGCCGCTTGAGAATATGGACTCATTCGTGAAATCGATGCGCGTTGAAAAAGACCTGAGTTCGGCTTTGAATGTCAGCATGGGCCTCGGCCATTCGGCCATAAAGAGAAACCAGCCTTATAACGATTCGGTGAAACTTTCACTTTTAAGCGGATTCAGGCTCATACCCAGGATGTTCCGCATGACTCTGCGCGGAAACCTCGATCATTCGGTCGAAGACGACAGCATAATAAAAAAATCCAAAACCGTCCTTGAAACGCTTTTAGATTACGATATGGGAAGCGAGACCGAGATCTCCGCTAATTATAAATTCACGAACGCCGGAAAGACGGATATTGAAGAAGGTTATAATTCCAGAGCGGGAAAAGTGACGCTTACCAAGAGGTTCTGATAAAAAACAAACCCGCCCTTCATATGAAAAGAGGGCGGGTTTTTAATATCAATTTAAAACCAGGCTTATTTGCCTTCGGTGCCGTATTTTTTGTCCATGTTGACGATGTGTTCGATGAGCCATTTATTTAAAAAGTTCAGAAGGTCGATGCTGATGGTCTTGCCTTCGGTATAGCCTTTCTGAGCTTCGGATATTTTTTTTACGAAAGCCGAGTGCGCTTCTTTCTGTTTCGCGAGTTCAGAGAAGTTGATCTTTTGCATATACGCTTCTTCTTCGGCGAAGTGCGTTTTGGTGTATGCGATTAGTTCGTTTAATATCGCGCCCATTATATCTTTTGCTTTGCCGGTTTTCATAGCTTCATGAAGATTATTTATAAGAGCGATGAGTTTTTTATGCTGCGTATCCATTTCGCCGACGCTAACGGAGTAGTTATTATTCCATTCGATCAATGCCATTATTTTTCCTCCTGATTTGCCGTTTGTTTAATGTAATCGCTGTATTTTTTATCTTCGTACATTATGTGGTCGATAAGCCATGATTTTAAAAAATTCATTATGTCTATAGCGCTGACCATGTGGCCCATGGAATATTTTTTGCGCAATTCGATCATGGTAGCCATAAAAACGGCGTGTTCCTGACGCTGTTTTTCAAGTTCCGCGCAGTTATATTTTTCGAGAAGCCTTTCTTCGCTTGCGAAGTGGGTTTCAGCGTAATTTACAAGACCGTCTAAAAGGCCTGTAAGTTTTTCCTGTATCTTAGATTCGGAAAGCGCTTTATGGAATTCGTTTATCAATTCAATGAACTTTTTGTGCTCTTCGTCCATTTGCGCTATGTTGACCGTAAAAACGTCATTCCACTCGATAAGAGGCATTATAATCTCCCCGCAAAAATCACGCATATATGAGATAAGTAGATAATTTACATCTTTTTTCGAAAAAAGTAAACAGATTTTTATTATTTACGCGATTTAATCTTCGATCTAAAATGGGAATTCTTCGATTTTATTGTCGTCAGAGGCTTTTGGCGTTTTTTGGGACTCCGGTGTCTTCGAGGCGTCTTTTTTTGAAGCCGCGATATCCTTATCCTTCGCGTCTTTAAAAAGCGGAACCATTTTTTGAGAATCTACCGGTTTAACGAATATGGGTTTATTTTCGGCCACGGGGCATACGAATTCGCAAATGCCGCAGCCTATGCAGTATTTTTCGCGAAGCTCCGGTATGAATATATCGTCTTTCTGTTTCATGTAGACGGCTCCGGTCGGGCAGTGTTCCGCGCATGCGCCGCAGTCTTTTTTTTCTTTTATAGGCATACAATTAGATTTTTCACTGGTGTCGAGCGAAACTTCGCCTATTCTTATCATTTGTTTTATTTTGATGTCGTGGCGAAGAATAGCTCCGTCGGGGCATACGGTCTGGCAAATGTTGCATTCGTAAGAACAGTAGCCGCGCGAAAAATCCATTTTTGGTTTTGAGAGGCCGATAAAACCGTTCTCAAAATAAGAAGGCACTATGACCTTTGTGGGGCATGCGGAGGCGCACAGATGGCACGCGGAGCATTTTGAGAAGAACTCCCCGGCTGAGACCGCGCCCGGCGGAAGGATGGTCTTTGTTCCCGCGGCTCCGGTAAATGCGGTTAATTTTCCGGAAAAACCCGCGGCGGTGATCCCGGCGGCCGCCATGGCGGTTTTTTCAATGAATTTGCGCCTGGACGCGTTCAGATTTTCGTTTTTTGCGGTATTTGAAAATGAGATCTTTGATAAAAATGAAAAGATAACGCCTGACGGGCAAAGAAGTACGCAGAACCATCTGGGCCAAAACATCGAACCTATAAAAAGCGCCAGAAAAAGCGCGAGCGCGTAGAAAAAATCGAATTTAAAAACGAAGCTGAGTTCGTCTATCTGAAAACTGGTCTTATTGAGCGTCGATGCGAACGGCAGAAGCAGACCGTTGAAGGAAGGCCTGATGAGGTTATTGTAAATTTTGCCGAAATTCGTAAAATGGTCGAACCAGCCCCAGAGCGAATTTTCAGAAATGACGGCGAAAGCGCAGAATCCTATTATGAAAAGGCTTAACAATTTAGGGCTTTTAACGCCGGCGACGGATGTCTTTAGTTTTTTTCCGAGGTTCGATCCAAGATCCTGTAAAAAGCCCATAGGGCAAAGGTATGAGCCATAAAACCTGCCGATAAAAAGGCAGCACGCTAAAACCAGCAGCGTGACGGGCCAGAAAGGTTGAATTCCCTGAGCGGCGATATTCGAGGCCGTCGGGAAAATATGAAAGGAATTATAAAAGTCTATCATGCTTTGATCTTCAATAGCGCCTGAAAATATGGCGGCGGTAAAGGAAAAAAACAAAAGCTGATAGACTCTTCTTAGATATTTTGTCATTTCAAAATTTTAATAAGGCTTTTAAGCCAACGGATGGTCTTACTTAAAGCCGTATTTACGATCTATAGAGTAACCTTGTTTATCGTGAGTTTATCGATAGCCATGGTTCCGATCCCGAGCTTTTCGGCGAGCGGAAGATAAGCTATTTTAAGCGGGTCGAGTTCCATGATCTTAGCTGCGGCGGTATCGACGGCGACCATGTCCGTTCCGATGATCTGCATTCTTTTCAGAGCCAAATCCGATGGGGAAGATCCTCTCGGGCCGTTCTTAAGCATTACGCTGTAAGCGTCGATTATGTTCAGGTCGGGTTTTCTGTAGAGCGGGAATTCGGAGATGCATTCGTGGAGGCCGTTGCCGTGCCAGAATTTTCTGTCCCATATAACGCCCATGAGATTTTTCAGGGCGGATGTCATCTGCGCGCCGCCATGATGTTTTAAAACGGGTACGTTTATTATAACGTCGGCTTCGAGATATAACTCGTGAATTTCGGAGTTTTTTAATAATTTAGCTTTTTCGGCGGTCTTCTTTTTATAGCTTTCTTTTTTATTGGCGGGGCTTACGGAGGCGTTCGCGTCTTTCGCGGCTTTTTCGATCCCGCTGAGGCTGTAGCATTTGCTCCACTCGTTACAGGTGTTGTCGAATACGTAAACTTTTTTAGCTCCTGCTTTATAGGCGTGCTCAATAATTTTTGCGACGAGGTCCGGCTGGGTGGTCGCGCCGTCGGCGGGGGTTTTGGCCCATCCAATGTTCGGTTTTACTACCACGATCTGGCCCGATTTAACGAATCTGGACATCCCGCCGAGTTCTTTTATTCCGGCTTCGAACATCTGCGCTGCGCTGCCATTTCTGACGGCGATCATGTCGGCGGCCGCGGATCTTTTTTCATCGGCGGCGAAAAGTTTATCGGCGAAACTTCCGCATGTAAGGGCAAGACCTGCGCCTATTCCCATTTTTATAAAATCTCTTCTGCTTATTTTCATGAAATTGCCTCCGCTAAAATAAAACTTTAAAATTTATGTATTAATTATACCATAATTTGTCCTCTTTCTCAAATAATTTATTGACTAAAATCGAGCGTTCTGTTAAAATTTTAATACTTAAATAAAGGCGGGAGCTATAATTATGGGCATAACAAGAAACGATCCTTTCGGAACTCCAGCGGCTCCGGAAAAACCTTCAACTCCAAATGTTTCAAGCGCGGCAACGCCATCGGCCGCCGTCGCGGCAGCTTCGAAATCCGAATCGCACATGGAAGTTTCCATGCTCAACGGTTTCATAAGCGATCCCTATCTTTTAAAAAAGGCGATGACCGAAGGTTTTAACGAAAAAATGCTCAAAAACCTCCAGGCTAAAAGGATCTATCAGGCCGTTCACGCGCTTACCAGCGAGGGCAAGGATAAGGTCATAGATTTCATTATCGTTCAGAATAAACTCGAAGAAATGAATATGTTCGATAAGTCCGTAAAGGAATTCTTCGGCAAGGTACAGCTTTCAAAAACGCCTCAGCTCGGTCATATCATGGCCTATATGAAAATATTGAGAAAACTGAGCATCAAAAATTATATGCAGGAACTGTCCGAAGAAATAGACGCTTTTGTCGAAAATTGCTATAAGTACGAAGAACCGGCGTATTTTGATTTTTTGAGCGAACTTTCAAAAAAGGCTCGCGACATACAGCGCAAACAGGCCACGAAAGATATAGCGCTCATAAAAGAACAGATGATAAAGATAGCCCAAGACGTCAGCGCGCGAGAGATTTCCGGTGACCGCGACTGCCTCGGCTATTCGATAAAGCCGTTCGTCTGTCTGAACGAGGCCATATCCGGTTTAAGACGCGGTTTTTTATACGGCATAGCGGGCGCCCCGAGGCGCGGCAAAACCAATTTCACGCTGGAACTTGCGACGCTCGTCGCGGCCAACAACAAGATCCCCGTCTTATTTTTCACGTGGGAACAGACCTCCATAAATCTCACTTATCGCCTTCTGGCCAAAGAGAGCCGCATAAACCCCGACACGCTCCAGAGAAAGCGCATCAAGAACGCGCCCGACAGCGACGCCAAATTTGCGCGCGGCTGGATAAAAATGGAACAGTACATGAACAACCTCTACATAATAGAGGGCAGCAAGGATGACACCGTCGACCGCGTCAAGGCCCTTGCGTATAACGCTATGCAGGACCATAAAACCGACGAGGTCATAATAGTATGCGACTACATCCAGAAAATGCCGCTCGGGAAAGCCTATAATTCAGAGAAATTCAGGGTAGAGGAAATATCGACGGAGCTCAAACGCTTATCCATTGAACTCAACTGCCCGATAATAGTCATCTCCTCGCTCAACAAGGAAGGCTGCATGATCGAGCTCGAACAGCGCGACGACGCCCGCCCGGAATTATATCACTGCAAGGGCTCGGGCGACATCGAATACGATCTGGATTGCGCTATGATATTAACGAAGGACTGGGGCGATTCAAAGGAACTCAATACCCAGATGGCGCATATCGCCGAAGCCTCCGGAAAAGATTACATCCATCTTCCAAAGATCGACATAGTCAACCTTCATCTCGACAAGAACCGCGACGCGCCGGAAGGCAAATCTCCCTGCATTCAATACTTCTTCTTCATCGAAGAGAACCGTTTCTTTGAACTGGGCTATAAAGAGACCACGAACGCCTTCAGGTTCAACAAGATCGAGAACCTTCTGAAAAAACTTATGCTCGAAGGATACGTTCAGTTCAAGGATTATCCGAAAAGCGGCCAGTAAATTATTAAGGGTGCTTCATATTCTATGCGTACAATAATTTTAGAGTATAGAGAACAAAGAATAGAGAATAGTTGATGTGGCGGGCTCCGCCCGATTTTCAAAAAATCAGCCTGCCATAACTATTCACTCTCCACTAATATATGTTACTCATAAAAGAAAGACACTCACTGTTTTTGCGGTGAGTGTCCTTCTTTTTATTCTTCTCTTTTTTTTGAACTCTTTTTATCTTTAAAGATATGTCGCGTTATTCCGGATTACTTTTTTGCCTGCGCCGGCGGGACCGAAAGGATATTTACGAGGCCCTGTGCGACTACTCTTACGAATTCGTTCAGCATCTCAGGGTTGAGGTTTTCGACGTGATCGGTAACCTGATGGTAATGAGGGTTCGCGCCGTATTCGTCCTCGATGAAAAGAAACGCCGGGGCGCCCGCGTTGATAAATGAAACATGGTCGCTTCCCCATACGCTGTACGACATCGTGATCTTGATCTTTCCGCCGGCTTTAGCAACCGCGAGAAAGTTTCCGACGAATCCGTCGTATATCTGTTTGGTCTGCCATAATGAAGATATCGGAGGATTTTTATCGAAACCGATCATGTCTAAATTAACCATTCCGAGAACATTCTTTATTTCGCCGCTCGCTTTGAGCTGGTTTACGTAAGCCTTGCTTCCGCGAAGTCCGAGTTCTTCGCCCGCGAAGAGTACGAATCTGACCTTGTCGGCGAACGGGAATTTCGCGATGATCTCGGCGACTTCCATGGCGCCCGCTGAACCGCTGGCGTTATCGTCGGCGCCGGGAGCTTCGATCGAAGGGTTAGGCGACATCGAGTCGAGGTGGCCGCCGACCACATAGAAACCGCCGGCTTTTTCGGCCGATTTTTTCTGGGCTACCACGTTGTACTGGAGTTTTCCGTTATCGCTGTATTCGACGAGTTTGGCTTCGAATCCGAGTTTTTTGAATTCTTCGACCGCGAAATTAGCGGCTTTGAGATAGCCTTCGGAGTATGAATATCTTGTTTTGAAGCTTTCGAATGTTTTGATGCGGCCGGTGAGCCTTTCGAGGTTTACGCTTACCGTTTCGCCCATTTTTAATTCAGGAATGGCGATATGTTTTATGTTTACGGCAATGCGGATATTCTGTTTGAGAGATTCGAGCTTGAAGTGGTTGCTTTCAAGTTTCGCGATCTCGTTGAAAACGTTGGGCGGTGCCTGGAATATCGTATAAGGGCCGTTCTCGTATATTATGTTGAGCTCTTCTCTGTACTGATCTATCGGTGAATTCGCGCCGCGTTTGATCGCGAGCATCGGTTCGCTCATTTTATTGTCGGTGAATATCCCTGTTTTTACGACGGCGTGATCGGGGATCCTTGGCGTTTTTCCGTTTTTATATGATATGAAGAAGTCGTTGTCGAGTTCGCACCAGTAAGTCATGTTCTCATCGCTTTTAAACTTAGAAAGCGCGGGTGTATCGATCCGGGTAATGTCTACGAGCATGTGTTTGAGAACCACTCTGCTGTCTGAGTTGCCTATTTCAGCGGCGGCAAGAACTCCGAAATTTAACACCAGAATTAAAATAGCCAGAACAAGAGTTAAACGACGCATGATTTGCTCCTTTATTTATTAATAATATTAAAATACATGTGAATATTTATGATATGCATCAATTATACAAAAAAATAACGGTCTTGTCAAAAAAACTTTTTAACCGCCATTTTTGATATGTTACAAAAAGTATCCGTCAGTTCATCTGTCGTGTTTTGCTATGCAGGTCTGTTTGAAAAAGTGTAGGAAAAAACTTCAAAACTATCGTTTGAAAACCAAATTGAAAGGTATCAAATTGAGATAACGCTTTATGGCAGAATGTCTCGATAAAATGGCACGATGATTGCTTTAAAAGAGGTGCCCAAAGGTAATATGAAAAAGGAATGATTTTTATGAAAGACGGTTCAACAAGATTTTTTTCAAGCGCTCCTGGATAAGGGGCGCTTTTTGCATTTTTATCCGTCTTCCTGATTGAAACGGTTTAGTATTGGAATTAACGCTTGTAATAAAGAACTTGAAAAATCATGTTTAAAAGTATGAGAAAGAGGGTGGCAGTTATGAGCAAAAAGATGATCTTCGCATTAGTTGCAGTACTTTCTTTAGTTATGAGCGGATGCCTCGGCGGCGGCGGAAATGACGGCGGCAGCGGTTTCGTGACCACGGGCCTGGTTGGAAGCGAAAGTCCAGTTCAGGTGCACGAGATAGCTAAAATGATGGAAAACAGCGGCATTGTTTTAAACGGCGACGAGGATAAATATTACGAGCAGCTTGAAAAAGCGATCAACGAAAAGATCGGCGTTCCGGCTGACGGTCCGAACAGAGCTTTATCCGCCTCAGTTTCAGTTCTTTCGAAACTTACGCTGAACATGGTTTCGTATGAAATTCAACTTTCGCCGGTTGAAAAAACAACATTTGACCTTGGAGAAAAAGTGAAGGTCACGGCTTCATATACTGGAACAGGTTCGGCGCCTAACAATGTCTCTCAAAGTCCCAACTTGAAATGGGCTATTTATAACGGCACGGGCTCGCTTTCCGGGAAAGTTTTCACGCCTGCCGCCGCAGCCGGAACGACGGTATTCATAGTTTATTACATGGAAAACAAAGTTACCAGATACGCGCTTTTCAGACTTAAAATTATAGCATTGTCTCAGCTTCTTCTTAGCAAGGTATCTGATCATATCGTCGGTTCCTCCGTTGAAGTTTCAACATATGATCTATCCAAAATAGCCGTAACGGCAAAATATTCAAATGGAGCTTCAAATGATGTCACTGGAAATAAAGACATGAAATGGACGCTGGCCTCAGGCCGCGGAACCATTCTCGGAAATATTTATTCAGCCCCGCAATTCGCCGAGAGCGCGACTTTTAAAGCTACATACACCGAAGCAGGAGTGGCGAGAAGCGTTTCATTCAGGCTTATTGTTACAAAACCGGTTTTACCGACATTTACAATAAGTTTAAGCAAGGGCGTCGATATGATCCAGGCAGGATCTGCATATGACCTGTCACAAATAGTAGTAAAGGCTGATTATTCGATCGGAACTTCAGCGGAAGTTACCGCGAGTCCGAATCTTACCTGGGTCAAAAGCGCCGGCCGCGGAGTTTTAACAGGGAGATCGTATGCATCAGCTTCCGTAGCTGAAACTGCGGTTTTCACCGCGACCTATAAAGAATACGGCGCCGCAAAAACGGCTCAGTTCAGATTGAGCGTGACAGGCTCTGCTCCTCCTGTCACCGCCGCTTCGTTAACCGTGAATCTCGGCGATGGAATAACTATCGAAATGATGAGAATACCCGCCGGCAGATTTCAAATGGGCAGCGCTTCATTCGCGCCGGTTCATACGGTTAATATAACCAATGATTTTTATCTTGGAAAATATGAAGTGACGCAGGAACAGTGGGCGAAGGTAATGGGAGCAAGTCCGAGTTATGATAAGAAAGGACCCGGATATCCGGCCGAGCATATTTCCTGGAATGAATGCCAGGAGTTTGTGAATGCCCTTAATTCAAAAGGCCTTGGAAATTTCCGCATGCCGACCGAAGCCGAATGGGAATATGCATGTAAAGCAGGGTCTGCCACGCCGTACTACTGGGGCACTTCAATAAATGGCGATTATTGCTGGTATTCTGGAAATTCTAAAAATTCAGCCAACATTGTCGGACAGAAACTTCCGAATAACTTCGGTCTCTATGATATGAGCGGCAACGTCGCCGAATGGTGTTCGGATTATTTCAGCAGCAGTTATTATAAAACTTCGCCCGCGAACGATCCTTCCGGTCCCGCATCGGGCGATCTCAGAGTTTTAAGAAGCAGCGGCACGGGAAATATGGGTTCGGCCGCCGAATGCGTCTCCGCGTATCGCTCAGGATTCAACCATTCCGGAAAACCCAGTCACAGCGGTTTCAGGCTCGCCATGGGTACCGTCGCGGTCCAGAAAAAAGTTGAAGCGCCGGTGTTCGATCCCGCCGCCGGAACTTATGCTAAAGCCGTCGCCATTACAATTAAATCAGCAACGGAAGGCGCCGTGATAAAATATACGTTAGACGGAACAGTTCCTTCAGCCGTGAACGGAACGGTTTATAATGCTCCTTTCAATTTATCGAAAACTGCTGCGATCAAGGCGATTGCCATGAGGTTCGGTATGACCGATTCTGAAATCTCGGTAGTTGAATACAAAATTAATTTAACCGGCGCTTCAACTATAAAAATAGATCTTGGAGACGGTGTTATGCTTGAAATGGTGAGGATAAAGGCCGGAAGTTTTATGATGGGGCATACGTCTTATGTACAGGGAAATGAAAAACCACAGCATCCTGTATGCATAACGAAGGATTATTACATTGGAAAATATGAAATGACCAATCAGCAATGGCTTAAAGTGATGGGAAGTTTCCCGAATATTCCCGGTTCCAATTATTGGGAAAATAATGATTATTATAAAAGTATAAGGACTGATAATTATCCCGTTGATGATATTTCATGGAATGATTGTCAGAGTTACATAAGAACGCTGAAAAGTAAAAATATTGGAAATTTCCGTCTTCCGACCGAGGCCGAATGGGAATATGCCTGCAGGGCGGGTACGACCTCGTTATATTATTGGGGCGATTTCATGGATCCGAGATACTGCTGGTATGACGAACTCTGGATGATGCCTTTCAGGCCTTTGCCTACGACCCATCCTGTCGGAACAAAAATTCCAAATGCCTGGGGATTATATGATATGACCGGAAATGTATGGGAATGGTGCAGCGATTATTTTGATCACAATTATTATATGGTATCGCCTGTGAATGATCCTTGTGGACCTTCGTCAGCCTTGCCGGGAACTAATTATCGCACACTCCGCGGGGGCTGCGCAGGGCAGAGCACATACAGCAATAATTCGGTTTCCCGACGCGGTTTTCCTCAAGATGCTGAAGCTTATATGAGAGGTTTCCGTCTTGTTATGAATGCTGAAGACGCTCCGGCTCGATAAAGTCTCACTCAAACACATATAAAAACAATAACTAATAAAGAAGCGCTCTTTAAATTTTTATCCGGTTTTCTGATTGAAACGGTTTAGTATTGGAATTGACGCTTGTAATAAAGAAGTTGAAAAATCAATTTTAAAATAAAAGAAAGAAGGTGGCAGTTATGAACAAAAAAATGATCCTGGTATTAGTCGCAGTACTTTCTTTAATTATGAGCGGATGCCTCGGCGGCGGCGGAAATGACGGCGGCAGCGGTTCCGTGACCACGGGCCTGGTTGGAAGCGAAAGTCCAGTTCAGGTGCACGAGATAGCTAAAATGATGGAAAACAGCGGCATTGTTTTAAACGGCGACGAGGAAAAATATTACGAGCAGCTTGAAAAAGTCATCAACGAAAAGATCGGTGTTCCGGCTGACGGCCCGAATAGAGCTATAGCCGCCTCGACTCCGGTTCTTTCAAAACTTACATTAAACATGGTTTCATACGAGATCCAGCTTTCGCCGGTCGAGAAGACGACGTTTAACATAGGTGAAAAGGTTACGGTTACGGCTTCATACACCGGAACCGGTTCGGTGCCTAACGATGTCTCTCAAAGTCCTAATTTGAAATGGGCGATCTATAATGGCGCTGGCTCGCTTTCGGGTAAGGTCTTCACTCCGGTTGCGGCGGCAGGCACGACGGTATTCATAGTTTATTACATGGAAAACAAAGTTACCAGATACGCGCTTTTCAGACTTAAAATTATAGCATTGTCTCAGCTTCTTCTTAGCAAGGTATCTGATCATATCGTCGGTTCCTCCGTTGAAGTTTCAACATATGATCTATCCAAAATAGCCGTAACGGCAAAATATTCAAATGGTGCTTTGAACGATGTCACTGGAAATAATGATCTGAAATGGACCCTTGCCTCAGGCCGCGGAACAATGCAGGGAAATATTTACACAGCTCCGCAATTGGCCGAGACCGCGACTTTTAAAGCTGCATACACAGAGGCCGGAGTAGCGAGAAGCGCTTCATTCAGGCTTGTTGTTACAAAACCGGTTTTTCCGGCGTTTACGATAAATTTAAGCAAAAGTATAGATGCGATCCAGACAGGATCTGTATATGATCTATCACAAATAATAGTAAAGGCTGATTATTCGACCGGAACATCGGCTGAAGTGACTTCAAGTCCTAATCTTACCTGGGTGAAAAGCGCCGGGCGCGGAATTTTAACGGGAAGATCGTATGCATCTGCTTCCGTTGCCGAAACCGCGGTTTTCACCGCGATCTATAAAGAATACGGCGCGACGAAGACGGCGCAATTCAAACTCAGCGTTATTGTTCCCGGGCTGCCATCAAAACTTGTTATCGTCACGCAGCCTTCGAATCCGGCGAGCGCCGGAACGGTATTTGCGCAGCAGCCCGTTATTAAATTGCAGAACGCCTTGAATAATGACGTTAAGATCGCCGGCGTTTCGGTGACGGCTGTGAAAAAGACCGGAACTGGATCATTGCTCGGCACGCTGACCGTTAAGACCGACGCGGACGGTGTTGCGAAATTCAGCGGATTGAGCTGTAACCTGACCGGAATTATAACGGTCGGATTTACTTCCGGAAGCATACCTGCGGTCGAATCGGCTCAAATAACCGTTGAATCGCCTGCATCGTTTGAATCACCAGCATCAGATTTTATATACGGCGGTGATCCCGTGACCATTACGGGATATGTAGGCAAGGGCGGCCAGGTCGTGATCCCGGCTTCCATAAAAGCCAAGGTTATTGGGCCTGGTGCGTTTGCCAATAAAACGTCAATTACAAAGTTTACAATATCCAACGGTGTAACAAGTATTGGGACCTGTTCATTTATTGGTTGCACAGGTTTAACGAATGTCACAATACCTGCCAGCGTAACGAGCATTGGAAATGATGCATTTCAATCTTGCAGTGATTTAACGAACGTCACTATACTTGCCGGAACGACGAACGCCGGGAATGGTGAATATGTATATTGCCGTGGTGGCCTGAAGAGTATTGGAGATAGAGCTTTTTGTTATTGCCGGAGCTTAACAAATATTACAATACCTTATAGTGTAACGAGTATTGGATATTGTGCATTTGCTTATTGCCTTGCAATGACTGCAATAACCGTTGATCGCGAAAACCAAAAATATAGCAGCGATGTTAACGGAGTACTATATGATAAAAATAAAACGACAATCATACAGTGTCCTGCTAAAAAATCCGGTACTTTTACAATTCCTGAAAGCGTAACGAATATTGGAGAACATTCATTTGTATGGTGCGTGGGTTTAACAAATGTCATAATACCGTGCGGCCTGAAGAGTATTGGAAACTTTGCTTTTTGGTATTGCTATAACTTGATAAATATTAAAATACCCGCCAGCGTGACGAGCATTGGACATATGGCTTTTTATGATTGCAATGAAATGACAGCCATAACCGTTGATTGCGCCAATCCTAATTATAGCAGCGATGCCGGCGGAGTGTTATATAATAAAAATAAAACAGTAATTATACGCTGCCCGGGAAGAAAAACAGGCGCTTTCACAATTCCTGAAAGCGTAACTAGTATTGAAGATCATGCGTTTACACTTTGCAGGTACTTAACAAGCGTCACAATCCCTAACAGTATAACAAGTATTAGAGCTTATTCATTTATGAATGTGGGCATAAGGGGCGCTGTTGTAATACCCGCCAGCGTAACGAGCATAAGCTCTGAAGCATTTGGCGGTTGCGTGAACATGACTTCAGTATATTTCGAAGGGAACGCGCCAGAAGTGACTGGGATGAAGCTCTTTAAAACTTTTCCCGGCAGTTTAAAAATATATTATCATGCGACCAATTCAGGCTGGTCTCCCAAGCCTTCCTGGAACACTTTTACGACGCTGACGTATTGAAAACTATAATTGTGTGATCGATCATTTTCATGATATTTAATTCATGCTAAGGCAAGTATGCCAAGATAATATAGACGGATGAATAAAAAGCCAAAAAAGAGACCTGACGAAAGCCGGGCCTCTTTTTTTATGCGCGGGTTTTAATGGCGCTTATTTATTACTTTAACATGTTTTCGAATTGAAACGGTTTAATATGTGTAATATGAACGATTATAATTAATAATTTGAAAAACTGACCGTCGCCGCGTCATATTCGGGCAAAGATACAATTTCGGGTGACGCCACTCAAAGTCCGGACTTGAAATGAGAAACTTAATACCGGCAAAGACTTGCTTTACGGTAAAGTGTTTGCGCTCACTCCGGCCCCGCATGTTTTATCCCATTAACAAGACTTCATTGTGCGATTTTTTGCTCTTATGTTTTGCTCGTAATATCGATATCCTGACCGCTTGAATAATTTCCGGATCCTTAGCCAAAACCGCTGCATATAAAGATCTCCTCTTGTTTTCGATCAGGGCCTGAACCTGCCTGATCTTACAACAAAAGGAGAACTTTGATCATCTGAGATTTTATTATTATTATCCGTGGATGCGCCTGGCTGCGGTTCGTTTATCTGTCACTTGAAATTAGCGCTGATGTTCTTTTGTGTTATGTTTGCCGGAGCTTGTTTTCAACTGATAAGCTGTTTTAACTTATAAAGCCACGGAAATGTAATATGCCGGGGTCTCAACGGTGTAGTAACCGTCTTTTACTACCAGTTTGTATCTTATTACGCCTTTTGATTTGAAGTCGTCTTTTATATTCCATTTTAATGATTTTCCGCTGCCCGTCGATACCGTTCCGAGATCGCCTGTGGCTGAAGCGCAAGGATTGAAGGTTTTCCCGCCGTCGGTCGAATAGAGAAGGCTGGTCGTCAAAGCGGCGCTGTCGGCGTCGTAGAGATTGAAAGTTACGTTGACGGCGGTTCCGCTCGGAAGGAGTCTTAAACTAGTTATAGCGGGCCTTGCGGGAAGCGCTGCGGTCTTTATTATTTTGTAGGGCGTTCTTAAGCTTTCACGGGTTCCGGCGAATGATGAGACCTGTATCGTGTAGTTTGTGGAGGGATTGAGTTTCGTCGATCTGTGAACCGTTTCCGTCGTCTTAGCGACGAGAACTCCGTTCCTGTAAACTTTGTAACCTTCTACGCCATCGCAGGCGGGCCATTTTACTTCGATCTCGCATGTTGAAACGAATGTGACATCGATCGATGCGGGAACGGGAAGAGGAGGCGGTGCCAGGGTCCTGAAGAGTTTATAAGGAGTTCTCGCGCTTTCCCTGGCGCCTCTGAAGGTCGATATCTGTATCTGATAAGCGGTGTTTGCGGTAAGGCCGGTGAACGCATATTCGGTAGCGCCTGTGACTTTAGTTTCAAGCTTTCCGTTCTTGTATAAGTTATAGCCATCGATATCGTTGACTGACGCCCATTTTATGTAAAGTTCGGTCTGAGTAGATTTTATGAGATTGAAAGACGCGGGAGGAACGGGAAGGGCTTTTGTTTTGAGGTAGTAAACCGGTGTTTTAGCGCTTTCGATCGTTGATCTGTATGATGAGATCTGCATCTGATAAACTGTGTTAGGTGTGAGACCAGTGAATTTATAAGTGGTTTCCTTTGTTTTTAAAAGCAGTTTTCCGTTCTTGTATATCGCGTAGCCTTCGGCGCCTGAGCCGGCCGTCCATTTAATCGTTATTTCGGTTTCAGCGATAAGCTCGCATGTAATGCTTGCGGGAGGAAGAAGTTCAGCGGCGGGAGGATCGACCGGCGCGGGAGGGTTGAGAGGATCGTTGGAAGCTGCGACCTGGAGGCCGTAAGCTACGTAAGTGTCGATCTGGCACTGACCGTATTTGACCCTGAAAAATCCTCTGTCGCCCCAATTTTCGCCCCAGCTGTTCTTGGCTATCCAGCAGTTCTGGCTGTCGTCCCAGCCGGTTATCATTATAGCGTGGCCGCCGAGCCTCGCGCCTGAAACATGCTGGTAAACGCCTTTTGAATAGTAGAGGAAATCCTGGTAGATATCCATGGAGCCTGCTATGGGGGCTTTCATTATGGCCTGTTTCATGGCGTCTTTTCCTGTGCAGGCATAGAAGCCGGTTATTTTAGTATAGCTGGGGGCGATCGTTAAAAGCTTGAAAGAAGGGGCGAAACTGTAAGGCGCGTCGGATTCTTTTACTACGCCTTTAGCTTTAAGGTGGTTCATCGCGGCCGATATGTACCATCCGTAGCTGAAGTTTCCTTTGCCGTTGTAGAAAAGGTCGAGTTCTGAATAATCAGGAGTAATTGAGCAATTGCCTGTCGCTATTTTTTCGGTGGCCTCGAGAGCGCCGATAGCGGCGAAAGCCACGCATGTTCCAAATCTTCCCTGATTTTTAATCGAGGTTAAAAAGTTTCCGCCTGAAGCGTTCTGCCAGTTGAGGCTTGAAGGAAGCTGGACCGCCGCGTAAGAAGGCGCTCTGTTGGGGGCGTTTCCTGAACCGGTTTCGGGAGTGCATCCGAAGAGGTCCGATGGAACGAAGGATGACATGTTAAAATTTTGAGTTATGGAGTTTTCAGCGGCCGACCATGAAGCGGAATTGGCTTTTATCGTATTATTTAACGCTTCAGCGCTCGCTATGGGGGATTGATCGCTTACGGCCGCGAGTTCCTGCTGGCTTGACGCGACCGGGTTGGTTGAGCTTCCGCCGCCGCCGCCGAGGCATCCGTTTAAAAATACGACACAAGAGAGTATCATCACTAAAAAGATTTTATTGCTCATTTTATTCATGGCCGCTCCCCCTCTAATATATTTTTAAAAATTTGTTGCGAACTTCATTTTCAGTAAATTTATAAGCGAAAAGTATGCCAAATTTTAAAAATCAATATTTAAGAGGGTTTTGGAGTTATAAGACCGGTTATAAGAGATGATTTTTTAAAAACTGTCGTTAAATACAACAGTTTTATAAATTTAACTGAAAAGCGTTGTTAAATTTGATGTTTAATGTGAGAAAAGGAGGTTTTTTGATTACTGGTGTATGATGTGAAATTAAATTTTACTTACCAGCGGCGATATTTTATTCTTTTTTTATTTGCTTTTTATATGGTCTGAACTCGAAATTCATTAAAATATGCTGATGGATTTTCAAACGGTTTTTACGCCCGGATATAAAATCATGTCAAATTATTCTCATGATAGAGATGTTTTTAAAAAAGAAAAGTTGAATGATACATTATTGAACAAGAAAAGACCGGGTTATTTTTAACCGGAAGAAATAATGTCTTTTAAAAATGAAATATGAAGATTATTCAGGGAAAAATATTAAAAATAAAGCGTTGTTTGTTTTGAACAATTATTTAAAACGACCTCGTCCGAAGTTTTGACGAGGCGCCAGTCGAGCACCGCGCGCGCGTTGCCCATTTGTTCATAAAAACTGTATTCTATATGATGAGCGCCGTGCGTCATGTTTATTTCAAATATCTTTCCGTCGTGGACCGAACCGTCATAGGCCGTCCATTTATCGGCATAATCGTCCCAATTTACTTCGGCGGCCTGTTTTCCGTCTATCAAAAGCCACGCGTGGTCGTCGCCGCTTAAAAAGAACTCGTATTTTCCGGCTGGAAATTTAAAAGTGCCTTCCCAGCGGATCGAAAAATCATCCTTGCTAGGCGATCCGTCATACCATTTGCTCCATATTCCTATTTCATCGGGGCCGCCGTGGCCCCACTGGTGAATTATATGTTCCTCGTATTTTTCACATGTGAATTGTCCGCTCCAGCGCCTGACGCCGTCGCGGTATTCGGCGCGAAAAACCGGAACGTCAGCCGCTATGGATCCGGCGGGTTTAAGATAAGCCGATATCAATATGAGAACCGTCACCGGTATTATTGTTTTTTTAAACAGATAGTTGAAATTATAATTCATTCTCATATTGTAACATATAAAATATTTTTGAGCGAACAAATATATTATACAACTGTTTTGTGAATATTTATAACCGGGCTTTTGACGGTTCGATCAATATAAATAAAACCCGCCGGGCGAGCCGTCTATATGCCTGTTTCATTTGGAGCAGGCTTTGATCCAGTTTTCCCAAAACTCTTTTGTGATCCGAATTGGACAATCCGGGCTCCAATCGAGAACGGTCCTGGGGTTATCTTTGCCTTTGGAATAAGAATATCTGTATTCTAACTGGAAAAAGCCTGTGCGAGATACATTTATTTCGAATATCTTTCCACGATGGGCCACGGTCTTTCCTGTAAAATAATAAAAAATCGGCCATTCATCGCCAACATCGGACGAACTGACCTCGGCGACCTTTTTTCCGTTTATAAGAAGACATGCGTAATCGTTGGCGCTTAGAAAAAATTTGTGTTTTCCTGTTCTTAAAGGAAAATTGCCGACCCAGCGGACCGAAAATTTATCCGGATGTTCATTTTTAACTATCTTACTGTCAGGGTAACCCCAGTCATCCGATGACATTGTACACATTTTCCATTCATGAGATATATATTGCTCATGATTATAGGGAGAAGTTAACTTCCCGCTGCTCCAGGATTTTTCGCCTTCGCGCAAATCCCATATAAAAGATTGTAAATAATAGTTTAAGTCTTCGTCAGATGGATCGACCGTCGACGGATCATTACTTTTCTGATCAGTGATATTGGTTTCAGGTTCGGCGGGTTTCAGGCTGGAATTTATATCAACGGGAACATTTCCGTATTGCTGGTTGGGGCTCCATTCAAGAACGGCACGGGCATTACCTATGTGTTGAGAATATCTGTATTCTATCGTATGAAAACCCGCGTCCGGCATATCTATTTCAAATATTTTTCCGTGGTGGGCCGTTCCTTGAGAAGAGGTCCATTCATCGTCGATATCGGACCAAATGACTTCAGCGGCCTTTTTACCGTCTATAAGAAGACATGCGTAATCGTCGGCGCTTAAAAAGAATTTATGTTTTCCTGCCGCAAATTCAAATTTGCCGACCCAGCGGATCGAAAAATTGTCCCAGTTCTTTTTGTCGTTGCCGATCCTGCAAAGAAAGCCAAGATCGGCCGGGCCGTTCTTTTCCCACTCATGAAGTATACGAAGCTCATATTTTTCGGATTGGAATGGCCCGCTCCAGCACTTTTCGCCTTCGCGAAATTCGACGTGAAAAATGGAGGTCAGATCATATTTTAGGTCTTCATTGGATTGATCGGCCTCTGTCATAACTTTATTATCTTGAACAGGGCTCTGCGTTTTTTGTTCGGGACTTTGTTTATTTTGATCAATATTTTTGGTTTCAGTCTGAGTATGTTTATGGTTGGAATTTATAGTTGCGGGAACATTATTTCCGGTATGATGGGGCCGTGAAGGCAGATCCGGAACCCTCAACAGTTCGCTGCCGTACTTCAGTTTATCGGCCGCTATCGATACGCCGTGCATAAAACAGGAAAGCGTTAAAAGAAAAACGGAAATAGCTATTAACCTTTTTTTAAATAAATTATTATTCATTTTTAAGCACCCCGCTTTATATATTTACATTTGTTCGTCATTTTGAATTGTAGCATAGAAAAAGTTTTTAACAAATATTTTTCAAAATTTTTTATCTGAAACAGCTTGTATATAGAGGGATATTGATGACTGATTTAATCTGGTTCAGCTGAGCTTTAAACGCCGAAAAATCGGGTTGACTTTCAATGATTAAAAATGTATTATTATAGCGTGGGCAGGGCTGAAGAATGTTTGAGTTCCCCTTGAGTCGTTAATGCAGCGGGCGGATATATTGCAAGGTTTCATGCCCGCCAGGTTCCTTTGAGATCAAGAAAAACCGTCTGGTTCAAGGTTTTAGACCGGTTTAATACGCGTAAAACACTTAATTGTGCGGAGAAAAAAATGAGAACTGATCTTAATCATATAAACGGAACGGATTTTAAGAGCGAGAATGATTTTGAATTAATATTCAACTTGATCCCTGACGCCGTCATAATATCGGGACTCGAAGACGGCCGGATGCTTTATACAAATGACAGTTTTTGCGATCTGACCGGTTTTGAAAGGAAAGAGGTTATCTATAAGACCGCCCTGGAATTAAATATATGGGTTGATTATCTTGAGCGGAGTAAAGTTGTTGACGCCCTTAAACAGAAAGGTTTTTGCGATAATATCGAATACAGGTTCCGCAAAAAAGACGGAAATATCCTTGTCGGATCGCTTTCCGCTAAGATCATAACGATCCGCGGCGTCAAACATATATTAAGCGTCACACGCGATATCACCGAACGCAAATGTATAGAAAGCACTTATCTTTTCTTAGCGGATTGCGGTTATACCAGTTCGAAAGAGGATTTTTTCAGGTCGCTTGCGCGTTATCTGTCGGAAAGCCTCGGTTTAGAATATATATGCATCGACCGGCTGCTGGGCGGCAATTTAAAGGCGAAGACACTTGCGGTATATTATAACGGAAAGTTTGAAGATGACGTTGAATATACTCTGAAAGATACGCCCTGCGGCGACGTCGTTGGAAATACTATCTGCTGCTTTTCCGAGAATGTTCGAGGTATGTTTCCGCGCGACGCCGTGTTACAGGAAATGAAAGCCGAAAGCTACGTCGGGACCACGCTCTGGAGTTGCGACGGGCATCCGATAGGCCTTATAGCCTGCATAGGATTAAAACCGCTTCCAAAACACAATATGGCTGAAACTGTTTTAAAACTGGTTGCCGTGCGCGCGGCCGGCGAACTGGAGCGCAGAAATGCCGAAATGGCCCTTGGGGAGCGTATCAAGGAACTAAAATGCATTTCAGCCGTCCGCTCGAAGATGCTGACCGATATTTCGGTTAATGAGTTCTGCCGGTGCGTCGTCGAACAATTGATCCCGGCGATGCAGTTTCCGGAAAGCACATATCCGGTTATCGAGCTTGATGGAAAAAAATTCACCCGCCGTAAAAAAGCCGCTGAACTAAAGTCCGCTCTTAGGGCCGATATCGGCATGGAGGGCGTAAAGATAGGCAAGTTAAGCGTTTATTATACCGAAGAACTTCCTTTTTTGATACCTGAAGAACAAAACCTTATTAATATTATCGCCGATTCGATAGCGATATTCGTGAACCGAAAGCGCACGGAAGAGGCGCTTTTAAAAGCAAAGGAAACCGCCGAAGACGCGAATAGCGCGAAGTCGCAATTTCTCGCCAATATGAGCCACGAGATAAGAACTCCTCTCAACTCTGTGATCGGGTTCACTGGCCTGCTTCTTGGCACGAAACTTGATCCGCTTCAGGTACAGTATCTTCAAAATGCAAACAATTCGGCGAATTCTTTGCTCAGAATAATTAATGATATACTCGACTTTTCAAAGATAGAGGCGGGTAAATTAGAGCTCGAGGAAATTAAAAGCGATATAATACAAATTATCGAACAGTCCGTTAATATCTTAAAATACGACGCGCACAAAAAGAGCGTCAAACTGATTTTGAAAATAAGTCCTGAATTGCCAAGGTTTATAGTGGCGGATCCCACAAGATTGAAACAGGTGCTGGTGAATCTGATCGGAAATTCAGTGAAATTCACCGACAAGGGCGAGGTCGAACTTTTCGTTGATTTTAAACCATGCAGGAAAAAAGGCATGGGGACCTTCACTTTTTCCGTGCGCGACACCGGAATAGGCCTCACGAAAGAGCAGCGGAGTAAATTATTCAAGGCTTTTACACAGGCGGATACTTCCACTACCCGTAAATTCGGAGGAACCGGGCTCGGCCTTGTAATTTCGAACATGCTTTTAAACAGGATGGGAAGTTTTATCGAGCTTGAAAGCGAGCCGGGAGCCGGCAGCAGATTTTATTTTTCGCTGACCAAAGAATTTGAACGAGGCAAACCTTTTTCTGCCAAGGAACAAAAATTATCAGGTAGTTCCGATGATGCCGCTGGAACGATCGATGCCGCGCCGGAAAAATTCGAAGGGCCGGTCTCGCGAAAAGCTATATTAACAGATATAAAGCTCAAAGCCGTGATAATGATAGTGGAAGACGACATCATGAATATGAAACTGTTCGGATCATTTCTTGGCATAATGGTCCCTGATTTTACTATAATAAAAGCGGTGAACGGCCGCGAAGCCGTCGAAAAATTTAAAAAGGAAAAGCCCGACCTCATCTTTATGGACGTTCAGATGCCCGTGATGGACGGTTATGAGGCGTCCGGAAAGATACGCCGCATTGAAAAAATAAAGGGCGGCCGCGTTCCTATAATAGCGTTAACCGCCAGCGCGTTCAAAGGCGAAAAAGAAAAATGCATCCAGAATGGAATGGACGATTTTATGTCAAAGCCTATCGAATATGAAGTGCTGAAAAATATGCTCGAAAAATATTTCGCGGCGCGGACGGAACGCTGATATGAAAGGTATTGCCTGCATTTTATGAAAAACGCGGAAACCAGATATAATATAGCGCTTTGCGCCATAAATACCAGATACAGCCAGAGTTCGATAGCCGTCGATTATCTTTCGGCGTACCTCGAAAAATACATGTCGGAAAAGCCGGATATCAAAGAAAGTTACGATCTTAAAATTTTCGAATTCAACCTCACCGACAGCTTTGAATTTATAGCGCGAAATCTCTGCCGCGAAGAGATCCATCTTTATTGTTTCTCGGTATATATATGGAACCGTGAGATAACGGCGCGGATAATATCGTTCATAAAAAAGGCTTTTCCGCGAGCCATAGTTTTAGTCGGCGGGCCTGAAGTGATCTCGGCCTGTACGGGCGAATTCGAAGCCATGATCGGATCCGATATAGCCCTCTGCGGCGAAGGCGAATGGGCGTTCGCGCGGTTCCTGGAATTAAAAATAAATTATTTTAAAAATGGTATGGCGCATAACTATATAAATAAAGAAGAATTTTGCGCGATCCCGGGTATCGCCATATCGGAATTGAACGGCCCCGGCGACTTTTTTTACTCTTCGGAACCGGCCGTATTCGACGAGCCGGATAAACTTCCCTCTATTTATGACGCCTATATGAAACTTCGCACTCAGCGCTCGTATGTTTATCTCGAGACGGCAAGGGGCTGCCCGAATCATTGTTATTATTGCTTAAGTTCGCTGAAGCCGGCTGGAAAGCCGGCGGTCCGGCATTTTTCAATGGAACGCGTTCTTTCGGACATCGATAAGATAACCGATACTCTTAAAATTGAAAAGGTGCGCGTCATAGACAGGACCTTTAACGAAGATCCCGAAAGGGCGCTTGAGATTTTCAAGCACATCGCGGCAAAAGACAGCGAAAATATGATGTTTCAGTTCGAGATGAGCCCTTATAGATTCACGCCTGAAATGCTTGATCTTTTAAGATCAATGAAGAAAAAATGTTTTCAGTTTGAAATAGGAATTCAGTCCTTCGACGCCGGTTCTCTCGATTCCGTAGGCCGCGGCGATATGGCGGCGGATATAAAAAGCGGCGGCGATAATAATTCAAATGCCGGGCTCGTAAAAAAATACACGCCGTCTGAAATTCTCGATATCCTCATAAACGAGACGCGGGTAGAGGTCCACGCCGATCTCATGTTCGGGCTTCCGGCGGATACCATCGATTCATGCATTCGATCCTTCGACGCGCTTTTAATGAAAGCGCCCGACAGCGTCCAGTTCTGGCAGCTTAAAATGCTTCGCGGAACGCGGCTTAGAAGGGACGCGGAAAAACTCGGGATGGTTTATGAAAGTTATCCGCCATACGCCGTTATAAGGACGCCGCAAATGAGCGCCGCCGATATATTCAGGCTTCAAAAATTGGGCCGCTATCTCGATCTTTTATATAACCACGGCCATATCAAAAAGACGCTTAAATTTCTTTTTGATATCGGTAAAAGTCCTTCGGGCCTTTTCTTTTCGATAATAGATCATTTCGAGAAAAATAACATCGCCGAGACCGCGGTATCGCGCTCGAATCTTTTTCAATATATCCGGGAATTCGCTGAAACGGCGATAAAGCCCGGAAACGGATCTCATTACGATATTTTATCGGATCTTTTGAGGCTGGATTTCATAGAAGGCGAGAAAAAAAGATTTTCCATGCCGGAATTTCTCGATGCAAAAAAACCGTATCAGAAGAAGAACGCCGGAGTTTTCGCGAAAATCAATGAGCTGTTCGAAGCGGGAAAAAGAAAGATAAAGCTTTCAAAAGAATATTCTTTTCACAGGTTCTCATACGATGTTTCCGGCGCGTCGCGGACGCCTGAAAAAAAAGAATGTGCGCTTATGTTGAAGCATTTTGTGAATCCGGACGGGACCTTCGGGGCTGAAAAGATTTTTCTGTTCGAGAAAAATATTATGGCGGCGCTTGATCTTCTGGCGTTCGCCGATAAGAACAGATACGCGAAAAACGAGGATGCCGAAACGCCGTTTGAAGCCATGGCGGATGATGTTATAAAGGACGCGGCCGATGAGATAGGATCAGGAATTGAAGATCTGAGAACGGCCGGAATGGTTCTATAGAGAAGTTCGTGATGCCGCTCGCCAGGCCTTTTTGAATTAAAAAAAATTCAAAATAGAATAAAAATCAATTCATCATTGAAATTAATGGAGGAAGTAATGGTAAAAAAAGTTTATATCACCGACGACTGCATAGCCTGCATGGCTTGCGAACAGACGTGCCCTGATGTTTTCAAGGTGGTAGGGCCTAAATCGACGATTTTACAGACCGCCGACTTCGTAAAAAGCGAGGCCTGCATCAAACAGGCGGCGATGGGATGCCCCGTCGAAGCCATAAAATACGAATAGTTTTGTTACGCCGGACTTTAGATCCACGGAGCCTGAACGAAGATCGTTGCGTAAAAAAAGCCTCCCGGTTTATTCGAGAGGCTTTTTTATTTATATTTATTTAAGCGGCGGTTCGTTTATTAATTATTGAGATCTTTTGCCGGACTGTTTCGCTTCCGTGGCGAGCATTTCTTTATAAGCGGTCAAAAAGTTTGTTTCATGCGGATAAAAATTGCTGAGCGAGTCATAGACCTCGAAGGCTTTGTCGATCCTGTCCGTTTTCAGGTATATGTCGGCCAGATCAAAGTTAGCCGACACATTCTCCGGATATTTTTTCAGGAAATTCTCGCTTAAGTGAAGCAGGTTGAAATAAGCGGAGGTTTTCTTGGCTTTCGCGGCCTCTTTTATGTAGTTTTCGCCATCCTCATATTTTTGGACGAATAATGTGCGGGCGCCGTTATTTGAAATTATCTGCGGCGTGTAGTCGAATTCTATTTTATAGGAAGTATTGCGAACCGGTGATGTTTTGGCGGTTATGAACCTTTTGATCTTTGTCGATACCGCAAGTTTTAATTTTGATGTGTTCGTTTTGATCTCTTCGATGATTATTTTGAAGTTCTCTAAATTTTTTCCGATCCTAAGGTATATGAGCAGAAAAATAAGGTAGCCGGCCAGAAGCATCTGTTTCAAAAAGTCCGATCTGTAAAATGATTCGAGGATCGTCGCGCTTTCATTGTTGCCGCGGTTCTTAGCGATCGCGAGGGCGCTGGTCCCGTTCGCGTCGGTTTTATCGTATGCGGCGCCATAATTTAATAATAAGGAGACCGTTGATGCGCTGTCTGACGGGCTCATAGCGGCAAGCATAAGCAGTGTCGTTCCGCCTGAATATTCGTTATTTACGTTTTCGCCTTTTTCAAGCATTGATAATAAACGGGCCGAATCGCCGTGATATGCGGCTTTCATAGCTTCCGTCATGACCATGCCTTTCATTTCTTCGGGGCCGGTTTCAACGGTCCGGCAATGAGCCGTATTAACGATAAAAAGAGACAGGAGAATTGCGAAAAAGATCTTCTTCATACTTACCATACCTATTTATATAAAAAATTGAATACTTAAGTGATCTTATCAGAAAGTCTACATTTAATTTCGGCATTTGTCAATTAAAAATTACAAATAAAAGACCTCTCCAATGTTGACTGGAGAGGTCTTAAATGCAAACACATAATAAATGAACGCTTATTATTCTAATTTAAAAATATAGTCATGCGGTCTTTATATATTGTTACTATCATCCGGTTTCTATTATTTCGTGGCTTTGACTTCGTCAAGGATCGTGAAAAGCGGAGCTTTGTATTTATCTACACCATATTTTTCGACCATTTCAACAGTTTCCTTCGAGAACATATAATCGTAGAATTTTTTGGCGCATTCGTATTTCGCTCCCTTTGCCTTTTCCGGATTTACCGTGATGACGCTGTATACATTTGTCAGATTTGCCGGGTCCGCGAAGAGTTTTTTGCTCTTTATTTTTTCCTGCATAACGGTGAAAGTCGCCGAATCGCACATCGTGTAGGCTTCTTTTTCGTCGGCTATCTTTATGGTTTCGGCCATACCCTGTCCGGTCACGATGTATTTTTCACCCGGTTTTTTATCCGCGCCGGCTTTTTTCCATATAGACATCTCGCGGTTGTGCGTGCCCGATTTGTCGCCGCGTGAAATGAAAACGCCGTTGCTGTCAAGTTTCGCGTATGCCTCGAAAACGTCCTTCGCGTCTTTGATCTTAGCTGGATCGGCGTCCGGCCCGATGATGTAGAATTCGTTTTTAGCGAGAGACCTTCTGTCTTTTCCGAACTGGTTCTCCATGAATTTTTCCTCGAGGTCTTTTGAGTGGGCTATTATTACGTCGCATTCGCCGCGTTCGCCCATCTTGAGGGATTCGCCGGAGCCGACGACTATCGGTTTAACGGTTATGCCGGTCTTCGTTTTGAAATCGGCGAGAAGGCCGTCTAAAAGGCCGGTGTCGGAAACGCTGTAGGTGGTTGCAAGGATCATCGTCTCGCCCGTAGCGTCGGCGGCAAGGCAGAAGCTGGCGTTAGACGAAATTGATACCAGAAGCATAATTACCAGGAACAACTTTAACAGATTTTTCATTTGAAAAACTCCCCCTTTATTTTTTTAGTGCAGAGTTGAGAGCGGAGAACGCAGAGTTATGGATTTGGCGAACTTTTACCAATAAAAATAGCGGTTATTGAATTTAAAAGACTGTTTTATTTATTAGAAAATCCTTTAGTTCTACACTATCCACTCTCAACTTATAATGAACTAATTATATCCCATAAAATTAAATGTGCTATTGAACTATTCCACAGTATATTTCGTTTACCGACCTGATCGCGCGGTCCACGAAGAAATCTTCCTTTATGAAGGCTTTATATTTGCCGTCGCCTTTTTTAAGAGGTTTTCCGTCTTCGGTCTCAACGAGCATCAGATTCACGCCTCTGACGGAATCGAATATCTCTCCGCCCGAAAAAAGGCATCTATAACCGTCTGCAGCCGTTATGAGCACATACGTTTTTGAGAGGTCGGCTTTTTCTTTGGCGCATGCAGGGGTTAAAAAATCGGCGAAGTTTTTGCCTTCGTAATCATGATTTCCGTGAAACCCCTTTCCGAGTCCTACGGTGCTTGTTTTGTGAGATATTTTAGCTAAATTTTTAAGTTCGCCTTTCGACAGTTCGGAAGAATTCTTATCAAATATATTCAATAAAGGTTTTTCGACCCACATATCATTTTTATCTTTTGCGAGTTTTTCTTTTTCGATCTTTCTGGATACCTGGCATACTTCTATCGAGGTCACGCCTTCGATGAAACGGGCGCCGGACGAGTCCGATGACGAAAAAAGGCAGAAACCGGAAGGAAGATAGACAGCCGTCAGTTCTTTACCGTTATGGCATGAAACGCAGGATTTAAAATCAACTTTGGATGAATCCTTCGCGTCTATCCATTTTTTAGTATCAAAGCCCATAGGGGCAAGATCCGGATGTTTATGAGGGAACATCTGCCTCGCGCTCGCGGTAATTACGACATTACCCTTCTCGCGTCCAAGGAATATCTCGCCGTATGAAAATAAAGCGGTGCGGCCGTCTTTGCCGCGAACGACGATATACATATCAAGTTCACGGTTGAATCCGTCGTCGGCTTTTTTCGAAACTTCAGCCTTATCTAAAAGGTCTGCGAGGTTAACGCTTTTCATGACATAGCTTCCGAGATATTCTCCGGTCTTTCCGCTGACCTTGACCCTTTTTTCGGTCAGGGCAAGTTTGGCTATATCGGTTTCACCCAGGGTGATCTCGTTTTTGACGGAGCCTTTTATCTTTATCGAATTTTCAGAAGTATCCTGACAATAACCGAACGATCCGGATAAAAAAACCGATAGAACCGCCGCTAAAATAGCGGCCGCGGGGCAGAAATTCCACTTCATAAATTACCTCCAGGTATTCATATAGTTATATCTGAAATCGGTCGCGGGGCAAAAAGTTTCCTTGACCGTTCTCGCCGATGTCCATCTTACGAGATTAAGCCATGAACCGGCTTTATCGTTGGTGCCTGATTTTCTGGCGCCGCCGAAAGGCTGTTGGCCGACGACCGCTCCGGTGCATTTATCGTTTATATAAAAATTCCCCGCGCTGTATCTTAAAGCGTCGAAGGCTTTTTTAACCGCGAGACGGTCTTCCGCGAATATCGCGCCGGTCAGAGCGTATGGCGAGGTCTGGTCGCACAGTTCAAGCGTTTTTTCAAAGTCGGCGTCTTCGTAAACGAAGATCGTGAGCACGGGCCCGAATATTTCTTCCTGCATGCTTTTAAATTTCGGGTCGGTAGTTAAAATAACGGTCGGTTCCACGAAATATCCGACGCTCGCGTCGCAGCCGCCGCCGGCTATTACTTTCGCGTCTTTTGAATTTTTCGCGTAGTCGATGTATGATTTTATATTGTCAAAAGAGCTCTTGTCAATAACCGCGCCCATGAAAACCGAGAAATCGTCAACGTCTCCGACCTTTATCTGCTTCACTTCAGAAACGAGCAATTCTTCGAGATTTTTCCATACCGACTTTGCGATATAAGCCCTCGAGCACGCCGAACATTTCTGTCCCTGATATTCGAACGATCCGCGGATCAAAGCGGTACACAGCGATTTTACGTCGGCGCTCGGATGCGCGAATATGAAGTCTTTTCCGCCGGTCTCGCCGACAAGCCTTGGATAACACTTATACGAATCCATATTTTCGGCGACCGTTTTCCACATGCCGTTGAAAACTTCGGTGCTGCCGGTGAAATGAATTCCGGCCATATTAGGGTCTTTCGTTACCATCGGTCCTACTATCGCTCCGGGTCCGGGTATCATGTTAAGGACGCCGTCCGGAAGGCCGGCTTTCTGGAGCAGTTTCATTATGAAATATGACGAATAAAGCGCGGTCATAGCCGGTTTCCAGACTATCGTATTTCCCATTACGGCCGGCGCCGATATAAGGTTAGACGCAATAGCCGTGAAGTTGAACGGCGTTACCGCGAAGACGAACCCGTCGAGAGGCCTGTATTCGGTATAGTTCCATACGCCCTTGTCCGACGAAAGCTGATTTTTATAGATCGAGGTCATATTATAGGCGTTGAAATTGAAGAAATCAACCGATTCACATACCGAGTCGATCTCCGCCTGATAGACGTTCTTGCTCTGGCCGAGCATCGTGGCGGCGTTCACCGTCTGGCGCCATGATGTCGAAAGAATTTCCGCGGCGCGCATGAATATGCTGGCGCGTTCGCTATATGTGAAGCTGTCCCAGACCTTTTTCGCCTTCATGGCGGCGTCTATCGCCATTTTTACTTCTTTTTCACCGGCTTTATGATATTTCGCGAGTTTTTTGCCGTGGTTGTGAGGTGACACGCAATAACCCGTGTTTCCGGTGAAAATTTCTTTTCCGCCGATCAAAAGAGGTATCTCGACCTCCATCGATTTAAGTTCTTCGATCTTATTCTTAAGTTCCGCCGAGGCCGCCGTTCCCTTTGAATAGTCGAAGATCGGCTCGTTCACCGGTTTTTGGATTTCAAACATTCCGAACATTTTTACTCCCTGCCTTCCATATATTTTGGTTTTTATAAAACCCGCGATCAAAAGGAAGACAGGCAAAACTTGTGAAAGCTAATGCTTGTCAAAAAACAAAAAACCTATCCGGAGAAAACGGACAGGCAGTCAGTTCGCCTTTTCTCCTTTCCTAACACGGGAGGCAGAAGCTGTTTCCGGCTTCGCCCTCGCCCGAAGAATCTATTCATTCAAGGCCGCCCCTCGTTCATGGCCTTAAATGAAGACTTTAGAAACTTCGGGGTCGAAGAAAAATATTTAGTTGTATGACGATTATATTATCAGAATTTCGATTTTAAATCAAGATGTTTAAAGCATAATAATGCAAGTGTATGGAAAATGAAAATTAAGGTTTAAGTTTAATAAAGCGCTTTAACACAATGAGTAAAAAATATCTTTTTGAGGGGCATCTCGGCGTCGCGCTTCCGACCTCCTGTCTCGCGCGACATTGGCGCATCCATGCGCGGCAGGCGAGAATTGATATGTGTGAGAGCCGCCGAGAGATAAGCGGCGCAAATTCGAGGAATTTATAAGATGATGGTCACGCAAGACATAATGCCCTGCGTGACCAACAGGATGTTGGAAATGCAGCCGGAGGCAAGGATGCCGGGAGGCTGCCGACCCACAGGAGGTGGGAAGTGCCGCCGATGCCACGATGGCAAGAAGGCGGCGCCCCTCAATAAAGATTTTTTTTACGATTTTTATTTAGAAGAGAAAAAGTCTGATATTTTTTTGAAAAAGCTCGATTTCATCGGCTGCACGTTGTCGCCTGAAATTTTCGCGAATTCGCGCATGAGTTCTTCCTGTTTGGAGTTCAAGTTGGTCGGAACTTCGACGAGGACCTTCACTAAAAGATCGCCCCTGCCGCGGTGACGAAGGCTTGACATGCCTTTTCCCCTGACGCGAAGAACGGAATTCGATTGCGTTCCTTTTTCTATTTTAAGTATCGTTTTTCCGTCTATGACGGGTATCTCTATTTCACATCCGAGCGAGGCCTGCGGGAACGATATTGGAAGATCGTAAATCAGATCGTCGCCGTCGCGCTCGAATATCTGATGTTTTTTCACTGAGATTATAACGTAAAGATCTCCGGGATAGCCTCCCTGCGGGGCTGAATCGCCCTCGGCCTCGAGCCTGAGTTTTGAGTCGTCGTCGACGCCTTTCGGGATAGTTATTTTTATGTGTTTGTTCTTCGATTCGGTTCCGGTGCCTTTGCATGTTTCGCATGGGTTCTCAACGAAAAATCCCTCGCCGTGGCATTTATGGCAGGTTTTGGATATCGTGAAAAATCCCTGCGAGAACTGGACCTTTCCGCGGCCCTGGCATGTCGGGCAGTTCTGCCGTTTAGTGCGTTCGGTCGCGCCGGTTCCGTTACATTTGGCGCATCTTTCCATCTTGGGTATCGAAAATTCACGCGCTACGCCGGTGAATGCTTCTTCAAGCGTCAGTTCTACCTTCACGCTTATGTCGCGGCCGCGCGAGGGGCGCCTTGATCTGCCGCCTCCGCCTCCGAAGAAATTTTCAAAGATATCGCCGAAGATATCGCCGAAATCTCCGTTGAATCCTCCGCCTCCGTCGTAATTCGCGCCGCTTCCGGGAGCGAACGCCGCGTGACCGTATTGATCATAAGCCGCTCGTTTCTGAGCGTCCATGAGTATGCCGACGGCCTCGTTAACTTTTTTAAAATGTTCCTCGGACGATTTATCGCCGGGGTTTAAGTCCGGGTGATATTTTTTAGCCAGTTTTTTATACGCCAGTTTTATCTCGTCTTCCGAAGCCGTTTTCTCGACGCCGAGAAGCTCATAGTAGTCCTGCTTTTGTTCCGACATGTTCTATATTCTCCTGCTTAAATTGATTGCGCGTCCGCGCCTTCAGAGGTTTCGCTTTTTACGCTTACTTTGGTGAGCGACGGCCGGATCACTTTTTCCCCGAGTTTATAACCTTTTCTGAATGTTTCGATTATGCTGCCGTCTTCAATATCGTCGCGCGTCTCCGTCGTTAAGGCCTGGTGAACGTGAGGATCGAAAACGGTTTTAGTGTCTATTTCGCATAACGAATATTTCTCGGTGATCGTGACCAGAAGTTTCTGGATCTTCTTGATGCCTTCATAATCGAGTTTCGACTCGGGTTTTATTTCTTCAAAACAGTCTAAAACGGCGAGCAGTTCCCCAAAAAAAGACTCCATCGCGAGAGTTTTATATTCTTCCTTTTCGCGGACGATGCGTTTTTTATAATTGTCGAAATCCGCCTTCATGCGCTGGAGAGAGCCCAGATAATCGGTCGTGAGTTCTTTCTGTTTCTCGAGTTCCTTTCTCATTTTTTCGATGTCCATCTCTATTTCGACGTCCGCAGGCCCTTCAGCCTGATCCTTATCGGATGCGGCTCCCGAACCTTCTTTGTTATTGATGTTTTCTACGACGTCGCCGGCAGGTTTTTCCATGGCTTTGGACATCTCTACGACCATGTTGAAATATTTATCGACGAATTCGTTCTTCTTTTCGGCCGCTTCGTTCTCTATTTCGCATATCGTTTTTAATATTGTTTCTTCATTGGCGTCCTTGAGTTTGTCTTCGCCGATAGCGGCCGCGATCTGTCTTTTGAACATCTCGATATTCGCGCTTTGCGACATCGCGTTCATGAAGCCTTTTATCTTGCTTCTGATGTCCGTTCTTTTTTTCTCGTCGGAAAAGGTGGTTTCTATCTTCTTTTCGACGTAAGCCGTAACTTCATCGCTTATATAGATGGCTCTTATTTTATCTATGGCTTCCTGCATTCTTTTGACGAGGTTTTCTTTTTTTATGATCTCTTCGAAGTGTTTTTTGTGAGACATATCGATTCTCCTTCTATTTCAAATACAATTAATTATTTTTCGCGTAAAATATTGCTTAGTTTGGCCGCTATTTCGCGTACTATAGTTATAACGCGGCCGTATTCCATCCTCGACGGCCCGATTATTCCGAGAAGCCCGGTCGCGTCGTCGGCCCCGCTGTATTCGGATGCCACAAGCCCCAGATCGAGCGCGGCGAAATCGAATAACTCGCTGCCGATCAAAACAAGCGTATCGTTCTTATAATTTTTCGGGCTGTTCGCGTACATGAGTTTTATTAATTTTTCCTTATCGTTTAAGATCTGTATGAATAATTTTGTTTTTTCCGAATTTTGAAATTCCGGGTTTTTAAATATATTTTCTGCCCCGTTCATAAATACGCGCTCGTCGATATTATCGCAATCTGAGCCTTTTAAAAGCCGCATTATACATCCGCAGCCTTCGCCGGCATCCCTGCCGCCGCGCATGAATTCGGAATAGAGCGCCCGATCGACCTCTTCCAGAGTAAATCCGGCAGAAAGCCCGTTAAAGTTAGACGCCACATGGTCCATTTTTTCCTGGGTCACGGGAAAATCAATTTTAAGGCTGAAATGTTCAATGAGACCGCTTCGACTGATGAGCGTTATGAGAATGTTGTCATCGTCGACCAGCATGAACTGTATCTTCTTGAATTTCTCCGTCGAAAGCTTCGGCGCGACTATAATGCTCGGATAATCCATCGTGTTCGTCATCGCGCGCGACACGTCCTTCATGAGTTCACGGATATGCTGTTTTTTCCGGGCGTATTCGTCCCTGATATTTTTTATCGCGTCGGTCTCTTCGTCGGAAAGCCTGTCTAATTCAAGTATGCAGTCGACGTAAAAACGCATTCCCTTCTGAGTCGGAACGCGCCCTGACGACAGGTGCTGCTGCGTGATAAGGCCCATGTCCTCAAGGTCCGACATCTCGTTTCTGATCGTCGCCGAAGATATGGGGATATTGAATTTTTTCGATATAGTCCGCGAACCTACCGGCTCCGCGAAGCTTATATAATCTTCGACTATAGCCTGAAATATCTGGGTCTGTCTCGCTGTTAATAGCATATATTCGTTCCTTGAAATTTACATGTGAGGTTAAAGTTTAATCAATTTCAGAGAGAATAGATAATAGAGAAAAGAGAATAGTTATGGCCGCGCGGCTTCACCGCGCTTTAATTTTAAACGTGCGACAAAGTCGCACCCACATCAACTATTCACTATTATCTCTTCACTATTCACTTATAAAACAACCCGACCGTTTATCCAGAGACTTATAAGGTAGTAGGGGCACGACAAAACTAAATCTTACCGCGCCCCTACTTTTTTATCTTATTGCCAAAACTGGCGGGTTATTACATCATTCCGCCCATGCCGCCCGGCATTCCGCCGTGCATGTGTCCGCCGTGTCCGCCGCCGCTTTCTTCTTTGTCTGAAGCTTTATCGGCGATGAGAACTTCGGTGGTAAGAAGTATTCCGGCTATCGAACCTGCGTTCTGCAAAGCTGAGCGCGTAACTTTAGCGGGATCTACTATGCCGGATTTCATCATGTCTTCGTATTTGCCGGTGAGAACGTTGAAGCCTACGCCTTTAGGCGAGCTTTTTACTTTCTCTACGATTATCGAGCCTTCGTATCCGCCGTTCATAGCGATCTGGCGAAGGGGTTCCTCGAGAGCTCTTCTGACTATGTTAACGCCGATCATTTCTTCCGCGTCGCATTTTATTTTGTCGAGAACGGGGATGCAGTGGATAAGGCAAGCGCCGCCGCCGGGGATGGTGCCTTCTTCAACAGCTGAACGGGTAGCAGCGAGAGCGTCTTCGATCCTCGTCTTTTTCTCTTTCATTTCTGATTCGGTAGCTGCGCCGACTTTAATAACGGCTACGCCGCCGACGAGTTTAGCGAGGCGTTCCTGTAATTTTTCTTTATCGTAATCGGAAGTGGTGTCTTCGATCTGAGCGCGGATCTGGTTGATCCTGGCTTTTATATCCGCTTCTTTTCCGTATCCGCCGACTATCGTCGTGTTGTCTTTGTCGATGGTGACGCGTTTAGCGCGGCCGAGCATTTCGATCGTCGTTTTTTCGAGTTTAAGGCCGAGTTCTTCGGATATCTTTTTGCCGCCGGTGAGGGTAGCGATATCTTCGAGCATGGCTTTTCTGCGATCGCCGAATCCCGGAGCTTTTACAGCTACGCAATTCAATGTTCCGCGGAGTTTGTTAACTACGAGTGTAGCAAGAGCTTCGCCTTCTACTTCTTCGGCGATGATAAGCATGGGTTTGCCCATCTGGACTATTCTTTCAAGAAGAGGAAGGAGGTCTTTCATGTTCGAAACTTTCGTTTCTGAGATGAGGATATAAGGATCTTCGAGAACGGCTTCCATTCTTTCAGCGTCGGTTACCATGTAAGGTGAGATGTAGCCCTTGTCGAACTGCATGCCTTCAACGACTTCGAGATCTGTTCCCATGCTCTGGCCTTCTTCAACGGTTATAACGCCGTCTTTGCCGACTTCGTCCATAGCTTTTGAGATGAGTTCGCCTATCTGAGCGTCGCGGGAAGAGATCGTAGCAACGTCAGCTATCGATTCTTTTTTGTCGACGGGGATGGATGTCTTTTTTATCTCTTCAACGACAGCGGCTACGGCTTTTTCGATACCGCGTTTTATAGCCATCGGTGAAGCGCCGGCCGTTACGTTTTTGAGGCCTTCTTTTATCATTGACTGAGCAAGAACTGTAGCAGTTGTGGTTCCGTCGCCGGCTACGTCGTTTGTTTTTGTAGCGACTTCTTTGATGAGCTGAGCGCCCATGTTTTCGAATTTGTCTTCGAGTTCGATCTCTTTAGCGATCGTAACGCCGTCATTGGTGATCGAAGGCGATCCGAATTTTTTGTCGATTACAACGTAGCAGCCTTTAGGTCCGAGCGTAACTTTAACTGCCTGAGCGAGTGTGTTTATGCCTCTTTCGAGTTTTGCCCTTGCGTCAGCCTGGTATAATAATTCTTTTGCCATTTTAAATTTTCACTCCTTGTATAGTTATTATCATTATTTGAATTTACGGTTTCGATTTTCCGCCGATTACTCGTTTGTTACAGCGAGGATGTCCGTTTCGCTGAGGATGAGATGTTCGACTTCGTTGATCTTGATCTCGGTGCCGGCATATTTTGAAAACAGGACCTTATCGTTCACTTTAACTTCCATGGGAACTTTCTGGCCGCTTTCGAGTATTTTGCCGGTTCCGACAGCTATTACCTTGCCCATCTGGGGTTTTTCTTTGGATGCTGTGTCGGGAAGGTAGATGCCGCCTTTTGTTTTTTCCGTTGTTTCTTCGGGTTTCACTATTACCCTGTTGCCGAGTGGTCTGAGTTTCATGGTTTCCATTGTTAAAATTCCTCCTCTTAGATTTTGGATATTATAGTTTTCTTGACTTTTCACTCTTGTTAGCACTCGTTTGTGTCGAGTGCTAATTGATGCACTGATTATAATTGATTTAAATTTCCTTGTCAAGGGTAATTTGGAATTTTTAAAAAATAAATATTTAATTTAAATTAGATTTTCTTCTTTTTTTTCGACTTTGCTCACTAAATATCGTTTTTTTGAAAATTTTAAGGAGATGTTTTTCGCATACGGTTCTTTCGTTAATATTTACCCTGCTTTTTTATCAAAACCCTTTCCTGGTTCATATCTTCACTAACAACAAAATAACGATGACCGGAAATAAATCCGTCATCGCGGTTTTTGAAGTGGCGACGACGGAAGTTCCTGTGACTCCGAAATATACGCTTACGCTTTCCGTCAGCCCTTCTGCGACCTCCGGTACTGTTACGGCAACTTCCGCGGGTCCGACCTATGACGCTGGAACAATAGTAACCCTGTCGTATAACGCTTATTTTGGAAATAAATTTTCTAAATGGGACGGAACTAATTCCGTCGACGTGGTCAGCGATAAAATAACTATGAACGCGAATAAGGTCGTTACAGCGGTATTTGAAAGCTCGACGGTTGCAACGTCTAAATCGGTCGCGATCAACGCCGGAAACGACCTCGGTGCCTTCACTCTTGTTATGGGCTCGCACAACGGGCCGGTATCGCTCGTAAAAGGCGCCGATGAGACCGCGAAATACAGGGAACCGGGTTTTAAGAACATCAGGACCCTCGATTACTACGGGCCGTTCACCTGGTACACTTTTTCCCCTGATTTTTCAAAAGACCCCGAGCTTGAATCCAGTTATGATTTCTCGACCACCGATGTCCGCGTCAAAAAGCTTAAGGACGAGGGTTTCGATATACTTTGCCGCCGGCCAACGGCTGGACCGTGACAAGAAAGGTCATATCCGATACGCAGAAACTCGAATCTGCTGAAACCGGAACGGTCGCATCGGATAATAATCCCTCGTATTCGTTCACTATTCCTTCATACACAGTCGCTTTCGTGCAGTTCTTGCCTAAATAAAGCAGGTATTATATTCGCAAACAATAAGATCCGTTAAAATAAAACCGGGTGCGTAAAATAAAGAAGTACATCTTTGTCTTATGTTTCCGGTTTTTAATTATTCAACTTTCGCGGTCTGAATATTTTGTGTTTTCTATTTGTTAATAAATGATTAAAATTGTCCAGAACATCTTCAAAAAAGTCAATTTTCTACGATAATGTCCTATTCAAAAAAATTGACAATGGGTCGCATGTCTGCTAAAATAACATTCATCGAAAAACTTTTTTCAGGAGGTAGATTATATGAAAAGGTTCAGTTTTATTTTAATTTTAACTATTATTTTACTATCGGGTCTATCCGCGGAGACCTTTGCCGAGCAGAAGATAAAAGACTCGGAATCCGCCTCACATTCAGATCAGGCGGCAACATATGTTATAGTCGATACCTATAATTATCCAGGTTTTAAGATCGTGCAATTCGACCTGGCCGTCCTTTCTCATTATTCTTATATTCTTATCAGCTCATCGCAGGCCCTCATTGTCGATCCGGGCCGCGACATAGATACCTACGCCGAATTCGTCAAAAAAGAAAAATTGACCGTCAAAGGAGTTTATCTGACCCATTCCCACGCGGATTTTGTGGCCGGACACATCGAAGCGGCCAAAGAATTCAATTGCCCGATCTATATAAACAAGGCTGCCGGCGCCGGTTATAAGCACGAACCGTTAAGCGATGGATCGGCCATCGAGATAGGCGAAGCCACGGTAAAAATACTCGAAACCCCGGGTCATACTCCTGACGGAACTTGCGGCCTGGTATATTCAAAGAATGACGCCGGCTCCGTTAAGGCGATATTTTCCGGAGACACGCTTTTTGTAGGCGGAGTGGGCAGGCCCGACCTTGCAGGCGGAGTGGGTTACGCTCCCAGCAAACTCGCCTCGATGATGTATGATTCCTGGTGGAATAAATTATCGAAGTTAAACGATGACGCGGCGGTCTTTCCGGCCCACGGCGCAGGTTCTCTTTGCGGAACGAAACTTGGCGACGAGCCGAGTTCGACCATCGGCAAAGAAAGAGCTTCGAATCCTTATCTGCAGTCGAAAAGCCGCGCCGATTTCATAACGAAAGATCTTGAAGGACTCGGAGAGGCGCCGAAATATTTTTTCTACAACGCGAAAATGAATAAGGAAGGCCCGGAACTAATCGACTGGAAAGCCGCTTTTCCGGAAGAGATCAGGGCGTCTGGATCCCTTGCGGATTATGAGAATAATTATGTCGTCGACGTGCGTTCCGCTGAAGAATACGCACAGGGACATATTCCTAATTCGGTCAATATCGGACTTCGCGGGCGTATTGAAACGTGGACCGGAATAATGGTTCCCGTCAAGGCGAATCTGATCGTAACCGGAAGCAAAACCGAACTCGCCGAAACGATAAAACGCCTTCACAGGATAGGTTACAAAGCGGGAGTTATAGTTTACGATTCCTGGAAAAGATCGGGCCTGGCCGAAAGTAAAAATATTATGATAACGGCGCCGGAACTATATTCTCTTATGATGAAAGGCGAGGCGCCGATCATAATCGACGTAAGGCTTCCAAATGAGTGGATGGGAATTCGTATCGGAAATGTAGTGAATATTCCTCTTAATACTCTTTACGAAAACTCGGCAAGCATAGACACCGGTGAATCGGTTGTGGCGGTATGTAATTCAGCTTTCCGTTCAAGCCTCGCGGTCGGTATCCTCGAGCGCCGCGGTTTTAAAAAAGCGGCCAGCATGAAAGGCGGAAGCGAAGCATGGATGGAGGCCGGTTATCCTGTTTACGGAAATCAGAATTCTCAAGGCCAGACAGCGGCCGCCGCTCAGAAGGAAATAAAGATCGCCGACAGGATATCCGCGGCGGAATTGAAAAGACTGCTGATGGACCTTCCCGGCACTTTTGATCTCGTCGATATAAGGCCGGCCGAACATTTCAAGGATTACAGTATTTCAGGGTCGCGCAACGTCGATATCGCGGATCTTCTTAACAATCAGGCTTTTCTGACGGGCGTCGGCCCTCTGGTGATCGTTGATCGCGACGGTTCGCTCGCGATGATGGCCGGCGGCATACTTTCACAAAAAACTGAACGCAGGATAAAAGTCCTTTACGGCGGCCTTGACGCGTACTGGAACGAGTCCGCGTCTTTACCGGGAACGGCTCCCGCCGGCTCTACAGGGACGGAGACCGTCAAACCGGCCCCTGGAACCCCGGGTACGACGACCAGGCCCGCTCCGGCGTCGCCGGGAAATGAAGTTCCCGCGCCGGCAGCTCCTAAACCGGCTAAAAAGAAAAGCGCGGGGTGTTAATTATGGATAAAAAAATCAGTAATATTTCGCCAGGCGAAAAAATCATGAATCCTTATATAGCCGGGTTCCTTCTGGGTCTGACGCTTCTGGCCTCGTTCGTTATTCTCGGCGTCGGGCTGGGAGCTTCGAACGCGGTCGCGCGGGCGGCGGCTTATGCCCAGAGCTGCGTATTTACGAACCATGTGGCTTCAAGCGAGTATTTCGGGAAGTGGGGTTCCGATCCGCTCAATTATTATCTTGTATTCATGTTTATCGGAACGGTTGCCGGCGGCGCGTTTTCGTCGATAATGGCGGGCCGCTCCGGATTTATTCTTGAAAAAGGCATGAAATTCAGTTCGGCCGGAAGGATCGTATTGAGCCTTGCCGGCGGAGTGATAGCCGGGTTTGCCGGCCGTCTGGCAAGCGGATGCACCTCGGGACAGGCCCTGACCGGAAGCGCAATGCTTTTAAGCGGGAGTCTCGCATTTTTAGTCGCGGTATTCGTCGGAGGATATTCCGCGGCATACTTTGTGAGGGGGCAGTGGAATGATTGAAACTTTATACGGATTGGACGTTCTTAACACTCCTAAAGGTTTTCTGCTCGCATTTATTATAGGCTTGTTTTTCGGGTGGGTCCTGGAACGAGCCGGATTCGGCAGCTCGAGAAGGCTTTCAGCGATCTTTTACTTCAGGGACATGACGGTTCTCAAGGTCATGTTCACCGCCGTGATAACCGCTATGATAGGCCTTTTATACATGGTCAACCTTGGAATAACATCTCCGGAAGGGCTCTATTATCTTCCAAGCGTATACGGCGCGCAGATCTTCGGCGGCCTTATTTTCGGGGTGGGATTCGTCATGGGCGGATGGTGTCCCGGCACCGCCGCGGTAGGAATGGCTTCCGGCAAGATCGACGCTTTCCTGTTCCTCGCCGGATCGTTCATAGGAAGCATACTTTTCAACGAAATGTTCTCCGTTATGAAACCGCTTTATACCATGGGAGACAGCGGTGTCAGTTTCGCCTACTCGGCGTTAGGCATGTCGCAGGCCGGGTTCGCGTTTCTTTTTACGATAGTCGCCGTCGCCTGTTTCTGGGGCTCGGAATATATCGAAAAACGGGTTTCGGGAACCGGCGATTATCTGGGAACGCCTTTCCTTAAAGCTTTTTCTCTGGCGCTAATATCCTGCGCGGCGATGCTGTTCGTTTTTGCCGGCGCCGGCGCCGGGCCCCGCTCATCAACTGACGGTTCCGCCGTTTCAAATATTTTCGAAGGACGGTCCGAAGCCGTTATTCTCGCGGATGTAGGCGATGCGCGCGATCATGTCGAGCCTGAAGAACTTGCAGATATGATCCTCAACGGAGAAAAATGCCTGCTGGTGATCGACGTCCGGCCTGCCGAAGAATTCCGGAAATTCAATATCCGCGGCGCCGTGAACGTCGAGCTTAAAGACCTTATGAATTTTATTCCGCCATATAAAAATTCAGGAAAGATCGTTCTTTACTCGAATGGCATGACCCATCCTGCGCAGGCGCGAGACGCTCTGGCCAGACTTGGATATCTCAACGTTTACATTCTGACCGATGGGATCGCAGGTTTTTCCGAGCGCTGCCTGAAGCCTGTTTCGCTCAGGAACGGGCCGGTTTCAAAAGCGGACGCCGAAAAGATCGGGAAATGGAGAAAGTATTTCAATGAGAGATCCGGTTCTGAGAAACAGCTTTCGGAAAAACCCGCGGAGATAAAAAGCATGGTCCCGGAAGCCGCCGTACCGGCCGCGACAAAAAATTTGAAACTTGTTGAAACGATTTGGCTGAAAGAAAAATTGGGATCTTCCGGCGTTAAGATCGTCGATATGAGGCTGCAGCCTGAATACAATAAATCGCATATACCGGGAGCGTTGTCGATGAACGTCGAAAGCTTCCGCGGGCTGGTCGACGGGGTGCCTTCCATGATGCTTCCGGCGAAAATGATCACGGCGCATTTGTCTATGATGGGCCTGACGGGAACGGATCATGTCGTGATATGCTACGGAGATAAACCTCATGACGCGACATTGTTCGCGATGGCGCTCGAAAGGGCGGGCCATACGAAATATTCTTTTCTGAACGGCGGTTTCGGAAAATGGCAGGAAGAAAAACTTCCCGTCGATAATAAACTTCCGGCGGTAAAGCCTTCCGAATATCCGGTGCCGGCCGGCCCGGACAATTTCAGCGTCGATCACAAAAAGGTTTTGGAAAACCTGTCTTCTAAAAAAGCTGTTATCATCGATGTTCGTCCGTCTGAATTTTATTCCGGAAAAAAATCCGATGAAGCGCGCGCCGGACATATACCGGGAGCGATCAACAGGCCTTACACCGACGATACGGTCAAATCGGAAAAATTTTTTGTGCTCAAAACTGTCGGAGAACTCGATAAGGACTATCAAAAACTTGTTCCTTCGAAGGAAGCTGAGATCATAGTACATTGTCGCACAGGTCATCAGGCGAGCCAGACATTTTTCATTTTGAAACACCTTCTGGGATATAAAAACGTCAAATGGTATGACGGCGGCTGGACGGAATGGGCAGCGAGAGAAGAATTGCCCATCGAAAAATAAAGATATTGTCCGGCGTCAATTATATATGCGGCGTCTTTACCGCCTTCATTGCTAAATACAATGCGGGCGGTCTTAATTAAAAGTTAATGACAATTATTTATTAAATAGCGTCTGATACCGGTAAAAAGCCTTCGAACTTAACATTCGAGGGCTTTTTATGTTTATGCGCGCCGCGGGCTCCGGCTATAATTTGGCGTTAAAAGTCCAGGAAGATGTATGACGTTATGAAATGAATTAAAAAGGCCGCCTGAAGATTTCTTCAAGGAGACCTTTTAAAGTATTTACGACCGTTTGAATTTTAATTGTTATTTGGTTTTTGGAAGAAAAAGCTCGTTGAGTCTTATTTCAACCCATTCTGTTTTTTCTCTGTTTTTAACGAAGAGTTTCATGTCAGCGGGTGTGAAAACGCAGCTGTAAAGCGTCTGAAGCTCTTCTGATCTTCTTTTGGAGAATGTCGGTCCGCCGTTCTGGATGGTCCTGTCGAAAAGTTCCATCATGCATTCCGCGTCAAAAGCTCCTTTGTGCTTGTTGCCCTGTTTCATAAGATTGGAATGGCGTTCAAGCGTTTTTCCGTATTTTTTTCCTTTTCCGAGTTTGATGGCGCTTTTCCAATCGGGGTTCAGGAAGTGGTTGGATATGGCCAGAAATCCGGGTTTATCGCCTGAACGCACGAAAACGCCTTCGGGGGAAATCTCGCAGCAGTAAGCGCTCGTTCTGTCGGCTATATTAAGCATCATTCCGCAATTTATCTTTATATTTCTGATCGCGGTTATCATTTCTTCTATTTTGAAAGAATCGAACATGATATCATACATTTTATAAGCGAGGGCGTCGCTCTGAATGTTTTCGTTCGTGACCGGCATACGGGATATCATGCCGTTATTCATTTCAAGCATCATTCCACTTTTGTTGAAAAGCGTCTGGGCGTATATGCATCCGGCGTATGTGATCTCGGCGACCGAGTTCTTTTGGGTCCCGAGCGGGTTATATACGACGATGACCGTGAAAGGTTTTAAAAGCGTCATAGGGCCTTTTCCAAGGTCAAGATTGCGCCCGAAAACCACGTTGCCGTCTTTTGTATAATCCGAATAAGCCGCGGCCGCGCTGCACATTGTGGCCATATATATCAGGTTGAGCCTGACCACGTTGGCCTGGTCGTATGTAAGTCCGGTTGTCTCGGCCATTCCGGCGATCATTTCCTTAACGTATTGCGGCGGGTCCATTTCTTTGATATTGGCTGTGGCAAGGATCTCTTCTAATTTAATTTTTTTCTCGCCGATGAGGACCCGGTTGACCATAAGATCATAAACCGCGTTTATATCGCCCTTTAAAAGCATTCCGTATTGACGGCCCATCTGTTTGAAGCTGCCGTTCAGCTGTACTATCTTCATTCCGCCGGTCACAAAAAGCCTTCCTCCCTCGAAAGCGTCGATGAGTTTCATGTTCTGATCCAGCCTGATCTTTGAAGCTCCTGCTTCGCACGCTGAAAACGAGCCAAAAACAAGTGAAACGGAAACGATCAATATTACGATGACCGCCGTGAATTTTTTCATGATTCCTCCCAGAAATTTATTTTACCGTAGGTATGATTCTACCAGAACGAATTGTTCATGTCAAACGCTTTTGCGTTTTTCATGGTCCTTCCTGTTTTGCATATTATAGAACATATAATTGACTGTCGCGCCTTGTTTATCCGGCGATATATCTTCTGTTAAAAATGATGGTTATTACGACGAATATTATTAAAAGCGTCTGTCTTATACCGGGGCAGATGGTCACGAAGAAGAAAACATACGCGGTTCCGGCTGTTATCGCAAGAAGCACGAAAAGCTCCAGATAGATCATATACCCGTAAGAAGCGGGTCTTGTTAAGCGCGTGAACATGTCCGGATTTTTAAGGATATGTTCGACGCAGACTTCGCTGTTTTTAAAACTGATCATAGCCGCGCAGCGGGGCAGGCCGGGAATAAATTCGCATCCGACGGATCTTGCGTATTTTTCAGCTTCTTTGTTAAGAAGTTCAAGACCTTCATCGCCGTTTTTCCAGAAACTGAATCCCGTGGTTCCGCCTTTTTTATCGGCAAGAAGAATTATATATGACCATCGGGCAATATCACTGTGGTTCACATCGCCTGTTCCGCCGACCGTGATAGTCTTTATATCACTCGCTTTTTTATATAGCATGACGGTTTTTTTATCGAGGAATTTATAAAAATAATAGATGTCTCCCGTTCCATTCTCGATTATATAATAATTATCCGTATCATATCTGGTCATTAAAAAGACGAAGAAAAGGACCGCGGCAAGGGATGCGTATGTAGCGAAAGAACCTCTGCTGCTTCTGAAATAAAGATTTATCAGAAGCAGCGTCGAAGCTGCGGAAACCATCGTTAAAAAATTGATCGCAAGTTCTGTAGGTGTGTTTATGTCGACTTTGATCCCTTTGGGGACATTCAAAATATCATTTTCAAAATGAGTGTTATTTTTTTCCATAATAACCGCCTATTTTTTTATTTTATTGATCTTTTCAAAAGGCCGCAGCATAAGCTTTTTCATATTGCGGTACATATATTTTCTGATCGAGGGCACAAGCATCAAAAGTCCGTAAAAAGCGTTCATAAGCCGCTCTGAATATCTTTTTTGCGGAAAATCGTAGTAGCCGTTGGCGCTGTAATGCTTATGGTCCATTCGAAAAAGCGGCCATGTGCGGTAGACCATCTCCCTGAAGATGAGACGCGCGCCTTCCGAATAAAAAGTATTTTTGCCGCGGGTCCCATTTTCAACGGCATACGCGAGTTTTTCGGCCAGATGGCCCAACTGCGCAGAAAGTTCAGAGGAATCGTCGCATTCGTCGGTAACGATACCCGCAAGCGCGGAATCTTCCAGATCGGCCATGCCTTCAAATATCTGACGGAGCCAAGGAAGTTTTCTAAGGGCGCCCGAAACTATGAATCCGACTGGTTTTTGATCGTATAAAGATATGTGGCCGCGGTAAAAACAGCGGTCGAAAAATGTTTTCCAAAGCGATGAAAGGTAGCGGTCGCGGACGGCCCCCGCGAATACTATCGCGTCAGCGGGCTGGATCTTATTTTCGACGATCTTTCGTATATCGTCTTTAAAGACGCATATCGATTCATACGCGCAAGTCATACAGCCTATGCATGGGCTTTTTATATCGCTTTCGGTCAGGTTCACTATTTCAGTTTCGCCGGGAAAAGCGTTCGAAACGGTTTCTATCATTTTTGAGATATTTGAAACGGTTCCAAATTCATCGGTCAGTATGAGTAGTTTTACCGGTTCTTTCAGGGCAGGCGCGCGGCCCGGGACGATCTCGGGATCGCCGGATATATTTGATTTTCCGGTTTCTTTTGTTGTTTTGCGTTCGGGCGATATTTCCGGTTCATATTTGAAGAGATGATCCGGCATGGCGTCGAAGCGTAAGGCGCGCGGCGCTTTTTTCCTTATGTCGTTAATGAATCCGTTCGCGAACGATAGAAGCCTGCCGGGCGATTCAGCGTTATCCGCAAGTTCCATCATTTCCGCCGAATAACCGTCGATATAATTCATTCCGAGGTCTTCGCTCACGGCCGCGATATAATCGTGGGCGGTCGTGTCGAAGAAATGGACGGAGGTAGTGATCGCCGTCGCGTATTTTCCGGAAAATCTATTTGAGAGCCCGCACTCGAAAACGAGCTCGATGAAACGCTTGAGCTGGGCAGGGACGAGGAAAACATACACGGGGAACGCCCATATCACAGCGTCAGAAGAAGAAATATGAGAAACTATTTCAAGCAGGTAATTTTTATTTTTTTCGATCTTTCTGATCTCTTTTGAAATGTCGAAGACCTGGTATGACACGCCGTTGCCGCAATTATTTTTTATGTAATTGACGTACTGCATGGTCACGCTGATATCGCCCTTGGGGCTGCCGTTCAAGACGGTTATTTTCATGGTTCCTCGCTTTATTTATGAGTGTGGGTCCCGGTCAAATCCATCATAACATAAAGCGTTCGGCTTTTCAAGACCGATATTTATTTTTCGTATTCGAAATTCGCGCCGTGCCACGCGCTCATGCCGCCTTCGACATTGACAGGGTTGACCGATCCGGCGCATAGATTTTTAATGACCCGGCACGCCATGGCCGATCTCGCGCCGCTATGGCATATAACGTAGACCGTTTCATATTTTTTTATTTTCTCGATCTTTCCTTCGATCTCGCCGAGTGAGATGTTGAGCGAACCTTTTATATGGCCTTCCTTGAATTCATATCCTTCGCGAACGTCTAATACAAGCGCTTTTCGTTCGGAAAGTTTTCCTTCTTTTAAAACAGCGTTCAATTCGGATACCTTCATATTATCTCCTTCAAATTTCATTTTGCCTTTGAGGACGACTATCGCCGTGATGATTATAATGATGAAAAGAAAAGTCTGCCATGTCATATGTCTCACCTTTAAAGCCTTCTTTTAAATATAAGATATTCGTTTACTATTATATACTAATTCTTTTTATTTTGCAAATACTATTTTTAAAAAGCAAACTTGACTTTTTAAGTTTTAAATTATATTATTTATAGATAATACAATTAAAAAAATTTACGGTCATGATATTTCAGATCGAGCTGTTTAAAAAAGCCTTCCGGTTTTTGACCGTGAAAAGCTTGAATTCAGCCCGGTTTGGTTTTATGAGGCGTGATTTTAAAGAGAGGCAATAATGTTACTTTCGAAGAAGGATTACCTTGTCAGGGAACGCGTCGCCATGGTAAAACTTACAGATATTTATGATATATTCGATCCCGAAACGAATATGCAGATCGGAATAATGAAGGACCAGCCTTCGGATTTTTTAAAATATTTAAGGCTCGTGGTCGATAAAAAAGTGCTTCCAACTACTGTAAACGTTTATGAAAATGAAGGTCAGCCGCCTGTTTTTTCGATCCAGAAATCATTTACTTTTATCAGATCGCAGATAACGGTTTTCAATTCAGCCGGCACGAATATAGGTTATTTCAAAAGCAAGATATTCACTATCGGCGGCGGTTTCACCGTCCATGACTCGTCCGGTAAACAGATAGCCGATGTTTCCGGCGACTGGAAGGGCTGGAATTTCAAAATAACCGATATGGGCGGGAATGAACTTGGCGTTGTAACGAAAAAATGGGGCGGTATGGCGAAAGAGATGTTCACATCCGCCGATAACTATGTGGTCTCTCTCGGCCAGGCTTTCGAAGACCAGCCTGTCGTTAAAATTCTGCTGCTGGCGGCGTCGCTTGCGATAGACACGGTTTTTAAGGAAAATTAATAACGAATTTTTTTTATGGGAGCCGCTTCTCGCCCGTCGGCTCCCGCCATCCATGGCTCCGCCGACACTTGGGCCTCAGGCCCGTCGTCCATGGCTTCAGCGGCATTTCCAACATCCTGTTGGTCACGCAGGCCTGGTTCATCCTTGAATTCGCGCCGCTTACCTCTCGGAGGCTCTCGCCCCGCCGCTTCCCGCCATCCTGGCTTCAGCGGCACTAGCGCCTCAGGCGCGTCGTCCACGGGCTACGCCTCCTCCGAGATACCCATAAAAAAAATTGTTATTAATTTTATGTCTATGGAAGTATATTGCTTTGATATATTAAACTGAAATATTAAAAAACGCCGTTTTTTAATAAGAACGGCGTTTTTGGTCTTATAAACGCATTTTTAAAATTTGTGTAATAGTTTATCAGCTGATATATTTATACACCAGAAGCAAGCTCAGGGCGCTCAGTATTATAAGCGATATCCAGCCGAAACCTCTTTCGAATGAAGTGTGAACGAATTTGCCCATCACTTTTTTATCGGCGGCTATAGTTATGAGATAGAACAGAAAAATCGGAAGAAGAAGTCCGTTCGCGACCTGGGATGCGCGCATGACGAACAAAAGGGGCATTCCCGGAATGAGAACGAGCGAACATCCTATCACGATCATAACCGTGAATATTGTGTAGAACATACGGGCTTCCTTGAAGCTTTTTTCGATGCCTATCTCCCATCCGAATGTTTCGCATATGGCGTAAGCGGTCGCAAGCGGCAATATGGCCGACGCGAAGACCGATGCGTTAAAAAGGCCGAATGCGAAGAGCAGCGATGAATAGTTACCCGCGATGGGTATCAGTGATTTTCCTATGTCTTCAATTGTTTCAACTCTTATGTGTTGTTGGAAAAGCGTGGCGCCGCAGGCTACGATCATGAAGAATGACATTACGTCGGTCATTAAGCTTCCTATCACGACGTCCCACTTGCTGATATGATAATTTTTCGCGGTTATGCCCTTTTCAAGCATCGTGGCATGCATGTAAAAATTCATCCACGGCGTTATCGTAGTTCCTATGACGCCGATGAGGTCGAATATGTATTCCTGATTATACTGGATGGTGGGGACGAAAAGACCGCGCCACACGTCGCTCCATACAGGCTTTGCGTAAAAAGCCGAAAGGACGTATGAAAAGTAGAAGAGGCAGGCGAATATGAAAATGCGCTCGACGAGTTTATAAGTTCCTTTTACGACTATCAGCCATACCAGGCATGCCATTAGTATGGTCAATAAATAGGTCAGCGATACGAGAAATATTTTGTTGTGAAATATAGGCATTTCCTTGGCGAGATTGATGCCGATGATCTGAATGCTACTGTAAATACCGGCGAATTCAGATGTTGTCGTCCCGAGATTAGCCATGAACACGAGCATTAATAGAATGAAAGCGCCCTTGACGCGGAATTTTTCACGGATAAGATCGCCGAGGCCCTGGCCCGTTGCCGCGCCCATGCGATAACTTGCGTTGAGCGTATATATTAAAAGTATGGTGACAGGAATGAGCGTCCAGAGCATTGAATAGCCGTAATGCGCGCCCGCGATCGAATATGTGGCGATGCCGCCGGCGTCGTTATCGACGTTGCCGGTTATTATTCCCGGTCCGACGAGCGAGAGAAATATTAGAAATTCTTTCCATCTGTGTTTAAGTTTCATCCACACAAAAATATCACCAGTTAATAAAAAAATTTGAATATTCAAAAATATTATAGCAAGATCCGGCGTTCCGCTATTCGGAGCCTTTCATGAAATGAGTCATGCTTTCCTTGTTTTCCACTATAATATCCATAACGTCATCGAGGGTTATTATTCCCTGTATTATATCGTTCTCATCCACTACCGGCAGCGCGAGAAGGCTGTATCGGCCTATTTTTTCGGCGACCTCGTCCTTATGCTCGGTTACGAGAGCCGATACGACCTTTCTGTTCATGATCTCCGTTAATTTCTGGAAAGGCCTTGCCATTATAAGGTTTTTAAGCGTTATAACGCCTTTGAGATAGCCGCCTTTTTCCTCGACGTATAAATAATAGGTGGTTTCGATATTCGGCGCGAGGAGCCTGAATTCGGAAAGCGCCTGTTCCACGTTGAACTCTTCCGGAAAAGATATGTATTCGGTGGTCATAAGCCCGCCGGCGGTATCTTCGTCGTGGCTCATGAGTTCACGGACCTCTTCCGCGCCCTGCGAGTTCATGTCCGATAATATTTCTTCGGCCTGCTGTTCGGGCATATCGCCCAATATGTCGGCGACCTCGTCAGGCGGCATCATTTCAAGGATGTCCGCGGCCCTTTCGGTGTCGAGCGACTCTATAAGGGAAAGCTGAAGATCTGATTCGTCTATTTCGGACAGCGTTTCAGCCGCCGTCTCTTCGTCGAGGGATTTGAATATCTCGGCGCTTTCCTGGACCGAAAGTTCTTCCATGATATCGGCGATATCGGCCGGATGAAGAAGCGAAAGTTTTCCGTAGGGAATATTGAGTTTTATTTTATGTCCGCCGGTTCCGAGCGGTTCGACGAACTGCCAGGATAATATTTTATCGGGTATTTTTTTATTAAAAAAAGACGCCACCGCTTTAAAAAGGCGCTCGAGGCTTAGGCGTCTCATGAGTCCCGTCGGGCCGATGTCAGCGCCGATAGCGATAATTCCGGATTTAACGAATGTAAGTTTTATGTCGTTTACACGAACGATGCGCATGCCGCCGGTATCGACGATCTGTTTATCGAGGATGTCGCGCTTTAATAATATTTCTTCTTCGCTTTCGTATTCGCCGGCTTCGTTTATAGGTTTTTGAATAAAATTAGGTTCTTTGATCAGTTTGAAATAGTCGAGCCGGTATTCGGCGATCGAAAGATCGTCGACGGCTATGGTATCTTTATTGGTTGATCTGATAATAAAAGCTGAAACGAAGGGGTGTCTCAGGTTGAGTTTTATATTGATAGCGATGTCGTCTATATATCCGATGACCTTATCGCTTTTGTCATAAACTTTCAGGTATAAAATATCCGACAGAAAAAAAGTGTTGAATTCCTTTAAAATATGCGTTCGTTTGAGCTGTGTGGCCGCAGTCTGCACAGTTTATACCCTCTTTTTTAATTTTAAGATTCTACATTGCTTTTTCTCACCATTCGAAGCGTTTATGAACGAGGTTATAATACACTTTTAATCCGGTATAGTCAAGAATTTTTTAACCGGCTTTTGCTTTTGGAATTTAAATGCTATAATTTTTATGAAAAGGCTTTAAATAAGCGTTTACTATAATTGCCCGCATACTCGAATTATTTATCCGCAAAGGAATGCGAATTATATGACGTAAGGCCGAGGCCTTTGGAAAATTAGATCATGAAGATAAATAAAACCGATAAAAATAAAGGCGTTTCGCTTATCGAACTATCGATGGCGATAATAATTATTTCAATTCTCGTCGTTTTTCTTATTCCAAACATCTCATTAAATCCTAAAACATCAAAGATCGTAAGGGCAAAAAGCGATCTCGAATCGATCCGTAACACCATATTACTGTATAGAGTTCAATCCAACGGTCATAATCCGCCTTCGATAGACGCGCTTGTCGGAAAATATCTTCCGCAGGCGCCGGTCGATCCGTGGGGTTCGCCTTATCAGCTCGACGCTAAAAGTTACGAGATCTATTTCATAGACCGCGATACCAACAAAAAATTCGCGATAAGATACAGCAATAAATATTAACCGCTCTTATCCTGATAAAATATATTTCAAAAAACATTGAAAAACATTAATAAAAATGCTAACATTCTTTCAATACGACAAAAATCGTTATTTTATGAAAATGCGTATAGGAGGGAATGATGGCCGCCAATCTCAGAAAGTTTCTGACTCCAGAGATCATTTTTGGCGAAGGGGCCAGAAAACTCGCCGGACAATACGCGAAAAACCTCGGCTCAAAAAAAGCCATGATAGTGACGGATAAGATCGTCCGCTCACAGGCTTTTTTTTCTGACGTTTCCGAAAGTCTTATAAGTTCAGGTATAGATATCTGCATTTTTCAGAGCGTGTCGCCCAATCCCCGCGAAATTGAAGTTATGGAAGGAGCCGAGCTTTTCGGATCGGAAAAATGCGACCTGATTGTTTCCATTGGCGGCGGAAGCCCTATGGATTGCGCCAAGGGAATAGGAATAGTCCATTCCAATCAGAAACACATTTTAGAATTCAAAGGCGTCGATAAGATCGAAAAACCCGTTCCACCCCTTATTTTTATTCCTACGACGGCCGGCACGGCCTCCGAAGTGTCTCAATTTTCAATAATTTTAAACCAGAAAGAAAAAGTGAAGATAGTCATCGTGAGTAAGGCCATAGTTCCTGACGCCGCGCTTATAGATCCCGAGGTCACTTTGACGATGGACCCGTACCTGACCGCCTGCACCGGAATAGACGCAATATCCCATGCTTTTGAAGCCTATGTTTCAAAGGGCAGTTCGCTTATGACCGATCTGCATGCCCGTGAAGCCATAAAAACCCTCTTTGAATTTCTTCCGAAAGCGCTCGATGAACCTGATAATATCGAATACAGAAAGCTGGTCTTGTTCGGAAGTCTCGAAGCCGGCCTCGCTTTTTCAAACGCGATACTTGGAGCGATACACGCCATGGCCCACAGTCTTGGTGGACTTCTCGATCTGGCCCATGGTGAATGTAACGGAATGCTCATTGAACATGTGGTCGATTTTAATTTTTCCTGCGCGGAGGAAAAATATATGGATATAATGCGCATACTGGGTATAAAGACTTCCGGTTCAAGTGCGGATAACAAAAAAGCTCTTACCGGATTCATAAGAGAATTCAAGAACCGCATCGGAATAAACAGGGCGCTGAGAGATCGGGGCGTTAATAATTCGGATATATCTGAGCTTTCAAGAAAAGCCATCGCCGATCCCTGCCTTATAACCAACCCGCGTCCGGCAAATAAAAGGGATATCGAGGTTATATATGAACAGGCCATCTGACGGCGACAACAGTTTCGACCGGCTGATAGGGTTCGGCGAATTTTCCACGCATAAAAGTTATTATCCGGAGCTTCAAAAAAAGATAACCGAATTAAACGAAGCGCGCGATAAATACGAAAGCATATTTCATAACGCGGTGACCGGAATATTCCAGGCGTCGCCCGACCGCCGTATTATGAATGCTAATCCGGCCATGGCCGAGATACTTGAATATGAAAACGCGGACGAACTTATTTCAACCGTTGCCGATATTTCGACCGATATTTTTTGCGACAGCGGCGATTATTTCGATCTTATAAAAAAATTGAACTCGGAAGGCAAGGTCTATATTTTTAAAACGAGGCTCAAAACCGGAAGAGCGAATATAATATGGTGTTCATTATCGTTGAGAAACGCCAGGGATGAGAAAAATAACCGGAGTTATATCGAGGGATTTCTTCAAAATATAACCGATCAGGTTGAAACGGAACTCGAACTTATAAGGGCGAAAGAACGGTCGGAGCTCGCGAACAAGGCGAAAAGCTCGTTTCTGGCCAATATGAGCCACGAGTTTCGAACGCCGCTGAACGGCATCATTGGAATGGCCGGTTTGTTAAAAAGAACCGTTTTAAGTGAAGATCAGAAATTATTTCTGGATAATTTAAACATATCGTCCGGGCACCTTCTTGAAATTATCAACAATATACTCGATATTTCAAAGATCGAGGCTGGAAAAATGGAATTGAACGAAGAACCGTTCAATATCGAAGAACTTATATATAAGACCATCGATATATTCGCTCCCGCGGCGTATGAAAAAAACCTCGAACTTGTGGCGTATCTGGACCCCCTTATTCCTTTGAAACTGCATGGCGACAGGGGAAAAATAAGGCAGATATTAATAAATCTTATAAGCAATTCCTTGAAATTCACATCTAGCGGAGAGATCCTGATTTCGGCCGTAAAGAAATTCGATATCAATGACAGGATACTGCTTGAATTTTCGGTCAGGGACAGCGGCAGGGGTATATCAAAAGAGCTTATTTCAAGTCTTTTTTCGGTTTTCATGAGGGCGGATACAACATATCAAAAAAAATATATGGGCAGCGGCCTGGGACTTTCTATCTCTAAAAATCTTGTCGAGCTTATGGGCGGCGAGATAACCGTGAAAAGCGAATGTGAAAGAGGCTCTGAATTCACATTCACCATAAACTGTAACAAAATATCTGAAGCGGGTCTATCTCCCGAATTATCGTCGCCCGGAAAAACTAAGATATTAATAATCACCGGTTCAAAGACCGTTATGGAAACAATGATTAAAATGCTTGATTTCCCTGAATATGAAACTATCGCGGCGTTTTCCGCGGATATAGCGGTTGAGATTTTGAGCGGGGGCGAGATCATCGACCTTATTATAGTTGATGAGCGCATAGCGGAACTTAAAAGTCCGGGTTTGATGGGAAAAATAAATAAAATTCCATTGATAATTCTTTCAAATTCGGCTCAAGCTAAAAATGATGGAAGCGAAAGCATATTCGTGAAAAAACCGGTTAAAAGGTCCGAGCTTCTTAGCGCGATAGCAAGGTCCGAGATAATTTCCAGAGCGTGTTTTAATAATATCGCCGGCGGAAGTGAAAAGTTTCCGGCCGGCCAATGTAATATTCTTGCGGTGGATGACGACCGGGTCAGTCTTTTTCTCAATTGCGCCCTTTTGGAGCATTTTGGCATTAATTGTAAAACCGCCGTGAACGGGTCGGCAGCGCTTGAAACCATTAAAAATGAAAAATTCGATATAGTGCTTCTGGATATACAAATGCCAGTGTTGGACGGCTATGAATTTTCAAAAAAGGTCCGTGAGATGAAAATAAAAGACTCGAAAGGCGAAAAAGATATTATAATAATCGCTATCACCGCATACTCTCTTCCCGAAGACATTTCACGCATAAACGCCGCCGGCGTCGATGAAATTCTGGTAAAACCCATCAACAACGAAGAATTCATCAAGATACTGAAAAAATACATATCTATGTAAGATCATAATAAAAAAGAGCCGGCCGTTACAGCGAGCTCTTTTTTATTTGGATGCTTTTATTTTAAATCTTAGCGAAAACTACATTACCAGTGCCATTACGGCTTTCTGAGCGTGGAGTCTGTTTTCGGCTTCGTCGTAAATCACTGAGTGTATGGGATTATCGATTATTTCAGCCGTTACTTCTTCGCCGCGGTGAGCGGGGAGGCAGTGCAGGAATATGTAATCTTCTTTAGCGGGTTTAACTGTTTTAGCGTTGACCTGGATCGTTTTGAAAGCTTTTTCGCGAGCCGCTTTTTCCTGTTCCTGGCCCATCGAAGCCCAGACGTCCGTGTATATTACGTCGGCGTCTTTCGTGGCTTTTTCAACGTCGTTGAAAACTTCGACTTTTGACTTGAATTTAGCCGCTACTTCTTTCGCCTTTTTAACAACGTCTTTATCCGGCTCGTAACCCTTGGGAGCAGCTACGGCGATGTCCATTCCGACGCTTGCGCATCCGAAAAGCAATGAGTTGCAAACGTTATTTCCGTCGCCTACGAACGTGAGTTTCAAACCCTGTAATTTGCGTTTCTTTTCGGCTATTACCTGGAAATCCGCGAGGATCTGGCAGGGGTGTTCGTAATCGCAGAGGCCGTTTATAACGGGAACTTTGCTGTATTTAGCGAGATCGACGACCGTCTGGTGTTTGAAAACGCGCGCCATGATGCCGTCGAGATAGCGCGATAAAACCGAAGCGGTGTCGCTGACGGGTTCGCCGCGGCCGATCTGGAGGTCGTTCGAGCTCAAAAAGAGGCCGTAGCCGCCGAGCTGATATATGCCGGTTTCAAACGAAACTCTGGTCCTGGTCGATGATTTTTCAAATATCATGCCGAGCGTTTTGCCTTTTAAAAGGTGGTGCTGCTCGCCCGAGTATTGTTTCAGTTTGAGGTTTTTCGCCATTTCAAGGACCTGGTATATTTCTTCCGTTGAAAGGTCCAACATCGACAAGAGATCTCTGCCTTTAAGGTTTACTGACATTTTATATCCTCCTGCAAAATTTTTTGATACTTTCTTATTATCGGTGATTTTCGTGCGGATTTAATTATTTTTTGCCTTTTATTAAATTCAGGGACGGTTTTATCCGCCCCTGAATTTATATATTAGGTCTTGGTTATATACTTCGTATTATTTCTTTTTAGCGAGTTTAGGGTGTTTTTTAAGGAGCATTTCAAGATCCGGTTTTCCGATCTCCTGAAGTTCGTAACCAACCTGAACGGCGGGTTTTTTGATGTTTATTATTTTACGAAGATCGATCGGGGTAGCGATTATTACGACTTCGCAATCGGTCTTGTTAACGGTTACTTCGAGATCTTTTATCTGTTTCGCGGAATAGCCCATAGCGGGAAGGAGCGTTCCGATATCAGGATATTTCTTGAAGGTCTCGGTGATGGTTCCGACCGTGAACGGGCGGGGATCAACGAGTTCGCTCGCGCCGTATTTCATGGCGGCGACGATGCCCGCGCCTATTCTCATTTCGCCGTGGGTGAGCGTCGGGCCGTCTTCGATGACGAGAGCGCGTTTGCCCATGATGAGTTCGGGTTTATCTACCGACAGCGGTGAAGCCGCGTCTACGATAACCGCTTTAGGATTGACGGCGCGCACGTTCTGACGAACTTCTTCTACGTCTTCCGGGTTAGCGGAGTCGATCTTGTTAATAACGACGATATCGGCTCTTCTAACGTTTGTTTCGCCGGGATGATATGAAACTTCGTGGCCCGGGCGGAGAGGATCTACGACGACTATTTCGCAGTCTGATTTGTAGAACGGGATGTCGTTATTGCCGCCGTCCCATAAAATAACGTCGGCTTCTTTTTCAGCCTGGCGGATTATTGTTTCGTAATCTACGCCGCAATAAACAACGATGCCCGCGTTTATGTGGGGTTCGAATTCTTCGCGTTCTTCTATCGTGCATTTGAATTTATCGAGGTCCGAGTATTTCGCGAATCTCATGCATTCCTGTTTTACGAGGTCGCCGTAAGGCATCGGATGACGGATGGCGACTACTTTTTTGCCCATCGACTGAAGGATGTTGGCGACGCGTCTGGTCGTCTGTGATTTTCCGCATCCGGTGCGGGCAGCGCAGATCGATACGACGGGAACTTTGCATTCGATCATCGTGTTGTCAGCGCCCATGAGCATGAAATCAGCGCCGGCGGCGTTAACCTGCGAAGCTTTATGCATAACTACTTCGTGCATAACATCGGAGTAAGCGAATACTACGAGGTCGACCTTGAATTTTTTTAAGAGTTCGTTGAGTTCTGATTCTTCATGTATCGGAATGCCTTTCGGATAACCTTTTCCGGCGAGTTCTTTAGGATATGCGCGGCCGGCTATGTCCGGGATCTGCGTAGCGGTGAAGGCTACTACTTCGTAATCCGGATTGCCTCTGAAATAAACGTTGAAATTATGGAAATCTCTACCTGCTGCGCCCATGATTATTACTTTTCTTTTTGACATTTTTGTTACTCGTCCTTTCACTATTTTAGTGTATTTGTTTTTTTCGTTCAAACGGTTTTTTAAACTTATTTACTGAAGATATACTGTTTTTTTATCCGGCCCCTGTTCGCTTTCGTCTTTCAAGGACGTCGCCGGCATTGCCTTTTGGATATTCCCGGCGGTGAAAAGAATTTCTTCCGTCCCCCGCCGTGAACTTGGCACTAAGCTATTTTCTGGATCGATTTCTCGATGAGTTTTAAGCCTTCTTCGATCTCGGCGTCCGTTGAAGTTACGGGCGGAAGTATTCTTACGATATTTCCGTTCGGGCCGCAGTTGATCAGTATCAAACCGTTTTCGAGAGCGGCGGCGATGAAAGCGTCGCATTTGTCTTTGTTATAGGATTTATCTTTTCCTACGAATTCGATGGCGAGCATATAGCCGAGGCCGCGGATATCGCCTATGAAATCATGTTTAGCCTTGAGCTCATTGAGTCTGGCTTTCATTTTATCCGAATTTTTTAACGCTTTGTCGAGAAGCTTTTCTTCTTTTATAAGATCGATGGTTGCGCATGCTGCGGCGCATGAAACGGGGCTTCCGCCGAACGTCGTTCCGTGAGCGCCCGCGAACCATTTTTTCATAATTTCGGGTTTTCCGGCGACAGCCGAAAGGGGGAACCCCGAAGCTATGCCTTTCGCGATAGCCATAAGATCCGGAACTACGCCGAGATGTTCGGCCGCGAACCATTTTCCGGTTCTTGCCATACCCGACTGAACTTCGTCGAATATCAACAATACTTTATTGTCGTCGCACCATTTTCTGAGTTTTTTCATGTATTCAACGGGTGGAACTACGTATCCGCCTTCGCCCTGGATCGGTTCAACCAGAACCGCGGCCACGTCTTCGGGATGAACGTCGTGTTTAACGACGGCTTCGAACTGTTCGAAGCAGGCCATGTTGCAGGTTTCTAATTTAAGATTGACGGGGCAGCGGTAGCAGTGAGGATAAAGCGCTCTGTAATAACCGGAAGGAAGCGGATGATAATGTTTTGAATATTTTGAATTTGATGTCGTGGCGGCCACGCAGCCCATCGTGCGGCCGTGGAAAGCGCCGCGGAAAGCGATTATCGCGCTTCTTCCGGTGACGAATTTAGCGGCTTTCATGCAGCCCTCAACAGCTTCGGCGCCTGAGTTCGAGAAGAAGAACATTCCGATATCGCCGGGAGTTATGCTTTCGAGTCTTTCGCAGAGGTCAAGAAGCGAATCATACTGATAAACGCATCCGGAGTGAACTAAAATATCGAGTTGTTTTTTTACGGCGTCGATGACTTTCGGGTGTCTGTGGCCGGTTATGTTGACGGCTGTGCCGGATGACCAGTCTAAATATTTTTTGCCGAATTCGCAGGTAACGTATGAACCTTCGGCTTTGGTAACCGTAAATTCAACGTCCCAGCCTAAAGCCGGAGCAAGGTATTTTTCCATTCTAGCTTTGTTTCTCGATTCCATCTTAATCTCTCCTAAGTTATTGATAATTTTTTCAGATCTTTTAAGCAAGACCTGAATATAGGGGTGATATATGTAATTTTTAACGCTGGTTTAAGAATTTTCGGTAAGATATGCGGGCTTTTAAAATTTGATGGCACTATTATATAACATTTAAAGTCATATTTCAAACTGTAAAACTCCATTTTAATCGTTATTTGGCTTTATTTTCCGATTTTAAACATATATGCTGCGAGTATGCTTTCTTATACATATTTTCTCTTAATTTCTTATGAGTATGCTATTTTTATGAAAGATCGATATACTCTTATTTGTTCTTCATCGGCTGTTTATGATCATCTATGTGAATATATAAATCTACCTATTATAGCAACCGGTTTTTAAAAAACGGAATAGTTATATAAAAAAACATAAAAATAAAAAAATAACCTGGCATTAAGAATAGATCCGTAAATAAAAATTTCTTTAGTAAAAACACCGTTTTATTGGCATAGTTAAATTTCAAGATCAAGTATTTTCTTAATTACGGACAAGTTCCGGGCCGGAAAAGTGCAGTTGTTGTTACAAAGCCTGAATAGTAAAAGAATAGCGGCCGAATTTTAAAAGACCTTTGAAATGCTTTATCTTCCGTGATGTAATAATTTTAAATTTTTTTTGAAAGGTGTTTCTTATGATCATGGACTTTAAGCATATATTGCGTTTCGCCTGGAGCATGATGAAATTAACGGTCTGCGGCATCGCCATAGGGTATATTATAAGCAGTTTGTTTATTACTTTTACGCGGACGGCCCCCCAAAAAGTATTTAAAGCTTCCACTGCCAATATCAGGCTCTCCGACCCGATCCATAAAAAGGCCGAAGATATGAATATCGACAAAGGCGTTATTATATTTATTCACAACTCGTTCCTGGCCATTTTGTTTATCGCGCCAGTATTTCTGGCGGGTTGGGGCCGATCGAGATGGATGTTTCATTCGGGCGGCAACAGGCGGCCGGGAGGTTCATGGGACGAATGGTTCGGCCGATCGCTTATAAGCGCTATGGGGCTTTCAAAAGACGCCGGCAAAAATATCGTTGATCTGTCATTTTTATTAAATGCCGTTAACAGGCTTGCGACCGGGATACTCGCTTTATTATTAGGCGTATCATGCGCGGCCGGGGCAAATATTTTAAAGACACCGCTGCTTTTGATCGCATCGCTCTTGCCGCACGGTATCATCGAACTTCCCGCATTGTGCTTCGCGGCCGGACTTCCGCTGGCGCTTTTCGCGGTCTTGAGAAGCGAGGTCGAAAAAGACGGCGACGCTGATACGTTTGTTATCAGCCGGCGCATAGCTTCGTCGAAAACCGTCATTATGGTCACCGCCGGGATCTTTATCGCACTATTCATAGCAGGCCAGATAGAGGACAAGGTAACCCCGCTGGCATATAATTACGCGAAGACCATAGTAAAGGCGTCTCAAGGTCATGTAAAGTAATATTATCAAATAGTTTATGCATGCATTTGATAATTACTGTTGAGTTTTATTGATCCAATTTCAGTCCTTCGTGGATATAAATGACGGATCTTATTCGATGAAAACCGGCAGAAGCAGTCTGGATTTGTGATCTTCTCCGCAATATATTTTTATTTCAGCCTTGCGCGTAACGCCTGAAAAAACTTCGGATAGTCCTGTCTGAAGGTTGCGGGCATAGAGCGGATGCCACGACGCGCATATTACGACCCTTATTTTGTGGCCTTTTTTGAACAGGTTTGAAGTGATGAGGTTCGGAAAAATGAGTTTATATATCTTTCCGGGAACCACCTTTTTAGAGTGCCCGCTGCTTGAATTTTTGCCGGCTGAAATGAAATACGATGCCCTGAGCGCTTCCTGGCCGGGGCTCATCAGATTGTAAGCCTTTCCGTCAGGGTGAACGTCTAAAAGTTTTACGAAAAGGTCGAAATCTCTGGCGTCGGATGATGCGAATATCTCGGCAGTTATGTTGCCGGTGACCTCCATATCTTTCGCAAGAGGTGCGGTGTCGAATGTGAGCAGGTCCTCGCGCGTTTCAAGATACGAAAGATCGTACGCGCCGAAGTTGGTTCCGTATATGTCGCGGACGGGATTTTGAGGATCGGCGGTGAAATTAAGAGAACCGTGAAGGACGGATCCTGAATTAAATAATAGCGTTCCTTTTTTCGAGTTTTTAATGGGATTGAGATATAGCGGCGTTTCCTTCGCTCCCGGTATCGGCCATGTATCAAATGACCGCCATTTATCGGCGCCCATAACGAACACTTTCGCGCGGCCGGCTTCTACACCTGCAGAATTTTCGCCTTTAACGAATCTATCCATCCAGCCGAGAACGACCGAGTCGTAATCTATCTCGGCATTTGAATTATGTTTGCGTTCGCCGGAAACCGGAATTTCGGTCTCGTAAGCTCCGTGCGTCCAGGGGCCTATGATGAGGGATGTTTTAGTGTCTTTCCAACCGGCTCGGGCCGCGAGAAGCGACCTGAAATTGATCGTCGCGCCCTGAGGGCCGTAAGGTTCGTCATGCCATCCTGAAAGATTGAGGACGGCGGCTTTCGTGTTTTTAGCGTTAGGCGCTATATCGCCGTAATTCCAGTAAGAGCTTTCGGGGCCGTTGATGAGCCATTCACGGTAGTAAGGCGCCGCGTCGATAACTGGTCTGAATTTTATGAGCGGCGGGACCGCCGAACTTTCTGCGCCTTTGATATTCTCCCATTCCGCTTCGCCTTCTGCGTATGTCTTCGGGCCGTCGATATTTTTTTTCGCCCTGTTGTCAAATGTCATATCCTTATATATCCATCCGGTCCAGGCGACCTCGAATACGCCGCCGAAATATATGAAATGGCGCATCGTGTGAAAGGACATCGCGGGGCAGATGGCGAGCAGGTGCGGCGGGTTTTCGATCGCGGCGAGCCACTGAACGGCGCCGGGATACGATAATCCGAAAGTTCCGATACGGCCGTCGGACCAGTTTTGGATGGCCGCCCACTCTATGGTATCGTATCCGTCTTTTCCTTCATTCGCGTATGGCGTGAATTCTCCGCCGGATTTCAGGCGGCCGCGGACGTCGCAGATCAGCACTGCGTAACCGCGTTTTATCGCGTTGAGAAAAGTCCTTCTGTTGTATTTTGACTCGTAGGTTTTGTCATATGGCGATCTGTAAACAAGTACAGGGAAGCGGCCTTCTCGGGACGGCCGCCACAGGTCGGCGCAAAGTTTTACGCCGTCGCGCATCGTTATCGTCATGTCCGTTTCGATGATGGCGCAGGTTTTTTCAAGTTCGGCGGAAACGGCCGCCTGCGCCGCGGCCGGAGAGCAATTAAGCAATTGCAGAAAGAATGCTGCAGCAAGGATGGAAAATATTAAAGATATAGAATATACTTTTTTCATTATTTATCTCCGTTATATTTAATTTGTCTTTTCAATATGCTCCTGTTATTATTTCAGAAAAACTTTTTCACGATACGCGTCTTTTAACGTCAGGCTCATGCGTTTTTCGCTCAGGCCTTCGTTAAATTCCCTGTGGATGATAATATTGTGATGCAACACTGTCCGGTCGTTTATTTTTGTCACTTATTATTGAGCGGCTTGAAATTTTTCGCGCCGAATCTGGGGACGATGTACAAAGTGGCGCCGGGCGGGGAATTTTTATAAATCTCGACCATTGCCGGGAAATGGTACCCGGGATCATATTCTACGCGTATTGAATTGATGTATACCCAGTCATTGGCCGTCCAAACCTTTCCGCTGCCGTACGATTCCAGGATCATTTCAAACAGGCCGTCTATGGTTTTTCCATTTTCCAAAGGCGCGGCCATCGGCGGTCCCTCATGTTGACGGGGCCTGGTAAGGACCTTTTCTACCGTACCGTTAATAACGGATACGTCCAGATCGACGCTTTGGAATTCTGACCGGAAATAACTGTAGGAATAGTCTTTTATCCCCTTGTTTATCCATGACTGCCGGTTTCTTTGAAATTCGTCCATATCAAAATTTATTCTTCCAGGGGTGGGAATAACGCCGAGCGCGCATAAAATAAAAAGAATTATAAACAAGCCCGAAAGTGTGATCTTTTTCATTGCGGCTGCCTCTCTTTTTTTAGAAACAAGGAAAGTTTCAACGAATTTTAAAAAATCAGACTGCTTTATCTTACCACAAATTAAACAGGATTTCAACGCCGCTAAAACTTTATAGATTGCCGCCTGACGCTTTATTCGTTCAAAAATTTTCAGTTATTTGCAGGCGCTTTGATTTTTCGAGTTAATTTTGCTATAATGCAAAATTAAAGTTAAAGGTCCGCGGTCTGGAAATCATTAAATTATAGCAAGCGGATGATCATCGGCGTTTCTGTGACTGTTGAGGCTGAGAGAAAAATTTTGTTCATCATAATATGAAGCTTAAAATAATAATGAAAAGGCGATGCCGAATGAAAAAATTAAAAATAATACTGCCGTTGATCTTTGTTTTTGTGATAACGGCCTGCGGATCTTCGATTTGCAAGGCTGCGCCTCTGGATGGCGAACGATGGAAAGAGCACTATGTCAATGATATAATGCCTTACTGGACCGATAAAAGCGCGCTCGGCGATCCTGCCGGCAATTTTCCCTCGAGGCGCGACATGAATGGAAAAGCGGCGGGCGACGTCAGATATACGAGAATGATAGCGCGGCAGGTTTACGCCTATCTTATCGGATTCAACCTTACCGGCGATGAAACCCTTCTTGAATATGCCATGGATGGGATAAACTGGATACTCGGTAAAGCCAAGGACCCTGGCAAAGGGTATTTCGCAAAGTTAGACGGCAGAGGCCGGCCGGATAGGAAATTATTCAAATCGGCCCAGGATCAGGCATATGTTATGCTCGCGTTCTCGTCGTTTTTTTACATAACGAGGGATCAGACGGCGAAAAAAGAACTGGATGAAAATATTAACCTTTTATTCAACGGAGTTTTCTGGGATACGAAGGAAAATACCATGATCGACGCAAGGTCGGGCGATCTTGCGAAGGCTGTGGAATTTGAAAATCCGGGTCACGATATAGTCACCATTCTCGATCAGGCTAACGCTTATTTACTGCTATATGTCAACAACCTCGAAGGAGCGGATCGTGATGTCAACTTGAAATATTTAAAGAAATGCGGCGATATCCTGGCTGAAAAATTTTTCAAGGACGGAATATTCTGGGACACTGACAGCAACAGAAAAAATTATAACGCGAAACATCTCGACGCCGGCCATGTTCTGAAAACTTACTGGATGTTATATGAGATAGCTCGCGTATGGAAGGTTTCGCATAACGAAGAACTTTATAAAGGCATACTGGATAAGTATCTCATCGATATAGTTCTCGCCGCGTATTCCGAAAAATATGGCATGTGGGGTAAAAAATTCAAAAATTCGTATAAGAATATTATATGCGCGAATCCGGACTGGTGGATGCAGATAGAATGCAACCAGCTCGCGGCGAGGCTTTTAAATAACGATAAAAGGATACCGGGCATACTTGAAAAAACCACGGAATTCTGGTTCGGTTCGGATTTCATCGATAAAACCCGTAAGATCCGCGGTATCAGGGAATCGGTCAAACTCGACGGCTCGTTTATGAAAAACGGCGACAAGCTCACCGCGAAAGCGCACGAGTGGAAGAACGGTTATCATGAAAGCGAACAGGCGATAATGTTATATCTGCTGTTGAACTCCTTCAATAAAAAGTCGTCAACGCTATATTATGCGACGGAATCGGACAAAGTTAAAAATTTTGCCGCAAACCCATATGTTTTTAATGGAAAAGTAATATCTTTAAAAGAAGACGGCTATATTCTGAATAAAAAATATGTCAGGTTAAAAGCCGTATTCGAGGATATAAACTGAAAATTGTTTTCCGGTCGGACGATGCGCTTTTGTCATTTTGCCGGTCAATGCCTCAAATGAAGCAATATGGTAAAATTTTAAAAGACATTTTTGCCAACTGATAATAGCCCGGGTCTGAATGTTGATAACGCTGTTACATAGGAAATCCGGTCCGGTAAGTTATACTGGTTCATTATAGTTAACCTGATTTTTCAATATATTCGCGGAGGTAAGTTATGCCAAAATTAACAAGGCGGGACTTCATAAAAATGGCCGGCGGGATCATAGGAGCAATGGCGCTTTCACCGGTGCTTGATCTTCCTCTTTTCGCGGGCGGTGACCCTATACCTAAAAGGACGCTCGGAAAAACCGGCGAGAAACTTTCGATCATCGGACTTGGCGGTTTTAATATAGGACTACGCGATTTCGATGACGCCGCGGCCGCCGATTTTGTCAGATTCGCCATTGATAACGGCATAAATTTTCTCGACAATGCAAGGGAATATAACGAAGGGCTGAGCGAAAAACGCATGGGGATGGCGCTAAAAGGCTCTTATCGCGAAAAAGCCTTTCTGATGACGAAAAACTGCGATCACTCGCGCTCCGCGAAAGGTTCGATGCGAAGCCTCGAAGAAAGTCTCAAGGCTATTGATACTGATATGATAGACCTTTTTATGTTCCACGAAATAAATTACGCGGACGATATTGATGCCGTGTATCATGGCGGCGCGCTCGATGCGCTTGTAAAAGCCCGTGAACAGGGAAAGATCAGGTTTATAGGATTTTCAGGGCATAAAGACCCGAAATTCCATCTCGAAATGATCGAACGCGGGTTTAACTGGGACGCGGTTATGATGCCCCTCGGGATAATGGATTATCATAATAATTCATTCACAAGAACCGTTCTGCCGGAGCTTTTACGCAAAAATACTGGGATCATCGGCTTCAAGTCGATGGGCGGTTTCATGTCGGGCGTTCCTCAGAAGATAGGGATATCGAACCGCGACTGTCTCAGATACTCGCTTTCGCAGCACGCTGCCACGCTGATCGTCGGAATGGAAAACATGGTTCAGCTGCGTGAAAATATATCGACGGCCGCTTCGTTCGTTCCGATGACGGCGGGCGAACAGTATGAGATGCGATCGATCACGGCTAAATTCGCGAGCGATCCGAGAACCGAGATCTATAAAAATACTCCGGACTACGACAGCTCTCTCGGTAAAAAACTGCACGGAATAAAATGATCGTGATAAATATGAAACAGGGTTAGTTTCTTATGAAAGTTAAATATGAATTGAATTCCGGGTTGATTTCTGTTATAATTTCCTGATTAAAAAGTTTGTAAATTAAATCTAATTTAAAATATTTTGGAGAGATAAGATCGATGCAAAAACATTTCTGGCACTCTATGAATAATGAAGAGGTTTGCAGTTACTGGCATACCAATACAAAAACCGGCATTTCAAACGAAAAAGCCGAAGAAATGATCGAAACAACCGGCTACAACCGGCTTAGAGAGAAACCTAAAAAGTCCCTCATAGTTATCTTTTTCGAACAATTCAATAATTTCATCGTCTGGACGCTTATCGTGGCGGCCATCGTATCGGTCGTTACCGGGCATTTTGAAAATCCGAACGGAAAATTCTTTGAAAAATACGGCGATTTCTTAGCCATCATGCTTATCGTCGTTTTGAACGGCCTGCTCGGGCTTTTTCAGGAAATAAAAGCCGACGAGGCGATGGATGCGTTAAAAAAAATGTCGGCGCGTTTCGCTAAAGTCATCAGAAATGGCGAGCTTTCAAGCATAAACGCGGAGGAACTGGTATGCGGCGATCTTATAGTCCTCGAAGAGGGCGACGTAGTTCCCGCGGATATAAAGATTTTTGAGACCCACCGTTTTTCTACTTCCGAAGCGGCCCTGACCGGAGAATCCATCGCGGTAATGAAAAACAGCGTAGAAGTGATAGAAGCTGACGCGCCCCTTTCCGAAAGACTTAATATGACCTACATGGGAACTACCGTCGCGACGGGCCGTTCAAGAGGAATCGTAGTTAATACCGGTATGTATACCGAGCTTGGAAAGATCGCCAGATCCATAGACGAAGTAATCGACGAAGACACTCCGCTGCAGAGAAAACTTGACGAATTCGGAAAACAGGTCGTATATTTATGCATACTCGTTTGTGCAGTCATATTTTTCATCGGCATCATGCGCGGAAAACATTCAATGGTTTTTTATTTCATGACCGCGGTGAGTCTAGCTGTAGCAGCCATTCCTGAAGGGCTTCCCGCGATCACGACGATAGTCATGGCGCTCGGGACGCAGCGTATGGCCAAGAAAAAGGCTATTATAAGAAAGTTAGCCGCGGTAGAGACCCTCGGCTGCACGAGCGTTATCTGTACCGATAAAACCGGAACTCTCACCCAGAATAAAATGGTATTGAAAAAAATATATGCCGACGGTGAATATATAGACATAACCGGCGAAGGATACGAGTTAAAAGGCGAATTCATGACGGGCGGGCAGAAGATGAGCATGAACCATCAGACCGCATCGGATTCTACGGCGGGATTGCTGATCGAAGCCGGAATGCTCTGCAACAACGCGAAAATAAAACCGTCCGAAGTGGACATGAATATAGCCGATTTCGTGGGCGATCCGACCGAGGTGGCGTTTCTTGTGGCGGGGGCGAAAGCCGGCGTCTGTATAGACGAAAAACTCAAGGAATTCGAGCTGGCCGACGAAGTTCCGTTCAGCTCGGAGCGGAAAATGATGTCAAAAATATTCAAAAAAGATAATATATATCATATCTTCACAAAAGGCGCGTCAGAAATGGTCCTGGCCAAATCAAAGAATATTATGATCAGGGGCGTCGTGACCCCGGTGACCGAAGCCATTAAAAAACAACTGCTCAAGGTGAATGAAGAAATGGCGAACGGGGCGTTCCGCGTGCTTGGCGTCGCCGGGATATCCATACCGGCCGACCGCGTTAAATCGTTAGACGAAATTGATACGGCTATTTTAGAGCGCGACCTTACCTTCTACGGACTCGCCGGAATTATGGACCCGCCGAAGCTGGAGGTCAAGGAATCCATAGAAATATGCAGAAAAGCCGGCATCTCGACCGTAATGATAACGGGCGATCATAAGGGAACCGCTTCGGCCATTGCCCGCGAGCTCGGCATCCTCACAGGCGATCTTCAATCGATGTCGGGCCCGGAACTCGATAAGATAGACGATGAAAAACTCACAGCTATATGTAAAAATACCGCTGTTTTCGCCCGCGTTACCGCGGAGCACAAATTGAGGATCGTAAAAGCCTTTAAAAACCGCGGCGAGGTCGTCGCCATGACCGGCGACGGGATCAACGACGCGCCGGCCATAAAAGAAGCGTCCATAGGCATAGCGATGGGCATCGCCGGAACCGACGTCACGAAATCCGCCGCCGATATGGTGTTAGCCGACGATAATTTTTCGACGATAGTTTCAGCGGTCGAGGAAGGCCGCGTTATTTATATCAATATCAAGAAATTCATATATTTCCTTTTTTCGTCCAATATGGGGCTTGTGTTCGCGATATTCTTCACCGTCATATTCGGCTGGGAGACGCCGCTTTTCCCGCTTCAGATCCTGTGGATAAACCTTATAACCAACGGCCTTCCGGCCCTGGCCCTCGGCGTGGATACGGCCGAACCCGGCCTGATGTCACGGCCGCCGCGGTCGCCCAAAGAAAAGATCATAGGGCCGTGGGAATTCTGGATGATCATTGTGATTGGTTCGATAATGGGCATAGCGGCGCTTTACGCTTTCTATTACGAATTTTACATCATGAAGGAGATCGGCATGGAACCCAAAAAACAATACTGGGAAGCGTGCACCATGGCGTTTGCGATACTCGCGTTAAGCCCTATTATTCATTCGCTCAGCTGCCGCTCTAAAATGGTCTCCGCTTTCGTTAATATGTTCCAGAATATCTGGATATGGATATCGGCTTTGATAGCGCTTGTTCTTCAGCTTATAGCGATACATTACACGCCGCTTCAGACAGCCTTCAAAACGGTCGATCTCGACGCTCAAAAGTGGCTTATGGTTGCCGCGTTAAGCATACTGCCGCTTATATTCATGGAATTTTACAAGCTCGGCCTTAAATTTAAAAACAAAAAGATCAAATAGAGGCCGCGGTGCCTGCCGATATAATTTGATGATATAAAAAGATCACCGCTTTCGTTTCATCGAGGCGGTGATCTTTTTTTTATATCAGCTTTTTTTTACGCGGCGGTTGAATTATTATTTAGGCTTGTTCATGGTCTGCGTCATTATTTTAATGGATTCGGTAACCATGATCAAAGAATCGCCGCCTGTTTTTAAAACCGTTTTAGCGGTCTCGTTGGACATTTTAGCGGCTTCGTTCATGGCTTTCGCGCCGGCTTCGTTCGTAAGTTTTATCATGTTAGCCGCGTTCGCCATTGCGTCTGTCGCCGCCTTCAAACCAGCGTCCGTGCCGGTTTTAGCCGCTTCGGAAGCGATGGCCATCGCTTTCGAAGCAGCTTCGGTCGATAAGGCGATGGCTTTAGCGTGAGCTTCCATTGCCGTCTTAAGAGCGCTTTCAGTTGTCTTGAACGTCATTTTATTGACCTCTTCGACGGTTTTCATGGCGTCCGCGACTGCTTTCGTAGTCGCGTCGTTCGCGAGTTTTATAGCTTCATCGGCTGTTTTAACGGCCGCGGCCGCGGCCTTCAGGCCTTCCGCCGCCGCGTTCGTCGCGGCCTCGTTTGCCATTTTTACGGCTTCCTGCGCCGTTTTAATGCCTTCCGCCGCCGCTTTCGCGCCCGTTTCCGCTGCCTGCGCCGCTGCCTTGTTAGCTTCTTCTACCGCTTTATTAGCGTCCTTCATAGCCTCGTTTGCCGCGTCCATGCCTTCTTTACCCGCGTCCGCCGCCGTCTTGTTGGCTTCGTCGACCGCCTGCTGCGCGGCTTTCATAGCATCCGCGCCGTAATCCTGAGCGTTTACCTGTGTGTTAAAAGTAAAGGCCACGGAAAGAGCGAGTGATAATACTAAAGTTTTTTTCATGATAAATTCCTCCTGTTATTTTGTTTCTTCATTTTCGCGATATTTAGCCGTCAGCATTATAAAGAGGCGGCTTTTTAAAGCCATTTGTAATAAATATAATCTCCGACCTTCGGATGGACAAGTTCTTTGTCATCCAGAGAAGGCCTGAATTCAACGAGGGAAGTAGTTTCTTCATGTTTTATAATGGTTGCCGTTCCTTTAAAAACGGGTTTGACGCCGCGGGAATATACCTTGAAAGTATCGCCCTGATTTATATGCTGACTGAAGCCCACGTTGATATAAATATCCACGTTGTTTCTTATTTCGACGATATTTGCGACCAGAAATATTTTATACCATTCAGCGAACGCCACGACGAAAGACTGCAGGGCGAACATCACGCCTAATATTATATAGGCCATCTGAAGACCGGGGAATATCCATCCATTAGCCTTGTTGACGAACTCGGTATAACCGAAGACCTTTGAAAGATTTAAATTATAACTTATCCAGATGCGCGCCTGTTCACTGTTCATATATAGTAAGTAAAAACCGTATTGGAGAACCGTCCTTATGATGGCCTGTCTGATATTTATAGCTAAAAGCATTCCTGCGCCCCATACGGGTATTGAAATAATCCCCATGAAAGCCGGGATTATATAATTCGTAGGGCCGGAGCGCATAGTATCTACGAAAAGGTCGTTATAATCGCCTTCTACCTCTTTTCTTTTTCTGGCTTCTTCTTCTTTGACCTTCTGGTCCTCGTTCGCCACCAGCTGGGCTTCGCGCATCCTTTTCTTTTCTTCCTCTATTATAGCCACATAAAGGTCCTTTTGAGGAAGCTCGTTGACGATCTTCATGAAATCCATTTTAACCCTGGACGCTATATCCTTCACGAGGCCGAAAACGCGTATGGGGGCATAAGCGCCGCAGTTTGGAAGCTGATCGGCCGCCTCGTCAAAACTGTCGTTGTCAAAATAAGCCAGCGCGAGATAGAAGCTTCCTTTTTCAAAGATATCTCTTTCTTCAGGGGTTCCCGAAGAAAGCGCTTCTCTAAGTGTTATGATGGCTTTCGGAATATTTTTCTGATTATAAAACTCTATTCCAGCGTTAATTTTCGCCGAAAATTCTGTGTCAGCCAAATTTATCAACCTCCATTAATTTTTTTAAGACGCCGCCCTCGCGCGAAGTTTAGCCCATTCTCTTAAATGATCGATCTTTTCCTTCATGGTCTGTGAAAGCGGGACCGTTTCCTTGAGAGCTTTTTCAATATCTATCGTCTCTATGTCTCGGTTCTCGTAGAACGCGTCGTACATCGATGAAACTATGGCCTGTTCTATTTCGGCGCCTGAAAACCCTTCGCTGTGCATAAGCAGCTCCGGCATATTAAATTTTGCGATATCGCGCTTGCGCCTTGTTATATGGATATTAAATATAGCGGCGCGCTCGGCTTCGCTTGGAAGATCCACGAAGAATATTTCGTCAAAGCGGCCTTTTCTCAGAAGCTCCGGCGGAAGGCTCTCTATCGAGTTCGCGGTCGCGATGACAAAGACCGGCGCCGTTTTTTCCTGAAGCCAGGTTATGAACGATCCGAATATTCTCGTGGAAAGCCCTGAATCCCCTCCGCCTCCGCCGACACCGGCGAACGCCTTTTCGATCTCGTCCATCCATAAAATTGTAGGCGACAGCGCCTCGGCCACTCTCAAAGCTTTTCGAAGGTTCTCTTCCGATTCGCCCACGTATTTTCCAAAAATATTTCCAACGTCGAAGCGAAGAAGCGGCAGTTTCCAGAGCGACGCTATGCATTTTGACACGAGGCTCTTTCCGCATCCCTGAACGCCGAGAAGAAGCAGCCCTTTAGGTTCCGGCAGGCCGTAATCGCGGGCTTTCTGCGAGAACGCGCCCGCCCTTTTCGTCAGCCAATCCTTCATGCGCCCGAGGCCGCCCACGTTCGAGAAATCGTCGTGAACCTCGAAATATTCAAGCATTCCGGCTTTTCGTATGATCTGTTTTTTTTCGGATATGACAAGCCCCAGGTCTTTTTCGTCAAAACATCTGTCGTTGACTATGGCTTTGGCGAAGACGTTCTCGACCTCGCTTGCCGTCATGCCGAGGCACGCCTTGACTATTTTTTCCTTGAGGTCGTCGGAAATATTGAACTTGAGATTATAATGTTTTTCAACGTTTGAAAGCGTCCGCTCGAGTATGGCCTTTATCTCGTCATAGGACGGAAGCGGAAAATCGATTATAACGATATCTTTTTCGAGTTCCCGGGGCATATGCAGCACCGGCGATAATATAAAAAGCGTTTTGAACGAACCGCGCAGCGCAAGGACCGTATCGCGGAGTTTTCTTCTTACCGAGACGGGATTTTCAAGGTACTGCTGAAAGGGATCTTCCATATAATAATGAAAGTCCTTCAATATGAAGAATGCCTTTTCCTTGAACTCGATTATCTGTTCGAGCGCTTTCGCCGGATTTTCGGTCCCCTTGATAACGGCGTTACGCGACAGGGAGTAGATGCCCTGCGTCGCAGACCACACGAAAACCTCTTTTTTAGAGGCTTCCGCTAATTTTGAAAGCGCCGTTATAACGCGTTCCTCTTCGAAGGATACGATGTATAGAAGCGGATATCTCGATTTAACGAATATGTCTATATCGTCTAATATTGCCATGTCTCACCATTTTCTTATAATTCGATGAACGCGTCTATTCCGCGCCCTTCGCGGTCGTCCGAAGACGCCGCTCCGCTTTTAAAAGCGGTGTCTAATTCGATAAATATGTCTATGTTTTTGGCTTTTTCCTCGACGCTTTTTCTCTGCCCGACGCGGTACATCGAAATATCGCGCGCGTCGGAGAGCGTCAATATTTTTTCAGCGTTATCGGAGAGGAATATTTTTGAGACGGTCGAAAAAGGCTTGTCGTAAAAGATAGTTTCGCCGCCTTCATTTAAAATGTAAACGCATCCGTCGGAACATCCGACCGCGAAGTATTTTCCGTCCTCCGATATATCGGTGCATACGACGGGGCTTTTAAGTTCGAAATTAAAAAGCGCCTTTTGATCGGCGTGCAGCCCCAGAAGCTTGTTTTCGCGCGAGCCTATGAAAATTATCTTTCCGTCTTTGGATGTCGAGACCGAGTTGAGATGGTCTTTTATGCAGAACTGCCAGAGGATCTGACCGTCGAAGCGCATGTAAAAAACGTCGCCCGCGATCGTCACGACGGCGAAATTATCCGAGAATTTAGGCGAATATATAGCGCTTATCGCGCCTTTTGAATCGACCCCGCCCTTGTATTTAGGCACGGCGTTATAATCGGCGATGACGATCTTGTTGCCCTCGTAGCATAATATAAAGTTTTTTGAATATTGTGAGATCGCGGCGGCTATGATAGGCGTTTGAATATTTTTCCGCCACATGAGTTTTCCCGATGCGTCGATCCTCGCGACGGCGTTTTTTCCGAAAGAAAAGGCATCTCCCGAAAATTCATCCAGCTGAGAAGACGCAAGCGGCGCTCCGACATCCACCATGTATTTTTCCCTGCCGGTCGCGGCGTCGAGAAGTCCCGCGCGGCCTTCGGAAAAGGTTACCGCGGCGCATTTTCCGTCGCATGAAAGATGAACGGATGCGACCTCTTTATCGAATGAAGCCTTCCATAAGAGTTCGGACGATAATTTATTCTGTTTTAAATTAGCGTTAAAGTTATATTGCGTCTGTTTTTCCAATTCAATAACACCGTCAAAATTATTTTTTCTTATCTTTTTTGTCCGCTTTTTCGGTTTTAACTTCTTCTGTTTCTTCCGCTGGTTTCGGCTCGTCTTTTTTGAAATGTTTATTTATCTCGTCTTCGAGATGTTTCTTGCCTTCGACCGAGTCGGCCGGATAAGCCTTATGTTTTTTGAATTGTTTGACTATGTTTTCCGAAAGGTTTCCGCCTCCGAGTTTTTTAACTTCCTCGGTTTCGTCGGTTATCATTATCTCGGCGGTCGTTAAGCCTACTTCGCCGGTGCCAATGCTCACTTCGCCCGTTTGGTCTCCGCCTTTTTTATCTTTAGCGCCTTTTTTCTTTTTCTTGTTTTTCTTCGCGTCTCCGTCTTCGCCCTTAGCCGCTTTTTTATCGCCGACGGTTATGACCTCGACGGGAGCGGTATCGGCGAGTTTCGCTTTGACATCTTTTGCGCCTCCGAGAAGCATGGCCTCTTCGGTCCGTGATGCCGCGATGAGTTTAACGTCGTCGGTCAAAGAATTAAGATTTTTAGGGACCAGTTCTTTCGTCTCGCTTTTTTTGTATTGGTATTTGGCTTTTATCGAATCGATCTCGGAGGTGCCTTCGATCGAAGTTTCCATGGCTGGTTTCGGGGCTTCGACCTTCGATTCGCCCAGCATGTCGATGAGTTTGTCGTCGTCCATGTTAAGGACCGCGTCGGCGCTTTTGTCCGGTTTCGCGGGTGATCTCAAAGCGGGATCGTCGCCTTTCGTAACTTCTTCAGGCGTGCTTTCTAATATCGACATCTCGTCGAGAGGCGCTTTGCCGTCATTTTTATTAACTTCTTTTTCAGGCAGCGGTTGGCTTTTGGCCGCCTCCGTCCCGTCCGTTTTTTTATCTTCGGCTTTTACTGCTGCGTCATGTTCAGCTTTAATTTCAGGCTTTTTAGTATCTTGCGAAATTTTGGCATCTTCACTTTTTTTGTCAATGATATCAGTTTTAGCTTTTTCAGCTTTATCTTTAGCTTCGGATTTGGCATCTTCGCCGGTTTTAGCGTCTTCCGTTTTTTTATCCGTAATTTCAGCCTTTGATCTCAGATTTGTATCATGTTCTGATTTAACTTCCGCTTTTTTTGCGTTTTCCAAAGCTTCCTGTTTGACCTCGGGTTTTTTAACTTCTTCCTGTGTTTTTGCCGGCTCGTCTTTTTTAGCCGATTGTTTGAAATATTTGGCGATCTGTTCGCGCGGAATGGATACCTCGCCGAACGCAGTCTTGATTTTTATGGCCGAAACGGCCGCGTCTTCGAGGGCGTCTTCCGATCCGACGCTTCCCATGATGTTACTGCCGTCTTTTAACACGAACATATAATCAGCGGCGGCATCCCCGGAAAAAGCTGGAAATACTGAAAAAACCGTTATCGCGGCGGCAGTCACCGCCGGTAAAACGAAACCTGATGAAATTGCTTTGAAGAAACGGCTTTTATTTATCATAAAAATATTTCGCACCTTTTAAAGTTAATTATTCGGCGGGAGCATAATCCTGAGCGGGTTCAGCCGGAGGCGGATCTTCAGCGGGCGGCGCGTCTGCCGGCGGATCTGAAGGCGGTGCATCGTCGGATGGCGGCGCGTCCTGAGCGGGTTCGAGCGGCGGTGCATCCTGCGTCGCCTGATTGTTCGATGAATTTTCCTCAGCTTTTTTTGTTTCTTCCTCGATTTTTTTCACTTCTTCGGCTTTTGCGTCATAAGCTTCTTTGGCCTGTCTGTATTTTCTTCTCTCGTCGCTGTCAAAACTCGAAGTGCTTCCGTCGTCGCTCTTGGTGTCGCGCTTTTTGCTCTTCATGGTTTCTTCGAGATCGGCAAGTTCTTTTTTAGCCTGTTCGAGTTTTTCTTTATTTGCTTCGGCGTTCTGCTGATTAGCCGAATTATCTGCCGGCGGCTGGTCGTTGTTCTGATTTTCGTTAGCCTGCTGGACCTCTGAGGAATCGCCGCCGTCCTGTGTTGAAACTTCACTGGTGCCAGAAGCGTTCGGATCTTCCTGGCCCGGAAGCGGCTGAGAGTTCATAAGGCCGTCATTTCCGGCCTGTGGCGGGGCGTTTGGATCGCCGTTCGGGGGTTTTGGCGAAGGATCCTGCTGCGCGGGATAATTGCCGTCCTGCGGCGGCGTTACTTCGGCAGGCACCGTCGGTTCCTGAGCGGGTTGAGCGTCGGAAGGGGTATCTGAAGGCGGCGTGTCAGAAGGCGGAGCTTCAGCCGGAGGTTCCGGAGGAACGTCAGACGGCATATCAGCCGGAGGATCTGAAGGCGGCGCGTCGGACGGAGTGTCGGACGGCGTATCAGCCGGAGGATCAGAAGGAGTATCGGATGGAACATCGGACGGCGGTTCCGGAGCGGGCGGCGGATCATCAGCCGGCGTGTCCGGAGGCGGGGGCGGGTCTCCGGATCCGCCGTCGTCCTGGGCAAAAGCATAGGATAAAATAGATCTATCGTTTATAAAACCAGTATTAATAGATAGGACCGCGATAAAAACGAAAATAAAGACAAAAACAATTTTATTTCGCATGATGTGGCCTCCTGCCCGTATTTATGAAATATTTATTAAAAACCTTTCAGGTATCATTAAAGCCATCATATTGATTATACTATATTTCTTGTTTTTTTTCTAGTAATATTAGGTTTTTTATTTTTACTCCGATAACAGAGGATAACATAAAAGTATTAATAAATGGCAGAATACCGACGGATTTTTTTTAAAAAGCTTGTATTATTAAGGGGAGCGCTTTATAGTTTACATTTTTCAGAGATAAACCAGGCTTTTCTTGAAGCGTGTATTGTAATTAACGTCAGCTATTTGATGCCCCTGTTAATAAAAGCATCCGTATAAAAAACAAAAGTATAGTAATATATATTTTTAATAAACTTTTAAGGAAATGAATGAAATGAAAAAAAGTAACGCAACGGGAAAAATAATAACATTCATATTTTCTCTTATTATATTCACGGCGGTGATCTTGATTCCGTTCTATTCATACGCCGCGAGCAATGAAGCAAAACTATCCGGAAAATTTCGGGAAGAGCTCAGAAAACAGGAATTGTCCGAGACCATAGTTTCGGTGGAACCGGAAGAAGTTCCGCACGCCGTGACCGATCATAACGCGAAACTTCCTTTCGTCGTGAAAACCGTTCCGGCCGACAGTGATACGAACATTTCAATTAACGCGCAGATCATAATAATGTTCAATAAGCCAATGGATTATCTTTCGGTGAACAGATCTTCCATAACCGTAATGGACGAGGTCGGTTCGGTCATAGAAGGCAATATCAGCTATGATTCCGCTTCATATACCGCGACATTCTCCCCGCGCACAATGTTTTCAAAAAATACGCTTTACAGTATTTTTATTCCTTCATATCTTGTCCGTGACGCCGAAGGCAACTCTTTGGACAGGAACATGACCATATCATTTCGTACCGAAAGCAGATCTGACACCACCAGAATTTATGAGAACAGAAAAGCTCCCAGGGCCGTCAAAAGTTCACCGGAAGACAACGCCGTCGACGTTCCGCTCGATTCATACGTAATGGTGGATTTCAGTCTTCCGCTAGCGGGATCCAAGGTTGACGATTCGACTATCACAATAAATGATGGGGCTAAAAATATAGACGGTAAAACGGTTTATATCGAAAAAGAAAGACAGATACTCTTCGTTCCCGGAAAAAATCTTGAACACGGAAAAGTTTACAGGGTGACGGTCAATTCGATGAATATCGAAAGCCTTGAAGGATTTAAACTCGCGGAAAATCACTCGTGGACCTTCTCCACGAAAAAACCGCTGGATGAAGTTCCGCCCGAGGTAATTGCCACCTCGCCGATAGACGGCGCTTACGAAGTGTCTGAACAGGCGAGGATATCAGCCTCTTTCTCAGAGGATGTGGAACCTACGACCTTCAATAAATACACCGTCATTCTATCCGACGGAAGCCAGGATGTACCCGGAAAGATAACTTACGACAAGCGCACCCAGAAAGTGGCTTTCATACCGCTTGAAAAATTAAGGCAGGGCCAGAAATATAACATGCTTATCTCCAACGGCGTTAAGGATCTCGCCGGAAACCCAATGAACGCGCCGAAAGAATGGACATTCACGACCAAAAAACCCGTAGTGATGGAAAAACCCAGAATAATAAAGACTTATCCGGTCGATAACGAAAAAATGGTTAAGATCGATTCTAAATTATTCGTATATTTCAATAAAGTTATGAACGAAGGCACCTGCAACGTTTTCAACATAAAATTAACGAACGGAGCCAGGTCCCTTCCTATTTCAACGAGTTTCGTCAGAAACGGAAGTTTCGTGACAATTATACCGCTTGAAAACCTTGAATATTCAACGCTTTATAAAGTGCAGCTGAGTTCGCGGATAACCGATTCCGAGCAGCAGATATTAGGAAGCGATTTTCAATTCTCCTTTACCACGATGGAAAAACCCGATACCGCGCAGCCTGAGATCGTTACCGTCACGCCTCAGGACGGGGCGCTGAATATAGCTTTGAACTCGATAATTTCGGTCAGGGTATCCGAACCTATAATTAAATCATCCATATCGCAGGATTGCATAACGGTTAAAAACGACCGGGGTGTTAATATAACCGGAAGCATTCAATACGAGGACGCTGAAAAACTTCTGACCTTCATACCGGAATCCAGGTTTGATTATCTGACCAAATACATAGTAAGCGTTAAGGACGGATTGAGGGACCGGGCCGGAAACCGGCTGAAAAACTCTATGACATGGTCTTTTACGACTCCGCAGGCGCCCGACGGCACCGCGCCGCGCGTTATATCCTGGCTTCCAAAAACCGGCGAACAGATGATAGCCGTGAGCTCCATAATCCAGATAATTTTCTCTGAAAGAGTAAAAGAAGACACCGTTAACGGAAAAAATATCCAGCTATATGACGATTCAGGAACTGAAGTAAATACGGCCGTAACCTATGATGTGATCATGAAACGCGCCACCATTACGCCGCGCCGCAACCTTGAATTTGGAATGCCTTATAAGATCGTCGTCTCAAAACTCATAACGGACCTCGCGGGAAACACTATGAAAGAAACATTTCTGTCTCATTTTAAGACGGTTCCGGCACCCGACAAAACGCGGCCGGAATTATCATCGACCAAACCCGAATCCGGCGCGATAAACGTGCCGCTAAATACTGAAATTTTTGCGACTTTTACGAAAAAACTCGACCCGCTCACGGTCACCGGCAAGAATATTTTTCTGAGAAATGAGAATGATCGTTCCGACGTTGCCTGCGAGATATCATATAACGAAAAAACGAAGCAGATAAACATAGTTCCTAAAGACAAATTCAAATATTCAACGACCTATCAGCTCATCATAAGCCGCGGTGTTACGGATCTGGCCGGAAATCTTTTTGATTCTACGATAGTCATCGAATTTACGACGCTCGAGGAACCGGATATAACGGCGCCCGAGATCAAAAGAGTTTCTCCTCTTGATAACGCGAAGGATATCCCCGTAGATTCAGCAATCACCGCGTGGTTCACTAAAAAAATAAAGGATTCCACGATCACGGAGCGAAACATCAGTCTATTCGCGCTTGAAAGTTCGAACTCGGCCGATATATTCTGCAAGATAGCTTATGAAGAGCGCGATATCAAGGTCGTCATAACGCCTATCACAAAACTGAAATACGCGAGCAAATATAAAGTGGTCATAAAAAATCTGACCGATAATTCCGGGAACCAGATGAAAGCCTCTCATAGTTTTACATTTGAAACCGAATCAGAGCCCGACCATGACCCGCCGACCGTGATCAATTCACATCCGAAAAATAACGCGAAAGGCGTTTCGGACAAGGCTGATATTTATGTAAAATTCAGCGAACAAATAGAACCTGCGACGATCAGTTCAGATACGATCAAACTTTCGTATAACAAAAAGCCCGTTGAGTTTGACGCCATCTATCAGCCTGAATCGTGCGCGGTTCTTTTAAAACCCTCGAAACCTCTTGAATTCGATAAGCTTTATACGGTCGAGATCGCGCCGGATATAACCGATCTGAGCGGGAACAAACTCGGCGTTTCGCATGTTTTTCAGTTCAAAACGCTGGAAATACCGGATCTTGAAAAGCCGAAAGTTACGACGGTGAATCCGTCCAACGGTTCTTCAGAAGTGTCGAAACACATCCAGATACAGGCGGTTTTCTCGAAAAAATTAAAGACGGCGACCGTCAATAAATATACTTTTTTCGTAAGTAACGACGCCACCGAGGAACAGGTATCAGGAAAGGTCATATATGACACCGCGAAAAGCTCCGTGACCTTTATGCCTTCTGAAGAATTCAAGGAAGGCCTGGCATATCGCGCGACGCTTACCGAAGGAATAACCGATCTTGCCGGAAATCCTCTCGAAAAAGGCATTTCATGGGCGTTCACGGTCGGATCTCCCCGTGACTCTTCGAAACTCGACCTTGTGACATGTTATCCGAAATCGAATGAATTGAACGTTCCTTCCGATATGGAGGTCGCGCTCACCTTCAATAAAGCCATAAACGAAGGCACCGCCAACGAATATACGATACTTGTATCCGACGGCAATAAAAAGATCTCCGGCGATATATCGTTTGATTCGACCGGGAAAAAGATAGTGTGGAAACCAAAATCGAAACTCAAAAAAGCTGTGACGTACAGCGTCACCATAACCAACGGCCTCGAGGATGACGACGGCCAGTGCCTTTCAAAGAAAGTTAAATTCTCGTTCACAACGAAATAATAATCATAACAAAAACCTTACGAAATATTATAATATAACAAAGCCGGGGCTGAAATTTTCAATCCCGGCTTTGTTATATAAAAATTTATATATATATAAATCGATCTAAGAGGTTAATTGGTGATCCTGCCGCTTGAACCGCCGGAGCCGCCCGAACCGCTGTTGGTAGTGCCTTTGCCGCTCGCGCCTTCAGCGCCGCCCGAAGATTTTTTATCATCTTTATTGGAACTGAACCAGCCGCCGGTCTTATCTTTAACGGCCTCGAAAATTCCTATGGGATTTACGTATCCGCCGAGTTTTAGTTTTACGAACCCCACGTCGACGCCTACTTCAAGCCCTACCCTGTCGTTTCTAAGCGAGACATTACCTTCCGCGCCCGCGCCGAGGCTCGCTCCGATACTGACTCCGCTGACGACCGACGCGACGTTGCGGTTGTTGCCGGCCTTGAAGGTTATTCCGGAGTCGCTTTCGACCCAGGCGCCTACCTTGGCCCCCGCAGCTCCGCCTAATTCGATGCCGTTCTTTCCGACGTAGTAGTTGCCTTCCGCCCTGGCTTCGGCGCCGACCACGCCGTCGGCCTTTGTAGCCGAGAGTAAATGATCGCTTTCATATTGTTCGAGCCTGGTATGTTTCAGGCCGGAGCCGATCGAATTGTCGTTGGACTTAACGTCAAGGATAGCGCCTTTTTCAAAGGCCAGAGCCCCGAAAGTTCCTTCGCTCCAAACGCCGAACGTAGAGGTATCCTGAATTTTAGTTTTTTTATTTTTGCCGGCGGTCTTTGCCGTCCTGGTATAACGAAGGCCCGAATAAGCGTCCATGCCGTCCAGTTTTTTGTGCGTGGAAATTTCGCCTCTTGCCGTTCCGAGAGCGTCGTCCACCTTATCGAATGACGCATCGCGGGTTCCCCAGCTCGATTCCACTTTTTCCGTTTCAGAAATGGCCGCGGCGGTTTTTAAACCTTCGCCGACCTTGCTTAATTGCGCGAATGATTCGGTATTAAAAACAAATAAAAGCGAAAAGATCATCAAAAACGATAAATAACGGTATCTTTTCATGAGCATTCTCCTTATTTTATATGTTCAAATCAATATTTAAGGCAAAATAAAACTTTTTTCAAGATCATGTTGACTATACATATTATACCAAAAATTGAATATGTTTGGGGCATATAAACTAAAAATCTTCCAAACATATTCCCTGGTCAGCCTTGTGAAAATGATAAAAAAGAGGCCGCCTGAAAAGACAGCCTCTTTTTATGTAAATATGTTTATATTTTAATTTATCGAGCCATGTTCAGCCGGCGTTCATTAAAATCGTTGCGAGCTTTAATTTCTTTCTTTTTTGATGAGGTTCGCCGTTCCGCAGCTGTCGCAGACGGCCTGGGCCCTGCCCTTTACTTCGGAATCAAAGAGTTTGAAGCCTGTCTGGGTGTCGCCGACAGTCTGGCATGATTTGCAGATTATCTTTCTGAACGGGATAGAAACCGGGTCCATCTGTAAGTTCGTCGTCATAATAAAAGCCCCCTGTTTTAAGAATGTGCACTAAAAATATCGTCTGAATTTTAAATATTTATAGCGTTATGGTTATTGTTTGGTTCCGAAAAAAGCGACCGCCTCTTCCTGCGTTTTGAAGAATTTAACGACCCCTTTAAAGCCGATTATGTTGAAAACCTTGTCTATCGTTATGGGAAGGCTGCAGAAAACTATGTTCCCGCTCTTGGAAACGATCGTATTTCTGGCGGCGATTATAACGGAAATGGCGGAGGAATCTATGTAGGCGGTTTTCGAAAAATCGATTATGAGCCTGTACTGGTTCGAGTTGAAAACGTCGTTGAAAGCGTTCTTTAATTCGGCGTTGTTTAATATATTGACCTCGCCTTCAATATAGACCACTCCGAAATCGCCCCTGTTTTCAAATTTAACTGTCATCATATTGCGAAATTTCTCCTTTGTTTAGTCACGCTTGCCGGTATTTTTGATAAGGACCAGAGTAACGTCGTCGTTCTTGTTGGGCGAGAAGTTTGAAACTTCCGATACTATTTTATCCACCGCTTCCTGAGGAGAATTTTTATAGTAGGCTTTAAGAAAGTCGAGCAGACGGTCTTCGCCGAAGAAATTGAGGGATTCCTTTTCGGCCTCCGTAACTCCGTCGGTGTAGATGGTGATCAGGTCGCCTTCGTCGAATTTATATGAGGCGGACGCTATCTCGACCTGCGGGAACGCTCCGAGGAACGGGCCGGTCGAATCGAGCTGGCCGACGCTCATATCTTTTTTTATGATAAATGGCGGCAGATGCCCGGCGTTCACGTATGATTCGAATATTCCGGTTTCGATATTTAATATGGCTATGAAAATAGTTATGAATTTACCCATGCCGACGTCGCGGATGAGCATGGAATTGATCTTGTTGCAGATATCGATGAGCGGAAGGTTCTCGGCCAGAAGCACGCGCACGAGGGTCCGGACCATTACCATCAGAAGCGCCGCCGTTATGCCTTTTCCGGAAACGTCGCCGACGCAGATGGCCACGCGTTCGTTATCGATGGGGATGAAGTCGTAGAAATCGCCGCCGACGGTCTTGGCCGGGATCATTTTGGCGCCGAAAGCGAAGTTTTCACTGACTGGAAATTTCGTCGGCATCATGTTGAACTGGATCGCCGCGGCGGCCTTGAGATCGTGGCCTAAAAGGCTTATATCGTCCTGGCTGGTGCCGGTTCCCATGGATGACATGAGCGTGTTGACGTATTTCGTTTTCTGGCTTTTTCTGAGAAACGATTCGATCCGAACGTTTAATTCCATGATGTTGAAAGGCTTGGTGATATAGTCGTCGACGCCGGTGGTGAAACCTTCCACCTTGTCGCGCACGCCGTCTTTAGCGGTGAGCATTATTATCGGCGTGTTGGCGAACTCGGCGTTCTCGCGCAGAGCTTTGACCAGCTCGAAACCGTTCATTCGCGGCATCATGTTATCGACGAGAAAGAGGTCCGGCTTGAAGGTTTTCACCTTTTCAACGGCGTCTATCCCGTCGTTTGAGAGTTCGACGAAATAGTTCGGCTTGAGGCTCGCCATCAGAAGCTTTCTGATGACCTCCTCGTCGTCAACTACGAGAATTTTATATTTTTTGCGATCGGTTGCTTCCGGCTTATTCAAATCAGTTCACCAAAATATATTATTTGCTTAAGGTTTCGGGTTTGTATTCGTGACTTTTTTTCTTGAGCATGACCACTTTTTCCATTTTGTCGCCGACCTGAACCTTATCGACTATCTCTACGCCCGTTAAAACCTGGCCGAACACCGTGTGTCTTCCGTCAAGGTGAGGTGTGGCGCAATGAGTTATGAAGAACTGGCTGCCGCCCGTATCTTTCCCGGCGTGAGCCATCGAGAGGACGCCTCTTAAGTGTTTGTGGGTGTTCTTGTCGCATTCGCATCTGATGCGGTAGCCGGGGCCGCCGGAGCCTGTGCCGGTCGGGTCGCCGCCCTGGATAACGAAATTAGCTACTACTCTGTGGAAAACGAGGCCGTCATAATAGCCTTTTTCTATGAGATTTACGAAGTTCGCGACCGTGTTGGGCGTTTCGTCTTCGAAAAGCTCTATTACCATATCGCCGTATTTTGTGGTCATTTTAACCTGAGGCAGCGCCTTGTCGTCGATAATTACTTCTGAAGTGCCCTTGGGAACGTCAGTCGATTTCGTGTCCTGAGCGACCGCTTTGCTGACCCCGAATACCATAACGAACAAAAATACGAGAATGAGAACTGAATTTAACTTCAATGTGATCCCTCCGTTTAATATTATAGTAGATACATTTTATAATTTTTAGGTTCGATTGTCAATCGGAATGTGTATTTATTTGAAAAACAGTGTGGTGATTGAATTTATCTCAACCCGATCTCCGGAGAAAAATTCGTAACCCCGCCCGAAACCATCTGCAAGGATCCGGACGAGGCCGAATATATAAAAACCGTTATAAAACGCCGGCTTTATTAATATTACACCGATAACCGGACTGTGTCAACTTTGCTTGAAAGCGACTGCCTGACGCGTGAAACCATTCTTGATGAACTTGACGCAAGAGGACTTGAAGATGTTTTGCCAAATTCCTGGAAACAGGCGGAAGCTCCGTTAAAAATCCTTCGATAAGTTTTTCTCGCCCGCATCGCGCCGGCTTACCGCCTTTGACGCTTCCGACCGCCTGGCCGCTTCCGCGCGTTTTTTAGCTCTCGCGATTATTTCGTCCTTGATCTTTTCGAGGCGCCTCGCTTCCTCGTCGTGCCACCTGCATTCGGATTCGCTTTCCTCGTATTTGTCGTCGAGATCCGCCATCTTCTCCTCGATCGCCTTGGTCTTGCAGAACATGCCGCCGAAGATCTCGCCGAGAAATTCCGTGAATTCCGATTCCTGGAAAACCGCCTTGAGGTGCGGCACCATAAGTTTTGATTTTTCGAGCGTGATCTTGAGCGACCGCTTGCTGATGGCGAAGAACTGACTGTTGTGTTCCCTGATCTCTTCCCTATCATGGTCTCGTCAAAGTTTTAACTTTTTCTTTCGCTGCTTATGGTGTCGGGCATATTTGAACGGCGGGCAATGTCTTGAAATTGTGATCTTAATTATCAGATTGTTCACTAATTTCAAATATGCCGGAATTTTTATTGTGCTAAAACCGTCAGCGGCCGATGTGTTTTGGTTAATGCGCGGAAAGTTTAAGCGATAATATTTGTATAATGAAATTGTGCAAAAAATAAAAATGGAAATGCCGCCTATAGATGATAAAAACTACGGCGGCATGAGTCTTGACATTGAACATGTATTTGAATCAGATGAAAACAAGATAGTAATGGCTTGAATTACTCAACTTGTTGCGGTAAGCCGAATTCGCCGCTAATTAGCTCGACGTCTTGATAAATAAAGTTTGATAAGGTATAATAAGCAGTGTAAAATGTTGTTATGATCAAGGGGAAGGAAATGTCCGGAAAAACCACGACCCTCAAAAAGAAAACCAGGGTCAAGGCTGAGACAAAAGTAAAAGCCGGCGAAGTGATCGGCGTCGGGCGCGGCATATATAAATATTACGGAATGTACTCCGGTCGTGGAAATGTCATTCATTACTCCGCAAAAAGTTCTTATTTTGGTGGGGACATGAGCGTCCACGAATCGAAGTTTTCAGATTTTCTGCATGACGCCAAAAATTATTTTATATGCGAATTTCCGAAAGAACATGGCCGGCCGCGTGAAAAATCAACTGAAGTTTCGATTTTGGGCAGCCTTCTTTCCGGCGAAATGCCGGAACCGTTGAAACTCGTCAGGGAAATATACGATCTTTTCAAAAAGATCAATTACAAACTTTATTCGCCCGCCGAAACCGTGAAGCGCGCCAGAAGCCGCATCGGCGAGGACTCGTACAGCCTTATATTCAATAACTGCGAACACTTCGTCATCTGGTGCAAGACCGGCGTTTCCGAATCGCATCAGGTGAACGAATTGCTTGATCTTTTAGGAAGGTCCGTTTCGCCGGTGTGTGAAGTGAGATAAATTAAATCATGAAAAAATCAACATCAGACAAAATCAAAAAACTCGGTTCCGTCGTCAAAAATTTCCTTGATGCGGCCAGTATGGCTAATATTTTAAAACGCTGCTTTTTTGAAGGTCAGCGGGCTTCGCTGCTTGAAATGTCAGGCAAGTTAAAACCCGGCGATCATCTTTTTATCACGTATGGCGTTCTCACTCATCATGGGATCTATTCGGGTGATGGCACTGTAATTCATTATAAAAAAGGAAGAAAGAAAGGTATAATCGAAGTTTCGATCCAGGAATTCGCCGAAGATGTCGCGACACGCGGCCTTATTTCGAAAAAAATATACATCAGAGAACATGAAACGCGCAAATTCTCTCGCGAAGAATCCATAAAACGGGCGCGTGAAAGGATCGGCGAAGCCGGCTGGAACCTTCTTATTAATAATTGCGAACACTTCGTCGAGTGGTGCATTAATGGAAAATTCGGTCCCGAAGAAATAGACGGGTCTCCTAAACTTCCGAAAAGATCATCATCAAATACTACGCTTAAAGAAAAATTCGCATATATAATAAAAAACGAATATTTAATAGAAAAGTTATGCGCCATAGCAGGATTTACGAATACTCCGATAAAAACCCGCGGCGGCAAAACATTCTGGAACAATATCTGCGAAGCTGCCGGCTGGAAGTTCCAGCAGAACAAACTGACCGGCCATTGCAGGATAATAGATCCACGGAATATTCGCAGGGCGTGGGGCGCGGAGAAGGATATTGTCAGGGCGATGGATGAGGTTTGTGAAGCGGCAGAAAACACAGGCTCGCTTTAATATGCGTTTATAGCTTATGACTTAAAATACTTCCCCCAGCTTTCTTCTTCTATAACTCATATAAGCCGCTCTTCCGACGTCGTTCATGAAAGTGTAATTGAACGATGCCCCGACCAACGCGCCTATCAAAGGAACCATCTGGAGTGCCTTGCGCTTGGTGAGCTGGATGCCGAGGCTTTTGGCGAAATTTCGCAGCGCGGCCAAAAGCGACAGCTTGCTCATTTCCTGTTTAGCGAGCGATTCGCTCATTTTCTTCCATGTCACTTTTATCAGAACTTCTTCAACCTGTTTCATACAGATGACAAATTCAGCTTTTGTTTTGATATCACTTGTAGATCCAACCCGCAATATTTGCATGATATATTCTTTTTCTTCATCAGTGTTAATGTCATAACCATAGCAAAGTGCTATTTCCTGTATCAATCTGAAGGACATTGTGAATAAAGCCGGAATATCCGCGACAAGCGATAAAATTCCTCCGGCGCCAAGCGCGGCGCCTTCGCCTGCCGCGTATGCGAGATGCCAGTTCCAATAATGTTTCGCGGCTTCATCGGCGGCCTTTAAATTATCTTCATGTTCTGAACGATATGAGTCGACGCGTGCTCTGATTTCTTCCTGGTTGATGGTATAGTTTGCCGTATTATTCAATCCGTTCAAAGCGCTTTCCACAGCTTTTCCGACAGCGTCCTGGACTCCCTGGGGAATAAGCAGCTCGGCGGCTTTTTGTGCGGGCCACAGGACGACGGAACCGACCTGCGAAATGTATCCCGGACCTTCGCTTTCCCATTTCTGAATATCTTTTATTGTGATTTCTTTATAATCCGACATAACTGCTGCTCCATTTTATTTATTTTAAACAATAATATTGGTTTTAAAAAGGTCCTGTCATAAAAAAATGTATTATATCAAATATGTTTAAAGAAGGCTGTTTGAATTTAGACTGATTTAAATATTATGTTTATCGCAAATATACTTTTTCGATATTCTTATAAAAAATCAACGCGATAATTTTATCGAAATTAAGCCACAGCCAGAGGAACATGCAAATAACAAAAGTGTCAAATGTCGATATCAGCGCCAGCAATTCCGATATCGCCATCATCGTCAGCGCCATGTTATCCCATGCGACGACCTTTGTTATCTTTATTATTCTGGCCCCAATTTTAGGATATTTCAAACAGAATACGAGCGCGCTCTTTCCGGTTTTTCCGGTAAAGTCAAGAGCTATCTCACCATATTTCAGTGCTTTTTCTCCGCCGATCAGGATCAGAGAATATGCGGACCGGCCGAACTTTTCGATGAATTTGGCCAGTACGCCAAAATGCTCGGAATCTTTGGCCATTTGAAGGACGTCGACGATGCCGATCCCTATTTTTTTATACATCGAGCCGATAGTGCTCATGAATTCGTAGACCTTGTCGTATTTTTTAAGTTTCGCGGCTTCTTCGAGAATAAAGAGCAGGAACTTTCTCATGCCGGAGGTCATGAATTTAGAGAGGTTCTTGCAAATTGAAAGACCGACATCCACGTTAGGCAAAACCGTTGCCGCAAGGCCGACTGTTGAAAGCCCAAGATTGATCTGATCCACATCCTGGCCTGAATAAAAATGATATGATTCTTTCACGAAATCCCTGAAATCCCCCCACACCATGACATCGCCGCTGACGCAGCCGACAAGGGACGGGATGCTTTCGATCTCGCCGAATATGAATCCGTTGACGAAGCCTTTGATCTTTGTGAAATATGAATCGCGTTCGCCTTCGACGATCTGTTTGCCGGAAAGCGCTACTTCGTATCCGTCCATGCGGTTTTCGATAATGAAATCATATATCGAGATCGCGCCGTCGTAATTCTTTTTATCTTTAAGCTGCGAAGCTGTGTTAAAAAAGTTTTCCTCGAGTTCGGCGTTCCTCTCGCTTCTGACGTACCAGCCGGTCAGGGGCGGGGCGACAACGATCGTTAAAAATGAAATGAGCAGCCAGAATTTCGCGAATCTTGAGAGCATTTTAAAATTCCTTTTTCTCGATGGACTATTTTTTTCTTAAAACAAGTCTGCGGCCGGAGTATTCAATTTCATCATATTCCTTCCAGATCGCCAGCAATAATCCCATGCCGACAAATAATACCGCCAATACCAGCGATACTTCGACGCCGGCGCTAACGGCTATCGGCCCGGCTAAAACCATTGAAAAACCAAGGGTAAATGGCGCGGCTGCAATAGATGCGCCAATAATTGCAAGCGCGGCGGCGCCTATAACAATTATTTTCTTTCCGTTATGGACCTGTTCGGCGAGTTCGCCTTCGACTATTATTTCGTCTACGCCTGCATTTTGGGCTTGTTCGAGTTTTTCTTTAGAATTTACCGTTATGCTGGCCATTGTTATTTCTCCTTTTGTGATATTTCACGTTATGCGTCATGGCCTGTTTTGATAAATATTTTTTAGAAAGATCGTTCCGGATTTGAGCGTTTTCAATAAAAAGAAGTGTTTTATCTTCGCGGTATTTTTTTACGCCCTCTCAATAAAATAAGTCGTCATCGGCCCTTTTCCTTTTATCTCGACCTCGCCGCGCTTTTCACATTTGTACTTGTCTTTGACGAGTTTATAGGTTTCGCTCGAGATATTGACCTTTCCGGGCAGGCTGTTGGATTCCATGCGGCTGGCTATATTCACCGAGTCGCCCCAGATGTCGTAGACGAAGCGCTTGCGGCCTATGACGCCGGCTATGACGGGACCGGAGTGGATGCCGATGCGGATCTCGAGGGGAAGGTTTCCGGCATCTTTCGAGCGGGCGATAATGTGATCTCTCATGGCGAGCGCCATTTCAACGGCGTCGGCCGGGTGCGTCTCGTTGGATTCCGGCAGGCCGCCGACGGCCATGTAGGCGTCGCCGATAGTCTTTATTTTTTCGATATTGAACTTCGCGCAGAGATCGTCGAAGTAGGCGAATATCTCGTTTAATTCCCTGACGAGTTTTATGGGCGTGGTGCTTTCCGACATCGTCGTGAATCCTTTGAAATCAGTGAATATGATCGATACCATCGCGTGCTCTTTTGCAATGACCTGATCGGGATTTTCTTTGAGCTGTTCGGCGATCTTCGCGGGCAGGATGTTTTTTATGAGCGTTTCGCTTTTTTCTTTTTCGGCTTCGATGATCTTCTTGGATTCGGCGAGCTCGGAGGTTCTCTGCTCGACCTTGTGTTCGAGGCTTTCGTTTATCTTTTCGAGCCCGTCCAGCGTTTCGGCGAGTTTTGCGGCCATAACGTTAGACGCATCGCATATTATTCCGAATTCGCCGGGGGCGTTTGCTTTCATCGGTTCTCTGAATTTGCCTTCGCCGAAGCGTTTGAGGCCATCAACTATATTATTTATCGGGGTCAGGATGTATTTGCGGCTGAAAGCCAGGAGCAGGAAGATCAAGAAGATCATTATGCCTGAGAGGACATAGATTATGAATTTGAAATTTTCGCCAAAAGATTCGGATGTTCGGGCGGAGATCATGCTTATCGTATCGAGATGCTTTTTATCGATGGCCTTTACCGTGGTCATGATTTCGTTGATATAGGTGGCATATTCAACGACGATATCGATGCCGTTGAATTTTCCCCAATATTGATAGGAGTATTTTTTATTGTAATCGGCCGGTATTGAGGCGTCTTTGAATGTTTTGGTCTGCTCGTAGTAAATTCCGCCGGATTCTTTGTTGACCCAGTGACTTATGAATTTCTCGGTTTGCTGCTTTGCGCGGTCTTCGGGACTGAGTTTTTTGACGAGTTCGAATATATCGACGCCGATAATGTCTTTTTTATTATGCGAAACGAGCACAAGTCTCGGGATATCATAGATCGATACCGTGATGTAGGAATATTTAGCGAGGGAATCCTTTAAATTATAGATTTCCTGGTATTCTTTGCTATTTATACAGAAATCGATGAGTTTCTTAGCGTCTTTAAGATCTTTCAGGTCCTTGAGTTCGTCGCGGCTTTTAAGAAACGCCAGCTGTTCGAAGAATATCTTTTGCGTAAGAAGGGTTACGGCCTGTTCGCTGAGTTTGATGAGGTTCTCGTTGACGATCTTTTTAACGTCGCTGATATTTTTGCAGGCTATTTCGGTGGCGTCTTTTTCGAGGTCTGAATAAGACTTTTTGATCAGATAAAAATTCACGCCGGAGACGGTCAAAAAAATGAACAGTAGCAGCATCACTATTCTGAAGTGAAGCTTTTGATGAAATTTAAGTTTGTCGATGCGTTCGTCCATGCGCAAAATATAACAGAATTAAAGAGAATTGTCAAATCTGGGCCGGCGTTCCCGTTCCACTTCCGGCCATCGACCAGCGTCGTTATCGCCGGCCCGCGGCCGGCGAAGCCCACGCGTTCACGCAGCGAAGCTGCGCGAACGCAAGTTCCGGGATAGAAGGGGGAAAATAAGGGGGAGGGAAGGGATGAAGTCCCTTCTCTCCCCCTATCAAATCTCGTATTCCAATTCTTAGTCGGGTTTATTGCGGTTTTTATTTAACCTTCAAAAGCAGCGTATCGTTTCTATAGCTGGTTCCGTCGTAGCCGCCGGTGATGTAGATGCGGCCGTTGTGGATGAGCGCGGCGCGGCCGTTGGCGGGGACGATGCGTTCGGCGTCATTTTCGGCGAAGGGGATATTGCGCCAGTCGGCGGCGTTATCGGATGTCCAGATATCGTTTTTGATATCGTCGGCGGCTCCGCCGATGAGCCAGAGTTTTTTATTAAAGACGAGGACGGCGTGGCACTGGCGCGGCTCGAAGGGCGAGTTGGCCGGGAGTTTCTGCCAGTCGGTGCCGTTATCGGAAGACCAGATATCGTTTAAGTATTTGACGCCGTCGTAGCCGCCGGCGATATAGAGCTTATCGTTGAAGGCGAAGGCCGCGTGGCCGGTCCTGGGGGTGAAGGCCGCTTCAGAGGTCGCTTCGGCCCAGTTGGCGCCGTCGTATGAGAACCAGACGTCGTTCTTGTATCCTGCGCCGAAACCGCCGATGACCCACATGCGGTTTTTGAAGACGGCGGCGGCGGGCGCGGAGCGGGGCGTGAATTTAACGCTTTCGGTTGAATTTTGGGTGTTTTCGATCCAGCTGGCGCCGTCGGACGAGGACCAGACGTCATTTTTAGCGGCGTTATTGAAGCCGGCGAGGATCCACATGCGGTCTTTATATACGAGGCCGGCGTGGGAGTGACGGGCGGCGAAGGCTATGCCGGATTCGGAGGCCCAGTCGCAGCCGTCGGGGGATGAGAATATCTCGCTTTTAAAGTTGGGGTTGCCGGCCCAGCCGCCGATGATCCAGATCTTATTTTTGAAGGAGAGGGCGACATGCGATGCGCGGGCTGAATAGGTCGTCGAGACGGCGGGGGATGCTGCGGCTTCGGGAGCGGCGCCGGTAGATGCGGCGAGCACCTCGGGAGCGTTCTCGAGTTTGAAAACTGGCGATTTAGAAGGGGCACCGCGGCCGGCGGCGTTATATGGTATGAGTTTGACGACGGCGGATGGGTGGTCGCTCATGGTGTCTAAGATGGAGTTCCAGAACAATTTGCGGTTTTTGCCGACCGGGACGCTTGCGGTATCGCCGGAAACATTGAGGGTGCGGGTAAAGGTAAGGCCGGCGTCAAAAGAGAAATATACTTCAGCGCTTGCTGGTTCGTTCTTGTATGAGTCGAGATTGTAGTTTATCTTGACGGCGCCGTCGGATGTCGAGACCGAGGCGATGGAAATGGCGGTGATAGCCGGCAGGCGGCTGTTGTCGAGGGCGAAGGCGGGCAGGATGAATGGCTCGCCGTATTCGACGCCGTCTTCGGGGACGAGCTTGACGTAGACCGAGTCTTTTTTACCTGCGATATCGGCGGCTGCGTTCCAGATCACTCCGTGTTCGGCGGGTTTGACGGTGTTCGGCGCGTTCGCATCATGGGTATCCTGCGCCGCGTGAGTAACTGTCAGATACGATCGGATATTTTTGACGTCACCGGTCAGATTCGTTGTTTTGACGAAGGTTTTGCCCGCGTCGACGGAGTAGTGGACCTCGACCGTGCAGTTGTTTTTTTCCGCGTCGGCGACGGAGTAATTTATTGTGATATCTCCGGCCGCGCCGGACGAGGCGGCGTTTGAAATTACGGGGCGGCTGTTGTTGTTTATGGCGAAGGGCGCGGTGAAGCCGTCGATGCCGTTGATATTGCCGTCATTTGGCGTGACCCTGACGATCACCTTGTCGTGTTTCGTGTTGAAGTCTTTTTTTGAGTCCCAGATAATGGTTTTGCCGCGGCCGGAATTCATTTTGTCCAGGTCGCCTTTGATATGTACCGTTTTGACGAAGTTCGCGCCGTTCGCGGGCGAGTACCAGACCCTGATGGAGTTGGTCCCGTTCTCTTTATCTTCGAGGTCGTATTTAATTGTGATCTCGCCGGATGTTCCGGCGGCGGTAACTCTTGAAATGACGGGCAGGTGGCGGTTCCCGATGAGGATGGTATCGGAGAGGCCGGGGGTGCCGTATTCGAAGCCGTCGTTGGCCATGATCTTTAGTTTGACCTTCGGCTGGTTGGTTTTAAAATCAAGCTGCGACTTCCATTTCATGACGCGCCGCGTTCCGGGTCTGAGGGATCTTTCGCGTCCGGGCCGGGGGAGGCTCGAGGCGTCTTCGCGGCATTCTATGTTGGCTGTCCGGATGAAATTATTGCCGTCGTCGAGGGAATAGTATAATTCCATGAAGGATTCGTTATCATCGGGGTCTTCGAGGTCGAAGGTAATGGTGATCTCGTTGGACTCGCCGGCGGTCTCGACGTTATATACGACGGGGCCGCGGTTGTTTTTGATGTAGAAGGGCGGTGAGATGCCGATGGTGCCGATGGATGAATTAGCGTATGGTATCATTTTTATTTTGGTCTGCGGTGAGTTTCCGGTTATGTCGGCGCGCGAGCTCCATTTGATGATACGGTTGGTCTCGGGGGCTACGTTTGTAAGATCGCCTTTTATGTTTTCGGTCCTTGTAAAAGTATTGCCGCCGTCGATAGAGAAATAGATCTCGATGGTGGAATTGTCTTTTTCCGCGTCGGTGAGGTCGTATCTTAAAATTATCTCGTCGGAGGCGCCGGTGGCGCTGATATTTGTGACCATGGGCGGAAGGTTGTTATAGACCGGGAAAATTTTAGTCGATACGGCGCTGCCTGGTCCTTCGGAGTCCGAAGGGGTGAGCGTGATAACGACCAGCGGCCTGTTATCGGGGAAGTCGAAGCGCGAGTACCAGAATATGGTCTTACCTTTGCCGGGCGCGATCCCGGCGAGATTTCCCGAGGCGTTGTTCGGCTTCATCGAATTTTTGCCGCCGTCTGCGGAGTATAGGATCTCGACGGTGCAGAGATTATTGTCTTTGTCTTCGAGATCGTATTTTACCTTTATCTCGTTGGAGTCGCCGATTATCTCGATATTTGAAATGACGGGGCGCCAGTGGTTATTTTTGAGTTCGAAAACGAGCGAATATCCGGACTGGCCGGCGTCGATGCCGTCGTTAGGCGACAGGCGTACTCGCGCCGTTTTCGTGTTTTCGGCGCAGTCTTTTATCGAGTCCCATTTGACGATCTTTTCTTTTCCTGGCGCGACTTTACTTATATCGCCGGTCACATTCGCAGTTTTTTTATAGGTCTTTCCTAGATCGAGAGAATAAAATACCTCGACTTTTGAGAGATCGCCGTCGTCGTCCGTCAGATCGTATTTTATCGAGACCTCGCCGGATGATTCGGATGAGAAAACGCTTGATATGACGGGCGCGTGGTTGTTATTCAAAAAGAATTTAGCGGACGCGGCGGGCGCGCTTTTTTCAAAACCGTCAAAAGCCGTGAGTTTTAAAACGGCGTTCGGGAAGCATCCGCTTTTTATGTCTGCGCGTGAGTTCCAGCGCAATATTTTATTTTTGCCGGCCGCGGCCGTTCTCACATCGCCCGAAATAGCTGATGCTTTGGCAAATGTAGCGCCGCCGTCGGTCGAATAATCAAGTTCGATATCGCATTCGTCGCTGTCCGCGTCAAAAAGATCGTATTTTATGGTAATTTCGCCGGACGAACCGGATATCTGAACGAGTTTTATATCGGGCGGCGTATTAAGTTTCAGCCGTACGCCGTCGAGCATGTACCCATAATCGTCGGCCGAAACGCAGACGATCTTTTCTTTTTTAGGGCCGCTCGCGCCTGACGTTGCCGATAGCGTATATTTTCCGCTCACAAAAGGCCCTTTGAACGAGAAATTTCCGGCGGCGTCAGCCTTCGCGGTTTTATTTCCGGGGTTCAGAGTGAGTTTAACATTCGCAAATTCGTTCGCGGATCCGTTCCCGGCATTTTCGGCATTTTTTTCCAGGTCTTTGCCGCGGTTTTTTCTTTTGCTTTTATTTGCAACATTTTCATCGCCATTTTCATCGCTTCCGGCGGCTTCGCTGTTCGTGCTTTTTTTAACATCGTTTTTCCCCGGAATTTTTTCCCCGGTTGTCTCGAAAAAGAATCCCGTTCTGGTTAAAGTTGCTTTGTTCTCCGGCGCTTTTTCTGCCGTTATTGTTTTCGGCATTTCAAAGAATCCGGTTCTGACCAAAGCGATCCCGCCTGCGTTCGGCAAAAGCACTTTTCCGTTGATCGCCGAAACGCTTCTTGCGCCTTTTTCGGCTTTTTTCATCTGTTTGCGGACGGCGTCTTTGACTTTTAGAAGGTTGGTCTCGAGTTTATAATTCGCGCCTTCCTTCGTCAAAAGCTTAAATTTCGAATCGGCGCCGGCGTATATTTTAACGAGCGCGGTCTTTCCTTTTTTTATGGCGACCTCGAAAGTTTCAACCCTGAAAACGCCCGGTTTTGAGCTGTCCGGTTTTTTTATTTCGATTAATGCCGTAGCCTTTTCCGATGATAATACAAGATCCGCGCAGAAAAATCCGCTCTGGTCGGTTTGCGTCAAAAATTTTCGGTCTTTTACGACGATAGAAACTTCAAATGTCCGGTTTAAAAAAAGGTCTTTCAGCGCGGGTATATGAAGGAACCGGACGCGGTATGAGTCGTCGAATATGAATCCCGCGATCTCCGCGTTATTTTTCGCGAGTTTTTTGGCCGCGTTCTCCCTGTCTTTTTTTTCTTTTTCGGCCTTCTTTTTCTTTTCTTCTTTCTCTTTCTTCGCCGCCTCGTCTTTTTTTCTTTTCTCTTCTTTTTTAACGGCTTCCGCTTTTTTCAATTCTTCTTTCTTGTCAGCCTTTTCTTTTTCTTTCGCGAGTTTTTCAGCTGCCTTATCGTTTCCAGTTTTGTTGTTATTGCCGGGCGTTAAATCAGCTTTCGTTTTTTCATCTTTTTTGGCTTTTATTTCATTCGCGACTTTCGCGTTGTCGTTCGGCTTTATTTCCGGAAGCGGTTTTACTTCCGTGCCGGCGTTGTTCTTTTTCGTATCATTTTGAGACGCCGGCGTAGCCAGAGCTGGTTTTTCCTGCGCGGACGCTAGGTTGGAAACCGCTGGATATAAAATTGTCAAGCATATTGTTAATAATACTATTAAAGCCGGCATGAAGCCGGACCGAAAACGCCCGTTATTATTACGGCAGGCTAAGTCGGGCAACGCTTTTGGGGATATATTTCGCATTTATGGTTCCTTTCGTTTTTTGCCGCTAAAATCCGCGGGCGATAAATTAATTTCAATTTATCAGAAATTCTTGAAAATTGCAAGAAAATAATGCGTTTAGGGGAGGTGCTAAAGGAGTTTTTTCGGTTAAAAATTTGACAAAACTCACTTTGTATTGTATAATTTATTCATCAGTACGAAATTATTATTATTTTCTACTGAGACCGGTGGAAAAACGCCGGTATTGATATCGTCCTTGACATACCGCCGCCTGTTGAACCTTAGTCCTTCGGGAGTTTGGGCTATGGCGGGGTATAGATATTGGGGCGACGAAAAAAAATTTAGTATAGGGGGTGTAGTAGTGAAATTACAAAGAATCGCCATCCTGGTTTGTATGGCAGTATTGATCTGTTCTTTGAACTTTAATTTCGCTTTTTCGAAAGATAATATAAGTGTAGGTAAAGTATCGCTTATTAACGGTGAGGCCCAGATCTGCAGGGCAGAACAGACAGAATGGGTCAAGCTCAATCAAACGGATATAATCAACGTCAGTGATAGAGTCAAGCTCGGAAACGGCTCAAAACTCGAAGTATGCTATGTCGACGGTAACATTTTAAGGGTCGGCCCCAACAGCGAACTCGAATTCGCCCTTGAAACCGTAAAACTCTTTAACGGCCAGACATGGTTCAGGATCGTAAAAGTCGGATCGAAATTCGAAGTCGTAGCTCCTACTTTCGTAGCAGGCGTTCGCGGAACCGTCTTTTCGGTAAAAGTCGACAAAACGAACAAAAAAGACACAGGCGCCGTAAAAGTATGGAAAGGCAGCGTCGAAACTAAAACGAACAACAAATCGACGATGCTCACCGAAGGCCTCCAGGCTAATATCGAAGAAAATTCGATATCCGAACCTTCGACCTTCGATACAAGACTCGCAAGCGAATTCTCAGAGGGCGACTGGCAGGCTTCAAACGAAAAGAGCGCGTACACAAGATATATCGACCTTCTTTTCGCGGGTATCGACCAGGCCGAAGCCGGAACGAATCCTGAAATGAAAAAACAGCTTGAACTCCGCAAAAAATTGCCCGAAGTATCCGAAGCTTACAACACCTACAAAAATTTCTCGGACATGAGAGCGATCGAAAACGTATCAGGACAATAATATAGCTTAGAAATCCAGGAATACAACAAAGAATCCTCCGAACTCTTTTGAGAACGGGGGATTTTTTTATGCGGCCCGCCCTATGGAAGAACGGTTGATTTGTGCTATAATGAAAAACACATTGAGGGATATTTATGTTTTCGAGTTCCCTTTGAATGAAAATGTCAAAATTAGCTATAATTAATAATATTCACGCAGGAAAATAAGAGCGGAAATTTCAAAAGGCAGGGAACAGGCTTTGTTTAAAAGACGGAACATTTTTTTCATTATAGCTTTGCTCATAATACTTCCAGCGGTTGGTCTGGCAGGCGCTGCGCCGCCGGATGGTAAAGCTGCCGCCATTGAAAATAAAGGTGTTGCGGCGAAAAACGGTGCGGCAAAAAGCGCGGAAGAAAAGACAGGCGTGGATAAAAAAACAGAAAAAGCTGATACCGCCGCTGAAACTAAAAACGGCGGCAATAAAAACATGCCGGAAAAGAAGAATGTTGAAGAGAACAAATCTGAACCAAAAAAAGCCGAACCACTAAAAATAGAGGCTCCAAAAAAAGTGGAAGCCGTTAAAAATATAGAAAGCAATAAAAAAAATGACGAGAAAAAGAGCAAAGAACTTGAGTTTTTGAAGTTTATTCCTGACGAATTCAGGTTCGTCGCGCGCGTCAATGTGCAGGCCTTTTTGAGCGAAGTTTCAGAGAAATCTTTTGGCGAATATATAAATCTGATATTTGGAAAGAAAAATTCAGGAAAACTCAAAACGCTCGACATATCTTTTTCGCCCGAGAGAACGAAGGATCAGACATTCAATTTTATATGCGTGGCCGGCGGAGATATCGATTTCGCCGAAATGTTCGATACGATCAAAAATTATGCCGATGTAAAGACTGGCGAACACGAAGGTTTTCAAGTTTTCAGATATTATAATCTGGCCGGATTGGTATGTAACGGCCGCGTGATACTCGGGACCGCGGCGAGCCTTAAAAAGATCGTTGAGATGGTCAAAACCGGGGCAGGGTCGCTTTATAACAATAATGAATTCGCGGCGAAATGCGAGAGCGCGTTCGCGAAGTCGAAACTTAAAAATTACGCCATGACCGGCGCCATTGGCAGCGATTTTTTGAAAAAAGCGCTGGCGGAACATGACATAACCTATAAAGAGGGGCTTTTGGCGACGGATATGCTCTATTTCACCTTTTCTGAAAAAAAGGTCGAGATCATTTTAAGCCAGGATTCGTCCGAAACCGCGTTAAAGCTTTCGAACGAGCTGGCGGAGCAGTTTCAGCAGTCGGCTAAGGAAACCGCGGAAGCGCTCGGCGAAGTGGACCTTATAGAAGCTGAAAGCAAGAACAGGCGCGAGCAGAAGGTAATGGCGGGAGAGCTGGCGTTTACGAGAAAGCTTTTGAATCTGACCGCGGAATTTAATAAGAACGGAAATTTTAAAACGGCAGACCGCGACATTTTTGTTGGCGTTGAGTTTAAAGAGAATATTCTAAGATCGATATGTTCGGTCATAACCAGCCATCCTAACTCGTGGGGCGCGATACTCGAATACTTCATATCGCCCGCGATCACATGCAAAAAATACGCGAAGATAATTGAAATCGCCACGCTTATCTATCTTTCAAAACATAAAGAAGCCAAAGCTTCGGTCTCTGAAGAAGCTTTATACACCGAAGGCATTATAACCAATTTTTATAAATGCCCGGCCGGCGACAAGTTCGAGATCTCAGTAGATGAAAAAGGCAAGATAACGGTCAAATGCCCTGTGCATGACGGGGCAGGCAAATAATTTTTAGAACAAACGGAACGCGCTGTCAGACCGCGAGTATCAATTTGAAAATAGCTTTTTGGTGATATGACGCAATGCCGTAAAATTTGGCTGAAAAGCCTCAAATTTCAAGGTTTTTCCATTCTGTTTTATCAATAAATAAGTAACAAAAATTATTTTTGAGGGATGTCTCGGAGGAGGCGAAGACCACGATGGTCGAGAGCCTCCGAGAGAAAAGCGACAAAAAGCGATTTAATGTATATGCGAAAGTCGTCCGACGCGCCTGAGCGCCATAGAGATTCAAAATTTGGCAACGCCGAATTTTAGAAGCTCTTGTCCAGGGAGCCGCAATAGCGGCGAGTCGGATCGTGCCGCTGGAGCCACGGAAGGCGTGAAGCGGCCCGAAAAAATTATTTTTGTTACTATTTTAAATTTCCGTTTTGTATGTCCATGTAAAGCTTCGCGGCTTTTTTGTCTCCGTTGAGCGCCTCGAATTTTAAGAGCGATGAGAGCTCTTTCGCCGTTGACGGGCCATCTTTGAGTTTTATTCCGCGGGATGCGAATTCGTTTATTATAATTTGCGAATATTTGCCGCCGAAGCGTTCGCGGTCGGCGGATATCATGGCGTTCAATCCGTCTGAAAAGGTCTGATCTTTTATGGCCGTCAGATAATATCTCGAGTAATGAGTTATTATATCGCAGTCCTTCGCGCCGATGATCTTTCTTATCTGCCACAGCGCGCCGCTATAGATCTGTCCGTCGTCGTGCGTTTCGTTATGGATATCTTCGGGATAATGCGCCGTGTTCTCAAGAGTGCGAAGATAGGGCCTGTTCTGTTTCGCCACTATCCATTCGCCTATCAGTGCGTCGTCCGTGAATGAAGCCGGGAAATAATCGGAGAAGGCTTCGTTCATGGCGCCCGCTTCGCCGCCCGTCAGATTTAATATCTCATGCGTTACCGCGTGCGAATATTCATGGAAAAGCACTGCCTCTTCCTGCGCCAGATCGTTCTTGCGCTCGCAGTTGTCTATTTCGATATAGCCGAATATCGGCGAATAAAAGGCATTGTCGAGGGTGTTGTTGCAGTGGACGATTATCGAGACCGGTTTATCGAGCGCCGAAAAACCGAGAGCGTTATAGAGGGCGTGAACGCGGTTGGCGTAAAAATAAGCGCTGACCTCGTCGAAATGAGTGTTTTTCGGGTCGAAAATGAAATTGCCCGCGGCGTCAGGCCTGATCCTGTCCTGCGCGTTGTCGGCGTCCTCGTTGCCGACCGCGGCGTACTTGCCGCTGAGATATTTATAGGTGGAGACAAGGCCCAAAAGCGGCTCCTGAGTTATTCCGCATTTCAAAGGGTTGGATACATATACCGAACCGAGCGGAACTTTTTCCTTTGAAACATTGTATTTTAAAATATCGGTTACGGATATGACGCTTCCGTTCTCCGCGTTCACGACGCAGATGAGATCGCCGAGCGGTTTCTTTGACGGAAGTTTTATGAGGTACGCGCCGCAAAACATATGGTTTTCTGAATATACAATTTCATCGATGCTGGCGCTGCCGCGTAACGCTTCGCATTTTATGGAATTCATGGCAGCGTCCAGGGCGAGGCTTTTTCCGACGATATATGCAGGCGAAGCGTTTTTAGAGGGCGGGTTATTTTTGTTCCAGTCCGTATTTTGCGATGGCGCGGGCGCTATCGAGTTTCCGGCTGAGACGACCCGGCCCGCGGCGTTGACGCTTACGCGAAGTTCCGAGCCGAATATTTTCTTATCGTTATAATATTGTGAAAATATAATATGCGTTATATTGCCGGCGGTCATGGTTTTTTCATGGCGAAGGCCGTTCATGTCGGTTATGCCGAAAATTTTTGAGGCGCTCTTTATGAAGCCGAGCGCCGCTGATATAGTTTCGGGATTGGGTGTTTCGCCGGCTTTTATCGTTGAAGATGAATTTGATGCCGCCGGGTTTAAAGCTGATAATAGTGAATTATGAATGGTTGAGGATGGACTTTGTTCGGGCCGGCTCGGAGTTTGGCTAAATGAATTCTTGTTTTTGTTTGAGTAGTTAGCCGCCATTGATATGTCCTGATCATTTCCGGAGAAACGCGCCGGATCTTTCGCCGTTATGGACGAGACTCGCTCGTCAGCGGAATATGTGACGGTGTAGGCGCAACCGTATGATTCATTGAACGCAGTGAAGTCATGCATTAGCTTCGAGAACGGCCCGGCGCAGGCAAAAAGAGGAAAAAATAATAAGAATGAGAGCGCGGAAGTGAAAATATAAATTTTTTTCATTATCAGTTCTCCTTTTTTTCGGCGTCGGGCAGGCCTGTGTTTTTGGCGTAAAGGTCGGGGTAGAGGGTTTTGAAGCATTCGGGGCATGTGCCGTGGGTGAATTTTATTCCGGAGTGTTCGTGGAAATATTGTTCCACCTGGTTCCAGTAGCCCTTGTCGTCCCTGACCTTTTTGCAGGAGGGACAAATCGGGAGAAGCTCCTCGAGGGATTTTACGCGGCTTCCGATCTTTTCGGCCATGTTGTTTATTTCGCTCGAAATGTTTGATATCTCGTCGTTTTTTTCGTCGGTTATGCGCGCGGAGTAATCGCCGGAGGATATTTTTTTCAGCGTCTCGTTGATGTTTATTATGCGCGCGATTATGTAGTTATTCAGAACGCGAGAGGACAGAAGGAATGAGATCATTACGATGGCGGAACATATTAAAAGCGAATAGTAGAAAGCTTTCGCCTTGAAATCGTCGATAGGGCCGAAATCGTAGATTATTTCTATGATCACGCGACGGTCCGACCACGGAAATTCTTTGGATTCGAACGAGATGGTCTTATAAAAAGTGGTCACGCCGTTTTTTTTCATTTGTATCTCTTTTTCGTCGAATATTCGTTTGATGAGATCGGCATCGCCTTCGAATGACTTGCCTTCGTTCACGAAGGACCATTTTGAAACGTCGGTTATCGAATACATGTCGACGGATTTCAGATATGTGTTCTCTTTTTTCAGGTTGTTGAAGAGTTCCGCTCTGATCTTGTCGTAGAAGCCTTTTGAGCATTTGGCGTCGATATAGTCGTTGAGCCAGATTGAAATTTCGATGAGATAGTCCGTGCCGGGCGGATTGTAGTAGGCGTACATGTTGACGAATCCGGTTTTCATGGAGATGCCGATGCGCTGCACGTTCACTTCGCTTTTACCGAACATGGACCTTATGAAGTCGGCTATGTCGCTGTTGGATCTTATTATGTTAAGTCCCATGTCGGGGCGGAACGAAGTGTTATAGACGGTCCCCTCGCGGTTAACGAAGTAGATCTCGCTGACGCCGTTCTTGACGGCCAGGCTTTTTATTTCGACGGGCGTTATTTTTTTCGTGGAGTCCGGGTCCCTGAGTTCTTTCGAGATGTTTAAGATGGCGGTCTGGGCGATCTCGCGCATTCCGGATTCGAAGACGAAGAGGTATTTGTCGAAAAGCAGGAGCCGCTGTTTGATCTGGTTTATGACGTCGTTCTTATCGGTTTCGAGGATGCCGGCTATCGTTCTTTCTGAAAAAGCGCTTATTAAAAAGGCGATCGAAAAAGAGGTCAGAGAAATTATGACCAGAAGATAGAACATGAACTTCTTTTTCATTTGACGGCCGCCTTTTATTATTGTTTGGCGCATCCATTAACGGGCAATGATGCCGCGATGCTTTTTAACTTATGAGCGATGCCAGTCCGGAGCGTTTATGCAAGCGTGATCTGCGCGGGACGAAGGAACTCCGTTAATATTTCATTTCTATAACGCGTTCTTTTTGAACTTTAGAATCCCATACTTTTACCGCGCGGTCAGTGATCTCTATGACCTTGAAAAGGCCTGATTCGGCTTCGTCGCCGTTGACCATTTCGTAAAATTTGTTGTTGAGCGATATAACGGCGAATCTTCTTATGTCGGTGCCGACGATGAAGGTCACCTTTATCGGAAGCGGCGCGATGGGGGCCGGCGGTATTATCGGAGTCACGCCCGTGTTGGAATGGCCCTCTTCTTTTACGGCCGGTGGAGGAGCGACAAGGGTTTTGAACGGGTCTTTGTCTTTTACTTTAGGCTCGAATTCTTTTTCGTTTTCATCGGCCGGAGCGGCCGCTTTCAGAGAGTCCGCCGCGGGACGGGTGTCTTTAGAGGCCTGATCCTGAGCGAAAACCGGATACGCGGAAAAACTTAAAAAAGCTGAAAGGACAAGAGTTAAGATCATATTTCTTTTTTTCATAAAAGCTCCTTTGAATTTATAACCTGTTGATAATGCATCATTTTACTTGATTTTTGAGGCACTATCAGGTAGATGTCGATTTATTTTGTGCATTATAAATTATATATAAATAACGAAGGATTTGTCAATATATACTTGAACTTTAAAAATCCGAGTTCGTAAATCCCGCTACCGGCTGATTATTTCCAGCCGGCACCAGGACGTTTCCGCCGACCGAATCGACGAATCTGTTATTAAAGGTGGTTATGTTTATGTTATTGTCGGTTTGTGTTCCGCTGAGCGACGGGGCGCTTCCGCCAACGAATATCGTAATAGAATTTACGCCGCTCGCGGGCCCCGGATAAGCCGGCGTCGAACCGAGGTTAAATCCGGATCCAGGAGTGAAATCGGAAGGACCGGCCGGCGAAAGAACGTTTATGTTTGGCGGGAACAAAAGCGTTATAGAGTCGCCAACATCTAATATTGAAGGCGTTCCGCCATTTGAAGCCGTCACTCCGGCGAGAGTTTTGACAATTCCGTCCGGGATCGATTTAGGCGAATAGTTTCCGCTCGCACCGATGACCGCGTATCGCGGCACGGTGGCCACGGTGTAGGCAGTATATGCGAAACCCGCGAAACCCGAGGCGGCGTCGCCTGAAGCGTTCAAATTGATAAGGCCTTTATGGGTCTGGCCGTCGTAAACGGATATCTTTCCGGTGTTGAAAATAGTATCGTCAAGGTTTATGGCATTTAGGATATGAGTTTTAAACGACCCCGAATCATAGCGGATGGCGACATCGTCGATATCGAGAGTTTTTCCGGCGGAAGTCGGCGTGAAAGAAGGGCGTTCGGGGATGATCGACCATCCGCTCAGTCTTGCGGATTCACAACCGAGAGCTACATGAACATGAGTGAATCTGAGGTAGACCTCATCGGAGGAGGCTAATTCAAATAACCTCGTAGCGTCAGGGCTTTCGCCCGCGACGGTGAGGTAGGTATTGCAGAATACGCCGCTGCCGTTGATAGTTACGCCGGTTCCGATCCTTCCGATCCTTTCATTTCCGGCGTATACTCTGGTGTCGTAGGAAGCGCTGGTCGTGTAAGCTGCTGCGGTTCCGGTGAATATCTTGTACTTTCCGTCGCCGGAATCGTCGTATCCGACCCGGAGCGTGTTTATAGAAACAGAATTAGTATCGCTCGGGGCTTCAGGAACAGGAACTCCGGGATTGCAGTAGGCCGATTCATTGCCGCCCGTGGATTCCGTCAATGTGAATTTGAGCTGGCCGCCGGCCGCCGCTATGGAATCGTTAAGCGAGAAGGATGAAAGCGCCGGGCCTGTATTAGGTATGGTGTCGGGGCCGGTCTTCGTGGCGCAAAGACTATTGCCGATGAACACTTTAAGCGCGGTGCCGGCGGCGATGTTAACCGGCGCATTTGGGTTATAAAGCTTGTATAAGCCTATGGCGTCGTATTTGGTCTTTAAATTGTCCGCCAGCGGAACGGCTGGAATCGTTCCATCGCTCGCGAAACCGGATTCATTTTCGTTGCCGTTGGTATAAATATATGAAACACCTGAACTGACGGCAAACGCCGGTACAGATCCCATAAGTACGCCGGGCGTGAAACCGGTGCCGCCGTTGACGCCGCCAGTGCTTCCTCTTAAAGTATAGGCCGGGCCTGCCGTCACTTCGAACAGCCTTAATTTCAGGTCCGCTTCGACCGTCCCGGCAGCTACGTTTCCGACCACGCCGGAGGCCCTGACCTCGTTGAGAGCGTTGGAATAATAAAGGTTTGAAAGATCTCCCGTCGAAGGCGCGCGGGGGACCATGCCGTCTAACGCAAGAGCCGAGCAGTTTCCGCTCGTCGAATCGAATATAGTATAAGCCAGGACCTTTCCGGCCGGAACTGGGCTCCAGCCCTGAGCGCCGCCGGCGATATCGTCGATAAGCATGAAGCTTGCGCCCGCGTTATGCACGGCATTGGCGGTCTGGCGATAAAAATTCCGGTTCGTGCCTGACGCGTCGTCGGATATGTAAAGCCTTATAATGGTCGATGACGAAGAGGAAGTTATGGCCGTGCCTCCAACTTTTATTTCACCGTTATTGGCAAGGCCGGACCCTGACATGTCTGCGATTGCGGGAACCATCCATGTGCCGGCGGGCTGAGATGAATTTCCGGTTGCGGGATCGAAAGCTCTGAACTGAAGAAGACCGCCCGCGGACAGCGCGTTTATATTCTGAGTTGAAAGTCCGCCGCCCCCCGTTAATATGCCGCTCGCGTTTATGTTTCCGCAGGTGACGCCGTTAATAAAAACTTTCGTGACGTATGGCATCGAAAAATTTCCGGCTCCGGTATTTTTAATCTTATAGTTTCCGTTCTGGTCATAGACCACTTTAAGATCGACCACGGAAGGCGGCATCGGGACAGCGCCGTCGTCGACGCGCGGCGATTCATTTCCGGCCGCGTTGGATAACGTGTACGCTACCGTAAAAGTGTTGTTTATGACCGCGCCGTTGACCGTATGCGTGCCGGGCGTAAATCCACCGGCCGCGGCAACGCTTGTTCCGGCTGAAGTGTAATTATTCGAGCCGTCCTTGATATAGGCGGTCATGGTATCCGAGGCCGCGCCGATGGCGCCGCCAGGAACTCCGTTCAATACAGTGAAAGTGCTGTTGACGCTCTCGTTATTCCATTCGAGATAGTTTACGCCGGGCGCCGGACTTACCGCGTTCGCGGCAGGCGTAAACATTGCCGACTCGTTGCCGGAAGAAGCGTTCACGTAGGAGAATTTCAAAGTGCCGCCCTGCGGGTTGTCGTCTTTAAGACTTTCGCCCGTTTTACTTTCGGCGGCGTCGAACGTGGGGCCTCCGGTGAAGAACGACGCGTTATTATAACTGGATCCGGATCTGGCCCTTCCTATAACTACCGGATCGGTGCCGTAACTTTTATAGATCCTCAGGTCGTAAGTCAGAGAGCCGCTTCCGGTGGTGTTATAATAAATTCCGTAGTTATTGCCGTTATATTTAAGTTTTACGTTATCGAAGGGCGCCGCGGCCGGCGCGGCCGGAACTGAGCCGTCGTCGGCGTAGGAAGATTCGTTCTGGGCCTGGTTGAACATGGTGTAGACCGCGTTATGATTCGCTACGATCCCGCTTCCTATCGGAAACTGGCTTCCCGAGCTCAAAACCGGCCCTGAAAGAGGCGAGGATGAGCCTATATTGGAATATACCGTCGAATTGTCGTAATCGTAGACGAATATTCTGGAGCCGGTATCTATCGAAACGTTTCCGTTCAGCCTTATCGAATTTACGCTGTTGCGCCAGTAAATGTTGTTCTTGTCGGGGAGCGAGGGTACGACGCCGTCCTGAGCCCAGGTAGAAACGTTAGCTGCTATATCAGTGAAAGCGTACCAGACGCCGTCGCCGGGATTTCCGGCCGGCAGACCCGATATTATTACTTCGCCTGAATTATGTGTCGTTACCTGGACGCTTTCGGTACCGGTCGATAAAACGCCGGGATTATTTGGGTTATTAGTTCCGATATAAACAAGCAGCTTTGCGGATTCGGGATACGAGTCGCCTATATCGAGCTGGCCCGCGGCTGTTACATTGGTTCTTGCCGCGCTGTAGGAGAGTTTTGAAAGCTGTGAGGCGGAAGGCGCCGCAACTTCTTTGTCGGGGCCGATAGCGACGCTCGAGGCGACCGGCTGTATCTCGCCGTTCGGACCGTTGATGCCGATTCCGGCGGCTATGGTCAGGCCCTGGGACGCGGTCAATCCGAATATATATGTGCTCGGCATGAAAGTTCCTGTGTTGTAAGTTATAATGGCGGTATTAGTATTATTGAGCTGAACGGAATAATCCGAACCGGAAAAAACCACGCCCGAAACGGCTATCTTTGAAACATCCGCCGTTCCGGTCACATTCGCATTGAAAGTGAGTTTCATTTTTTTCGATGAAACGAACGCCGCCGATTGTAGAGTTGTGGGAATTATGACGAGATTATTAACGTTGAAAGATTGAGAATCGCCTGCAATGCCAGGACCCGCCTGATCGATGGGCCTGAGGCGTATCCTTACATTCGGCTGGTTCATGTTGGGCAGGTCGGCGGATGAATTCCAAAAAAGCGTTTTAGGCCCGGGAAGAAGATCGGTTGTAGCGAGAGCTCCGTTGACGATATTCGTTGTTTTAATAAAACTCGCGCCGCCGTTCACGGAATAAAAAACTTCGACCGTGCATCTGTCGAGGTCGCCGTCGGACAGAGTGTAATTTATGGTAATGTTGCCGCTTGTTCCAGAGGCCGCGGCGTTATTTACGACAGGAACGGCGTTATTATTCAGAGCGAACGGAAGCGATACCGAAGAAGTTCCGGGCCCGTTAATATCGTAAGCCGTAAGTTTTATTCTTGCGTCCGCGATGTTTCTGCGCACGCTTAAAAGCGAATTCCAGACGATGCGGCGTCCCTGACCCGGCGTCACCTCGAAGGTGTCGCCTGAAACATCTGCAGGCATTATAAAATCAAGTCCGGCGCCCGGCGAGAAACCGACCTCGACCGAGCATTTGCTGTTATCGGCGTCCGCCAGATCGTATATTATATTTACTTCGCCCGTTTTTAAAGGATTGACGGAAGAAGTCATATTGGATATCCGCGGCCTCGCGGTATCGTTTCTGATGAACATAGGGAGAGAGACCGATTCAGTTCCCGCGCCTGCCGCGTCGACCGGAGTGAGTTTTATAACTACTCCCGGCTGATTCGATTTAAAGTCCAGGTATGAAAGCCATTTTATAGCGCGTTTGATTAAATCGACCGAAGCGGTGTCGGGTTTAGAAGTGTTAAGGGTTTTGATGAAGGTTAAGCCGTTGTCCAGCGAATAAGAAACTTCGACGGTTCCAGGGAGGTTGTCGGGGTTTCTATAATTGAAAACTATGTCAATATCGCCTGCGGAGCCGAATGTTTCAATGCCCGAAACGGAACTTTTGACGGGCCTGTTGTCGATATTTTGAAGGATGGCGACGGCTTCGGTTCCGGCCCCCGCCTTATCGGTCACGAATAACTTCAGGAAAACTTCGGGCTGGAGCGTTCTAAAATCGGCGAATGATCTCCAGATGAGTTTTTTAGCGGTTCCGACCGCGACGCTTACGGTTTCGCCCCCGATATTAGACGTTCCTCTGAAAATATTGCCGCCGTCGATCGAATATAAAACCTCGACCGTGCACAGATCGCTCTGCGGGTCGAAAAGGTCGTAAGTGATCGAAATATCCCTGTTCGCGCCTGAAACTGTCATATTTCTGACCGCGGGAGGGTTATTTCTTGAATTTTTTAATGCGAATGAAGCGCTTTCGACGCCGATCCCGTACCCCATGATATCGCTTGCGACGAGTTTAATTTTGCAGAGATCGGCGTTCTGCTTGAAATCGAGGAACGAGTTCCAGGCTATGCTTTTGCCGGATCCGGCCGGAACGCCGCGCGAGTCGCCTGCTATATTCAGCGTCTTTATATAGTTTACCCCTGAGTCCGTCGAATAAAATACTTCCACGGTAGCCGGGATATTGTTTTTATTGACCAGATCATATGATATCATTATAACTTCGGCGCTGCCGGATATTGTTATATTTGAGATCGTAGGAAAATTCAGTGATTTGTCGTTGTAAACCGGGAACAGTTTGGTTTCTCCTGGTTTTCCGTAGGCTTTGCCGTCGTTCGGGACCACCTTCAGTCTGACGCTGTTCTGATTGTCGCGGAAATCGTCGGACGAAAGCCAGTTCATAGTATAATCAGCGTTAGGCGCAAGAGAACTTGTGTCGCCCGATACAGTCGTAGCGCGCGAGAACGCGGAGCCTCCGTCGATCGAATAAAAAAGCTCGGCGGAACAGATGTCGTTTAAATTTTGGTCATTCAAACGGTATCGGACGATGATGTTTTCTGATGTGCCTTCGGCAAGAACATTAATGACCGCTGGAAGTTTGTTCTGAAGATCAGCTGGCGCGTTATTTAAAGTGAACGGCTGCGAATACGCGGGCGAACTCAAGGAGCGCCCGTCATCCGCTATTATGCGTACCTTTACGTTGCTCTGGTTAGTTTTTATGTCGTTGAGAGAAAGCCATCCGAAGGATCGTCCCGCGCCGGGATCGACGGCTGAGAGCTGGCCGGAGACGCTGGTCGAATCGATAAAATTCGCGCCTCCGTCGATCGAATAAGAAAAGCGTATCGAACAGGGGTCGTTCTCCGAGTCGTCGAGTGAATAACTCACTGCCGCTTCGTTCGTTTCACCTGAAACGGTTACCAAGGATACGAAAGGCGCGGTATTTTGCCGTTCGGTTATACCGACGATCACGCCGTCGACTCCGAAGCCGTAATCGTCGGCGGTTATGACCAGTGAAAAATTCCTGGTAATGAAGCCTTGCCTTGAAATTGAAAGAATATAAGTACCTTCAGTAAAATTTTTTCCGTCGAAACTAAAAAAACCGTTTCCGTCGGTTTCAGTTGAAACGCCTGCTGCTGCTATTGAAACAAGCGCGCCGGAAATAGCGGCTCCGCTGGGGCCGGTAACTCTTCCGCCTATCCTTGTGGCGCCCGCGGCCGCTGTTTTTCTGCGTATTATCTCTTCGTCGATCATAGTTTTAAGTTTTGAGGACTCCATGGCTTCGCTGAACTGTGATGGCATTTCAGCTTTTCTGATGAAGGATGATCCGGTTGCCGGATCTACTTTTATGTTAGCTATATAGATCTTTCCGGCGGCGAGGCCGGTCGATGAATAATAGGTCCTGCCTGAAGAGTCAGTGATTTTTATAACGGCGGGCGTGAACGCCGAATTGACCCGGACATCGATCTTCCAGAAACCTGAAGGGTCAGACGTGGTTTTATATTCGACATTATCGACCGTTATGGATATGGATGCCCCGCCCAACGGGAATTTTGAAGGCGATCTTTCGATAGAAACGGGAAGAGTTCCTGACGAAGCGGTATCGCTCGCGTAACCCGCGATAGAGGCGTTCGGGACTATCACTCCGACGGCTTTTATAGGTTCGCTCAGCCCCGCGCCTCCCGAAGCTTCAGCCTTGAGCCTTACGAAGCCTGAAGCTGACGGAACAGCGTTTGAAACGGAAAGTCCTTCGAATACGGCAACGCCTCTTGCGGCGCTCTTCGAAGCCGCCGCGGTATCTTTAAATGCTCCGACCACCAGTGAAATATTGACCGCGCCATTATATGCGCCGAGTATGTTTCCGCACTGGTCGAATACATTTGTTTTGAAAGCGGGAATTATGGTTCCGGGAGAAATAACGGAGACCGGCGCAGGCGGATCAAATTCTATTTTGGCCGGATATAGAGGGATGTATCTGATCTTTTGAAAAGCGAGAGATATGGCCGCCTGATTTGCCCATGTCCTTGTTTTTAATTCTTCGTTCGAATAAACATATACTTCGTAAGCGCCTTCCCAGATGATCTCAAAAGTGTCGTTATCGTGATATTTAAGGAAGGCGGTAGCCTTGACGAGGTAATCGTCATGGACCGGGATCTGATTGTCGAATGTGAGGCTTCCGGCCTGATAAGTTCCTTCCCTGGTGATAGTTTTTTTATATTTAAGACCTTCGGCGCGAACGGCCACTCTGCCGGTGGCGCCCGGAGGTATCGCTGCCGCATTAATGCTGCCTGAGGCGTCCACCATTTGAAGTTTCACGGATATCATCGAAGAATTTTCAATGCTTTCACCTGGATAGGAACTGCCTCCGCTTCCTCCGCAACCGGCGAATAAAAACAAAATTATTGCAAAAACGGATAACAGGGAAGCAATTCCAGAAATTTTCCTCATTGGCGAAACACCTCTTTTATAAAATAACAATTGTCATATTCGGCAGTTAAGTGTCAAAATGCTTAATGAGCTTAACTTTACATATTATTTATATCACAAAACGATAAATTTCACAATAGCTGACGGGCAATTTTTCTGAAAAGTATATTGAAACCATAATGGCCGCTTTCAGGATATTGAAAACCGCCGGTCTTATGTTGTCGCACTTCGAAAAAACTTGACTTTTTAGGGATATTGGAGTAAATTGAAATTATAGGTACAAAAGGGAGGTGTCTGTTATGTGTAAATCATGCGGATGCAGCACGAAAAAAGAAGCTCCGAAAAAAGACACGAAGAAAAAATAGCGGTTCGTAATTTATGAAAATTTTAATTTGAAGGAACGAAAAACCGCCCCTGGTGGTGATTTTTCGTTTCTTGTTTTACGCGAGGAATAATAAAAATGAGTTTTGACGCGCTTTCCCTTAAAATCCTGACCGTCGAGTCGGCCGATCTGATCATAGGGCGCACGGTCGATAAAATATCCGAGAACCGTGAAAAGGAATTCGCGTTCATATTAAGGGACGAATATTCAAATTCTATATTATACGTTTCAATAAACCCGAATTTTCCGGTTTATTTCCATTGCGGCGATACGGGGATGAACCTTTCCAATTTTAATTCCAATTTCTCGGTGATATTGAGGAAATATCTTTGCGGGTCCAGGATAACCGGCATTGAAACGCTTTACGCCGACCGCATACTTCTTATGAAATTCGTCAGAAAAGACGGGTTTTCAGAAAAGTCGTACGGCGTGGTCTTCGAGTTCATGGGAAAGCACAGCAACGCCTTCATTTATTCGGGCGACGGTTCCCCGGAGTCTCTTTCGCATAACGATGTCATCGGGTTCTGCCACCCTTCCGAAAATCTCTGCGAATACATATCCGCGCCTCAAAAAACCGATATAAGGACCATTGCGCTCGATAAATTAAAAATAGATGTTGACGAGGGAACCGCTCCGGCACTCGTAAAGACCTATACGGGGCTGTCTCCGAAACTCTGCGGATTCATTAAAACGCCAAAAGATCTGACGGCCGTGTCGAAATTGTTTTCAATCAACTCCAATGGAAAGCTTCAGGCGCTGATAGCTGAAAAAGACGAATATGCCATATTTAAATATTATAATATAGGAATTTATACTCAGAAAAAAAGCCCGGCCGCGAAACCGAAGTCCTTCGTTTATCCTTTTTATTCGCAGGATGGTTCCGGAGACGCCGCCCCCCCCGTTTTTTATAACAGCCTGAACGAGGCTTATTACGCTTTTTATAACGGATACAACATTGGGATAACCGCTTTTTACGTGGAACAGAAGCTTCTGCGCCTTCTCGAGGCCGCCGTTAAAAAACTCTCGGTGTTCAAAGGCGAAGCCGAAATATCGGCGGAATTTGAAAAACATTCGGAATACGGAAAACTTCTCATATCATACATCTCATCCTGCGAGAACGGTAAAAATTCCGTCGGCCGCGACAGCATGGACATATTTGAGACGAAAGTTCCCGTGGATAAAAAGCTGAGCGCGTCCGCGAACGCTCAGAAACATTTTAAAATGTATAAAAGGCTCCGCGCTAAATTTATCCGCGCCAAAAAAGCCGTCGCGGAAAACGAAAACATGGTAAATGAGATCAGCCGCTGCATTAAACTTTTAAATGAGGATCCGCGCGGGAACATTCCGGAAATAGAGGCCGCGGTTCGAAAGATCGTTCCGGAATTGATAAGCGAGCGGTCCAGTCAGAAGAAATTTCTCGCCCAGTTCGACGGAAGCGTCAAAACCTTCACGGCGCAGTTCGCCGGCCATAAAAAGAAAATTAAAAAAGACGAGGCCGCCCCGGCGGCCCATGAAAATAATAAAAACTACAGGCTTTTTACAAGCGAAAATGGTTTTTTGATCTACGTCGGCCGGTCCGATACCGGAAACGACCACATACTTTCAAAGGTCGCCCTGCCGGAAGATTACTGGCTTCACGTAAAAGATTTCCGCGGTTCGTCGGTTATAGTAAAGGCGCCGAAGAACGCCGAGATCTCCGCGGTCGAAGAAGCCCTTATCGAAGCCGCGATGTACGCCGCGCATTACTCCGAAGGCCGCAACGCCACGAAGATCTTCGTCTCATGCGCGAAGCGCAAATACGTTAAAAAGATAAAACGGGTCGCCGGAAAGGTTACTTTCACTAACGAAAAGACCATTCTGGTGGACGTGTCGATGCTCGAGAAAAAATTCAATGAGTGTTAAAAACTATATTTAAAATAAAATTGACCTCTTCGTCCTGCCGCATCTGCAGCGGATAGACAAGCTCTATGCCAAATGAATGAAAAAGCACCGAAGTGTTCGCGGTCTGAGGAAGTATGCGCGAACCCGTCATGTAGATATAATTGTTGTTGAGCCTGTTGACCACGCCTATACCGGAACTGCCTATCTCGTAACTCTTATCGGCCTCGAGCGCGTGATCTTCCGCGAAAAATCCGAGGACCGGCTTTCCGTATTTTATGACCGACAGATAATCGGGTGCGAACGCGAATTTAGCCAGCAGATCGATCGCGAGGTCATCACCGCTGATATTTTTAATGACATATCTTATGACGAAAGTATTGTTATAAAGCGAAGCGCTTTTGACGATCTTCAGGTTTTTGTCGGACATCAAAAACTGAGCTCCGACAAGTATCGACTGAGACGGCCTGTAATCGTATTTTATACGCGTTCCCGCGCCTTCCCGTCCGGAAGGCCTGTAATGATCGGCGCAGCAAAGCTGATCGGCCACGCATGATTTTCTTGAATAATCGACGCAGGCGGGTATGGTGCTTATGGCTTCGGCCCCGGTCGCGAGATTTATGAAACTCTCCATCTCGCCCTGTTCATTCATAAGAACGAATATTCTATCGTTTATGAACATTATCTCTTCTTTTTTATCGCCGTTGATATCTGAAACATAGACGCCCTTTGTTTTTAAGCGCATCTCGTTTATATAGCCCAGATGAGCGCCGGGCCTGTTGAAATTATCATGACAATGCTTGAGCTTCCCGGTTTCGTCGGGGGCGCCGAAGGAATATTGATAGAAAAGGCCCAGCGTCCTTGAAAGATCTATCATAGGGTTATACGATATCTTTTCGCGCTCGGTCCTTAAAAGCGCCGAAAAAACTCTTTGAAAGCTGTGGACCTTCGTCGTGAAATTTTTTAACGCTTCCATTTTTTCTTCCGTACCAGGCGCAGCTGAAAAACTTTCAAGCATGCCGGGATATTCGCGCGTCGAGTAGCGCCGGAAATCGGACGAGCAGATGATCTGATTCTTATTCTCATAGAGCATCTGGCTTCTTTCCGAATACCACTTTTCATAAAGATTTATGCCGATATGCTCGCACTCGGATATGAAGTCCAGAAAATTTATAATGACCTTGACGGCTTTGGCGGGATCTATATGCTCTTTATGGCATATTTCAAATATCGCGAAGACGTCTATCTTAAGCGTTATGAGAGAAGACCTGTCGAATAAATGGAATATGTCGAGGGATTCCTCGAGGAACTTATAGAACACCTTTTCGGCGCCGTCGCGTATGGTTTTTTTCAGCATCGCCGAAAATTCGGTGAATTCGGTGAAAACCGTAAAATCGCTGCTTTCGTAAATAAGTTTGCGCGGGGCGAATATCAGTTTTGAAATGGCGGCGTCGCCGATCTTGACGCGCTTGTTGATACAGTCCGACAGGCTTTTGACCGCAGCAGCGTCAAAGTACGCGTCCTCGCAGATGAAATATTTGAAATCATGCTCGTGCAGAAGCGGCAGTATCTCCTTTGAAAAACCGTCATATGGAAAGGAAAAACCGCGCGGAAGCGCGTCGAATATGGATTTGAGGTATTCTCTGTGTTTAACGATCTGTTCGGAGACTATCTGTTTGTCGAAAAGCGGAAGCACCGAGTTCGAGAACGCCGTGCCGAGAAATTCGAGTTTGCCTTCAGCCTGCATTGAAACGAGCTTTTCAACGAATTTGTAGTTGTACCAGAGCATCGCCGAAAGCGTCACGCCCGGAATTTTCACGTTGAGCTTCATTTCCGGATTGCGCCCGATATGCTCGATTATAGGTATCAGGAACTTATTTATGTCTTCCTTCACGTGCGGCCCGAAATACGAGTCGTAACACAGAAGTATCGCAAGACTTGTCGGCGATTTAGGCACGTTCCTCATTCTCAGGAATTTCTTTAAAAACGATAACAATTTATATTTCCTTTCAAGTGGTTCCGCTGAATAATTTATTTATAATGAATGTAAATTTCAACTTTTCCCGCGATCTTATCTATTGAATTTATATCCCTTATGAATTTTTCGGAAAAATCAACCTTTTTATTAGTGGCTATCAAAAAAGAACCGGATTTTATAAAAAGCGGCAGTTCGCCCGCGTGAAGGTCCGTCAAATGTTTTATTCGCGGAAAAACCGCTGGATCGACATCGGGTTCGTTTATTTTAATATATACTTTAAAATCAAGCTTAGCTTCACGATAAGAGATAATATCGTCCGCCACCAGGATCTTATTTGACGCCGTGCCGGAATTATTTTCGCCTATCGGAAATTTATCGTCCTCCGCCGAATAATCGACGAAGACCACGTCGCCTTTTGAAAGTTTCGCGACCTTCGCCGCCAGTTTTTCAGGGACATAGATCTTTAAGATCGAGGCCGACGGCTCGTAAGGGTCTGAAAGCGTCATTTCCATGACGGCCGGGTTGAAATCGACGATCTGGCCGTAAACTGAAGACTCTCCGCGGTCGGCGTCCCGCGCACCGGCAGAGAATGATTTGACGGGTGATACGATAAGGTGCTTGAAGATGTCCTTTTGAAAATTCAGCTGTTCAAAGGCCTGGGACTGGCTTTCCGACGGTATGAACATGCTCGCCTGGGACTCTGCGGCCGATTCGCCGGGCGGATTAAGAAAACTTGTCTGGCCGGCCGCCTCGTTTTTCTCGAATTTGTTCACGCGCCTTTTGTTGAAGATCATATCGCGGATGTCCGATATCATGCGCTCTTTCGTCCGGCCCTCGGAGATTCCCGCGAAAGCTCCGGCCGCGACAAGCGCTTCTATTTCATTTATTTTGAGCCTTGAAGAAACGGAAACCAGCCTCTGCGCGAAATCGACTATGCCAAGATATGGGCCGTTCTTATTGCGCTCCGAAACTATCTCGGTCACCGAAACGCTCGATAATCCGGGTACGACGAGGAATCCCGTCCGGATGCCGCTTGCGTCGCCGATTTTTTCGATAGCGTAAAAAAGGTCCGAATGGTTCACGTCGATCGGATTCACCGGTATCTTTCTTTTGCGCAGGAAGTTTATCTTCATGTTGAACTCGGGGCCGGAATTTTTGATGTCGCTGTTTAAAAGCGCCGTCATATATTCAAGCGTGAAATTGGCCATAAGATAAGCCATTATATAGGCGATCCTGGAGTAGGCCACCGAATGGGCTTTATTGAAGCCGTACTCGCCGAATTTCGAGATCAGCGAGAATACTTCGATCGCGGTCTTTTCGTCGATCTTTTTTTTCGCGGCGCGCTTCATGAAAACCACTTTTTCGTCGTACATCCGCTCGACCCTTTTTTTCGACATTATGTCGCGCAGGACGTCGGCTTCGGAAAAGCTGTAGCCGAATATGGAGGTCGCTATCATCATGATCTGTTCCTGATATATCATGAGGCCGTAGGTGTCTTCGAGTATGTCCTTCATCCGGGGAAGTGAGTATGAGAATTTAGCGCCGCCCTTTCGCATAACGTATTGGTCGATGACCATGCCTTTTATGGGGCCCGGGCGGATGAGCGCGAGCGCCGCGGCGAGTTCGTCGTGGTTTGAGACCTTGAGCCTGGGAAGGTATTTTCGAAATAAATTGGTCTCGAGCTGAAAAATGCCGTAGGTCTCGCCCGAACTTATCAGTTCGAATGTCTTTTTATCGTTCTCCTCGATCTCGTCGATGTTTATGTCCAGCCCCCTGGTCTTTTTGACCATGTTCTTGACCTCTTCTATTTTTTCGAGCGCGTTGATGCCGAGAAGGTCTATCTTTAAATATCCCATCGATTCGAGGGCGTTCATATCGAGCGCGGCGACGCTCACTTCGTCGTTCGGCGTGTGAAGCGGAAGGTTGTGGTCGAGAGGGAGCGGCGAAACTATAAGGCCGCCGGCGTGTATCGAGGTCTGGCGTATATTGTTGAGAAGCGGCGCCGCGATCTCGCAGAATTTGGAAAGCGTCGGGTCCGCTTTAACTTCCTTAGGCAGCCGCATGAAAAACTCGTTGAAACTTGCCGAGGAATTTTCGCGAAGTACCGTATCAAGCGTCAGCGACATGGTTTTAACGGTCTTTTCCGGCGTGCCGAGGATCTTTAGAAGCGCGCCCATGAGCGCCTTGTGTTTGAAGTGATTGAAGGTGATTATCTGGGCGACGTTGTTGCGGCCGTATTTAAGGCTGAGATATTCGATTATCTTATATCTTCCGGATGAGGCGAAATCAACGTCTATATCTGGCATTTTAACTCTGTCCGGGTTCATGAACCGCTCGAACATGAGTTTGTTTTTGACCGGATCGATCCGCGTTATTTTTAAAAGATAGCAGACAAGGCTTGAACAGGCCGAGCCGCGGCCCGGGCCTATGGGCACTTCGACGGCTCTGGCGTGATCGATTATGTCGGCGACGATGAGGAAATATCCCGAAAAATTGAGTTTTTTAATGATCTCGAGTTCGTATTCAAGCCTTTCCGAATAAACTCCGGCATTTGGCGGTTTTAAATTAGAAAGCGCCTCGCGCGTCTGAAACGCCAGGTAATCGTCCTCCGAAAAACCTTGAGGAACGGCGAATCTGGGCATTTTAGGGCCGGCGTCCGGAAGCTCCACGTTGCACTCGAAAGCTATGTCGCGCGTGGTCTCGAGCGCGCCTTTTATGTGCGAGAAAATTTTAGACATCTCGTCCGAGCTCTTGAAGTGAAAAAGTCCGGTTCCGGCGACCTTTATCCGGGCGTCAAAAAAAGTGAGATCGCTTCGAAACGCGTAGATGGCCGCGAAGCTTTTGTCGTGTTCGTCTTTTGAAAGATACTGGCAGTTGGTGGCCGCCGTTATTTTTACGCCGCGCTTTTTGGCGAGCTCTAAAAGCATAAGGTTGGCCTCGTCCTCGCGCGGGATAGAGTCCTTCCAGATCTCAAAATAAAGCCTGTCCGCGCCGAACGTCTTTATGTAGTCCGAAAGCAGGGCGTCGCTCCAGAGGCCCGCCTTCATAACCGAAAGCCTGTGCGTGAAGGATGAAACGTTCGGCAGAAGGCATATTAAGTTTTCGTTATATTCGAATATCTCGCGGCTCGTGACGAAGAAACGGTCCTGGAACTTCATGCGCCCCTGCGCGTCTCTGCCGTTGGTCCGCGTGTGGCCGATATTTAATATTTTGAATAGATTCAAAAGCCCCTTATAATTTTTGCATAAGAGCGAGACACGGTGGTTCACGCCGTTTTGCATGTTAACTCCGGGCGGCGGAGCGTCGAAAACGTCTATGGTCGCCCCGATGACGGGTTTTATTCCGTTCGCTCTGGCGAGCCTGTAAAATTCATGAAATCCCGAAAGCGTGTTCAGGTCGCATATTCCAAGGAAATGATGATTGTTTTTCAGGGCGTGCGAAATGAGCGCCTCGACTTTTACGGTCGAGCGCAGTATGCTGTAATGCGTCTGGCATTTCAACGGAACGTAGGACGGCGCGGCCTGATCGATCATGTCTGCCTTTCGAATAAATTTATTGCGCGCAGGTTACATCAAAGCCCGTGAACGGAGCATTCGAGATAACCGTTATGGTTCATTTTAAGTTCTCCGCCCTCGGGGCATCTCGTATCTTCCTTCAAAATGTTGTTTTCGCGAAGGCGCTGTAATGAATAGGTTTCCATGTTCATTTCAATGATATTGTTCTCGTTGTATTTAGATACCGCTTCCTCTATTTTTTTTCTCTGCTGGTAGCAGTAATATATCTTTTGTTCTTTAGTCATCGACGATACGTCCATATCGGTTTCGGCGGGCTTCGTTTCGGGTTTGACCTCGGTTTTTTCATCGGCTGGTTCCGGCTTTTTGCTGCTGTATTCGGTTTTCGTATCTTCTTCGGCCGGCGCCGTTTTTTTCATGACATCGACCATGGCCTGCGATCTTGACGTGTCCGCGCTCGCCTTTAAAAGCGCGTCCTTTTCGATCCTTTTGGCTTCCGTCTCTTTTATGTTCTTTTTGCAGAGAGTAGTGTATTTGAAAGAGCGGCTCAGATATTCGGCCTTGAGCCCGTATGAGATCGAGAACGAAAAATTTGAAAGCGCTTCGGTGTGATTTCCCTGTACGAATTGCGAAAAAGCCAGGTAAAAATAAGCGTTTGAACTGTTCGGATTTTTATCGATATACTTTTTGGTTTCTTCAAGCGCCTTCGATATCATTTCCGGATTCATTCTCTGTATGAACTTCGAGTCGAGGTAGCAGGCCATTTCATAGGCCATGAGGGCCTTAGAGACACGGTTTATTTTCAAGTAATCTTCCGATATCCTGAAATATCCCTCGGCGTCATCGCCGAGATTGCGCTCTTTCTGTTCTATCAGAGCTTCTTTGAGCGCCTCCAGATCGTATTTCAAAGTGGTGCCGTCGAATTTCTTGAGTTTTTTTACGCCTTCCACTATTGAAAAATCAAGCGGCAGAACTATCTTATCGCCCTGTTTCTGATCTTTTTTTCCGCCGTTCTGTTCAACTATCGCCTTCATATATAAAGACGATCCGTAAACCCTGAAAACCGCTTTGTCAAGATCTTCTCCCGGCCCCAGCACATAGGTGAGGGCGTCGTCCTTGAGATCGGTCCCGGCCGCTTTTGCTTTTACGTCGGAAAGAATGGTTTTCGCTTCTTCGTTAGCGGGGTCAAGATAAAGCGTATATGCGGCGAAATATCCCGCCTCGAGATATTTTTCAAGCTGGAAATAACATTTGGCCGGATAGAGATAACCTTCGATATAGGCCGGGTCTATGTTTCTGATATTGCCGTATTCGATGAGCGCGCCCGTGTAGTCTTTCTTCTGGAAAAGCTCGTCGCCCAGAAAGAAATGTTCCTTTATATTTTCCGAGAAGGTCAATTGCGTTTCGTCCTTCGCGGAAAAAGCCGCAGGGCAGGGAAAAAAAGCGCTCAATACAAGCGTCAGATTTATTATTAATGATATTTTTAAAATATATTTTTTCATAGTTTTTGTGAATTTTGACCCGGTCCGAAGTCCTCGCGGCGGGGGCGTTTCCGTTTTAATGCCTGGCGTCCGGGGCCGTATCGCGGCTAACGCATCCTTGTTTTTCCGGCCGCCCGGCTGATGATGTATGCGCCGTCCGCTGGCATCAAACTGACTCAGCTCGAATTCTTCCGCGGGCCGAGAGTTTATACGCTATTTTCTTTGATGACCCGCGCGATCTTTTCGGCCGACTCGTTTATCTCGTTCTTGTCTTCGCCCTCTATCATCACCCGGACGAGGTTTTCAGTGCCTGAAGGCCGTATGAGAACTCTGCCGCGGTTTTTAAACTTGTCTTCGGCTTCGGTTATTGCACTCGTGATCTTTTCATTTTTTTTGTAGGCGTTCTTATCGCCGGCGACCTGAACGTTTATCAATATCTGCGGATATTTTTTCATGACCTTCGAAAGCTCCGAAAGTTTTTTGCCCGTGCGCTTCATAAGATTTAAAATATGGACCGCGGTTATAAGCCCGTCGCCCGTGTGGTTCTCTTCGAGCATTATTATGTGGCCGGACTGTTCGCCGCCTATTATGCCGCCGTTTTTGATCATTTCGTTTAAAACATTCCTGTCCCCGACGGCGGTGCAAATAAATTCGATATTTAAACTTTTCATGGCGTGAATGAAGCCGAGGTTGCTCATCACCGTTCCTACCACTAGATTGTTTTTGAGCTTTCCGCGTTCCTTTAGATCTATAGCGAGCATGGCCATTATGTAGTCGCCGTCGACTATATTTCCGTGTTCATCCACGAAAAGCGCGCGGTCCGAATCGCCGTCGAAAGCTATGCCTATATTGGCGTGTTCTTCTTTGACCCTGGCGGCGAGATTTTCAAGGTGCGTCGAACCGCAGTTGAAATTAATGTTCGCGCCGTCAGGCTGGCAGTTTATCGAAACGACGGTGAACCTTTCTGAAAAGACCCGTTTTATAAGGTATGAAGCTGCTCCGTTCGCGCCGTCGAGGACTACCTTGAGTTTCTTTTTGCCGTCCCCGGGGTGAGATCTTTCGATCAAAGACGCCACGTATTCGGCGTATTCGGTAACGGGATCGACTATGAATGAATTCTGTCTTACGACGCATCCGATCCGTTCGTGGGTCGGGCGGTCGGGGCCTTCGTTAAAAAGCTCTTTTTCGATCTTCATTTCGGTCTCTTCGGAAAGTTTGTAGCCGTCGCCTGAAAAAATTTTTATACCGTTGTCCCAGTAAGGATTATGAGACGCCGAGATCATTATGCCGAAAGCGGCGCCGAGTTTCTTCGTGATCCATGAAAGGCCCGCGGTCGGTATCACTTCAAGGTTTAAAACGTCGAAGCCCATCGACATCAAAGCCGCGCCCGACGCATAAGAGAGCATATTCGACGAGCGGCGCGTGTCGGCGCCTATGACCACGAGTTTTTTATTTTCATCGGCTATTACTCTTGACGCGGCGATCGCTATTCTCATCGCGAATTCAGGCGTCAGAGGATGAATATTTGCGACCCCGCGAATGCCGTCCGTACCGAAAAAGTTCATAATAAATAAACTCCCTGTTAAAAAAAGTAAAAATAACGGATATAATATCCGTTATAATTATACACTAAATTTTAATGAAAATAAAGAATTAATAACAAGTTCCGGGCCGCGTCCTACCTGAAAAGCATGGTCCCTGAAATACCCGTACTCATGCGCTTGGCGACGGTCTGATCCGTAAGCACGAAAAGGTTTATGGCAGAGTCGTTTTTGAATTCGAACCTGAAGCCGCCGTTCATTATATTCCAGCGGTTTTTATCGTCCTGTAGAAATTCAAACATAAAGCTGCCTTTTCTGTGATCGACAAAAAGCGGTTTTTGATAACCGAGATGAAATTTGACCTTTCCGCCGTGCGATTCGTAGGAAGGGATGAAATAGAATTTATTGTCTCCGGAAGCTATTTCTACCGGAATATTGATCTCGTCCGTGCCGTCGTTCGTATGAGTATATAGAACTGAATATGGGAATTTCTGTTGGGTAGCTTTATAATTTGCGAGATTCGAATATTTGACCGATATGCCTGTTTTATTCATAAAGAAGGGAGAATTGCCGGAAAGTTCCGCAAAATTCTGCATGGCGAAAACATTCGCTTCGAAGTTCTGACTGAGCCCGTAGCTGAATGAAGTGGCGAAATTAGATTCTCTGTAAGCTCCGCCGATGCTTTTCATTCTTCTCGATCTCAAAACGCCGTATCCTACGCGGTAATGATTTTCCGTCATTACGCTCGTATCGGGAAGTTCAAGAAGGCCGCTCGCGCCGTAAAGATTGTTTTTGGGTAAAAATTCCGGAGCGTCGGTAATGGTTATTTTTCTTTTTTTGGCTTCTTCCGGGTGTTCTTCTTCGAAGTCCGATCTCGTGCGGTTGTCCTTATCCCTTTCCGATTCGATCGTCGAATCGTATCTGACATAGGGCTGGGTTATATTTATTTTGGTGACGTCGCTTGCGTAGCCCTCTTTTGAGATCGTCACTTTATATGCGCCATAAGGCACTTCCGAGATGGAGAATTTTCCGTTATCGTCCGTTTTGACCTCCATTTTATCGGCGTCAAAACAGCGAATGGAAACCGAAACCCCGGAAAGAGGCTCAATGGTACGCATATCCAGAACCTTTCCGGAGAACTGTTTGCAGACCTGGGAAGCGTATAAAGGGGCCGTTAAAGTGAAAATGCAGATGAGAAAAATTATGAGAACGAGGCAGCGGCGCCTCGAAATAGCGGGGGCGCTAACTGAATTTTGATACGTATGAATGAAGTTCGTCGAATTTATCAAATACATCTTTAAATCCAATATCTACTTTACAAATAATATTATATATCTCGAGCGCTTCCTTGAATTTTCCTTTTTCCTCGAACGCGCGCGCCATGTTGTAGGTGAGTTCCTTGATCATATCCGGCATCATTTCCTGGTCGTAGCGCACGAGTTTATACTGTTCGTAGGCGAGATCAAGAAGGCCTTTTTTGATGTAGCACATCACGAGCTGTTTGTAGCTTTCGTTTTTAACTTCGGCTGAGCCCTTCGTGGCTATCTTGAACTCCGAAATGGCGTTGGTATAATCTTTTTCAATCATATATTTGCAGCCGCGGTCGTAACATTTAGCGTAATCGGTGGCCGATGAGCCGCCGGACTGCTGCATTGGAACGCCTAACGGCACCTGGCCCGATTGCTGGGACGGATGGCCCGAGCCCTGCTGGGAGTGAGGGTGATCTTCGGATGTTCCGCCGATGACCATGTTCTGCCGTTTAAGCTCGTTCAACCGTCTTTCGAGGTCGGCTGAATTCGGGTAGAGCAGTACGAGCTTTTCGTATTCGATGCAGACGTCGTTATATCTTCCGAGAGCAATATGCGAATCAATGAATATTCTGTGGACCTGAGTATTTTCGATATTTTCCTTGAATATGAATTTACATTCGCCTATCGCGCGCTCGAAACTTTTAGCTTCGTAATACGCTTTCGCCAGCACTTCCCTGACCTTGGTGTTCTCTTCGTTTGAAAGAGCGTTCTCGTAGATATGTATCGCGTTCGAAGTAGTGTCCTTGCGCTGTCTTAAAAGATTGGCCATGAATATTGAAAGCTCGCGATTTTGAGGTTCTTTTACCGCATAGGTCTTCAGATATTCTATAAGTTCATCCGTAAGGCTTTCCTTCTTAACAAACTTATCGGTATTTTTTGAAAGTTTTATATAATATTCTGAAATTAATTTTAAAACTTCTACGTTATTAGGATCGTTCTTTAAAAGTTTTTTATATTGAAAGACGGCTTCGTCGGTCGTGGATTTTTTCTTTAAGAAACATCTGGCGAGAAGGTCGTTTGCGTTGACGAGGTTCGCGTCATAGGTAAGGGATTTTTTCGCGTATCTTATGCCTTCATCGTATTTTTCAATATTATAGCATGCGGTCGAGAGCATTATATTGAACTTGACGTTCTCCTGGACCGTGAATGTGTGAGAAGCGTTCGAGCCTATGTTGATAATTTCGTTCCAATTGGAAACGGATCTGAGTTCGTCAAGCTTTTGAAGGAATCTTTTCTTTCTCGCGGCCGGAGAATTAAAAAAGAAAAGTACCGCGCCGAGCGCGACCACTATCAAAAAGCCGAGTCCGTAGAGGTATATGACGTTTCGTTTCCACGCGAGCGACCCTTGTATCTCGCGGACCATCTTGACCTGTTCGGGTGTTATGCCGTCAGCCTTTCCGGCCTGAACGAGGGCTTCTTCGCCTTTGTCGTATTCGCCGCGCGACAGGTATATCTGGGCTATATTGAAATTTACGAAGAAAAGGTTCTGGTTTTGGGCCTTGAGTTCTTCATAAATTAAAAATGCCTTATCGAGCTGGTCGGTGCGCATGTAAGCATCGGATAAGGTGCGCAGCACATCCATGTAATTGGAGTCCTGCTTTATGTATTGGTTAGATCTGGCTTTTTCAAGAAGCGGGATAGCGTCGGCCCATTTTTCTTTTTTGCATTTTTTATCCGCGCTTTCAAAAAGGTCGCGGATCTCTTTTTTGCTTTTTAAAATTTCCTTTATTTTTGTCACGTAGTCTGAAGCTTCGGTATTTTTAGGATTAAGGCGGGCCACTTTTTCAAAGTTGGAAAGAGCCTGTTCGTATTTTTTCTTGTCGAAAGCGTCCACGCCGGCTTTGAAAATTCTTTCTTCGTCTTTTTTCGAGCCCGTGAACACGCCTTCTTCAGGAGCGTTTTCAATAGGAACCGGCTGCTGGTCAGGAGTTTCGGATGCCGAACCGCCGTTGAGCAGGGTCACTTTTTTAAAATAATTCTGGAATATTATGTTTTTTGAATCTATATCGCAGGCTTTTTTAATTTCTTCGAGCGCTTTTTGAGGGCTTCCTTTTTTTACGTAAAGGGTCGCGAGGTTATAATAACCGGCCGCGAGATCTCCCTTTAAAGAAAGCGCTTTTGAAATTTCGGCGTAGGCTTCGTCGAGCTTTCCCATGGATATATATGCGCGGCCGAGATCGTTGTGAAGCGAAGCGTTATCGGGCTGAGCCGCAAGCTCGCTTAAAATCTGTTTGGACCAGTTCTCCGAAACGGAGACAAGGCGCTTTTTAGCTTCGGAATCTTCGGGAATGAGATCGAGAACGCTCGCGAAGGCGCGTTCGGCTTCCTTCCAGTTCTTTTTCTTTTGATAAACGCAGCCGAGATTGAAATAGGCCACGTCGTGGTCGGGTTTTAATTTGAGTATCTTGTTGAATTCGGCTACGGCTTCTTCGTAATTTCCCGAATTATAATACAAAAGCCCGACGTCGTTTATCGCGTTTATGTCCTGTTCCGACTGCGCATAAAGCGTTGTTACGGATAATAGAACCGCGATAACTAACGATGTGAGGAAAATTGATGTAATATGATATTTGATCTTATGTTTTATCATCATATATTAACTATAGTTTAAAGCCTGGTTTTGTTATTTCATTAACGGCCTGACCGGGTCCCCATTTGAACCTGATCCAGTCGCGGCCGTCATGCGCCGTAAATTATCAGCGCTTCGAGATCATTTCTCTCTCGCATTTAAACACGTATGAAATGATCTTTTCCTTTTGTACCCTGTGTATCTGTATGAAGTTAACTCCGTAATTATATATCGCCGACCCGTCAGGGTAAGTTATAAGAACTCCCTGAGCGTTCTTCATTTCAGCCGCTCTGACTATTTCACCCAGGACATGCTGGAATTTATAGTTTTCAAGCACGAATTCGAATTCATAGACCTTTCCGAGTTCGAGTTTCATTTTAGGGCTGTCCACGCGAAGTCCGCCGGCTGAAACATTGATGGTGGTGGATTCGAAAAATTGTTCGTCCTGTTCTTCGTAGGTTGCGTCTTCTTTGAATAATCTCATTCTTACAGGGATCTTTACATCGACGCGCACATAGCGGCGGCGCTGTATCTTTTCAACTTTTTCAGGCATTATGACGTATAAAATAGGTTTCGGGTATATCTCGCTTTTAACGACGCGCGTTATGAAAGTGAACATTCCGTCCGGCCGCATGTAGTTCATATGGCAAACGGTTTTTTCCCATATGTAAACCGGTTTTCCGGCCACCGAAGGAACTACGAAAGATATGGTCTTATCTTTGTAGTTAGTGACCTTGCTTTTATATTGGCCAGCAAAAAGGCCTAATTTCACTTCGATCTCGACGACCTGCCCTTTGGGTATATAGCGTTCAAGGGCGGCTGGGCCGTTTATCTCGAAATATGTACTGCTATTTTGTTGTTCATCAGCCATAATTCACCTGATTGTTAAATAACTTTAGACTAGATCAACCGTACAAATCGTGAAAAAATGCCGCGCTACATCGCGGAACCGCATTTTTCACAAACCTTTAAAGTTCCCGGGTTCATGTGAGCGCAGCTTTTGCATATATTGACGGCGGGAACGCCCGCCGCCGGTTTTCTCTCGGTCTGCTGCGCCTGGTCTTCATTATTGGTAAAATTGGGCGTGGACGTATCGAGGTTCCTGTTCGTGAGGCGTTCCACATTCAGCAGTGACTGGACCTTTTCCAGATAGGTTTTAAGGGTCTGACTGTCCGGATATTTCATGGAAAGCGCTTTGTATTCATCGTATAATTCGCCTTTACGGCCGAGTTTTGAGAATGAATTGGTGTAATATTCGAGCGTTATGTTTTCGATGCTGCCTGAATCGAATAATTCCTTGCAGAGTTTAATGCAGTCCTCATAATTTTTACGCTGGAACTGGGCCGATATAAGCATGAGTTTAACGTCTTTTCTATTGGATTCATCGGTGAGGACCGCCTCATATACTCGCAGAGCCAGATCCGTTTTATCGTTGGAACGGATGAATGCCTCGCAAAGCATCTTTCTGACGCGCTTGTCCTTGGGGTCCATATTGAAAACTTTCTGGTAAACGTCTATGGCTTCCTGCGAAAGATTGTCGTCCTGGATATATTGAGAGCAAAGAACCGTCAGAAGCCGTTTGTCGTCCTTCTGCCTTTTCAAAAGAAGTTTATATTCGTTGAAAGCACGCTCGGTCTGGACATTTTTTTCGAGATAGGAATTGCCCAGGAAACCGTGAATTACATCGCTCTTGGGATCGACATCGAGTATCTCGATGCATATTTTTATACATTTATCGTAGTCTTTGGTCTTAAAGAGACAGAGAGCTATCTTGGCTTTAATTTTGGTTCTTTCTATCGGGTCCATTATCATCGCGAGCGATTTTTCAAAACTCGCGGCGGCCTGATCGTATTTTTCCTTTTCTAAAAGTTCGACGCCTTTTTTTGCGAACTTATAAGGATCGGCCCGGAACATCGACGCGATCTGATCGCCGGTATATACATAGATCAGCATGAAAATAACAAGGAGCATGACCAGATATAAATAAAGTTTGGGTATAGCCGTCTGCATCGATTCAAAGTAAAACTCGCCCTTGGCGGCATGGATCGCTCTTATTCTTTTTTTGATCTCGTCGGTTTTGAAATCGTCTTTATCTTCGGCTATGCTCATGTATTTATCAAGCGCGTTATCGTAATCCTGCTTGTTGTACATGTCTTCGGCTTCCCTGAAGCGGGTCTCGTAAAGTTTGTTGGGATCGGTCGTTGCCTGGTCGCGCTCTACAAGCGCTTTAAGCTTCTTGTCGATAAGGTCGGCGCTGTCAGTATCTTTAGGTTTTCTTCTCATCGAGGCGAGCGCGTCCTTCTGCTGCTGGCCCATTTTGCTTTCGATAGCCTTTAATTTGTCTCTGATGTCGTTCCTTTGCGGTTCGACCGAGAGAACTTCGTTGTATTTATCGATGGCTTCCGAAAATTGAGTGGCGGCGGTTAATTTATCGGCTTCGGCCACTATGTCGTCTACCCTTTTCTTTCTGTCTATTATAGCTATTTTCTCGACGGCGGAGGAGCAGTTGGGATACATGCCGATGACGCGTTCGAAACCCTCGCGCGCGGCGGGCAGATTTCCGGTTGAAAAAGCGGTTTCGGCTTTTTTTAATTCAGCGAATACGGGATTATCGTCGCTCATGATCTTTTTATGGTATTTTTGAACGTAAGGGCTGTCTTTCGTTTTCAGGGCAACTTCAATTTCGGCTATGGCGCGCGAGAAGTTTTTTATCTCATAAAAACAGGCGGCCATGTTAGCGTGCAATATAGCGGCCTCCCCGATATCGAATTTGATCGAGGGCGGCATGGCTGAGGAATTTTCGAGAGCCTTGTTGCATTGAAGAAGAGCGTTGGTGTAATCGCCTTTTCCTATATAGAGCATGGCGAGCCTGTTATAAGTGGGCATATGATAGACGAGCGCTTCGAGGTTGGAAAAATAAATTTTTGACGCCCGGTCGGGGTTGCCGTTTTTTATGGCTTCAGCGGCGATGGCGTTATTTATATCGCACTGGAAAGATTTATAGACCTCTTCATGCGGAGAATTGCGAAGCGCTCTTTTAATGTAATTTATGGCTTCCTCGTGATTGAGATTTCGTTCGCAGACCTGGGACATGTAATAGTAAGGTTTGTCGAAGGAGCCGTCCTCGTCTATCGCGGCCTTGAATTTAGCTTCGGCCTCGGCCAGCTTGTTAAGTTTTAAAAGCTCGGTGCCTTCGTTCGTTAATCGTTCGGCCTGGGCTCTTATAGCGTAAGCTTCCGCGGGAAACATAAACGCAGCCGCGAAAACCATGACCAGTAAAACCAGTATCTTATTTCTAAGGTCCGTCATCTTTTATTACCCCGCAATTTTATTAAGCGTCTTATAAAAAACCTTTGTTCGCTTTCCGAAGGATCTTTACAACTATGCTTTTTTTCGTAAACCAAGGTGTCTTTTTTTAAGTTCGTTGAGACGGTATATCGGAAGTTTTACGTTTCCGCAATATGCGGGAATATTCCCGCGCGGACCGTGACAATCGGAGCCGCCCGTCATCAGAAGTCCCATGTCATTGGCAATTTTTTCATACCTGGCCATCATCTGGTTATCGTGATTCCAGTGAAAAACCTCAAGGCCCATGAGTCCCGCGGCAACGAGTTCAGGTATCAAATGGTCCCTGTTCGAAAGCCCGGGATGCGCAAGGACCGGGACCCCGCCGAAATCGAGTATGAATTTTATGGCGTCGGACGGGGCCAGTTTGTTTAAAACCTCGACATAGCAGGGTTTTCCGTTGCCTATAAATCTGTCGAAAGCCGACCGTTCGTCGTCGACTATCTTTTTTTTTACCATAACGCGCGCCAGATGTGGCCTGCCAATGGAGCCGCCGTCTTTTTCCGGCATTTTATTGGCTTCCTGATGTATCTCTTCCAGCGTGATAGTTTTGCCGGTCTCATTGACCAGCTTTTCGATCATCATTTTCATTCGCTCGATACGCGAATTTCTGAAAAAGTCAAGTTTTTTGATGAATTCCGTGTTTTTATAATCGAAATAATATCCCAGGACATGAAGTTCCGTGTCTTTTATATCGGTATTAAGTTCGATTCCCGGAATTATTTCTATGCCGGCCGCGAAACCGGCCTCTATCGCTTCATCGATACCGGCCACCGAATCATGGTCGGTTATCGCTAAGAATGAAATATTTTGTTTCGCCGCATGCGCCACAAGTTCCGCCGGAGTAAACTTCCCGTCGGAAAAAGTAGTGTGCGTATGCATGTCACCGAATTTTAGCTGTTCATTTATATACATTATAATCCTCGTTCAGTTTATCATAAATTTTAATGCTTGTCAAAAAGATTTAACAAAAATATACGCTCTTTTTCAGACAATTGTCCGAATAAATGGAAAGGCTTCAGCGCTTTTTTTAAAAACATCGCGCCTAAAACCCCCGGGCCTTCGACGGCTTTTTTAGAAAAAGTGCCGTCATATACAAAATTAACTCCGCAGGAAGGGCTGTATTCGTTTAAAACGGCTGCGCTAGCGCCATATTTTAGAGCTATATCAACGCACATCGCGGCCCCGTCGATGAAATTCTTCGTGACGACGGCGCCTTTTGAGGAGAGCACTTCAGCTTTTCCTTCCAGCACCAAAAAGCCGTTCCCGCCGTTTATTTCAGAAGCGTCGCGCGGCGTGGGGAGCCCGCCGAAAATTTCAGGGCATACGGGGATAACAAGGCCCTTTAAGAATAATTCCTTCAGAAAAACCGCATCTGGAAGGTCTTCGTTGGTACCGCATTTATATGTGCATCTAAGTCCGAGCTTACAAAAAGAAACAGCCAGCATAAAAAATAAAACTCCAAATTTTTATGTTTATTAATTTTTTTAAAAACCGATAATTATATTGTAGCTAATAAAAACCATACTAATCGAAAGGTTGTGTATTTAGAATGAAATGTCCAAAATGCGATACCGTGAAATGGTCAAGAATGGGAACGATCATAGAATGCAGCTCCTGCGGCTACCGCCACGATGAACTGTATAATTTTCATCACTTCAACAAATCGAAATATCTGAAATGAGGATCCGGCTTCAAAAATTTTCAAAAGCATTATAAGATAAAACCGTGCATTCGTAAAAGAATCGCACGGTTTTAATTTTATGCGCCTATTTTATCTCAAGCATTCTGTCTATACATTTTCGGGCTTTTTCCGCTATGTCCGGCGGGACGGTTATCTCATTCTTCATGTCCTCAAGGCACCACAGCAGTTTTTCGACCGTCGTCTTTTTCATGTTGGGGCAGACGCAGGCCGTGGAAAGGGCGATGAATTTCTTTTCAGGCACCTCTTTTTTCAATCTGTGGATGAAGCCTTCTTCCGTTCCAATGATATATTCCATTTCGTCTTTATTGTTTTTAGCGTGTTTCAACATTCCCTCGGTGCCGAGTGCGTAGTCGGATAATTTAACGATGTCTTCCGAACACTCCGGATGGACCATTACTTTCGCGGCCGGGTGGTCTTTGCGCATTTGAGCGACCTGATCTTTAGTGAATTTCATGTGGACGGGGCAGAAGCCTTTCCATACATGCATGTTTTTATTGGTTTTTGCGGCAACGAATGATCCGAGGTATCTGTCGGGGACGAAGATATATTCGTCGTGCGGAAGCGTTTCGACCATTTTGAGGGCGTTGGCTGAAGTGCAGCAATAGTCTGAAAGCGCTTTTATTTCGGAGCTCGAATTGATGTAGCAGATAACTTTCGCGTTTGGATATTGTTCCTTCATGGCGATGAGATCTTTTGGGACGATCATGTTGGCCATAGGGCAGCCCGCATCCGGATCGGGCATTATCACGGTCTTTTCGGGCGATAATATCTTCGCGGTCTCGGCCATGAAATGGACGCCGCAGAAAACTATGACTGATGAGTCCGTTTTTTGGGCCTCGATGGAGAGGCCAAGCGAATCGCCTACGAAATCCGCTATATCCTGAACTTCGCCGAGCTGGTAGTTGTGCGCGAGAATGACGGCGTTGCGTTCTTTTTTAAGTTTTCTTATTTTTTCGTATAACTGTTCGAGATGTTTTGACATATCCGGCGATCACCTTTTAATAAATCAGATGACGAGATTATACCAACTCGCGTCTGGTTTTGTCAAGGCTAAAATTTGGTAAATACGCATATTTTGACATTTTGGCCGCGCGCGATTGATATTAATTGCCGATTATGTTATATTACTTAAAATCAATGCCTGCCGCAACATATATGAAACATGGCGTTTCGGTTTAAATGTCTGGTATCGCGTCCTTTTTCGATCCCTTCATGCCGGCGGGAGGCCTTCACGGCGCAGCCTCGCCGTGAAGAATTTATGAACCGCCTCGACCCGCGGCAGCGGGATTTTATTTTAAAGCCGGCTCCAGTAAAAACAAAGGATTTGCCGCAATGTTAAAAAAAATAAAAGGGTTCCTGGGTCTTGAAAAGAGCATGTCGGCGGTTCTGATAATGGTCATATTCGTCGGAATGGGCGAAAAACTGGCCGAACGCTTTCTTCCGGGATATATTATCGCTCTCGGCGGAACTTCTATAATCGCGGGCTATTTGAACGGCATAGACAATCTTTTAAGCGCTCTCTATTCTTATCCGGGCGGCTATCTGAGCGACAAATTGGGCTATAAACGGGCCCTTATTTTCTTTAATTTATTCGCGATGACGGGCTATGTCATAGTCATATTGTTTCCGACCTGGCAGGCGGTCCTTCTGGGGGCGGTCTTTTTCATTTCGTGGGACGCGCTTTCGCTTCCGGCCACTATGAGCCTTGTTTCAAAGGTGCTGCCGAAGGAAAAACGGACGATGGGCGTGTCGCTGCATTCATTGATGCGCAGGATACCGATGGCGGCCGGGCCGATCCTTGGCGGCGTGATGATAAAACTATACGGCGAGATCGACGGCATCAGATATTCCTTCATTATCGCGCTCACATTCGCGGTCCTTTCGCTTATACTTCAACAGATCTTTATGGAAGAAGAAATAAGGTCGAAGGAACACGAGGCGGTTCCGCGCTCGTTCCGGCTGGTTTTCACGCCTGAACTCAAGGCGCTCCTGATATCGGATATTTTAATAAGATACTGCGAACAGATACCTTACGCGTTCATGTGGATATGGTGTAAAAATTTCGTGAGTCCCGTGGAATTCGGCGTTCTGACGGCCATTGAAATGACGACGGCGCTTCTGGTCTATATTCCGGTCGCGGCTATGGCCGATAAGACATCCAAAAAGCCGTTTGTTACGATGACCTTCGTTTTCTTCACCCTGTTCCCCATAACGCTGCTATATTCGAAATCATTTATAATGCTTGTGTTCGCTTTCATTATAAGAGGACTGAAGGAATTCGGCGAACCGACGAGGAAGGCTCTGATAGTCGATCTCGCGCCTGAAGGATTGAAGGCATACACTTTCGGGGTTTATTATCTTTTAAGGGACATAGTCGTTTCGATAGCGGCTTTTTCGAGCGGTTATCTGTGGAGCGTCTCGCCGGCGGCGAACCTTTATACGGCGACCGCGTTCGGCGTGATCGGAACGGTTTATTTTGCCGTATATGGAAAAGAAATTAGATTAAATAAAATTTAAATAAAAAGGGATCGGGTGCTAAAAATGTCTGAAATAATCAATTGCCCGGGCTGCGGGGCTGAAATATCCGATGATAGCGGAAGCTGTCTTCTGTGCGGAAAAGCGATCAGAACCGGCGCGGTCCCGCAAAAACGAAGCGACTCCGGCGATCCTTCCAATATCGGAAATTACAAAGATCCGAGTTTCGAAAGAGTCAGCGCGCCGGGTGATAACGAGCTCAAAAGCGAATCCTTTATAAGTGGAGGAGCGCGCCCGGCGTCAGCCGGAGCTTCCATACTGATGATAATTTCAGCCGTCACAGGTCTTATTATCGCGGTCGCGTTATCTATTGCCGCAGGATTCTTCGCTATGGTTCCGTTTGTAGGAATTCATTGGGGCGTTTCGCACGCAGAAGAAATAATATTTTTATTCGCTTTCGCTTTTCTTGCAGCGAACGCCGTTACCGGCGGAAATTTTGGGTACAGGGCCGGAAGGCATATTGCCGCTTCTTTTGGAATGGATGCGGGCGGCGGGCCCGGCGTTTCTTCAAATTTTTTATGGGGCGGGTACGCCGGCGGTTTTTTATGCGCGATTTTGTTCGCGCTTTTTATGCCGGACCCGCGCAGTATTGCCGGACCCACCGGCGGTTTAAATTTGTTGTTCGTTTTCTTTATTGCATGCATCATTTTGGTTATAGCGGGCAACTACTGGGCAAACGCTAAAAATAAAAAAAATTACGGAACGCAGGGATCCTCGTGTAAACAATAATTTAAATAAAAAGGGGTCGGGTGCTAAAAATGTCTGAAATAATCAATTGCCCGGGCTGCGGAGCCGAGATATCCGACGATTGCGGAAATTGCCTTCTGTGCGGAAAAGAGATAAAAGCCGGAGCGCATCCTGCCGTTTCAGCCGCAAACGAAGAAACAGTAAGAACCGCCGGAACTGAAACGATAGCCGCAAGCGATATCGCGCCTGAAATTAAAACTCAGCCGAAAAAAAGAAGCGCCTTCGAAAGTTCATCAGGCAGCGGGAATCATAAAGACAATGATCTCGAAAAATTTCGCGCGCCGCGTGAGGATCCTTTCAGGAGCGTCTCTTTCATCAATGGAAACGCGCGTCCGGCGTCTCTGGCCGCTTCGTTATGTATGCTGTTTTTCTCTATCGCCGGTTTTTCGGTCGCGGTTGCGATATCGTTTGTAATAGGGATCATAGCCGTTTTTTCCGGACCCAGAAATATATGGGGAGGAGGCCCGGGAGGCGAACAATATATTATCATTTTCGCTTTCGCTTTTCTTGCCGCGAACGCTATTACGGGCGGTAATTTTGGCTATAGGGCCGGCAGGTATATAGCCCGGGCTTTCGGCATGGATATCGGCAGCGGGCCGGGGCCTTCTTCGGATTTTCTATGGGGCGGATACGCCGGCGGTTTTTCGTGCGCGCTTTTGTTTTCTTTTTTCGTGCCGAATTATAACAGTTACAACGGCCGCAGCGGCGATGAAATACTTGTTATTTATTTTTTTGCGTGCATCATTGCGGTGATAGTCGGCATTTACTGGGCTCTGGCAAAACGCGCCGAAATTCAAAATTATTCATGTCCGTATGAACCCGGATATGATCAAAACATTTCAGGGTCCGCCGGATCCGAAAGCGTTCCGGATATGGAAAGCGGCATATACGCCGGCGGATGGTTCCGCGATATTTCCGGCTGTTTCGTGTCGGCGATTATTGGCGCTTATACGTTAGAGGCGGCTTCCGTTCAGTTCATAAATAAAACGATCGGCCTTAGCCGCGTTATGGTGCCTTCCTTCATCTGGCTTTTCTTAGCGGGAGCGATAGGCGCGATTGCGGGTATCGCGCTTTTTGTCAATTACCGCAAAACGGTGTTGATCGCAAAAGAAAACGGAGGAATGGAAGGTTTTTTCAGGGATTCGCTCTTTTTCGTCATATGCGCGCTGTTTTTTTCCGCGGCGTTTAGTAACATAATTTCTTTTATGACGCCGATTTTTTCAAGAAATTTAGGGATAGGAGCCGTCATATGCGCGACCGCGGTGGTTGAAACGATCGGAGCTTACATCGGCGTTAACTTCGGCCTTGCCCTCAATAGAAACCTCGCGCTGAATTTTTCAAGGATAAGGTCGGCGCCGCAAACGATGGAAACTATGCTTCTGGCGGTCGGCCACGGATTTTTAGCGGGTATATGCGCTTTGATAATTTCATATATGGCGTTTGAAACGTTCCAAAATATGCTGACCGTGACCGTAAACGGAGCGGCCGCAAGTTATTACATATTTCATTTTGCGGTTTCCGTCGTTACTTCCCTTGCGGTAAGCGCTGGAATGTATTACGGCATAGTCAATCAAAAAAGAAAATAAAAAGAAATTTTATTCGGCCGGTTCATTGCGGGTGACCGTTATGGATCCGGACTCGGGTTTGTCGATGGCCTTGGTATTTAAAACCGCTCCGTTATTTCCGGATCCGGAGGCGGAAACTTCATCAGCTGCATCTTTTTTATCTTCGTCTTTGCCGCTTTTGATTATATAATAAAAACCCGCCAGCGTTGAAATAAGGAATCCGAAAAGAAGCACTCCGACCCAGAAAAGCTCTTTAACGTTAGGGTCTAACATGAGTTCATTCCAGTTGCCTTTTGTTACGGCTTCAGTGATGACGGCCATGATCCCTTTTTGGTCTGATATCTCCATTATCGCGTCGCCCATCATCACATAAACGAAAGTTCCGGGAATTATTCCGAAAAATGTAGCCCAGAAGAAAGATCTGAAAGGTATCTTGGATGTTCCGCACATGTAATTAATGGCTTCGTAATGTGTGATCGGACAGATCCTCGAGAGAAAGATCAGCCAGAAATTATTCTTTTTTGTGAAATCCAGCATTGACAGAAGCCTGCTTTTCTTATTTGTGGTAACGGCTTCGAAATAGTTGGCGGCGGAATAATAGGCTATGTAATAGCCAAGGACCCCCGCAAGGGTGGAACCTATCATGGCGTAAACGGTGCCCATTTCCAGGCCGAAGAGCGCGCCGCCGACGGCGGTCAGGATCAGTCTCGGAGCGCCGATTATCGGGAGGAAGACCATTCCGATTATATAAACCAGAGGCGCGAGAGTGGTATATGATTCAACGAAATTTTTTATCTTATCGCGCGTGAAATATTCGCTTATGCCCGTAAAATAGGCGATAAGCGGAAGACCTATCGCAATGAAAAGGAATCCATAAGTTTTATACTTTTCTTTTTTTAGATTTTCCATTATTATTAATCACCGTTATTCATAGCGTAAGATTTAAATTATTGAAATATGTAACTAGATAAGAGATCTAAAACAATATCGATGAGATTGTTTCGCCGTGATGCGCAAAAAAAATTAAGTTTTATTTAAAATATTCAGTCTTTATTATACCTTAGTAGTCTTTAATAATCAAGATTTTTGTTTTACGGCCGCTTCGATAGCTTTTCGGGTCCTTTGAACGGATGCAAGATCGGACCTGAAATATTCTTTCACACTTTCGCAGTATTCTTTAAGAGTTTGAAGGTATCCGCGGCACCATTCGTCAAAATTTATCGAGACCATTCCCGTGATATCCGGCACGAGTTCACGGATAACGCGCGAAGGCATTCCGAGGGTAGACCTGTTTTGACCGCCTTCGCCCATAAGGCCGGCGAGTTTTCCGGCAATATAACCTTCGAAATATTTACAGTTGAAGCGCACGACCCTGTCGATGAATATTTTTTTCTGGCTTTCGATATGCCCCTTTAAAAGCATAATAAAACCGTATTTTCCCGCGGGCGCCGCCGAATCCAGAAATTCCTCCCATTCGGCCGCCATGTCCTCTTCGAATTTTATTATACGGGTTAAAATAGTGTTTTTGATCGACGAATAAAGCATGTCCTCAACGCTTTTAATTATAGCTTTTCTGAAAAAATCGATGTCCGTTTCGTCTAACTTATAACTGTCGAAAATTATTCCTTTTTCTATCGTAACGGCTTCCCTGAAGCGTTCCACGAAGCCTTCGGCGAGTTTTGAATATTGGGTCTTTATCAGCGGAGCGTCGCTTTTGTTGAAATTATCACGGTAACTCAATATTTTGAGCTTGGCTTTCTGAAATATTATTTCGGCTTTTTCGAGGGCGGCTTCGTTTCCGGCCGCGGCCTCGTCCGCTATTTTTCGGGCTTTGCATATAAGCGTTTCGAACCTGGCGACGACGCTCGTGTTTTTGATCGTCTGCGGATCGCTCAGTATCTCGTTTTTTAAAAAATCGAGCATGGCGTCGATATTGCTTTCCGATATCTCCTCAGTATCCTTTTTAACGATCCCGTTCAACGCCTGTTTTGCGGATACGGGGCAAATATTATCTATGAGGCTTTTAAATTCATCGCTGAGGGCGGTTATCACTTCGAGCGTTTCCGACTCGTTCACCGTGTCTATCTTGTTCACAATGGCGAGAGTTTTTCTTGAAAAACCCGAAATGAATTCGAGGCTTTTTTTTTCAGTCATTTTGCCCGCCGACTGCACGTCAAAGATCCAGAGGATGGCGTCGGAATCGCGAAGAAAATCTTTCGTCAGAACCTCGTGCCCGGCCACGGGGGCGTTAAGGCCGGGAGTGTCTATTATATTAACGCTTTTTAATATTTCGGCCGGATAGAATATTTCAACGAATTTTATCGCCGCGTCGTTATTTTTTTGTAAGCGCCTTTCGTCGATATAGTTCGCGAGACTGTTTATATCTATCTCTTCCACGCCGTCCTCGTATATGACGCGGGCCTTTTTTTCGGCCCCGTACCTGAAAATATTTATCGCCGCCGTCACCGGTTCGATCCCCATAGGCGCGACCGGTTCGCCGATAAGAGCGTTTATAAATGTCGATTTTCCCGTGTTGAACTCCCCCACCACGGCCAGGTTCAAAGGCCGGGCGAATTGTTCAAGCATATCCGCCGCCTCGAGGGCAAGCTCCGAAAAAAACGGGATTTTTTTAAATACGGAATGCGCTTTTTTGACGGACGAATAAAAATTTTTAGGAAGAGCGGAAAAGTGATCGGGGCGGGTTAACTGCGTTTCGGATTCTTCCGTTTCTTTTTCAGACGCCTTTGAATTGATAAGGGATATGATATTTTGAGCGCCTTCGACGGCGGCGGAGTACTCCCTGTCAAAAGTGAATATTTCCGAGGCCCGTTCGGTCGTTATTTTTTCGAGTATTTTTGCCGCGGCGGAGTGATCGTTCTTCATGAAATACGCTCTGCCTTTTAGATAAAGACTTTTAAACGCTATCTTTTTCAGGCGCGGCGAATTTTCACGGGAGAGATTTTCAAGGATATCGTCGATCTCCTTCAGGGCCGAAATAGTATCGTCGGTCTTTCGAAGATCTATATAATAATTAGCTAATATATATAGCGCCAGGGCCGCGTTCAGCTGATCGTGACCGCCGGCGGCAAGGACTTTTTCCCTGACGCGGAGCGCCTCGTGATAATTCCTGGTTTGTATATTTATATCGGCCGCGCCCGCGAGCGCTTCCTGATCGGATCCGTTGATTTCGATCGCCCGCGCATAGTAATTTATTCCGTCGGGGTATTCTCCGGATATGAAGCAGAATCTTCCGGCAGCTTTAAGCGAGTCCAACATTTCAGGCGCGGCGCATCTTTTTGCTTCAAGCGCCTTTTTATAAAGATCCCGGGCCTCATCCATTTTGTTTTCGAATATGACGCTTGCGGCTAACGCGAGATCGGCGTAAGGCCCGTCCGGCTTATTTTTTTTTACGGCTTCAGCCGTCGCGGCGAGTTTTCTGCCGTTCCTTCTGGCCAGATGGATCTCCGCCGTCAGATAATACGCTTCGCCGAGCCCCGGCTCTTTTTTCAGGGCTGAATTAAGGCATTTCAGGGCGCCATGATGATCGCCTTTTGAAAAAAACAGAAGCCTGGCGAGACCTGTATTGCATAAAGCGTCGTCCGGCGATATTTTAAGACCTTTTATAAATTCTTTTTCGGCTTTTTCGAGCTGGCCTTTTAAAAGATAGCAGCGTCCGGACATGTATCTTGCTTTTTCACAGGAAGGCTTTATTTTCAGGCAATCCGTGAAAAATTTTGACGCTTCGTCCTTTTGTCCGCGAGAGTAAGATATCATTCCCAGTTCGAAAGCTGCTTCGAAAAAGGATTTATTGAATTTATAAGCCATGCTGAAAAAGGTCACGGCTTCGTCCATTTTATCGAGTTGAAGACACGCCAGGCCTTTTTTAAAGTTGCACACGGGATCGGAGCCTATCTGTTTCAATGCCTCTGAATATTCAAGATAAGCCGACGCAAAGCGCATCATTTCAAAAAATTTTTCACCTTCGTCGAAATGTTTTTTAAAATTCAAATATTTTTCCGAGTGAACCATGTTTTTAATATTGTTTATAAGGCCTTTCAGATGGCTCATTTTAATTCTTCACGTCCTTTTGACGCTAAAGACAAATATTCTGAAAATCTATTCGAGATAAGCCTGAGTTCTTCGATGGCGCCGCGCTCTTCTCTGTAAGATCTTCCGGCTTCGAAACCGGCGATCTTTTTCTCGATAACCGCTTCGTTCATGGCGCTTCGCACTTCAGCAGAATAATTTTCGATAAAATCGTTAAAATGTGAGATGTAATTTTTCTTTTGTTTTTCAACCAGATTTATCATTTCTTCTCCGGCGCGGTTGAAATATTCATCGGCAACCGCGTCTATCTTTGAAGCGAGTTCGTTTTTCAGGTTCTGGTTTTTAATTTTTGAAATTATCATGCCGCTCCCCAGTAAAGCCGCTATCGAAACGAAGGGGTTTGCGCCGAAAATTATGGTGGCAAGCTGAGTGATTATCTCGAGCGCGTTATATTCGCCCGCGTGAATAATGTCAAAGGACGCTCCTTCGACATAAAATTTTGAGCGCGCTTCTATGGCGCCTAATTTTTCTCCCGAAAAGCGAACTATCTTTTCGGTCAGTGAAAAAGCCGTACTGCCGATGAAAGCCGCCACATCTTTTAATAAAATGTTTATTTTTTCAAGCTCGTTTTCAAACCATTTTTTTCTTTCGAACCGGATCACGGCGAATATCATAGATTTAAGCCGATCTACATCGTCTTCCGAATCGCTTATTTTTTCTATTATCTTCTTTTTGAGCGCGCTTCGTGAAACCGCCGCGTCTTTTTTTATAATGTCCGTCAGCTTTTCAAAGCGGTCTTCTATTTCAGCCTCCGCGGAGGCCCGTCCGGATCCCACCTCTGAAACGACCGTCTCGAAAGCTTTTATTTTAAGGTTTATCTCTCCGCCGGCGCGGCCGGAAAAGAAACAGCCTGCCTCTATCCTGGCGATAAGATTTTCCGCTATGTACGAGGCTTTATATGAAACGGTCTTTAATAAATGTGACCGCCTCTCTTTTGACAAGAACTCGAAAAGTTCTTTCTCGAAAACCGTTATCATTGATTTTTCAATGATATTTTCGTTTTTTTCACATCTTCCGTCAAAAGCGAGTTTCGAAGATATCATAAATATTCTGGGTTGTTTCGCGAGTTCTTGAAGTTTTTCCGAACAGTATTTTAAAGCGTCTTTTTTTTCATCTTCATCCAGCTGTTCCGACTTGTTTAAAACGAAAAATATCCTTGAGGCATCGCTTTTTAGAATATGATCTTTTAAAAAGGCCATTTCGGAACCGCTCAGAAGCTGACGCGCGTCGAGAACGAATATGAGCGCGTCGGCCCCGGGAAGCAGGCCGTAAACGATATCGTCCGCAGACCGCCCGATGTCGTTGATGCCGGGAGTGTCGAATATTTCGATGCCGTCCTTTAAAATATCGGAAGAACAACAAACTTCGATGCGTTCCGCGGTACCGGCTTCGGGCGAATTAATGGAATGATCACGCAGAGCTTCAACACCGGCGTCTATAACGGCGCCGTCTTTTTTGAAGATCCTGGCGCGGCATATTTCGCCGTATGAAATTTTAGTCAGGACCGAGGTCGACGGCCTGACCGAAACGGGAAGCAGTCCGTATGAAAGAAGAGCGTTTATAAAAGTGGATTTACCGCGGTTGAATTCGCCGATGACCGCTATTGAAAAGGACTTGTCCGAAAGTTTTTTAGAAATAGATATAACCCGTTCCGCCAGGTCGTTCCGGTTGAATTTTAAACAGACGGTTTCCAGGCGGTACAGGTCTTTTTTTATTTTTTCGAGGTCGGCGTTTGAAAACGGCATAAATACTTTCTTGCATTTAAAAATACTTGTATTTAATGAATTTTAGCACAACGCCGCCTTTTTGTCAATAATAGCGGGGCCTGAACGGCGTGATCGTGAAAAACATTTGATCGCCATGACCGGCTTTATTTCGTTCGAACCGCGTAAGCTTCAGGCGCAAGTGTCTTCACTGCTTCTGACTGTCATTTCCCCGTAGCGCGGGGTGAATTACATAATAAAAAACGCCGTCCGGCTTAAAAAAAGCAGGTCGGCGTTTTTTATTGATTTATATCGGGCATAAAGCTTATTTTGCTAAGCCTGAAAATGCTTTGCGCGTTATTTTACTTCAAAGCTTACTATTTTAAAAGCTTTTTCATCGTTGGCGTCATAGGAGAGGATCATATCTTCTTTTAAAAGCGAGTAGGTTTTAGCTATATTTATATCGTCGTCGTCAAGCGTGTGATAAGGAACGCGGATCTTCTTTGAGAGCGTTCCGTCTTTTTTGAATTTCATGATATCGTTCTCGACGATCTTTCCGTCATCCTTAAGCACTACGACATGCATGTAAAAATTTCCTGAAGCGTCGATCCCGACGAGTTTCCCTTCGGCCACATGCATCGTTCCGTCTTTTGAATTGACGGGATATTTGAGAGCAATCTCGGCTGAATTAGCAGTGTTTATAACTTTTATCTCATCCGCTCCCATTAAAGCAGCGAATATTTTTCCGCCGTGGACTGCGATGCCGTTAGCGGGCACTGGAAGAGCGTTTTCGCTTATGAGTTTTTTCGAGCCGTCAAAAACGGCAATTTTGGGTTCCGTTCCGTCCGACATTATAAGGTTGGAGTCGCCTTCGGCGGCGATAGCCGATATGCCTTTAACTACCTGGCGCTCGATAACGAAACCGAGAACCGATTCTTCTTTGCCGTCAGCCGAGAATTTAACCGTTTCGCCCGCTGCGGGATCGGCTAAATATATGCTTCCGGATTTGGAAACGGCGATATCGGTCACGATATTTTTTCTTATATTCGATTTTTCATAATTGAAAAGCGTCGTAACTTTTTTGTCGGCGTCGTTATATTTTAAAACTTTCTGTTTAGCCGCGTCGACCACATATACGTTTCCGGCCTCGTCGGAGGTGAAAGCCGAAGGGCCGGCGAGCATCGAGCCTTTTTCCCTGTTTTCGAGAACGCGTGTTATCTCGCCGTCTTTTTCGCCGTATGGTATTGAAACGGCGACGGAACTTTTAACGGCTTTTGCGTTGAAATCCGCGTAAGGGTCCTTCATTTTTTCAGCCGCGTTCGCGATAGCGAAAGCAGCTGATATTATTAATATAACGGCAATTATTAAATATTTTTTATTCAATTCGATCACTTCCTCATAATATCTGAAATCCCGGTTTTAGACCGTTGGGCATATTTTTTTGAAATCTTTCTAATTACTGGTTTTTTGATAATACGCCGAAATATTTCATCGGGTTTACGGCCTCTCCGAACGGTCCTCCGAAGCGGACCTCGAAGTGCAGATGGGCGCCGGTGCCGACGCCGGTATTTCCGGTTTTAACGCCGGGTATCGTCTGGCCTCGCGTTACGGTCGTTCCAACGGGAGCGGTCTGTGAAAGATGAGCGTATCTGGTGTATATTTTTTTGCCGCCCATCGTATGCTCGACGACTATTACTTTGCCATAGCCGTTTTCCCATCCGGATTTTATTATCTTGCCGTTGCCTAAAGATTTTACCGAAGTTCCCTGCGGGCAGGCGAAATCGATGCCTTTGTGCATTTTCCGGCCGCCGCTTACTGGGTGGTTTCTCATTCCGAACTGGCTTGAGATCCTGTGCGTGACCGGCCTTAACCCGCCGAATTCGCCGGAAGTTTCGCCGCCGGCTCCGACCGTGTCCACTTTATCCTCGGCGTCCTGAGCTGAAACGCTTTTTGTTGTATCGGGGCTGGCTTTAAGTTTTTCGGCGGCTTCCTTGAAAAGTTTATTGGCGTCTGAAGCCGCGGCTTTATCGTTTGAAAGGCGGTACAGTTCTTCTTTGCAGCGGCCCAGGAAATAAAGCGATTTTCCGTCTTTTCTGCTGGAGGCGTAAACCATTTTCTGATACATGTCCATTGCCTCTTCGATCATGCCCTTGTCTTTTTCTTTTATGCCTTTTTTAAAGAGGTCGAAAGCGGTCTGTCTGTCCTGATCGAGCGAGGTTGAATTTACGGAGCCAGGATTAAGATCCGCCGGTCTTGCCGGAGGAAGCGGAACGGTTACCGCCTGGCCCTGGCCGCCCTGGCGGGCTGTTTCGGCGGGCGGCGTGCCGCTCATGATTCTGAACGGGTCCGTCACGCTGCCGGAGGAAGCGGGCGTATTGGAAGGCGTCGCGGTGTTTGAGGCGTTCGAAGCCGGCGTGGCGGTGCCCGTAGTATTAGAAGCCGGTGTAGCGGTGTTTGAAGCCGGAGTAGAAGCGCCCGTTGTGTTCGATGATCCGGAAACGCTTACGTTTGATGATGATGAGCTGCCGTCGCCGGCATTTAATGCTTCGACTTCGGCCGTTTTGAAACTGGAGGCAGTGTTCGCGTTCTTGGTATCGTCAACATCGTCCATGGTTACGTCGAGGCGTTCGCCGCCTGAAGTTCCCTGAGCAGGAGTGTCCTCGCCGCTGGCTGAATCATCATTGGCTCCGGCGGGCGCCGCCGTTAAAAATAGAGCCGTTCCTGTTCCGCCCCCTATGAGCGCCAGTGATAAAACGAGCGCCAGTAAGGTCCTGGATTTAATTTTCATAAAAGCCCTCCTATTTGATTTTTTTTTATATTTTTAAAACTAAGATCGCTTTTACTTTTAATACTGACAAATTTCAAAAAAAGTTTCATGACTGACGGGCGCTTATTAAAAGCCGGGGTAAAAGCGCTGCTTAAAATGGCCGTTATTCGCCGACATTGAGTCTGAAACTAAGTTTGCCTGACCGCGAAAAAAAGATAATTAATATAAATATATATTATTTTCATGAAAGTTTCAAGTTTTATTTGGCCGGAAGGCGTGCATAAATAAAAATGTCCCGTTTTTACATGAGCGTAAAAAATCAAGCCGTGCGGGATCTTCGTATATATGGAATTGTGTTGATTTTATTGGATGACTTTGATAAAATATAAATTAATTATACATTAAATTCCAAAATTTAAAGGAAGTCAGATATGAGAACATTTGAGCCCGTGCGTGTTAATTTGAATTCAAATATACGGTTTCTGCTTATTATAACTCTTTTTTTACTGTCATGTGCTTTATCGGCAGGCTGCGGCGGAGGCGGAAGCGAGGCCGGCTGGGTGGACCGCGGCCCGGGCGCTATGACCATAACCGGAAAAATATTCACCGGTCAGTCAGGCGAAGCGGCCGTATCCGTTCCGGCTCAAAAGACGCAGGCTCCCGCGGGAAATTCAAAGATCGCGGATGCGGCTTTTGCCTCGGTGGTGCCTGTAGCGAACCCCCGCGCCGTAACGATATTGATCAACATGAATACTAAAAAGGAACTTGGCAGATGCACGCTGACGGACGCGGACAAATTTAATTTTACGGGCGATTTCAGGGGGAAAACGCTTTCGATAACTTTTGAGGAAAACACGGCCGAGATAGTTCTTGGAAGGTTTCCGTCCAATTATCCGCTTGACGTAACGGTCGACGTTTCCGCGCCTTATAACAACGGCGGCGGTTTTGACGGCTACGCCCTGATAACTTCCAACATAATTAAAAACCGCAATTTGATCGACACGATGTCCGTCGATCTGCAGAACGGACTTCAAAAATTATGGGATTATATAGAGACCGTAAGGACGGCCACTGATGCTTATATCCAGAGCCCCGAGGCAATGGGAAAAAAGATAGGCGACGTAGTAAGATCGAGTTTTGATACCGATGCGCCGGCGACCAAAAAAATAATATCGAAATTAGAACTGCCGCCGGGGCCGTTCGATAATTTTCTCGTTGTTGCCAGCCGCGTTCAGTCTGATTCCAGCAATATAAAAATAATCGTGACGGCCAGGGATAATCTCGGTAACGCGATAACCGGCTATAAGGGAAGCGGAACGCTGTCCATAAGCGAGACCACCGGCACGATAACATGGAGCGGCGATAACGTCAGAACGGTAACGCCATATAAGTCAAGCTTCGACGGATTCGGCTTTCTGGGAGGCTCCGCGACCTTTTACGTTTCAAACACGGCCGCCGACGTGAACGCGCTCATAACCGTTACCGATAACGCGACGCAGAGGACGGGGACCGCGCTTGTATCATGGTCCGAAACGCAAAGCAGCGTTTTAGATCACTTCGATATATCTGCGATAGCCTCTCCTCAGAACGCCGGAAGCGCTATTCCTCTGGTTATAACGGCAAAGGACGTTTTCGGCGCTACTGTAAATTCTTTTGCCGGCACGGCGAACCTGTCGGATACGACCAATACTATATCGCCTAACGTTACAGGCGCTTTCGTATCGGGTGTGTGGCAGGGCGCCGTGACGATCGGAAAAGCGCAGGGCGGCGTAAATATAACCGTGATCGGCGGCAAAAAAATGGGGATATCCAATTCCGTAATAATTATGCCGGGCGCGGCCTCAAAACTCGTTATGGCGCGCGAAAGTTCCTCTGGTGCGGCCGCGGGGACGCCGTTCGGGACTCAGCCCCGGGTAGCGGTTAGCGATGCGTACGGAAATATATTGACCGGCGACAGCCAGACGGTTATAACCGCGGCCCGCGGCCCGGTCGGAAACGCAGAACTTACAGGCGTGGTTACCGCATCGGTTTCCGGGGGAATTGCGTCTTTTACAAATTTAGGCTACAATAAGGCGGAGGCGATGAAGATCATTTTCACTTCAGGCGCGCTCGCGGCCGTTGAGTCGCAGATGATCACCATCGCTCCGGGGCCTTTTGACAGATTCGTCATAACGACCGACAGCCCTCAATTCGCCGGAAGTTCGATCACCTTATATATCAGGGCGAAGGACGCTTACGCAAATACGATAATCAATTATTCGGGGAGCCTGGGGCTCGGGATCACCGGCGCCACAGGGAGCGTCACATGGAGCGGCGCCGGAGTCGTCAACGGGATCACCGGGACCGGGACATCTAACGGTCAGGGCTTCAATGACGGGGTCGCGGTCTTAAATATAATGAATTCGGCGCCGGATCAGAATAAAACCATAACGATAACCGACATGGCCTCTGCTAAAACCGGGACGGCCGATCTTACATGGATCAATACCACGGGGCTGGACCATTTCGCGATCAGCCAGATCGCTTCACCTCAGAAGGCCGGCGATGCGATATTTTTTACCGTAACTGCCCGGGATAACGCCAACAACACGATTGCGGGATATAACGCGACGGTGAATCTGACGGACACGACAAACACCATTTCGCCTACCGTTACGGGAAACTTTGTTAACGGCGTATGGAGCGGAAGCGCAACCCTTACCAGATCGCAGATTAACGCATCGATATCAGTCATGGGAGCCGGAAAATCAGGGACTTCCAACGCGTTTACTGTAACGGCGGGCGCTGCGGCCAAACTTATGATGATCCAGGAACCTTCAACTCCCGCGACGGCCGCTTCGGCGTTTACGACCCAGCCGCAGGTTGGCGTCTATGATCAGTATGGAAATTTATGCGCCGCGGATACGGCCGTGATCACAGCCGCTACCGGCAGTTTTGGTTCGGCCGTTCTTCAGGGCTCGACTTCCGTTAACGCATCCGCAGGCATCGCGGCGTTCACGGACCTGAAATATAACAGATCTGAAGATCTGAAGATATTGTTTACGGCGCCAGGTATTACCGGGGTCGAATCCAGAAGGATAACTGTTAATCCATCGGTCCTTGCAAGTTTTGGCGTTACTTCGAACAGCCCTCAATTTACGGGCGCAGCGATCTCATTATCGGTCAGGGCTCTTGATATTAACGGCAATTTAATAACTAATTTCAACCTGCCCGGCGCGCTTACGATCACGGGAACTACCGGCGGCATAACCTGGAGCGGCGGGGGTGTTACTGACGGGGCCGATCCGGGCGGCACATTCGACGGCACATGTTTCGTGTCCGGCGTCGCGATAATCAACGTGTCTGACAGCGCCGCCGACGCGAATAAAGCGGTCACGGTCACATCAGGCCTCGTGAGCGCGTCTGCCAATGTTTCGTGGATCAATAATACCGGATTGGATCATTTCATGATCAGCCCTTTAGCTTCGCAAACGGCCGGAGCCGGTTTCGCCGTGACCATAACGGCGCAGGATATCAATAATAATACCGTGACCGGTTATAATGGCGTGACGGCTAATCTTATCGATACGACCAATACCGTGTCGCCTTCAGTGACGGGAAATTTCGTAAATGGCGTTTGCGTCGAGAATGTAACGATTACGAGAGCTCAGGCGAACGTGTCAATTTCCGTGCTGGGCGCCGGAAGGTCAGGAACTTCCAATAATTTTACTATATCTGCTGATGTTGCCGCCAAACTTATGATGATCCAGGAACCTTCAACTCCCGCGCCGGCCGCGATATTGTTCGCGACTCAGCCAAAGGTCGGCGTCTATGACCAATATAATAATTTATTGACGGCCGATACGAGCCTTATCACCGCCGCTGCAGGCAGTTTTGGCTCAGCGGCCCTTCAGGGTACGACCTCTGTTAACGCGGTCGCCGGCATTGCGACATTTACGGACCTGAAATATAATAAAAATGAAGATCTTAAAATAATGTTTACCGCGCCCGGCGTTGCCGGGGTCGAATCGCGGAAAATAACCGTAGTTCCAGGCGCTCTGACAAGTTTTAGCGTTACTTCCAACAGTCCTCAATTTGTAGGCGTCCCGATCACGATGTATGTAAAGGCTCTTGATGCCAACGGCAATCTGATAACGAATTTTAATTCGTCCGGAACGCTTGCGACGGCCGGCACGACAGGGACCATAGTATGGACGGGCGAGGGAATTACGGACAATTTGAATACTACCGCTACATTCGGCGGCACAGGCTTCGTGTCCGGCGTCGCGGCCGTTCATGTTTCGGACACCGTGGCTGAAGCGGCATCCATCACGATCGCATCGGGAGCGGTGAACAAAACCGCGAATGTTTCATGGATCAGCACCGTCGGACTGGATCATTTTGCCATAACCGCGATAGCCTCTCCTCAGACGGCCGGAAATGCCTTCGCTGTAACGATAATAGCCGAGGACGCTTATAATAATGTTATCCCCGGATACGCCGCGACAGTTAATCTTACCGATACCACCAATACGATTTCGCCTGCCGTTACCGGAAACTTCGCCGGAGGCGTATGGAACGGCAATATCACTATCACTAAAGCCATGGCGAACGTATCGATCACGGCCGTCGGCGCCGGAAGGATAGGAACTTCCAACGCGTTTACGATGGATCCGGGCGCTGCCGCCAAACTTGTGATGGTGCAGGAACCTTCGAACCCGTCGGTTGCCGCGACGGTTTTTGGAACGCAGCCGAAGGTCGGCGTCTATGATCAGTATAATAATCTATTGACCGCCGACTCAAGACTTGTTACCGCGGCTGCAGGCAGTTTCGGCACCGCGGCTCTTCAGGGCACGACCGCCGTTAACGCTGTAGCGGGTATCGCTACATTCACCGATCTGAAATATGATAGATCCGAAGATCTGAAAATATCATTCGCCGCACCCGGCGTTACGGGAATTGAGTCCCGAAAGATCACCATCAATCCCGGAGCGCTCGCAAGCTTTGCCGTTTCGTCCAACAGCCCGCAGTTTACAGGTGCCGCGCTTTCCCTGTACGTGAAGGCGCTTGACGTCAACGGTAATATTATAAAGAATTTCAATTCAGCCGGCACGCTCACGATAGCTGGCGCGACAGGCGGCATAACATGGAGCGGCGACGGCGTGACGGACATAGTTGACCCTGATGGCACATTCGACGGCACGGGCTTCGTTTCAGGGATCGCGACGATACATATAGCCGACACCGCGCCCGATACGAATAAAGTGATCACGGTCACATCCGGAGCCGTGAACGCCACGACTAATGCTTCATGGATCAGTACTGCGGGACTCGACCATTTCGCGATATCGAATATCGCGGCCCCTCAGGCTGCGGGCGTGGCTTTCGCCTTAACGATAACCGCACAGGACGCATCAAACAATACTCTGACAAGTTATAACGGCGCCGGCTTTACGGCGAATCTTATCGATTCGACCGGCACTATATCGCCTATCGTTACCGGGAATTTCGCGGCCGGTGTATGCGTCGAGAACATAACGCTGACGAAAGCTCAGGCGAACGTATCGATATCGGTTATCGGCGCCGGAAAGACCGGAACATCGAATATATTTTCGGTAGATCCGGGCGCTGCGGCCAAACTTGTGATGGTACAGGAACCTTCGACCCCGGCTACGGCCGCGGCGGTTTTTGCGACGCAGCCGAAGGTAGGCGTCTATGATCAATATAATAATCTATTGACCGCCGACACAAGTCTTGTTACGGCGGTTACCGGCAGTTTTGGCTCGGCTGCGCTTCAGGGCACGACGGCTATTAACGCGGTAGCGGGTATCGCTACATTTACCGATCTGAAATATGATAAAAATGAAGATCTGAAAATATCATTCAACGCGCCCGGCGTTACCGGAATTGAGTCCCGAAAGATCACCATCAATCCCGGAGCGCTTGCAAGTTTTTCCGTTTCGTCCAACAGCCCCCAGTTTACAGGTGCCGCGCTCTCCATTTATGTAAAGGCGCTTGACGCCAACGGCAATATTATAAAAAATTTCAATTCAGCCGGCACGCTTACGATAGCCGGCGCGACAGGCGGCATAACATGGAGCGGCGACGGCGTCACGGACATAGCCGATCCTGACGGCACATTCGACGGTACAGGCTTCGTTTCAGGGATCGCGACGATACATATAGCCGACACTGCGCCTGATATAAATAAGATCATCACCGTAACTGATACAGGTTCCGGCATTACGGCCACAACCAACGCTTCGTGGATAAATACGGGACTCGACCATTTCGCGATATCGAATATCGCGACCCCTCAGGCGGCGGGCGTGGCTTTCGCCGTAACGATAACCGCACAGGACGCATCAAACAATACTCTGACAAGTTATAACGGTGCCGGATTCACGGCGAATCTTATCGATTCGACCGGCACTATATCGCCTATCGTTACCGGGAATTTCGCGGCCGGTGTATGCGTCGAGAACATAACGCTGACGAAAGCTCAGGCGAACGTATCGATATCGGTTATCGGCGCCGGAAAGACCGGGACATCGAATATATTCGCTGTAGATCCGGGCGCTGCGGCGAAACTTGTGATGGTGCAGGAACCCTCGAACCCGTCTGTTGCCGCGACGGTGTTCGCTATTCAGCCGAAGGTCGGGGTATATGACCAGTATAATAATTTATTGACCGCCGACACAAGTCTTGTTACGGCGGTTACCGGCAGTTTTGGCTCGGC